>NZ_VAHJ01000002.1:0-924611 GCF_006386585.1 Pseudomonas sp. Hp2
CGGCGCGCCTCGCGTTCGGCCGCGCGGCGGGCCAGGCGCGCGGCGCGCGCGCGATGGCGTTCGCGCGCGGCCCAGGCCGTGCGCAAGCGCGCCTGCGCCTGCAGCAGCCGCTGCGGCAGGTCGGGATGGGCCGGGTCGAGCGCGTCGTCGCCGGGCGAGGGCGCATAGTCCATCAGCCCGAGTTCGATCGCCCGGTCCGGATCGTCGGCGAGCAGGCAGTGCAGCAGTCGCAAGGGCAGCGGCATCGCCGCTCCGGTGGCGTCGGGCTTCCGGTGCATCGATATCGTCGGCGGGATCAGCGGTTGGCGAAGCGGGGCTTGCGGCGCTCCAGGAAGGCGCGGGTGCCTTCGCGCATGTCCTCGGTGGCGAACATCAGCGCGAACTGCGCGGTCTCGAACTGCAGGCCTTCCTCGATCGCGCATTCGCCGCCGAACACCACCGCGTCGAGGATGCCGCGCAGCGCGATCGGCGCGGCGTCGGCCAGTTTCCCGGCCAGCTGCAGCGCCTGTTCCTGCAACTGGCCGGCCGGCACCACCCGGTTCACCAGGCCCAGCTGCAGCGCGCGCGCGGCGTCGATCGGTTCGCCGAGCAGGCACAGTTCCAGGGCCGCGGCGCGGCCGGTGAGGCGCAGCAGGCGCTGGGTGCCGCCGAAGCCGGGGATCAAGCCCAGGTTGATCTCCGGCTGGCCGACGCGGGCGCTGTCGGCGGCCAGGCGAAGATGGCAGGCCATCGCCAGCTCCAGCCCGCCGCCGAGCGCGAAGCCGTTGATCGCGGCGATCACCGGCTTGGGCATGCGCTCGATCCGCCGCATCAGCTGCTGGCCGAGCAGCGAGAAGTCGCGGCCCTGGACCGCGGGCAGGTCGGCCATCTCGGCGATGTCCGCCCCGGCCACGAAGGCCTTGGCGCCGGCGCCGGTCAGCACCACCGCGCGCACGCCGTCGGCGGCCGCGGCCTCCGCGAAGGCCTGGTCCAGCGCCTGCAGGGTCTGCCGGTTCAATGCATTCAGCTTGTCGGGACGGTTGACGGTGAGGGTGCGGACGGCCTGCCGGTCTTCGACCAGGACCACGTTGTCTGACATCGCAGAACCTTTCGTGAAGTGAAGAAAATGTGAGCACGGAACTTCCGCAACCCGCGGCCGGTCATAGCCGGGGTCGTCAGTGGCAGTCCGCCATAGCGGCGGCTATCCTAACGCGTCCATCTCAGGCGGCAGCCCCGTCCTGTGCCACCACCCTGGAGAATTGTTTGATGAAGTTGCGTTCTATCGCGGTCGCCGTGGCGGCCCTGGCCCTGACGGGCAATGCACTGGCCCAGGACACCACGTCCGAGAAGGGCAAGCTCAGCTATTACTTCGGCTACGACTACGGCAACAACCTGGCCGAGCTGACCGGCCGTGGCGAGCAGCTGGACATCAACTCGGTGGTGAAGGGCCTGCAGGACGCCTACGCCAAGAAGCAGCCGGCGATCACCGCCGAGCAGCTCAAGCCGGCGGTCGAGGCGTTCCAGAAGCGCGAGCAGGCCCGCGCCCAGCAGGCCAAGGCCGAGTACGACAAGGCCGCCGCCGAGAACAAGACCAAGAGCGACCAGTTCATGACCCAGTACAAGTCGCAGGCCGGCGTGAAGACGCTGCCGAGCGGCGTGGCCTACAAGGTCCTGGAGAACGGCACCGGCGCCAAGCCGACCCAGGCCAGCACCGTGCAGCTGGAAGTGGCCGGTCCGTTCCCTTACGGCCAGCGCCCGCAGCAGGCCCGCCCGGCGCAGCAGATCCCGTCGATCAAGGTCAGCGAGGTCGAGATGCAGGCCATGCGCGACACCCTGCTGCAGATGCCGGCCGGCTCGAAGTGGGAAGTGACCCTGCCGCCGGACAAGGCCTACGGTGCCGACCCGCGCACCCCGTTCCCGCCGAACGTGGCCGTGCAGTTCGAGATCAAGCTCGTCAGCGTCAAGTAAGCGAGCCTTGCGGAACGACGATCGCGCCGGCCCACGTGGCCGGCGCGATCGTTTGCGGGAGCCTCGCGCGTCCACGCCCTCGTGCGAGGCGGTGACGCAGGGCGCCGCCGCGCGATCGCGGCCCGATTCGCGCTAGGCTGGAGGCGTGTCCGTGCCGGTGCGCGTTTCCCCCGATGGCATCCCCACGCCGTGCATCGGCATATGCGCGCTGGATCCGGCCGGGCGATGCCGGGGCTGCCTGCGCAGCATCGACGAGATTGTCCGTTGGAAGAGCATGAGCGACGCCGAACGCCGCCACTATCTGGAATCGATCCTGCCCGGGCGCGAGGCCCGCGGGCTGGAACTGCGCCTGGCCGAACGCGACCGGCTGCGGCGCGCGCTGTATCCGCTCGATGCCGTGCCGGCCGGGCCGGGCTGGAACCACGACGAGATGATCGACCTGGTCGGCAACGGCGCCTCGGCCGAAGCGGCGGTGCTCGCCGGGCTGATCCCCCGCGAGACCGGTACGCGGGTGCTGCTGACCCGCCGCAACGACGCCCTGCGCCACCACGCGGGACAGGTGAGTTTCCCGGGCGGCCGGGTGGAGCCGTCGGATCGCGATCCCGCCGCGGCCGCGCTGCGCGAGAGCTGCGAGGAGATCGCGCTCGGTCCCGGGCAGGCGCAGGCGCTGGGCTATCTCGATCCGTTCGTCACCGTCAGCGGTTTCCGGGTGACGCCGGTGGTGGCGGTGATCGATCCGGCGTTCGTGCCGGTGCCGCAGCCCGACGAAGTGGCCGAGGTATTCGAGGTCCCGCTCGACTACCTGATGGATCCTGGCAACCTGCGCAGCGTCGAGATCGAGTTCCGGGGCCGCCCGCGCCGGGTGCTGGAGTACGCCTGGCCCGGGCAGCGCATCTGGGGCGCCACCGCCGCCATCCTTCTCAACCTGCGACGCCGACTGGAGCAGACCGCATGAGCTTGCCGACCTGGAACACCCTGGTCGATGCACCGACGCTGGCCGCCTCGCTGGAGCGCGCCGACCTGCGCATCGTCGATGCGCGCTTCGCCTTGAACGCGCCCGACTGGGGGCGCGAGGAATATTTCCGCTCGCATGTGCCGGGCAGCGTTTACGCCGACTTGAACAAGGACCTGTCCGACCTGGGCCGATCGGGCGAAGGTCGCCACCCGTTGCCGCAATGGGACCTGTTCGCGGTCAAGCTCGGGTTGTGGGGCATCCGCCCGGACACGCAGGTGGTGGTGTACGACGCCGGCGACGGCAGCATGGCCGCCGCGCGGCTGTGGTGGCTGCTGCGGGTACTGGGCCATCGTGCCGTGGCCGTGCTCGATGGCGGCCTGGCCGCATGGCGCGCCGCGGGCCTGCCGGAAACCGGCGAGGTGGCCGCCATCGAGGATGCCGGTCCGTATCCGGGCGCGCCCGATCCCGGGGCGATCGCCGAGGCCGGGGAGGTGCTGGCGCGCCTGTCGCAGCCCGCCGGCTGGCTGTGGGACGCGCGCGCGCCGGAACGCTTCCGTGGCGAGGTCGAACCGATCGATCCGGTGGCCGGGCACGTGCCCGGCGCGGTCAACCGGCCGTTCGCGGCCAACCTGGAAGACGGGCGCTTCAAGCCGGCCGCGCGCCTGCGCGCGGAACTGGAAGCCGTGCTGGATGGCCGCCCGCCGCGGGAGACGGTGCTGATGTGCGGTTCCGGCGTCACTGCCTGCCACTTGCTGCTGGCGATGGAGGTGGCCGGGCTGCAGGGCGCGCGGGTCTATGCCGGTTCCTGGAGCGGCTGGATCAGCGATCCCGCCCGGCCCATCACGGCGGGCGCCTGAGATTGCAGGCACAATACGGCCCTGGATGGGGGCCTGTGTTCATCGCCAGGCATTTGCGCGGAGCGCACGTTTCTCTCGGAGTGGGTGCACTTCATGCGGTTGCGGGTATGGGCGGTTCTGGCTTCGGTCGCGGTGGGCGCATGTTCGCAGGGCGTGACCACGCCCACCGCCGCCGATACCACGCCGCAGACGCATGCCGCCGCGGTCGCGGCGGACCGGTATGAGATCGAGCTGGAGCGCTGGCGCGAGGAGCGCCTGGCACGCCTGCGCGCGCCCGACGGCTGGCTGAGCTATACCGGCTCGGGCCGGCTGCGTCCGGGCACGTACCGGATCGGCGCGGCCGGCGACAACGACATCGTGTTGCCGGGCGGGCCGGCGTACCTGGGCGTGCTGCGCCTGGAGGCGGAGAGCGGCGCGCGCTTCGAGCCGGACCCGCGCGCCGAGGTGCGCCTGCGCGGAACGCGCCTGACCGGCGAGACCGAACTGCGGCCGGAAGCCTTCGAACGTCCCGGCGACCGCCTGGAGATCGGCCAGGCCCAGTTCTACCTGGTCCGCACCGGGCCGGTCGCCGGTTGGCGCTATCGCGACGCGCAGGCGCCGGCATTGAAGAATTTCCCCGGCATCGAGTATTTCCCGGTGGACGAGGGCTGGCGGATCAGGGCCGACTGGCACGTCTATCCGCAGCCGAGGCCGATCACCTTGCTGACCTCGATCGGCACGCCGTTGAACGCGACGATGCCGGGCGAGGCGGTGTTTCGCCGCGACGGCCACGAGTACCGCCTCGCGCCGGTGACGATCGAAGGGGAAAAGCGGCTGTTCTTCCTGTTCGCCGACCGGACCAGCGGCAAGGAAACCTACGGCGGCGCGCGCTACCTGTTCGTGGATCCGCCGAGCGGGCACGGCATCGTGCTGGACTTCAACCGCGCCGAGAACCCGCCATGCGCGTTGACGCCGCACGTGGTGTGCCCGGTCGCCCCGCCGCAGAACCGGCTGGACCTGGCGGTGAACGCCGGCGAGAAGACGTACCTGGCCGCGGCGCATTAGCCCGGCCCTGGCGTCCTTCGTCCTTCAGGACCGCCTCGCGCCGATCCGTCGCAAGGGGATCGCGGCCATGACCCGCTCCCACGGGAACAGCGGCCCCGGATCGCGCTTGCGCGGCACGCGCAGGGACGGATCGTCGCTGGCGGCTTCCTCCGCGGTGTCCAGGTCCTCGTGCCCGGCGATGTCGCGCAGCGACGGCAGGACTTGCGGCAGCCACGCCAGCAGCGCCAGCAGCGCCTCGACCTGCGCCTGCGGATAGGGCTCGTGCATGGCCTGGTGGCGCGAATCCAGCCAGTGCGGGTAGCGGCCGGTATTGACCAGCTCGATGCCGATCGAATGCGCGTTCTGCCCGCGCACGTGGTGCGCGATGCGGTCCAGCGCCACGTACTGCTCGATGCGGCCGTCGCGGTCGATGTAGTAGTGGCCGCTGTTGCCGGTGCCGCTGTCGTAGCGCACCTGCTCGCCGTACTGGCGTGCCGTGGCCAGGTCCGGGAGCTCGGTGCAGTGGATCACCGCCAGCGTCACCTCGGCGAGCGCGCGCGGTGCGAGCTTCCGCTCGTAGGGCAGGGGCGCGGGATGGATCGAAGGCTGCGGCACGGGGGCTGGCGACATGCGCGGATGCTAGCATTCGCGCATGTCTCTCGATCCCGAAAGCCCACTGGCGAAATTGATGGCGACGCTGCCGCGCACCGGCCGCGTCGAATGGATCGGCGTGCGCCCCGCGCGCGACGTGCCGATGCGAGGGCTCGCCGAAGTGCGCGCCACCGCCCAGGGCGGCCTGGACGGCGATCGCTACCAGGGCGGCAGCGGCAAGCGTGGCGTCACCTTGATCCAGGCCGAGCACCTGCCGGCGATCGCGGCATTGTCCGGGCATGCCGAGGTGGCGCCGGCGCTGCTGCGCCGCAACCTGGTGGTGGCGGGCATCCCGCTGATCGCACTGAAGGGGCGGCGCTTCCGCATCGGCGAGGTGGAACTGGAAGGCACCGATCCCTGCGACCCATGCTCGCGCATGGAACTGGCGCTGGGGCCGGGCGGCTACAACGCCATGCGCGGCCACGGCGGGCTGTGCGCGCGCATCGTCAAGGGCGGCGTGCTGCGCGTAGGCGACACGGTGGAGGCGCTGTGAGCCGGGGGCATTGCATCCTCTCGCACGGGTTCGAGAGCGGGCCCGACGCCATCAAGGTGACCGCGCTGGCCGACGTCGCCGAACGCCTGGGCTGGACCCACGAGCGTCCCGACTACACCGACCTCGACGCGCGCCGCGACATCAGCCAGGTCGGCGACGTGCGCGGCCGGCTGCAGCGCCTGCTCGGCCTGGCGCAGGCGGCCGCGGCCAGGGGGCCGGTGGTGCTGGCCGGGTCCAGCCTCGGCTCCTACGTCTCCGCGCAAGTGTCGCTGCAGGTGCCCACGCGCGCGCTGTTCCTGATGGTGCCGCCGACCAGGATGGGGCCGTTGCCGGCGCTGGATGCCGCGCGCGTGCCGGTCTCGGTCGTGCATGCCTGGCACGACGAACTGATCCCGGCCGCCGACGTGATCGCCTGGGCGCAGGCACGCTCGGCGCGGCTACTGCTGGTGGACGACACGCATCGGCTGGCCTCGCACGTCGAGGCTTCCGCGCACGCGTTCGCCGAACTGCTGCAATCGTTGTGAACGGCGCGCCGGTGGACATCCTGTTGCGCCCGGAGCGGCCGGAAGACGCGCAGGCGATCGAGGTGGTCACCCTGGTCGCCTTCATGCATGCCGAGCACAGCCGCCATACCGAGCAGGACATCATCGCCGCGCTGCGCGCCGACGGTGCGCTCGCGGTCTCGCTGGTCGCCGAGCACGAAGGCTACGTGGTCGGCCATGCCGCGGCCTCGCCGGTGACGGTTTCCGACGGCGCCAGGGGCTGGTACGGGCTGGGACCGGTCTCGGTCGGGCCGGGCCACCAGCGCCGCGGCATCGGCAGCCGGCTGGTCGGCGCGGTGCTCGATGCCTTGCGCGAGCAGGGCGCGAGCGGCTGCGTGGTGCTGGGCGAGCCGGCCTTCTACGGCCGCTTCGGTTTCGCGCAGGAGCCAGGCCTGGTGCTGCCCGGCGTGTCGGCGGCGTATTTCCAGGCACTGGCCTTCGGCGACCGCCTGCCGCCGATGGGCGAGGTCGAGTACCACCCGGCATTCAGCCGCTGAGCCGGCATCGCGCTAGACTGCGCGCCTGATCTGGAAGGAGCTGCGCCGATGCGCCACTGATGCCCGCCGTCGTCACGACGGCCCGACGAACCCGGTCCCCGCGACCGTGTCCCGCCTGGCATCAGGAGTTCCGCATGCAAGTTCCTTCCTTGACGCTGGATGGCGTCGCCTTCCACCTGGCCGATGGCCGGTGCCTGTTCTCCGATATCCACCTGCACCTCGACGCCACCCCGACCGGGCTGGTCGGCCGCAATGGCGTGGGAAAGAGCGTGCTCGCGCGCATCCTCGCCGGCCAGCTGGCGCCCAGCCGGGGGCGGAGGTCGGCGCAGGGTCGCGTGCGCTACCTGCCGCAGCAGGTCGCGGTCGCGGCCGGCGCGAGCGTGGCCGATCTCGCGGGCATGGGGCCGGTCGTGGCCGCGCTGGCGCGGATCGAGGCGGGCAGCGCCGATCCGGCCGACTTCGAGGCTGTGGGCGAGCGCTGGGACATCCGCCGCGAACTGGCCACGGCGCTGCGGATGCAGGACTTGCCGGAATGGGAGCCCGGGCATCCGGCCGCGCTGCTCAGTGGCGGCGAAGCGATGCGCGTCGCCCTGGCCGGCGCGTGGCTGGCCGGGGCCGACCTGTTGATCCTCGACGAGCCGAGCAACCATCTCGACCGCGCGCAGCGCGAGCGCCTGCGGCGACGCCTGGCGGACTGGCCGGGAGGGTTGCTGGTCGTCAGCCACGACCGGACGTTGCTGGAAGACATGCGGCAGATCGTCGAGCTCTCTCCGCAAGGCCTGCGCTGCCACGGCGGCGGCTACGGCGCCTACGCGGAAGCGGCCGCCCGGGCGAGCGCCGCCGCCCAGGCCGAGCTGGACCGGCAACGGGCCGGGCTGCGGCGGGTCGAGCGCGAGCGCCAGCAGGCGCACCAGCGCATGCAGCGGCGCCAGGCGCGCGGACGCCAGGAAGGCCACGAGGCCAACCAGGCGCCGATCCTGCTGGGGTTGAGCAAGTCGCGCAGCGAGGCCAGCCAGGGGCGCCAGCAGGCATTGCAGGATCGCGCGCTGGCGCAGCAGCGCGATGCGGTACGCGAGGCCGCCTCGCAGGCGCCGCCGGAGCGGCCCGTGGTGCTGTGGCCGCCGCGCCCGTTGCAGCGCCGCCGCACCGCCGTGCTGCAGGGCGCGCGCCTGCCGTTCGGCCCGCATGCGGCGCATCCGCTCGATCTGGTGCTGGAGGCCGGCCGGCGGATCGCGGTGTGCGGCGGCAACGGCCGGGGCAAATCCACCTTGCTGCGCATGCTGGCCGGGCGCCTGATGCCGGCGGAGGGAACCTGCGAGGTACCGGTCGCGCGCGCCTGGCTCGACCAGTACCTGGGCGGGATCGACGCCCGCCTCGCACCGCTGTCCCTGCTGCGCGACGCCAACCCGGCCCTGCCCGAGGCGGATCTGTGGCTGCGGCTGGTGCTGCTCGGGCTCGCGGCGGAGGCGCTCGAGCGGCCTTGCGCTTCGCTCAGCGGCGGCGAGCGCCTGAAAGTGGCCCTGGCCTGCGCGATCTATGCGGCCGAACCGGCCGAACTGCTGCTGCTCGACGAACCGGCCAACCACCTCGACTTGCCGTCGCGGCAGGCGCTGGAGGCGATGCTGCAGGACTATCCGGGCACGCTGGTGGTGGTCTCTCACGACGAGGCGCTGCTGGAGCGGCTGGCGCTGGACGGCCGCCTCGACCTCGACCGCGAACGCCCGCGGCTGGAACCCTGGTAGCGCGGGAACTGGCAATGCGCGGCACGATCGCCGAACATGGCGCCCCCGTGCCGCCGCTTCCGCCGCAGGAACCCCTGGCGCCGCCGCTTTCCCGGATATCCACGTGAAATTCTTCGCTTCCTGCGCCAAGGGCCTGGAATACCTGCTGGCCGACGAACTGCTTGCGCTCGGCGCGGCCAAGGCCACCGCCACCGTCGCCGGCGTGAACGCCGAAGGCGAACTGCGCGATGCCCAGCGGGCCGTGCTGTGGTCGCGCCTGGCCAGCCGCGTGCTGTGGCCGATCGCCGGGTTCGACTGCCCCGACGAACATGCGCTGTACGCCGGCGCGGCGGCGCTGCCGTGGCAGGAGCACCTCGCGACCGGGCACACGCTGGCGGTGGATGCGCACGTCTCCGGCACCGCGATCACGCATGCGCGCTATGCCGCGCAGCGGGTCAAGGATGCGGTGGTGGACAGCTTGCGCGGGCAGGGCCTGGCGAGGCCGTCGGTGGACGTGGAGCAGCCCGACCTGCGCCTGAACCTGTCGCTGCGCAAGGGCCGCGCCACGCTCTCGGTCGACCTCGGCGGCGGCCCGCTGCACCGGCGCGGCTGGCGCATGGCCCCGCACGAAGCGCCCTTGAAGGAGAACCTGGCCGCCGCGGTACTGGTGCGCGCCGGCTGGCCGCGCCTGTACGCGGAAGGCGGCGGCCTGCTCGACCCGATGTGCGGCAGCGGCACCTTGCTGATCGAAGGCGCGCTGATGGCCGCGGACGTCGCGCCCGGCCTGCAGCGCTACGCCGACCCGTGGTCGCTTGCCGCCGCCTCGCCGGCCGAGCGGCCGGTGCTGGCCCCGACGCGCTGGCGCGGATTCGACGCTACGGCATGGAAAACGCTGGTGGACGAAGCGCAGGCGCGCGCCGCGGCGGGATTGGCCGGATTGCGCCCGTCCCTGCACGGCAGCGACCTCGACCCGCGCGCGATCGACGCCGCCCGTGCCAACGCCCGCGCGGCGGGCGTGGAGGGCGCGATCGATTTCGCCGTGGCCGATGTCGCGCAACTGCCGCTGCCGCCCGAAGCGAACGGCGCGGTGGTGTGCAATCCGCCGTACGACGAACGCCTGGCCGCGGACGCGGCCTTGTACCGGCGCCTGGGCGATGCGTTGCGGCGCGCGGTGCCCGCCTGGCGCGCCGGCCTGTTGTGCGGCAACGACGAACTGGCCTTCGCCACCGGCCTGCGCGCGACCCGGAAGTACCAGGTGTTCAACGGCGCGCTCGAATGCACGCTGCTCGTCTGCGATCCCGTTGCGGTGCCGCAGCGGGCGCAGGCCGAGCCGCGCCCGCTCGGCGACGGCGCGCAGATGGTCGCCAACCGCCTGCGCAAGAACCTGCAGCGGCTGAAGAAATGGCGCGCGCGCGAAGGCGTGGAGTGCTTCCGCGCCTACGATGCCGACCTGCCCGAATACGCCGCCGCGATCGACGTCTACCAGGAGGCCGACGGCGAGCGCCGGTTGTTCCTGCACGTGCAGGAGTACGCCGCGCCGGCCTCGATCCCCGAGGCCGACGTGCGCCGCCGTTTCGGCGATCTGCTGGCGGCGGCGCGGGAGGTGTTCCAGGTGCCGAAGGAACAGGTGGCGACCAAGGCGCGCCAGCGCGGCAAGGGCGGCAGCAAGTACGGCCGCTTCGACCAGCGCGGCGAGAGCTTCCACGTGCGCGAGCATGGCGCGCTGCTGCAGGTGAACCTGTTCGACTACCTGGATACCGGCCTGTTCCTCGACCACCGCCCGCTGCGCGCGCGCATGGCGGCCGAGGCGCGCGGCAAGCGCTTCCTCAACCTGTTCTGCTACACCGGCGTGGCCAGCGTGGAAGCGGCGGTGGCCGGTGCGGCGACCACCACCAGCGTGGACCTGTCCGGCACGTACCTGCAGTGGTGCGCCGGCAACTTCGCGCTCAATGGCCTGGGCGGGGCGAAGCACCAACTGGTGCAGGCCGACGCGCTGGCCTGGCTGGAAGCCGAGCGCGGCCAGTTCGACGTGATCTTCTGCGACCCGCCGACGTTCTCCAATTCCGCGCGCGCGGAGGACTTCGACGTGCAGCGCGAGCAGGTGCGGTTGCTGCGCGCCGCGGTGGCGCGGCTGGCGCCGGGCGGGGTGCTGTACTTCTCAAACAATTTCCGCCGGTTCCGGCTGGAGGAGAACGCGATCGCCGCGTTCGCGCGCTGCGAGGAGATCACCCCGGCGACGATCGACCCGGACTTCGAGCGCAACGCCCGCATCCACCGCGCCTGGCGGCTGGCGCGGGCATAGCCCGTGGGAGCGGCTTCAGCCGCGATGTGGCATTCCCGGTAAGGCTCCATCGCGGCTGAAGCCGCTCCCACGGGGCAGTCCGTCAGCCGGCGGCTTCGCCGCGCCGGTGCCCGCTCATCTCCTGTCCCGCATCGGGCGCGAAGCGCACGTGCCAGCGCAGCGAGCTGAAGGAGATCAGCGTCACCGCGAGAAAGGCGACGGAGAAGTCGCGCAGCTGCGGCGCGGCGTGGCCGCTCGCCGCCATCGAGGTCTTCAGGAACAGCGCGCCGGCGCACACGCCCACCGACAGCATCAACTGCTGCAGGGTGGTGTACAGGCTGCTGGCCGAACTCATGCGCGATGCCGGCACGTGCTCGTAGGCGATGGTGTTGTACGCGGCGAACTGGAACGACATGAACGCGCCGCAGCAGGCGAGCAGGCCGAACACCAGCATCGGCGGCCAGCCGGGCTGGAAGAACGCGCACACCAGGTAGCCGAGGCTGGCGAACACGCCGTTGCCGATCAGCGCGTTGCGATACCCGTAGCGCCGCAACAGGCGCGGAGTCAGCACGCGCATCACCAGCGCGCCCAGCGCGGTGGCCATCACCAGCTGGCCGCTCTGCGCGGCGCTGTAGCCGAACCCGATCTGGAACAGCAGCGGCAGCAGGAACGGATGCGCGCCCTGGGTGACGCGCATCAGCGAGCCGCCGATGACCGACAGCCGGAACGAATCGATCTTCAGCAGCGACAGGTCCAGCAGCGGCGCCGGATGGCGGCGTGCATGCCACAGGTAGCCGAGCGAGGCGACGCCGCCGGTCGCGATCAGCGCGACGGCATGGGCCAGTCCGTCGCGCTGGCTGACCATCTCCAGCCCGAACAGCAGGCAGCCCAGCGCCACGCCGCACAGCGCGAATCCGGCGAAGTCGAACCGGCCCGGCGCCGACTCGGAGGGGATTTCCGGGATGAAGCGCCGCACCAGGAAGAACCCGGCGATGCCGATCGGCACGTTGATGTAGAAGATCCAGCGCCAGTCGAGGTAGGTCACGAACAGGCCGCCCAGTGGCGGGCCGAGCATCGGCCCGACGAAGGCCGGCACCAGCGTCCAGGCCATCGCGGACACCAGGTGGCGGCGCTCGACGCTGCGCAGCAGGATCAAGCGGCCGAGCGGGGCCATCATCGCGCCGCCTGCGCCCTGGATGAAGCGCGCCACGACCATCGTCGGCAGGTCGGTCGCCAGCGAGCACAGGATCGAGCCGGCGATGAACATCCAGATCGAGGCGCAATAGACCCGGCGCAGGCCGAAGCGGTCGGCGATCGCGCCGCTGGCCGGGATGCCGATCGCCAGCGCCAGCAGGTAGCTGGTCAGGGCGATGCTCATCGCCGGCGCCGCCACGCCGAAGTCGCGCGCCAGGGTCGGCAGCGCCGTCGCCAGCACCGTGGCGTCGAGCTGCTCCATGAAGATGGCGCAGGCCAGGATCAGCGAGATCAGACGGTAGTCGGGGTAACGCTGGGAGGGGGCGGCAGGCGTGGGCTCGCGGGACAACTTGGCGTTCTCGGTTCCGGGCTGGCCGGGCGCGAGGCGTCGCGGAGGGCCGGCGTGGCCGGCGGACCAGCCCGCGCCGCACGGGATTGTGCGGCGCAGCATGGCTATTATTCGCCTCCCGGCGGGACGGGGCAAGGCGACGTCCGTGATGGAGGCGCTTTCCCCTCCGCTGGCGGTGCTCGCCCATGGCAGGCGAGGGCGCCGGCGATCCCTTGTGGGAGCGACTTCAGTCGCGACGGGCTTTACCGATAAGGCCGTCGCGACTGAAGTCGCTCCCACGGAAAAGCGCTGCATCGGCCGGGGTTGGGGCGCTTGCCGGGGGGCGCCACTCCGTTCGCACCGAGCGGCATCGGTTGCGATGGGTTTTGCGGGTAGGGCCCGTCGCGACCGAAGTCGCTCCCACGGAAAAGCGCTGCATCGGCCGGGGTTGGGGCGCTTGCCGGGGGGCGTCACTCCGTCCGCATCGAGCGGCATCGGTTGCGATGGGTTTTGAGGGTAGGGCCCGTCGCGACCGAAGTCGCTCCCACGGAAAAGCGCTGTATCGGCCGGGGTTGGGACGCTTGCCGGGGGGCGTCACTCCGTCCGCACCGAGCGGCATTGGTTGCGATGGGTTTTGTGCGGGTAGGGCCCGTCGCGGCCGAAGTCGCTCCCACGGAAAAGCGCTGCATCGGCCGGGGTTGGGACGCCCGCCAGCGGGGCATCACCCCATCCACACCGACACGGCATGCAGTGCCAGGCCGATCAATCCGCCCACCAAGGTGCCGTTGAAGCGGATGTACTGCAGGTCGCGGCCGACGCTCAGTTCCAGCAGGTCGACCAGGTGGCGCTCGTCCCAGCCCTTCATCGTGCCCGCGATGTGTTCGGTCACCGAGGCGCGCAGCCGCTCGGTGAGCCGGCCGGCGGCATCGAGCATGTGC
Organism: Pseudomonas sp. Hp2; assembly: GCF_006386585.1. NCBI lineage: Bacteria > Pseudomonadati > Pseudomonadota > Gammaproteobacteria > Pseudomonadales > Pseudomonadaceae > Pseudomonas > Pseudomonas sp. Hp2. The sequence continues at coordinate 13,428 of NZ_VAHJ01000002.1, forward strand.
TGGTTGAGCGCCTCGCGCAGGGCCGGGTCTTCGGCGAGCGAGCGGCCCAGGCCATGCAGCGAGCGTTCCAGGTGCGCGGCGATCGCCGAGTCCCCGCTGTCCAGGTCGCGGCGCAGCGCTGCGTGGATCTGCGCCCATAGCGCCTGCACGTAATCCTGCAGGGCAGGGTGCTCGATCGCGCGCTGCTTGAGCCGTTCCACCCGCTCGGCCATCGCGGGCTCGTCGCGCAGGCGCTCGATGTAGCCGCGCAGCCAGGCCTCGTAGTCCTGGCGCAGCGGGTGTTCCGGCGTGGACAGGATGGCTTGCAGTTCCTCGATCGCGGCCCGCGCCAGCCGGTCGGCCAGCTTGTCGCCGATCTCCTCGACCGGCGTCACCCAGTTCACCGTGCCGACCAGCTTGGGCCATTCGCGGCGCGCGTAGCGCACGATCAGGTCGGATGCCCAGGCCTTGACCTTCTCGTCGTCCAGCCAACGGCCCAGCCGTTCCAGGCCATCGTCGAGCAGGCGCTGGTGGCGGCCGTCGGTGGTCAGCAGCGACAGCACCTCGCCGGCGGTGGCGGCGGCGTTCCACTGCCGCAGGCGCTCCACCACGAAGCGCTGGATCGCGCGCCGCACCGCGGCTTCGTCGAGCAGGTCCAGCGCCTGCTGCATCCAGCCGCGCGCCATCTGCGCCAGCATCCGCGCCTGCGCCGGTTGCGCCAGCCATTGCCCGAGGCGGCTGGCCGGGTCGAACAGCCGCAGCTTTTCCAGCAGCGTCGCGGGAGCCAGGAAGTGGTCGCGCACGAACACCGCCAGGCCGTCCGCCAGGCGGTCCTTGCCGCGCGGCAGGATCGCGGTGTGCGGGATCGGCAGGCCCAACGGGCGGCGAAACAGCGCGACCACCGCGAACCAGTCCGCCAGCGCGCCGACCGCGGCGGCCTCGCAGAACGCGGCGACCCAGGCCCAGGCGCCCTGCTGGCCCATCGCGTGGCTGAGCACGAAACCGCCGAGCATCGCCAGCAGCAGGAACAGGGCCAGGGTCTTCATCCGCCGCAGCTGCGCGCGGCGCGGATCGGTGGAGGCAGCGGTGCGGGTATCCATGCGGCTAGGTTGGCATATCCGGCGGATGCGGCCCGTCTTCGCCGGCCGCGCGCCGCCGGCATCCGTCGTCCCGGCGATCGCGCCGGCCGGCGGGCGCGATCAGCCCCGCAGGCGCTGCAACTGCTCCTGCAGCGTCGCGACCTGGCCGCGCAACCGCTCGTTCTCGCGTTCCAGCTCGTTGACGCGGCGCTGCAACGCCTTGGCGTCCAGGGGCGCCTCGTCGCCGTCCGCGGCGGCATCCGCCTTGGGCTTGCGCTTGGACTCGCGCACGCGCTTGGCCGCCTGCTTCAGTTCGGACTTGCCGGCCAGCGCGGCGGCGCGTTGCTCTTCCTCGGACAACGTGGCCACCGCGGCCGCGGCGCTGATCGAGATGTCGCCGGCCTTCACCGCCTCGATCACCTCCGGTGCGGCCTGGGTGTGGATGCGCTCGATCATCACCACCTGGTTGTTGCTCAGGCGCGCCTCGCGCGCGAGTTCGGCGCGGCTGACCGGCGGCGCGTCGTCCCACGGCGGCAGGTCCTCGGCCGGCGCCGGTCCGGCCGCGGCGGCTTCTGCTTCCGCTTCCGCCTGGGCTTGGGCCTGCTGCGCGGCGCGCGTCGCGGCGAGTTCAGCCTCGCGCGCCTCGCGCTGGCGCTTGGCCAGGATCTCGCGCTTGCGCAACGCCAGCACCCCGCGCTGGAAATCGGAGACGCTGCGCCGGCCCAGGTGCTGCTCGATCATCCACAGGTGCACGTCGTCGATCGACTGGAAGCGCGGGTTCTGCACGGTGTTGAACGGGATCCCGTGCTTGCGGCAGATGCCGTAGCGGTTGTGCCCGTCGACCAGGACGTTGCCCCACAGCACCAGGGCGTCGCGGCAACCTTCCGCGAGCAGGCTGCGTTCCAGCGCGTCGTGCTCCTCGGCGGTGAGCGGGTCGATGTAGGCCTTCAGTTCTTCGTTGACGACGATGTCCATGCAATGCAGCGGGAAAAGCGGGCGCGCATTGTAGGGGCAAGGCCGGCGCGTGGCGATGGCAACCCGGGCGGATACGGCATCCCAGTGCCGGACGGCGAGGCATATCAGGCGTCCCCGCCGTCGGCCTGCCATTGGCGGAAGACGACGCAGACCGTGGTCTTGTCCAGCATCGCGAACTCCCGCGCGCCCCAGGGCTTCAACGAGACCCTGTTCGAGTTGGGATGCAACAGGTGGGGCGCACGGGAGGACATTTCCTCGAAGATCGCGTCGATGTCGTCGGTTTCGATGCCAAGCTCCGGACGGTCCTTCGCCGCGTACCCGGCGTCCTGGACGATATAGGCCTTCGCCCCGTCGCGTGCCACGACGGCCAGGCTTGCATCGCGGTAGAGGAGTTCGAAGCCCAGTCCGTCCACGAAGAATTCGAGGCCGTCCTGCAGCCGCTCGTAGAAGATCTTCGGGATGAGATTCTTGAACATCGCGCCGTCTCCTGCTCTCGGGCCGTGGCGTGGCCTAGGCGGCCCTGCGTTGCTCCGAGGCGAGCCGTACCGCAAGCCCCGCGAGCACCGAGCCCATGAAGTAGCGCTGCGCCGACAGCCAGCGCGGGTTGCGCACGAACCAGCCGGCCAGGGCGCCTGCGGACAGCGCGATGGCCGTGTTGACGGTGAAGCTCACGACGATCTGGGTAAGGCCGAGCACGACGCTCTGCGCGAACACCGACCCGTGGTCCGGCGACACGAACTGGGGAAAGATCGAGAGATAAAAGACCGCGATCTTCGGATTCAGCGTATTGGTGAGAAAGCCCATCAGGAACAGCCTGGAAGGCGGGTCTTCCGGCAGTTGGCGGGCTTCGAACGGCGAACGTGCGCCCGGTTTCACCGCCTGCCAGGCGAGATACAGCAGGTAGGCCGCTCCCAGCCACTTGAGCGCTTCGTACGCCATCGGGATCGCGAGGAAGAGCGCGGTGATGCCGATGGCCGCCGCGAACATGTGGACGAGGAACCCCGCGACGACGCCCAGGAGCGAGATCATCCCGGCCTTGCGCCCCTGGCAGATGGAGCGGGAGATCAGGTAGATCATGTTCGGGCCCGGCGTCAGGACCATCAGCAAGGCCGCGCCGGCGAACAGCAGCAGGTCGTTCATGGGGACCACGGTCGCTCCTCGGTTGACGGCGGTGGCTGATATTACTGCCGGCCGGGCCGCCTGGGCGGCAAGCCCGGGCGAAACGGTTCTCCGGCCAGTTCGACCCCGGCGCCTACGATGGCCGGCGGACGCGACCCTCGGCCCGTCCGGTCAGGCCACCTGCCGCAACACGCGTCCGAGGATCTCGAACATCTCGCCGATCTGGTCGGGCTCCACGATCAACGGTGGCGACAGCGCGATGACGTCGCCGGTGGCGCGGACCAGCAGGTTGCCTTCGTGGAAGCAGCGTTCCAGCACTTCGTAGCCGCGCGCGCCGGGGGCGCCTTCGCGCGGGGCCAGCTCGATCGCGCCGACCAGGCCGAAGTTGCGGATGTCGATGACGTTCGGGGCGCCCTCGAGCGAATGGATCGCCTGTTCCCAGAGGCCGCCCAGTTCGATCGCCTTCTCGAACAGGCCTTCCTCGGCGTAGGTGTCCAGGGTGGCGAGGGCGGCGGCGCAGGCCAGCGGATGGCCCGAATAGGTATAGCCGTGGAAGAAGTCGATGGCGCTGGCCGGGCCGTGGGTGAAGGCCTCGTGCACCTTGTCGCTCGCGAATACGGCGCCCATCGGCACGGTGCCGTTGGTCAGGCCCTTGGCGGTGGTCATCAGGTCGGGGGCGACGCCGAAGCGTTGCGCGGCGAAAGCCTTGCCGACGCGGCCGAAGCCGGTGATCACCTCGTCGAACACCAGCAGGATGCCGTGGCGGTCGCAGATCTCGCGCAGGCGCTGCAGGTAACCCGCGGGCGGCAACACCACGCCGGCCGAGCCGGAGATCGGTTCGACGAACACCGCGGCGATGGTGGAGGCGTCGTGCAGGGCGATGAGGCGTTCGAGGTCCTCGGCCAGTTCCACGCCGTGCGCGGGCAGGCCGCGCGAGAAGGCATTGCGGCCGATGTCGAGGGTATGGCGCAGGTGGTCGGTGCCCGGCAGCAGCGGACCGAACCACTTGCGGTTGTTGGGCAGTCCGCCGATCGACATGCCGCCGAAGCCGACGCCGTGGTAGGCCTTCTCGCGACCGATGAAGCGGGTGCGCTGGCCTTCGCCGCGCAGGCGGTGGTAGGCCAGCGCCATCTTCATCGCGCTGTCCACCGACTCGGAGCCGGAGTTGGTGAAGAACACGTGCTCCAGGCCTGGCGGCGCGATCGCCTTGAGCCGCTCGGCCAGCACGAACGGCAGCGGCGAGCCCATCTGGAAGGTCGGCGCGAAGTCGAGCGTCGCCACCTGCTTCGCCACCGCCTCGACGATGCGCGGGCGCGCATGGCCGGCGTTGCAGCACCACAGGCCGGCGGTGCCGTCGAGGATCCTGCGGCCGTCCACGCTGCGGTAGTACATGCCCTCGGCGGAGGCCAGCAGGCGCGGGCGCGCCTTGAACTGGGCGTTGGCGGTGAACGGCATCCAGAACGCGTCGAGCGAGGCCGGCGGCTGCTGCGCCAGTTCGGCGAGGGAGGACGGGGATTCGCTGCTCATGAACGCGCTCCGGTCGAGTTGTTGAAAAAACTTTACACCAGCTTGGCCCGGACGGGATCGGATGCTCTGGGGGGCGGCTTCGGCCGCGATGGAGCTTGCCGGTAGAGCCCTATCGCGGCTGAAGCCGCTCCCACAGGATTCCGCATAGTGCGATTGACGCTCGGGGCGGCCCATGTAAAGTATCCGCAACACATCCCCGGTTTCTGGACGCATGGACATCGGCGCACGCCTGCAACTGGTGCGGAGGGCGCATGGGCTCAGCCAGCGCGAGCTCGCCAAGCGCGTGGGCGTGACCAATTCGACGATCTCCCTGATCGAGCAGAACAAGGTCAGCCCGTCGGTCAGCTCGCTGAAGAAGGTGCTGGACGGCATCCCGATCTCGCTGGCCGACTTCTTCACCCACGACCTGCAGATCGGCCCGCCCGACACGCCTTTCTATTCGGCCGACGAGCTGCCGGACGTGGGCAGCGACGGCATCCATTATTTCCTGGTGGGCAAGCATCGCCCGCAGCGCCAGATGTGCATCCTGCGCGAGGTGATGCCGCCCGGCAGCGACACCGGCGAGAGCATGCTGCGCCACGACGGCGAGGAGGGCGGCGTGGTGGTCTGCGGCGAAGTGGAAGTCACGGTCGGCGGGCAGGCACGGGTGCTGCGCGCGGGCGAGGGCTATTACTTCGAGAGCCGCATCCCGCACCGCTTCCGCAACGTCGGCGAAGGCGAGGCGGTCATCGTCAGCGCGAACACGCCGGCTACTTTCTAGTCTTCCGCAGGGGCGGGGCGACAGGTCCTTGCCCTTCGCCTTCGCCCCGCGGGGCGAAGGAACCACAGGAGCAGAGTCGATGAGCACGTCCCGTAACCGCGAACACTGGCAGGCGATGGCCGAGGGTCTTTCGCCGAAGACCCAGGCCTTCATCGACGGCCGCTATGTCGATGCCGCCGACGGCGCGACCTTCGATTGCGTCAGCCCGATCGACGGGCGCGTGCTAGGCCGGGTCGCGGCCGGGTCCGCCCTGGACGTGGACCGCGCGGTGGCCGCCGCGCGGCGCGGTTTCGAGTCCGGGCGCTGGTCCGAGGCCAAGCCCGTGCACCGCAAGAAGGTGCTGCTGAAGCTGGCGCAACTGGTCGAACGGCATGCCGACGAGCTGGCGTTGCTGGAATCGCTCGACATGGGCAAGCCGGTGCGCGACGCGCGCGCGGTGGACCTGGCGGCGACCATCCGGTGCCTGAGCTGGACCGCCGAGGCGCTGGACAAGGTATACGGCGAAATAGCGCCGACCGGTCCGGACGAGCTCGGCCTGGTCACGCGCGAACCGCTCGGCGTGGTCGGCGCGATCGTGCCGTGGAACTTCCCGTTGCTGATGGCGGCCTGGAAGATCGCCCCGGCGCTGGCCACCGGCAACTCGGTGGTGCTCAAGCCGTCGGAGAAGTCGCCGCTGAGCGCGCTGCGGCTGGCCGAACTGGTGGCCGAGGCGGGCGTGCCGGACGGCGTTTTCAACGTGGTGCCCGGCACCGGGCCCGGCGCCGGCGAGCCGCTCGCGCTGCACATGGACGTGGACGGGCTGGTGTTCACCGGCTCGACCGTGGTGGGCCGCAAGCTGCTGCAATACGCCGGCCAGTCCAACATGAAGCGCGCGTACATGGAGTGCGGCGGCAAGAGCCCCAACATCGTGTTCGCCGATGCGCCGGACCTGGACGCGGCCGCCGAGGCCGCCGCCGGCGGCATCTTCTACAACCAGGGCGAGGTCTGCACCGCGGCCTCGCGCCTGCTGGTGGAGCGCTCGATCAAGGACGCCTTCGTCGAGAAGGTGGTCGCCGCGGGGCGCAGGATGCAGCCGCGCCACCCGTTCGAGGACGACGCGGCGATGGGGGCGTTGGTGGACGAGGCGCAGACCCGGCGCGTGCTCGACTACATCGCCAAGGGCAGCGAGGAGGGCGCGCGGCTGGTGCTCGGCGGCAAGCGCGCGGACGTGGTCGCAGGCGGCTGCTACGTGGAGCCGACCGTATTCGACGGGGTGGCGCACGAGCACACCATCTCGCGCGAGGAGATCTTCGGGCCGGTGCTGTCGGTGATCGCCTTCGACGACGAAGCGCACGCGCTGCGCATGGCCAACGACACGCAGTACGGGCTGGCGGCCGGCGTGTGGACCCGCGACATTTCCCGGGCGCACCGGGTCGCGCGCAAGCTGCGCGCCGGCAGCGTCTGGGTCAACTACTGGGATGGCGGCGACATGACCGCGCCGTTCGGCGGCTACAAGCAGTCGGGCAACGGGCGCGACAAATCGCTGCACGCGTTCGACAAGTACACCGAGATCAAGGCGACCTGGATCAACCTCGCGGATTGACCGCCATGGCGAGGCCGGCCGGCGACGCGCGCGCCATACGGTTGCTGCCGCAACCATGCGTGCGCATGCCGCGCCGCATCTGCCAGAATCCCCTGCCTCTTCGAACGACCACCCCCGCATGAGCGTTGCCGCCGTTTCCCAGGCGCCGACCAATTCGCCCGCCCGCGTGCTGTTGGCGAGCCTGGTCGGCACCACCATCGAGTTCTTCGATTTCTACATCTACGCCACCGCCGCGGTGCTGGTGTTCCCGCACCTGTTCTTCCCGCCGGCCAGCGCGACCGCGCAGCAGCTCGCCTCGCTGGCGACCTTCGCGGTGGCGTTCGTCGCGCGCCCGGTGGGCTCGGCGCTGTTCGGCCACTTCGGCGACCGGATCGGGCGCAAGGCGACGCTGGTGGCGGCACTGTTGACGATGGGCATCTCGACCGTGGTGATCGGCCTGCTGCCGACCTATGCGCAGATCGGCATCGCCGCGCCGGCCTTGCTGACCCTGTGCCGTTTCGGCCAGGGCATGGGGCTGGGCGGGGAGTGGGGCGGAGCGGTGCTGCTGGCGACCGAGAACGCGCCGCCGGGCAAGCGCGCCTGGTACGGGATGTTCCCGCAGCTCGGCGCGCCGCTGGGCTTCCTGCTCTCGGCCGGCACCTTCCTGGTGCTGGGCGCATTGCTGTCGCAGGACCAGTTCATGAGCTGGGGCTGGCGCGTGCCGTTCCTGTCCAGCGCGCTGCTGGTGATCCTGGGGCTGTGGGTGCGCCTGAGCATCACCGAGACGCCGGACTTCCAGCGGGCGCTGGAGCGCAACGAACAGGTGCGCGTGCCGTTCGGGGTGGTCGTGCGCAAGCACATGGGGCCGGTGCTTGCGGGCACGTTCGGCGCGTTGGCGACCTTCGTCCTGTTCTACCTGATGACGGTGTTCGCGCTCGGCTACGGCACCACCACGCTCGGCTACAGTCGCCAGCAGTTCCTGCTGTTGCAGATGGTGGGCATGCTGTTCTTCGCGCTGGGCATCCCGCTGTCGGCCCTGTACGGCGACCGCACCAGCGCACGCCGTTCGATGGCGGTGGCCAGCGCGTGCATCGTGGCGTTCGGGCTGCTGTTCTCCACGCTGTTCCAGTCCGGCCATCCGTTGATGGTGCTGGCGTTCCTGGCGATCGGGCTGTTCGTCATGGGCTGGACCTACGGTCCGGTGGGAACGCTGCTGTCGGAGCTGTACCCCGTGGAGGTGCGCTACACCGGCTCGTCGATGTCGTTCAACCTGGCCGGGGTGCTCGGTGCCGCGCCGGCCGCGCCGCTGGCGACCTGGCTGGCGGCGACGTATGGCTTGAAGTCGGTGGGCTGGTACCTGAGCTCGATGGCGGTGGTGACGCTGCTGGCGCTGATGGCCGCGCGCCGGCATTCCAGCGTGGCGTGAATGGTGGGGGCTGTAGGAGCGGCTTTCTTGTGGGAGCGGCTGAAGCCGCTCCCACAAGAAAGCCGCTCCTGCGATAGGGTCAGGCAGCGAAGCGGACCTGGTTGCGGCCGCCGGCCTTGGCCAGGTACAGGTGCTTGTCGGCCTCGCCGAGCATGTCGTGCAGCGTCCAGTCCTCCGAGTGCGCGGTGCACAGGCCGATGCTGACCGTCATCCGCAGGACGTCCGTGCCGACCGGGATGCGCAACGCGCCGATCCGCTCGCGCAGCGCTTCGAAGTAGCCGGCCGCGCCGGCGGCATCGAGGCCGGGCACCAACAGGCAGAATTCCTCGCCGCCGAAGCGCGCGACCAGGTCCTGTGGCCGCGCATGCTCGGATACCGAGGCCGCCACGGCGCGCAGCGCGTGGTCGCCGGCCTCGTGGCCCCAGGTGTCGTTGATGTGCTTGAAGTGGTCGATGTCGAGCATCGCCGCGGTGACCGCCTTCCGTTCGGCCAGCAGCCTCGGCAGGAGGCGCTGGCTCTGTTCGAGGAAGTGGCGGCGATTGGGCAGCCCGGTGAGGTAGTCGCGCGTGGCCAGGTCCTGCAGGGTGCCGATCAGCTCCAGCTGGTCCACGTTCTGCGAGACGCGGCAGAAGAATTCCTCGCGCGAGAACGGCTTGCGCAGGAAGTCGTTGGCGCCGTTCTTCAGGAAGCGCGGGATCAGCGAGGCGTCGTTGTTGCCGGACAGCCCGATCACCGCGACCTTGTCGCGCGCGCGCAGCGCCCGCAGGCGGCGGGTGAATTCCACGCCTTCCATGCCCGGCATGTCCTGGTCGACCACCGCCAGGCGGATCCTCGGGTCCTGCTCGATCGCCTTCAGGCCCTGCGCGCCGTCGGCGGCCACGACCACCTTGTAGCCGTACATCTCCAGCAGCGCGGTGGCGTAGGTACGGGCCGACAACGAGTCGTCCACCACCAGCGCCGAGATGCGGCGGTTGCGGTCCAGGCGCTGCACCAGCCAGGTCAGGTAGTCGATGCTGCCCGGCGCGTTCTTCAGCACGTAGTCGATGATCTGCTGCTGCAGCACGCGCTTGCGCAGGTCCTCGTCGTAGACGCCGCTGACCACGACCGTGGGCAGGCCGCGCGAGACGAAGAACTCCACCACCTGGTCGCGGTCGCCGTCGACCAGCACCAGGCCGGTCAGCACCAGGAACCAGCCGTCCTCCTCCTCCAGCACGCGCGCGGCCTCGGCCAGCGTGGAGACCACCGTGACCGGCAGCTCCACCCGCGACTCGATCGCCTCGCGCAGCATGCCCGTGAAGGCGCGCGAGTTCTCCACCAGCAGGACGCGCTGCGGCAGCGGATCGCCTTCGGGAGCTCGAGCGGAGGGGACGGGCATCGAGTGACGTATGGGGAAGTAACGTGCCGCGTCCATATCGGCCAGATCCGGCAAAGCTTGAGATAATTGTGACGGATTTCGCGTTATGGGAGCAGGTCGCGCAGGCGATACCAGCTCATCGCCGCCACCAGCAGCGGGGTGCGCAGCAGCCGGCCGCCGGGGAAGGGCCGGTGCGGGATGCGCTCGAACACGTCCAGGCGCCGGGATTGCCCGGCGATGGCCTCGGCGATGACGGTGCCGGCCAGGCCGCTCGCCGCGACGCCGTGGCCCGAGAAGCCCTGGGCGAAATACAGGTTCGGCGCCAGCCGCCCCCAGTGCGGGGCGCGGTTGAGCGAGATGTCGACGTAGCCGCCCCACAGGTAGTCCAGCCCGACGTCCCCCAACTGCGGGAACACCCGGTGCATGCGCCGGGTCATCAGGCCCCTCAGGCCGGGCGGCGGCAGCGAGGAGTAGCTGGCGCGGCCGCCGAACAGCAGGCGGTGGTCGCGGCTGAGCCGGTAGTAGTCGAGCGCCCAGTTGGTGTCGGCCACCGCCATGTCGTTGCGGATCAGGGCCCGGGCGCGCTCGGCGCCCAGCGGCGGGGTGGCGCCGATGTAGGTGCCGACCGGCATGATCCGCGCTTCCAGCTCCGGCGCGACGCCGCGCAGCCAGGCGTTGCCGGCGATCACCGCGAACTCCGCCCGCACCTGGCCACGCGCGGTGTGCAGCACCGGCCGGGCGCCGCGCTCCAGCCGCGTCACCGCCGAATGCTCGAAGATGCGCACCCCGGCGGCCAGCGCGGCGCGCGCCAGGCCCAGCGCATAGGCGAGCGGATGCAGGTGGCCGCTGGCGGCGTCGTACATCGCGCCGAGGTAGAGGTCGCTGGCCAGCTCCCGGCGCAGGCGCGCGCGGTCCCACCATTCCAGCGGGTAGTCGTAGCGCTCGGCCATGTGCGCGATGCCGGCACGCAAGGCGCGCTCCTGGCGCGGCTTGAGCGGGACGTGGGCATGGCCGTCGCGCCAGTCGCAGTCGATGCCGTGGCGGGCGATGCGCTCGCGCAGCATCCGCATGCCGTCGCGCGAGAAGTCGAACAGCAGCCGCGCCTCGTCCGGCCCGAGCAGGTTCTCCAGCGCGTCCTGCTCGCAGCCGTAGCCGACGATGGCCTGCCCGCCGTTGCGCCCGGAAGCGCCCCAGCCGATGCGCCGGGCCTCGAGCACGGCCACGCGGTAGCCGGCTTCGGCCAATGCCAGCGCGGCGGTCAGGCCGGTATAGCCGGCGCCGAGGATGCAGACGTCGGCGGTCTCCGCGCCCTGCAGGGCCGCCTGCGGCGGCAACGGCGCCGTGCTGGCCGCGTACCAGCTGTCGGGATAGCCCTCTTCGCGCGCGCGGCTGGCCATCACACCGTGCGCAGGTACCAGGCGTAGTCCAGGTCGGTCACCCGGGCCTGGAAGTCCAGCATCTCGCGTCGCTTCTGCTGGCCGTAGACATGCCGGAAGCGCTCGCCGAACGCCTGGGCGACGAAGTCGCTGGCCAGGAAGCGCGCGATCGCCTCCTGCCAGCCCGGGCTGCGGCACTCGGCCTGTTCGTAGGCATTGCCGACGACCGGCGGGCCCGGATCGAGCCGGCGCTCGATGCCGTCCAGCATGCCGGCCAGCACCGCCGCGGCGACCAGGTAGGGATTGGCGTCGGCGCCGGCGATGCGGTGTTCGATGCGGGTGTTGCGCGGATCGCTGTGCGGGATGCGCAGCGCGACGGTGCGGTTGTTGAAGCCCCAGCTGTCGTTGAGCGGCACGAACGCGTTCGGCACGAAGCGCCGGTAGCTGTTGGCGTGCGGGGCGAACAGCAGCAGCGAATCGGCGGCGGCGCGCTGCAGGCCTGCCACCGCGTGGCGCAGCGCTTCGGCCGGCGCGTCCGGCGTGCCCGCGAAGACGTTGCGGCCGGCGTCGTCGAGCAGGCTGGCGTGCAGGTGCAGCCCGCTGCCGGACTGGCCGGCGAACGGCTTGGCCATGAAGCTGGCGAGCGCGCCCTGCTGCTGCGCGATCGCCTTGATCGTGCGCTTGAGGAAGATCGCGTCGTCGCAGGCGGCCAGCGCGTCGTCGCGGTGCTTGAGGTTGATCTCGAACTGGCCCGGCGCGTATTCGGCCACGGCCGTGTCGGCGGGTACGCGCTGCTCGCGGCAGGCGGCGGCGACCGCGTCGGTGAAGGCGCGATGGTCGTCCAGCTCCGGCATGTAGTAGACCTGCGTGCCGTCGCCGCGCTGGCCGGTGCGCGGGTCGCGCAGGGTCTGCGGGCGGCCGTGCGCGTCGGGTGCGGCATCGAACAGGTAGAACTCCAGCTCGACCGCGACCACCGGCGTGAGGCCGCGCGCGCGGTAGCGCTCCAGCACGCGCGCCAGCACCGCGCGCGGATTGGCCTCGAACGCGCCGCCGCGCCCGTCCTCCATCGACAGCAGCAACTGCGCCATCGGCCGCGGCGACCACGGCACCGGGCGCAGCGTGCCGGGTACCGGGCGGCACAATCGGTCCTCGTCGCCGATGTCGTAGCCCAGGCCGGTCTCCTCGACCGTGTCGCCGGTGATGTGCGCGGCCAGCAGCGACATCGGCAGGCAGACGCCGTCCGCGTAGACCTTCTCCAGCGATTCGCGGATCACGCGCTTGCCGCGCAGCAGGCCGTTGGTGTCGGGCAGCAGCAGGTCGACCAGTTCGCAGCCGTCGATCCGGCGCAGGGTCTCGGCGTCTTCCGGGGGCAGGGACGAAGCGGCGGGATTCGTGGTCATGACGGGCGCCTGCGGGGTCTGGCCGAGCTTAGCAGAGCGGAGGGTGTGTCAAGAATACTCAACGCCCCGGCTTTCCCTTCTTCCACCGGGAGAAGGTGCCCCGAAGGGGCGGACGAGGGTACGGGCGAAGCCTCCTGCAGCCTGGCGACGCAGGACTGCGCCCGCACCTCACCCCAAGCCCTCTCCCGCCGGGAGAGGGCCATGCGTGCGTTGTTGCAAAAATAAAACGCCCAAGGTAGGTTGCCGAAAAGCCCATCGAGCCCCATCGCATGGCCTTCCCGCCGCTGGTCGGCCTGCCGACCGACCGCAAGATGATCGGAGCGCATCCGTTCCTCGCCACCGGCGAGAAGTACGTGCGCGCGGTGGTGGAAGGCGCCGGCGCCACGCCGGTGCTGTTGCCGGCCTTGCAGCCGCCGGTCGATCCGGGGCTCTGGCTCGATCGCCTGGACGGGCTGCTGCTCACCGGTGCGGTCAGCAACATCGAGCCGCACCACTACGGCCCCGAACCGAGCTGGGAGGGCAACCTGCACGATCCCGCGCGCGACGCCAACACGCTGGCGCTGGTCCCGCAGGCGGTGGCGCGCGGCCTGCCGGTCCTGGCGATCTGCCGCGGATTGCAGGAGGTCAACGTCGCTTGCGGCGGCACCCTGTACCAGAAGGTGCACGAGGTGGACGGCATGGACGACCACCGCGAGGACATCGAGGCCGCGCTGGAAGTGCAGTACGGCCCGGCGCATCCGGTGCATCTGCAACCGGGCGGCTTGCTGGCCGGCATCGCCGGCACGACCGAGGTCCGCGTCAACTCGCTGCATGGGCAGGGCATCGCGCGCCTGGGCGGGGGATTGGCGGTGGAGGCGACCTCGCCCGACGGCCTGGTCGAGGCCTTCCGCGGCATCGGCACGCCGTTCCTGCTGGCCGTGCAGTGGCATCCGGAATGGCGCGTCACCGAAAACCCGTTCTACCTCGGCATATTCCAGGCCTTCGGCGAAGCGTGTCGTCGCTACGCCGCCCAACGCAGCCGCTGAATCCCATGACCACCCGCCCGCGCCCCCGCAAGGCCGCCCCTCCTGTCCAACCCGAAAGCTCGCTGCTGCGCTGGCTGAAGGAGCGCCGCATCACCGAGGTGGAATGCCTGGTGCCGGACATCACCGGCAACGCGCGCGGCAAGATCATCCCGGCCGACAAGTTCAGCCACGACTACGGCACGCGCCTGCCGGAAGGGATCTTCGCCACCACCGTCACCGGCGACTACCCGGACGACTATTACGAACTGACCTCGCCGTCGGATTCGGACATGCACCTGCGCCCGGACCCGGACACGGTGCGCATGGTGCCGTGGGCCACCGACCCGACCGCGCAGATCATCCACGACTGCTATACCCGCGACGGCACGCCGCACGAGCTGGCGCCGCGCAACGTGCTGCGGCGCGTGCTCGATGCCTACGCGGCGGAGGGCCTGCAGCCGGTGGTGGCGCCGGAGCTGGAGTTCTTCCTGGTGCAGAAGAACACCGATCCGGATTTCCCGCTGCTGCCGCCGGCCGGCCGCTCCGGGCGGGCCGAGACCGCGCGCCAGTCGTACTCGATCGACGCGGTCAACGAGTTCGACCCGATCCTGGACCTGATGTACGACTACTGCGATGCGATGGAGCTGGACGTGGATACGCTGATCCACGAGTCCGGCGCCGCGCAGCTGGAGGTGAACTTCACCCACAGCGACGCGATGTCGCGGGCCGACCAGGTGTTCCTGTTCAAGCGCACGATGCGCGAGGCGGCGATGCGCCATGGCGTCTATGCCACCTTCCTGGCCAAGCCGATGGAGAACGAGCCGGGCAGCGCGATGCACATCCACCAGAGCCTGGTGCGGGCGAGCGACGGGCAGAACGTCTTCAGCGGCGGCAGGTCGGGGGAGTTCAGCCGCACCTTCGCGCACTATCTGGGCGGATTGCAGAAGTACGTGCCGATGGCGATGGCGTTCTTCGCGCCGAACGTGAATTCCTATCGCAGGCTGGTGTTCGGTGAGGTGTCGCCGAGCAATGTGCTGTGGGGCTACGACAACCGCACCTGCGGGTTGCGCGTGCCGTTCGATACGCCCGAGAACATGCGGGTGGAGAGCCGCTTTGCCGGTTCGGACGCCAATCCGTACCTGGCGATGGCGGCGACGCTGGCCTGCGGCCTGCTCGGGATCCGCGAGAAGCTGGAGCCGACCGAGCCGATCACCGGCAGCGGCAAGGAGGAGGGCTACGATCTGCCGCGGTCGTTGGGCGAGGCGTTGGACGAGTTGGAGGGGTGCGTGCCGTTGCAGGAGATGCTGGGGCAGCGGTTCGTGCGTGCCTACGTGTCGGTGAAGCGGAAGGAGTACGAGACGTTTTTCCGGGTGATCAGTTCGTGGGAACGGGAGTTCCTGTTGTTGAATGTTTGAGGCGTTGAGTGCTTGAGGGGCAGGGGTTGGCTCGAGCCACTCTCCCCTCGGGGCGATAAGGCACGGCTTGCGCGCCACTGGCGCGCGTGCCTTTGAGCGTCCACTCCGCTGGTGTGGGCCGGGGCGGTTGGGGTGAGGGTGCGAGGGAAGCCTCGCATTGTTCGAGGTCTTGTGGGTTCTCTTGCGTAACAGCAACAGCAACAGCAACAGCTTTCGCCTTTGGCGAGTCACTTTTCTTTGCTTGTGCACGCGCGCCGCAGGAGCGGCGCCGCACGGCGAAGCCGGCCCGAAGGGCGCGGCACAAGGATGTGCCGCGTAAAGAAAAGTAACCAAAAGAAGCGCTTCACAGCAGCCGAACGGCTGATCAAGCACACCCCGCCTGCGCGCCCGCAGCTGCGCTGCGGGTCCGCGGAGCCGGCGGGATTTTTCGACGCGACATCCTGTCGCGGCGAAAAACGACGCACATCCCTGTGCGTCGCCCTTCGGGTTTTTCCCGCCGTCTCCGCCGCTTCGGAGGGGCCCCGGTAAGTCAAAGGCGGGAAGCCAAGGCAACATCACGAGCAACGGCAACGGCAACGGCAACGGCAACGGCAACAGCAACAGCAAAAATCAAAAGCGATAGCGGAGATGGCGATGGACCCGATTCAAACGCGGACCCTGCAGGACCTGGATGCAGCCCACCACCTGCATCCGTTCAACGACAACGCGGCGCTGGCGAAGAAGGGCACGCGCATCCTGACGCGGGGCGAGGGCGTCTACGTGTGGGATGCGGAGGGGCACCAGTTGCTGGACGCGTTCGCCGGGCTGTGGTGCGTCAACATCGGTTACGGCCGGGCCGAGCTGGGCGAGGCGGCGGCGCGGCAGATGGAGGAGCTGGCCTACTACAACAGCTTCTTCCAGTGCACCACCGAGCCGACCATCCGCCTGGCCGCCAAGCTCGCCGAGCTGGCGCCCGGCGACATCAACCACGCCTTCTTCACCAACTCCGGTTCGGAGGCCAACGACACCATCCTGCGGCTGGTGCGGCATTTCTGGGCGGTGCAGGGCAAGCCGCAGAAGCAGGTCTTCATCGGGCGCCACGACGGCTACCACGGCACCACCATGGCCGGCGCCAGCCTCGGCGGGATGAAGGGCATGCACAAGCAGGGCGGCCTGCCGATCCCGGGCATCGCGCACATCGATCCGCCGTACTGGTTCGGCGACGGCGGCGACACGGACCCGGAGGAGTACGGCCTGCTCGCCGCGCGGCGGCTGGAAGACAAGATCCTCGAGCTGGGCCCGGACAACGTTGCCGCCTTCATCGGCGAGCCGATCATGGGCGCCATCGGCGTGTACATCCCGCCGCGCAGCTACTGGCCCGAGATCGAGCGGATCTGCCGCAGGTACGACGTGCTGCTGGTCGCCGACGAGGTGATCTGCGGCTTCGGCCGCACCGGGCAGTGGTTCGGCTCGCAGTACTTCGGTTTCCAGCCGGACGTGATGACCATCGCCAAGGGCATCACCTCCGGCTACATCCCGCTCGGCGCGGCGATGTTCAACGACCGCGTCGCGGGCGTGCTGAAGGAGCAGGGCGGCGAGCTGGCGCACGGTTGCACCTATTCGGGGCATCCGGTCTGCACCGCCGTGGCGCTGGAGAACCTGCGGATCATGCAGGAAGAGCGCATCGTCGAGACCGCGCGCGAGCGGATCGCGCCCTACCTGGCCCAGCGCTGGGCCGAGCTGGGCGGGCACCGGCTGGTCGGCGAGGCGCGCATTGCCGGGTTGATGGGGGCGCTCGAACTGGTGCCGGACAAGCGCCGGCGTGGCTACTTCGACGAGCGCGGCAAGGTCGGCGCGCTGTGCCGCGACATCGCGCTCCGCCATGGCCTGATCCTGCGCGCGACCAACGATGCGATGCTGTTGTCGCCGCCGCTGGTGATCACCCGGGCCCAGGTCGACGAACTGTTCGACAAGGCCTGGAAGGCGCTGGACGACACCGCCGCGGCGCTGGGCAAATAGCCCGGCGCTGGGTAGGCTGGCGTAGTCCCGGCCCACGGCCGACCCCACCCTCATAGCGGGATCTTGTGGAGACCACGATGAAGCTGCGAATCCTGACCGTCGCCCTCGCCACCACGCTGCTGGCCGCCTGCGGCGGCAAGCCCGAGGCCGGCGCCAATGCCGATGCCGGCAAGCCCGCCGGCGCCGAGGAGAAGGTCCTCAACGTCTACAACTACTCCGACTACATCGCCGAGGACACCGTCCCCAACTTCGAGAAGGCGACCGGCATCAAGGTCGTCTACGACGTGTTCGACAGCGACGAGATGGTCGAGGCCAAGCTGCTGGCCGGCGGCAGCGGCTACGACGTGGTGGTGCCGACGCTCAATTTCTTCGGCCGCCAGATCAAGGCCGGCGTGTTCCTGCCGCTGGACAAGAGCAAGATCCCGAACCTGGCCAACCTCGACCCGGACGTGATGAAGCGCATCGCGCAGCAGGATCCGGGCAACGCGTACGGCGTGCCGTACATGATCGGCACCACCGGCATCGGCTACAACGTCGACAAGCTCAAGGAGCGCTTCGGCGGCAGCACCGACATCGCCGGCAGCTGGGACCTGATCTTCAAGCCGGAGAACATCGGCAAGATGAAGGACTGCGGCGTGACGATCCTCGATACGCCCTCCGACCTGCTGCCGATCGCGCTGAACTACCTGGGCCTGGACCCGCACAGCCAGAAGCCGGAGGAACTGCAGAAGGCCGCCGACCTGATCAAGGGGATCCGCCCGTACGTGCAGAACTTCCATTCCAGCCAGTACGTCAGCTCGCTCGCCAACGGCAGCACCTGCCTGGCCGTGGGCTGGTCCGGCGACATCATCCAGGCCCGCGACCGCGCCGACGAGGCCGGCAACGGCGTGCACGTGGCCTACTCGATCCCGAAGGAGGGCGCGCCGCAGTGGTTCGACATGCTGGCGATCCCCAAGGACGCCAAGCACCCGGAAAACGCCTACGCGTTCATCAACTACCTGCTGACGCCGGAAGTGGCCGCGGCCAACACCAACTTCATCCACTACGCCAATCCGGTGCCGAAGGCGACCCCGCTGGTGGCCGAGGACATCCGCAACGACCCGACGATCTACCCGCCGGACGAGGTGAAGGCCAAGATGTTCACCTACGCGATCAATCCGCCGGAAGTGGACCAGCTGTACACGCGGCTGTGGACGGAGATCAAGACGGGGCGTTGATGCCCAGGGGCTGTTTGCATTCATGAGTGATCGTGGGAGGGGCTCCGGTCCCGGCGCTTTGCTGGCAGAGCCCGCCGGGACCGGAGTCCCTCCCGCATGGCCCCCGCGCCATGGCGCAAGCTGGGTTCTGTCGCCGCGGCGGACAGGGGGCTTCATCGCAAGGTTCAAGGTGTACGGGCGCCGCCGGTGAGAGCGGCGTTCGCGCGGCAAGGGGGAGGGCAACACCGGGCGTCCGCAACGGCGCCTGCCTACCGCCGCCTGCGGGCGGCCCATGGAGACCACGATGAAGCAACATGCGATGTGGATGGCGCTGGCCGCGGTGTGTCTGGCCGGTTGCGGGGGAAGCGGCGAGAGCGCGGGCGACGCGGATGCCCCGGCGTCGCCCGAAGCGAAGGTATTGAACGTCTACAACTGGTCGGACTACATCGCGACCGACACGGTCCCGAACTTCGAGAAGGCCAGCGGCGTCAAGGTCGCCTACGACGTGTTCGACAGCAACGAGGTCCTTGAGGCCAAGCTGCTGGCCGGCGGCAGCGGCTACGACGTGGTGGTGCCCTCGCTGAGCTTCCTGGGGCGGCAGATCCAGGCCGGCGTGTTCCAGCCGCTGGACCGCAGCAAGATCCCCAACTGGAACAACCTCGATCCGGAGATGATGAAGCGCATCGCGCAGCAGGATCCGGGCAACCGGTACGCGGTGCCGTACCTGTGGGGCACCACCGGCATCGGCTACAACATCGACAAGGTCAAGGCGGCCTTCGGCAGCACCGACGTGGTGAACAGCTGGGACCTGGTGTTCAAGCCGGAGAACATCGCCAAGCTCAAGGACTGCGGCGTCACCATCCTCGACACCGCTTCGGAGATCGTGCCGACCACCTTGCACTACCTGGGCGAGGACCCCAACAGCACCGATCCGGCGGTGATCGCCAAGGCCGCGGCCAAGCTCAAGGAAATCCGCCCCTACATCCAGAACTTCCACTCCAGCCAGTACATCGACGCGCTGGCCAAGGGCACCACCTGCCTGGTGGTGGGCTGGTCGGGCGACATCCTGCAGGCACGCGACCGCGCCGAGGAGGCCGGCAACGGGGTCCGCATCGGTTATTCGATCCCGAAGGAAGGCGCCTTGCAGTTCTTCGACATGCTGGCGATCCCCAAGGACGCCAAGCACCCGGAGAACGCCTATGCGTTCATCAACTACCTGCTGACGCCGGAAGTGGCGGCCGCCAATACCAACTTCGTCAGCTATCCCAACCCGGTGCCGGCCGCCACGCCCCTGATCGAGGCCGCGATCCGCGACGACAAGACCATCTACCCGCCGCCGGAGACCATGGCCAAGCTGTTCGGCCTGAAGATCATGCCGCCGGAAGTGGATCGCCAGTACACCCGGCTGTGGACCGAGCTCAAGACGGGGCATTGACGCCCGGCCGGGGGAGATGAACGGGCGGCCGCGGCCCGGCGCGGCCGCCCTTCTCAATCTGTACCCGGCGGTACAAATAATAGTAAGGTAGCCGTCCCGACCATACGTGGCCGTCTGTTCGTCAGGACGGCGAGACCGCAACGGCTTTCAAGGAACCTGGCTTTGAGCACTGCAGACGACGATCAGGCACGCGGGCATTCCCCTTCCAACGGGTCCGATGACCGCCAGGACAAGGACGGCAAGCCTTCGGCGCTCGCCAACCCCAAGGTCAAGTGGACGCTTCTCGTCGTCGGCCTGGTGCTGCTGGCCGGGCTGGTCGCTTGGTTCGTGCACTGGCTGCTGGTCGGGCGCTACCTGCAGGAAACCAACAACGCCTACCTGAAGGCCGATGCGGTCGCGGTGGCGCCGCGGGTCAACGGCTACGTCACCCAGGTGTTCGTCAAGGACAACCAATGGGTGAAGGCCGGCGAGTCGCTGCTCGAGATCGACGGGCGTACCTACCGCGCGCAGCTGGAGCAGGCCGAGGCGGTGGTGGCGGTGCGCGAGGCCGACATCGCCGCCGCCGAGGCCGGCGTGCAGGGACAATCCGCGCAACTGCTGCAGGCGCGCACCCAGGTCACCGCGGCGGCGGCCAGCCTGCGCCTGGCCAAGGCGGAGGTCGCGCGGTTCACCCCGCTCGCCGCCAGCGGCGCCGACACCCACGAACACCTGGAAAGCCTGCAGCACGACCTTGAACGCGCGCAGGCGCAATACGACGCCGCCCGGGCCCAGCTCGAAGGCGCCGGCAGCCAGCTGGAAGCGTCCAAGGCGCAGCTTGCCCAGGCCCGTGCGGGCCTGGCGCAGGCCCGCGCCGATGCCGACGCCGCGCGCCTGGCCTTCGAGGACACGCGGCTGACCGCGCGCATCGACGGGCGCATCGGCAACAAGACCGTGCAGGTCGGCCAGTTCGTCGCCGCCGGTACCCGCACGATGACGGTGATGCCGGTGGAGGACCTCTACCTCGAGGCCAACTTCAAGGAAACCCAGATGGGCCTGATGCGGCCGGGGCAGCCGGCGGAGATCGAGGTCGACGCCCTGTCCGGCGTGAAGCTGCACGGCACGGTCGACAGCATTTCGCCCGGTACCGGCTCGCAGTTCGCGCTGCTGCCGCCGGAGAACGCCACCGGCAACTTCACCAAGGTCGTGCAGCGCGTGCCGGTGCGCATCCGCGTCGATGCCGGCGCCGAGGCGCGCAAGGTGCTGGTGCCGGGCATGTCGGTGGTGGTGACCGTCGATACCCGCTCGGCCAAGGACGGCAAGGCGCGGGCCGAGGACGAGGCCGGGCGCGAGGGCGCGAAGGGCGGGGCGGCGCAGTGAGCGCGCATGCCGCCGCGGCGGCCGCCGGCCGCCCGCGCAAGGCGGACGCCAGCGCCTGGCTGGCCGTGGCCGCCGGCACCATCGGTTCGTTCATGGCGACGCTGGACATCTCCATCGTCAATGCCGCGTTGCCGACCATCCAGGGCGAGGTCGGCGCGAGCGGCACCGAGGGCACCTGGATCTCCACCGCCTACCTGGTCTCGGAGATCGTGATGATCCCGCTGACCGGCTGGTTCGTGCGCACGCTCGGGCTGCGCAACTTCCTGCTGATCTGCGCGATCATGTTCACCGCGTTCTCGGTGATGTGCGGGCTGTCCACGACGCTGCCGATGATGATCCTGGGGCGCGTGGGGCAGGGATTCGCCGGCGGCGCGCTGATCCCGACCGCGCTGACCATCGTCGGCACGCGCCTGCCGCCGGAGCAGCAGACCCAGGGCACCGCGCTGTTCGGCATGACCGTGATCCTGGGGCCGGTGATCGGGCCGCTGCTGGGCGGCTGGCTGGCCGAGAACGTCAGCTGGCACTACGCGTTCTTCATCAACGTGCCGATCTGCGCGGGCCTGGTGGCGCTGTTGCTGCTGGGCCTGAAGCACGAGAAGGCCGACTGGGGCGGATTGCTGCGCGCCGACTGGCTCGGCATCTTCGGCATGACCGCGGGCCTGGGCGCGTTGACGGTGGTGCTGGAGGAGGGACAGCGCGAGCGCTGGTTCGAGTCGGAGCTGATCCTGATGCTCTCGCTGCTGTCGCTGCTCGGCTTCGGCGCGTTGCTGCTGGCGCAGTTCATCAACCGCGAGCCGGTGATCCGGCTGTCGATCCTGCGCAACCGCGCCTTCGCCTCGGTGTTCGTGATGGTGACGGCGGTGGGCATGATCCTGTTCGGCGTGATGTACATGATCCCGCAGTTCCTGGCGGTGATCTCCGGCTACAACACCGAGCAGGCCGGCTACGTGCTGTTGCTCGGCGGCGTGCCGACCGTGCTGCTGATGCCGTTGATGCCCTGGATGCTGGCCAACGTGGACGTGCGCCTGATGGTGGGCATCGGCATGGCCGCGTTCGCCGGCGCCTGCTTCGTCAACCTCGGACTGACCGCCGACAGCGTCGGCATCCACTTCGTGATCGGCCAGTTGCTGCAGGGCGTGGGCCTGGCGTTCGCGATGATGGCGCTCAACCAGGCCGCGATCACCTCGGTGCCGCAGAACCTCACCGGCGACGCTTCGGGCCTGTTCAACGCCGCGCGCAACCTCGGCGGTTCGATCGGCCTGGCGTTGATCTCCACCTTCCAGGAGCGCCGGCTGACCTTCCACACCGAGATGATCGGCAGCTCGACCACGGCCAACTCGCCGCTGGCGCAGGACTACCTGCACGGCATCGGCGCCCAGCTGCAGGCGGGCAGCGGCGACGCGCAACTGCAGGCGTTCGCCCGGATCGCGCAGCTGGTGCAGCAGCAAGCGCTGGTGATGACCTACAACGACCTGTTCTGGATCTTCGGCGTGATCGTGGTTTGCACGTTCCCGTTGATCTTCATGCTCAAGCCGCTGCCCAAGGGCGGCGGGCCCATGGTGATGCACTGATGACCACCCGTTCCCCGTTCCGTCCGTTGTTGCTGCCGGCCGCGCTGCCGCTGCTGTTGTCGGCGTGCATGCTGGGCCCGGACTACGTCAAGCCCGACGTGGCCGGCGACGCCCTGGCGCAGGCGCGCCTGCCGCGCGCCGATCCGGCCGTCGTCGCCGATGCGCCGCCGCCGCGGCGCTGGTGGGAGGCGCTCGACGATGCGCAGCTCACCTGGCTGGTCGAGCAGGCGCTGGCCCACAGTCCCGACCTGCGCGCGGCCGAGGCCAACGTCAGCGCCTCGCGCGCGCTGGTGCGGCAGCGCCGGGCCGAGCGGATGCCGAGCGTCGGCGCCACCGCGGGCTACGTGCACGCGCGCATGCCCGACGCGATCGTCGATGCGGCGCGCAGCACCCCGCAGTTGCAGGGAACCGACCTGGACAACGTCGAGCTCTACACCGCGGCCTTCGACGCGAGCTGGGAGCTGGACCTGTTCGGGCGCCGCCGCCGCGCGCAGCAGGAGGCGCAGGCGCAGGCCGAGGCCGACGAGGCCCAGCTGGCGGACGCGCAAGTCCAGCTCGCCGCCGAGGTGGGCCGTGCCTACGCCAACTACCGCGGTACCCAGGAGCGGCTTGCGATCGCCCGCGACAGCCGCGACAAGGCGGCGAAGATGCTGGAGCTGACCCGGCAGCGCCGCGAACGCGGCGCCGCGCCGCAGACCGACGTGGAACGCGCGCTGGCGCAGCTGCGCCAGCAGGAGGCGTCGATCCCGGACCTGCAGGCGACCCTGCAGGAATCGCTCGACCAGCTGGCGCTGATGACCGGACGCGTGCCCGGCGCCCTCGATGCCGCACTGGCCGAACCGCGGCCGCTACCGCAGTTGCCGGCGGTAGTGCCGGTGGACGATGCGGCCTCGCTGATCCGCAGGCGCCCGGACGTGCGCAGGGCCGAGCGCCAGCTGGCCGCGTCGTCGGCCAAGATCGGCCAGGCGCTGTCGGGCTACTTCCCGCAGGTGACGCTGCTCGGCGGGATCGGCATGGGCGCGACCTCGCCGGGCGATCTCGGCTCCGACGCGGTCGGCACGGTGGTCGCGCCGATCCTGCGCTGGTCGGTGTTCGATTTCGGCAAGACGCGCTCGCAGGTGGCGCAGGCGAGGGCGGGCAACCAGGCCTATGCGGCCAGCTACGAGGCCAAGGTGCTCGCGGCCCTGCAGGACGCCAACAACGCGCTGGCGCGCTTCGGCGCCTCGCGCCGGGCACTGGCGATGGCCGGCGATGCGGCGGACGCGGCGACGCGTTCGTCCGACCTGGTGCAGCAGCGCTACCGGGCCGGCGCCACGTCGTTGATCGACGCGCTGGACGTGCAGCGCCAGCAGCTGTCCGCGCGCGACAGCCGGACCCAGGCGCAGATGAAGCTGCTGGTGGACTACATCGGCCTGCAGAAGAGCCTGGGGCTGGGCTGGCAGGCGCCGGAGCAGGCGGCGGCCAGGTAGGCCGTACTTCCTTGCTCGGCTCTGTTCGGGCCGGGCAGTGTTCTTTTGGGAGGGACTTCGGTCCCGGCGGCAGCATCGGCCAAGCGTTGGGACCGAAGTCCCTCCCGCAAGATAAGTAGTTGAACACCGTTCCGGGGCTTCGCCCCCGCCTCGCCCCGTCCGCGTCCCGGTCCACGCCGGCGGCGTGGGCGCTCCGAGGCACGCGCGCCGCCGGCGCGCGGGCCGTGCCTTGCCGCCTCTAGCGGAGGGGACTTCGAGCGTTTTCCCGCCACCGTGGCCCCGCTACACTGCTCGTCACGGGCGGCGGGGGCAGGCGCGGCGCCCGCGATCCTTCACCGATCAGGAGTGTTCGATGGCGTCGACCGAGGCCAGGCCGCAGAATCCGTCTTCCTCCGCGGCGTCCGAGCGCCCGGACGACTACCTCTCGA
This sequence comes from Pseudomonas sp. Hp2, assembly GCF_006386585.1. Lineage (NCBI taxonomy): Bacteria > Pseudomonadati > Pseudomonadota > Gammaproteobacteria > Pseudomonadales > Pseudomonadaceae > Pseudomonas > Pseudomonas sp. Hp2. The sequence continues at coordinate 37,856 of NZ_VAHJ01000002.1, forward strand.
TCAGCGGCGTGCGCAAGGAGTTCGACGGTTTCGTCGCGCTCGACGACGTCAGCCTGAACGTGCGCAAGGGCGAGATCTTCGCGCTGCTCGGCGGTTCGGGCAGCGGCAAGTCCACGCTGCTGCGCTGCCTGGCCGGTTTCGAGACGCCGACCCGCGGCCGCATCGTCCTCGACGGCCAGCCGATGAACGACCTGCCGCCGTACGAGCGGCCGATCAACATGATGTTCCAGTCCTACGCGCTGTTCCCGCACATGACGGTCGAGCAGAACATCGCCTTCGGCCTCAAGCAGGACGGGCTGGGCAAGGACGCGATCCGCACGCGCGTGGGCGAGATGCTCGAGCTGGTGCAGCTGGGCAGGCTCGCCAAGCGCAAGCCGCACCAGCTCTCCGGCGGGCAGCAGCAGCGCGTGGCGCTGGCGCGCTCGCTGGCCAAGGGGCCGAAGCTGCTGCTGCTGGACGAGCCGATGGGCGCGCTCGACAAGAAGCTGCGCAACCAGATGCAGCTGGAGCTGGTCAACATCATCGAGAAGACCGGCGTCACCTGCGTGATGGTCACCCACGACCAGGAGGAGGCGATGACGATGGCCACCCGCATCGCGCTGATGGACCAGGGCTGGATCCAGCAGGTCGGCACGCCGGCGGACATCTACGAGTCGCCGAACAGCCGCTTCGCCGCCGAGTTCATCGGTTCGGTGAACCTGATCGAGGGCCGGATCGACGAGGACCAGCCCGACCACGTGACGCTGCTCTGCCCGCAGTTCCCGGTGCCGATCTACATCAGCCACGGCATCACCGGCGTGGAAGGCCAGGAGGTGGCCTTCGCGGTGCGCCCGGAGAAGGTGTGGATCACCCAGGCCGAGCCGGAGCAGCAGTACAACAAGGCGCGCGGGACCATCGAGGACATCGCCTATTTCGGCAGCCACTCGATCTTCCACGTGCGCCTGCCCAGCGGCCTCAAGCTGCAATCCAACTTCGCCAACCAGAAGCGCTGGGAGAGCGAGGGGATGACCTGGGGCGACGAGGTCTGGGTGTCCTGGGACGACAACGACGGCGTGGTGCTGACCTCATGAACCCGCGCGCGCTCAAACGCTGGCTGCCGGGCGGCCGCTGGGCGGTGATCGCGCCGCCGTACCTGTGGCTGCTCGTGTTCTTCGCGATCCCGTTCCTGATCGTGCTGAAGATCTCCTTCAGCCGGCTGGCGATCGCGATGCCGCCGTACACGCCGCTGCTGGAGTACGTGGACGAGGCGCTCACGGTCCGCCTCAACCTCGGCAACTATCTCTCCTTGCTGGCCGACAACCAGTACCTGCTGGCCTACCTGAGTTCCATCAAGATCGCCGCGATCTCCACGCTGCTGGCGCTGCTGGCCGGCTATCCGATCGCCTACGTGATCGCGCGGATGCCGCCGGCGGCGCGCAACGTCGCGATGATGCTGGTGGTGCTGCCTTCGTGGACCTCGTTCCTGATCCGCGTGTACGCCTGGATCGGCATCCTCGACAGCAACGGCGTGCTCAACCGGCTGCTGACCGGGCTGGGCCTGATCGACTCGCCGCTGCACATCCTGTACACGCCCGTCGCCGCGTACATCGGCATCGTCTACTGCTACCTGCCGTTCATGGTGCTGCCGCTGTACGCCAACCTGGTCAAGCTCGACCACCGCCTGCTCGAGGCCGCCTACGACCTCGGCGCGCGGCCGTGGAAGGCGTTCCTCACCATCACCCTGCCGCTGTCGCGCAACGGCATCATCGCCGGCTGCATGCTGGTGATGATCCCGGCGGTGGGCGAGTTCGTGATCCCGGAGATGCTGGGCGGGCCGGACACGCTGATGATCGGGCGCGTGCTGTGGGGCGAGTTCTTCAACAACCGCAACTGGCCGGTGGCCTCGGCGGTGGCGATCGTGATGCTGGGCTTGCTGATGATCCCGATCCTGATCTTCAACCGTTACCAGCAGCGCGAGCTGGAAGGGCGGCTGACATGAGCGCGACGCGCAGCGGCCGCCTGGCGACCTGGCTGGTGCTGGGCCTGGGGTTCGGCTTCCTGTACCTGCCGATCCTGTTGCTGATCGTCTACTCGTTCAACGAGTCGCGCCTGGCCACGGTCTGGTCGGGTTTTTCGACCAAGTGGTACGGCGAACTGCTGCGCGACCGGCAGATGCTGGACGCGGCCTGGATCAGCCTCAAGGTCGCGTTCTGGACCGCCACCGCCTCGATGGTGATCGGCACGATGGCGGCGATGGCGATGACCCGACTGCGGCGCTTCCCCGGCAAGACGCTGTTCGGCGCGCTGATCTCCGCGCCGCTGGTGATGCCGGAGGTGATCATCGGCCTGTCGATCCTGCTGATGCTGGTCTCGGTCGGCGGCGCGATCGGCATCGCGCCGAAGGGCGTCACCGCGATCTGGATCGCGCACGTCACCTTCACCCTGTCGTTCGTCACCGTGGTGGTGTCCTCGCGCCTGCAGGAGCTGGACCGCTCGCTGGAAGAGGCAGCGATGGACCTGGGCGCGAACCGGCTCAAGGTGTTCTTCCTGATCACGCTGCCGATCATCGCCCCGGCGCTGGTGTCCGGGTGGCTGCTGGCGTTCACGCTGTCGCTGGACGACGTGGTGATCGCCAGCTTCGTCGCCGGCCCGAGTTCGACCACCTTGCCGATGAAGGTGTTCTCCTCGGTACGCATGGGCCTGAGCCCGAAGATCAACGCGTTGGCGACGATCCTGGTGCTGGCGGTGTCGGTGGCCGCGGCGATCGGCTGGTGGATCATGGCGCGCAACGAGAAGCGCCGGCAGCAGGACATCCAGCTGGCGCTGCAGGAGAACGGTTGAGTTCGCGGGGCGGCTACGGCCCGCCGCGGCCGGGGCCGCTCCCGCAATGATGTCGCTGACGCGATGACGACCTGCGCGGGGCTAGCATATGCGCATTCGTTTTCCGGAGTCGCACGATGAGCTACCAGACCGTCAATCCGTACACGGGCCGACCCGAGCACACCGTCCAGGCGATGGACCAGGCGGCGATCGAGCGGCGCCTGGCCGCCGCGGCCAGGGCGTTCCCGGCCTGGGCGGCGCGGCCGCTGGACGAGCGCGGCGCGCTGCTGCGCAAGGCCGGCGAGGAACTGACCCGGCGCCGCGACGACATCCAGCGGATCATGACGGCGGAAATGGGCAAGCTGCGCAAGGAGGCGCTGGCCGAGATCGACAAGTGCGCGCAGGCTTGCGCGTACTACGCCGAGCACGCCGCGGAATACCTGGCGCCCAAGGAGATCCGCACCGAGGCTCGGCGCAGCTACGTCCACTACGAGCCGATCGGCTGCGTGTTCGCGGTGATGCCGTGGAACTTCCCGATCTGGCAGGTGTTCCGTTTCCTCGCGCCGTCGCTGATGGCGGGCAACGTATCCCTGCTCAAGCACGCGACGAACGTGCCGCGTTGCGCCGACGCCATCGCCGAGGTGCTGGAGGCCGCGGGCGTGCCGGAAGGCGTGTTCGACGTGCTGCACATCGACAACGAGCAGGCCGCGGCGGTGCTGCGCGATCCCCGCGTCGCCGCGGTGACGCTGACCGGCAGCGAGCGTGCCGGGCGCGCGATCGCGTCCAACGCGGGCGAGCAGCTGAAGAAATCGGTGATGGAGCTCGGCGGCAGCGACGCCTTCGTCGTGCTCGACGACGCGGACCTCGACAGGACGGTCGAGGCCGCGGTGAAGTCGCGTTTCGACAATGCCGGCCAGACCTGCATCGCCGCCAAGCGCTTCATCGTGGTCGAGGCGATCGCCGACGCGTTCGTGGCGAAGTTCGTCGAAGCCGCGGGCAAGCGCAGCTACGGCGATCCCGCCGACGAGGCCACGACGCTGGCGCCGATGGCGCGCGCCGACCTGCGCGACGAGCTGCACAAGCAGGTACGGGCCAGCATCGCCAAGGGCGCCGAGCTGTTGCTGGGCGGCGAGCCGACCCCGGGCTCGCATGCCGGTTATCCGGCCACGATCCTGGACCGGGTCGGCCCGGGCATGCCGGCCTACGAGGAGGAGCTGTTCGGCCCGGTCGCGGCGATCCTCCGCGTCAAGGACGAGGCCGAAGCCGTGCGCGTCGCCAACGACACCACCTTCGGCCTCGGCGGCAGCGTCTGGACCGGCGACGCCGGGCGCGGCGAGGCCGTGGCGCGCCAGCTGCAATGCGGCGCCGCGTTCGTCAACGCCATCGTGAAGAGCGACGTGCGGATGCCGTTCGGCGGCACCAAGCGTTCCGGCTTCGGCCGCGAACTGGCCGAGCACGGCATCCACGAGTTCATGAACGTCAAGACGATCTACGTGGCTTGAGCGGGGCCCGGGAAAGCCTGCCCGGGATCGCGCGGTGCTGTGGGAGGGGCCTCGGCATGCCGAGGCCACTCCCACAAAGAAGCCAAAAAAGCAGGGAGAGCATCAAATCGCTTGACAGCCGGATCCAGGCAAAGATGCTTCTCCCGAATCCCGAATCCCGAATCCCGAATCCCGAATCCCGAATCCCGAATCCCGAATCCCGAATCCCGAATCCCGAATCCCGAATCCCGAATCCCGAATCCCGAATCCCGAATCCCGAATCCCGAATCCCCTACAGCCACTTCGCCCGCTTGAACAGGCGATACAGCACCAGGCACGACAGTGCCACGCCGCCCACGAGGATCGGGTAGGACCAGCGTCCGCCGAGTTCCGGCATGTGCTCGAAGTTCATGCCGTACCAGCTGGTGATCAGGGTCGGCGCCGCCAGCAGCGCCGCCCAGGCGCCGAGGCGCTTGACCGTCTCGCCCTGGGCCAGCGTGACCAGCGAGAGGTTCACGCTCAGTGCGGTACCCAGCATCTCGCGCAACGTGTCGATCGCGTCGTTGATGCGCGCCGCGTGGTCCAGCACGTCGCGCAGGTAGACGACGACGCTGTCGGGGATCAAGGGACCGGGGTTGCGCTTGAGGTGCGAGAGCACGTCCTGCAGCGGCGCCACCACCAGCCGCATCTTGTTGAGCTCGCGCTTGAGCTCGTACAGCCGCACCACGGTGCGGCGCTTGTAGCTCTCAGAGAAGATGTCCTTCTCCAGCAGTTCCAGGGTGTCCCGGAACTCGTCCATGATCGGCAGGTAGTTGTCGACCACGAAGTCCAGGATGGCGTACAGGCTGAAGGCCGGGCCGAGCGACAGCATCGACGGCTCGCGCTCCATCTGCGCCCGCACCGGCGCATAGGAGAGCGAAGCGCCATGGCGCACCGTCAGCAGGAAGCGCTTGCCGAGGAAGGCGTGGGTCTCGCCGTAACGGATCCGCTCGTCCACCAGTTGCGCGGTCTTGACCACCACGAACAGCGAGTTGCCATAGCCCTCGACCTTGGGGCGCTGGTGCGCCTTGAGCGCGTCCTCGATCGCCAGGTCGTGCAGCCCGAACTCGCTCTGCAGCAGCCGCAGCACGTCCTCGGCGGGTTCGTACAGGCCCACCCAGACGAAGCCCTCGTCGTCCTTCTCGAGCTCTTCGCTGATCCGGTCGAGGCCGATGTCGTGGCGCTTGCCGTGGCCATCGTAGAACGCGCAGGTGATGACGCACGCGGGATTGTCGGAAGGGGTCGGGTGCATTTCGGTCATGGCGCGCATCGTGCGCCAGCGCGCGGGCAGGGGCAAGCCGCGCCGTTCGCGCGCAGCGGGCGCTACGACGGGAACGTGAGCGTGATCCGCGCTCCGGGAAGCCGCGATCCCGCCGAAGCGGAATCCGTGGACGCTAGCCCGCCGCGGGCGGGACCGTCTTGCGGGCGCGCCCCAGCGCCATGGCCAGCGCGGCATGGATCGGCAACAGCAGCATGATCCACTGCAGGTTGAACTGCGGCTGGAACGACAGCCAGTCGATGACCAGCGCGAGCACGCCCGCGGCGACCACCAGCCAGGCGACGATGCCGAACCACCGGCCGGGCACGTGCCGCCGCAGCGATCCGAAGGCGCCGGCGACCAGCAGCAGGCACAGCGGATTGAGCAGGAGCAGGTTGCGGTTGCCCCAGGCGGCCTGGTGCGCGGTGAAGCCCCACAGGTAGATCAACAGCCCGCCGCCGATCGCGCAGGCCAGCCAGAACGGAATCGCCAGGCCGGCCAGCAGGCGCGGGCGCCGCGCGAGGGCCAGCACGCCGGCGGCGACGACCAGGCCGGCAAGCAGCCACGGCCAGCGCGACCGCGCCTGGTCCGGCGGTTCCGGCGCGATCCGGTGCGGCAGCAGTTCCTGGGTGGACTGCACCAGCGGGCGGCCTTCGCTGTTGCGCGCCTCGGCGAGGCTTTCGGCGAGCCGCATCGGGACGAACGCTTCCTGCCAGCGCGACAGCGGTTTGTCGGCGTAGGGCCCCAGCCCCAGGTCGAAGCCGAGCCACATCCACGGCGCCGGCGAGGCCAGCCGCACCGCTTCGCTGCGATAGGTATTGCCGCGCGAGCGGCCGGCGAGCTGCGCCTTCAATGCGCCTCCCATCGCCTGGTCCAGGCTGTCGCGGACCATCGTGGCGCAGTTGGCGGTGAAGTAGTCGTAGCGATAGCGCGCGTTCTCCGGGCGGCTGCGCACCGCCAAAGCGTCGGCCAGCGCGGTCGCCTGCCGCGGGGGCAGGTCCAGCCACTGGATGCTGACCCCGCGCCCGCTGTCGCGGTACTGCTGCAGGTCTTCCTCCAGCGGCAGCGCGACGAGGTAGTACATCATCTCGCCCTCGACGAAGCGGCCGACGAAGTCGGGCTCGCTCGGGTCGAAATAGCCGAAGTTGTACGAGATGGCCCGTCCGGTGGCGGGATCGGCCACCACGATCGCGTCGTGGCCGAAGCGCTCGAAGAACACCTCGCCGGGCTGCATCGTCGCCACGCCGATCCGCGGCGCGGCCTGGGCGAACGCCCAGGCCGGCAGCAGGCAGGCCAGCAACGCCAGCAGCCGCAGCGCGGCGATGGGAAGCGCGCGGATCAAGCCTCGTCCTGCAGTTCGGGCGGCAGCACGGTGACGTGCAGCGCATGCACGCGGCGCGCGTCGGCCTTGGCGACGCGGAACGCGAACCGGCCCAGCGTCAGTTCCTCGCCGGTCTCGGGCAGGTGGCCGATCGCGTCGGTCACCAGGCCGCCCACCGTGTCGTAGTCGTCGTCGGGGAAGTCGGCGCCGAAGCGCTCGTTGAAATCCTCGATCGGCGTCAGCGCGTCGACCACGTACTGCCCGTCGGACTGCACGGCGATCAGCGAGCTCTCGTCCTCGGCCTCGTCGTGCTCGTCGTCGATCTCGCCGACGATCTGTTCCAGCACGTCCTCGATGGTGACCAGGCCGGCCACGCCGCCGTACTCGTCCACCACGATCGCCATGTGGTTGCGCGACAGCCGGAATTCCTTGAGCAGGACGTTGAGCTTCTTGGACTCCGGGATCAGCACCGCCGGGCGCAGCAGCTCGCGCACGTTGCCGGGACCGTTGTCGGCGACCACGCCGCGCAGCAGGTCCTTGGCGAGCAGGATGCCGAGCACCTCGTCCTTGTTCTCGCCGTGCACGGGGAAACGGGAATGGCCGGATTCGACCACCTGCTTCATCAGGTCGAGGAAGCGCGACTCGACCGGCAGCGAGACCATCTGCGAGCGCGGCACCATCACGTCGGCGACGGTGAGCTCGGAGACCGAGATCGCGCCTTCCATCATGCGCAGCGTATCGGCGGCGATCAGGCCGTCGCCGTGGGCCGTGCGAAGCAGGGCGACCAGTTCGTCGCGGGTATGCGGTTCGCCCGAGAAGGCCGCGCTGAGGCGTTCGAGCCAACTGCGGCGTCTTTCCTGGGGTTCGGGCGAACTGTGACTACTGTCGTCTTCGGACATCATTCGGGGAAACGGCACCCGGCGAGCCGGGCGTTGGGTCCAAGTCTAGCAGGGTGGAGCCGGCACCCGGGACCCGAGGGGCAGAAGCGACGCCCCCTGTGGGAGCGGCTTCAGCCGCGATGAGGCGTTCCCAGTTGAACCCCCGCACATGGATGTGCGGGCTTTTGCAGGGGGATCTGTATGAAAGCTCATCGCGGCTGAAGCCGCTCCCACAGGGCACAGGCTGTCTTGACCGGGAACGGAGCCAAGAGCCCTTCCCCAATCCCGGTCGGTCCTCAAGGCTTGTCCAGGTCGTAGGTGCAGCCGGCCAGGGTCTTGCCCGGGTGGCTGCGCACGTCCGACACGCTCAGGATCACCGATTCGACCATCTTCTCGCCGGTGCCCGGGGTGACCACGTCGCGGCTGGCGACCTCGCGGCCGGCCATGAATTTCTCCGGCGTGTCCACGCCGGTTTCCAACTGCAGGCGCTTGGCGAGCGTGCGGGGATCGGGGCCGTCGAGCAGCAGCATGATCGTGCCGCCCGAGACCACGAGGTGGTCGCTGGACGCGCCGAACGCGGCGACCGGCGCCGGCAGCCGGAATTCGCTCATGAACGGATTGCTGCGCGGCAGCGCCTGCCAGCCGAGGGCTTCGGCCGCGGCGGGGTCGTTCAGCACCGGCACGATGCCGTGCGCATACGCCGCGATGTCCTGGCGGCACTCGATCAAGGCCGGCAGGTCGGGCGCGGTGGCCGGTTCGGCGGCCGCGCACGTGCCGGCGGCGAAGGCAAGGCCAAGGGCGGCGAGCAGGGGGCGGGTCAAGAAGGCAGTCTCCGGAACATGGCGGGCGGAGGGCGTCGTAGAGGTGCTTCGGCCCCGATGGGCGCTGCGTCCAGGCGCCGGTGCCGCGCGTCCCGGGCTCAACGCTCGCCCGCGTAGGGATCGGCGACGCCGAGTTCGGCCAGGATCTCGCGTTCGAGCTGTTCCATCGCCTCGGCTTCCCTGTCGTCCTCGTGGTCCCAGCCGAGCAGGTGCAGCGTGCCGTGGACGGTCAGGTGGGCATAGTGCGCGCTCAGTAGCTTGCCCTGCTCGCGGGCCTCGCGTTCCACCACCGGGGCGCAGATCACCAGGTCGCCGAGCAATGGGAACTTCACGCCCTTGGGCAGGCCTTCGGGGACTTCCGCCGGGAAGCTCAGCACGTTGGTGGCGTAGTCCTTGCCGCGGTAATGGTGATTGAGCGAGCGGCCTTCCTTGGCATCGACCAGGCGGATCGCCAGGTCGGCCTCGCGGATGCGGCCCTTCAGCGCGGCCGCGACCCACTTGCGGAAGCTCACCGCCGACGGCAACCCGGCGCGGGGCAGGGCGTAGCTGACGGCGACGTCGAGGCGTACCGGTCCGCGGGTCATGGCGAGGCTCCCGTCTGCGCGTCCTGGAGGTCGCGCCTGTCGTAGGCGCTGACGATGCGCGCGACCAGCGGATGGCGCACCACGTCGCGCGACTCGAAGAAGGTGAAGCTGACGCCTTCCACGTCGCGCAGCACGTCGATCGCGTCGCGCAGGCCGGACTTGACGTGCTTGGGCAGGTCGATCTGGGTGAGGTCGCCGGTGATCACCGCGGTCGAGCCGAAGCCCAGGCGCGTCAGGAACATCTTCATCTGCTCGATGGTGGTGTTCTGCGCCTCGTCCAGGATCACGTAGGCGTCGTTGAGCGTGCGCCCGCGCATGTAGGCCAGCGGCGCGATCTCGATGACGTTCTTCTCCAGCAGCTTCACCACCTTCTCGACGCCGAGCATCTCGTACAGCGCGTCGTAGAGCGGGCGCAGGTACGGGTCGACCTTCTGGCTCAGGTCGCCGGGCAGGAAGCCGAGCTTCTCGCCGGCCTCCACCGCCGGGCGCACCAGGACCAGCCGCTGCACGCGCGACTCGTTCAGCGCCTCGACCGCGCTGGCGACCGCCAGGAAGGTCTTGCCGGTGCCGGCCGGGCCGATGCCGAAGTTGATGTCGTGCGTGGCGATCAGGTGCAGGTACCTGGCCTGGTTGGCGCCGCGCCCGCGGATGGTGCCGCGCTTGACCTTGATGGCCACTTCCTGTGGCGCGTACTCGCGCCGGGCCACGTGCTCGACGTTGGCCTCGTTGAGGCGCAGGTGGATCGCATGGCTGTCGAACGTGGTGCCGGCGGCCTCGTCGTAAAGCGCGCGCAGCAGCTTCTCGGCCGCGGCGGCCGCCGCTTCCGGGCCGGTGACACGGAACACGTTGCCGCGATTGGCGATCTCCACGCCGAGCTTGAGCTCGATCTGGCGCAGGTGTTCGTCGAACGGTCCGGCCAGGTTGGACAGGCGCTCGGTATCGACGGGATCGAGGGTGAAGTCGCGTTGCGCGGGTGTGGTCATGAGGCGTTCGGAGCGGCGCCGTGCCGCGAGGCGCGGCCGAGCAGGGAACCAAGGTTAGCGCGTCGGCGCGGCAAACCCCAGCGCCGCGGAATTCACCCGGCCTTAATTAAATGTGGATTTAAATATCGCCATGGTCGATCCCAAGCCACCTCGAGACGCCGCCGGCAAGCGCGCGGCCGGCACCCGCAAGCGCGCCGCACGGCCCCGCCCGCCGGGGCGGCCGGCGGTGGCCGACGGCAAGGACCACCAGGCCGGCCTGCTCGACGCGGCGCTGGCGTGCTTCGCCGAGCAGGGCATCGCCGGCACGCGGATGCGCGACGTCGCCCAGCGTGCCGGCGTCACCCCCGCGCTGGTGAACTACTACTTCGGCGACAAGGAGCAACTGCTGCGCAGCGTGGTGGAGACGCGGCTGCGGCCGGTCGCCGCCGGGCTGGTCTCGCGCCTGGTCGCCGCCGGCGACGACCTGCCCGCGACGGTGCGCGCCTTCGTCGAGGGCGTGGTGGCCGTGGTCGAGCAGAACCCCTGGTGGCCGCAGCTGTGGGTACGCGAGGTGTTGTGCGAGGGCGGCTCGCTGCGCGGCCTGCTGACCGACGAGGTCGGCCCGCAGGTCGCCCGGATGATGGCGGCGCGTTTCGCCGACGCGCAGGCGCGCGGCGAGCTCAATCCCGGCCTGGACCCGCGCCTGCTGATGACCTCGCTGGTCGGATTGACGATGTTTCCAGCTGCGGGCGCGCCGATCTGGCGGCGCCTGCTGGGGGCGGAGGAACTGGGCATGGACGCGGTGGCCGGGCATGCGCTGGCACTGCTGTGGCACGGGGCCTGGAGCGGGCCGCGCTGAGCGGCCGGTATTCGGAAACGACGGAGAACGCGATGCGCAAGCTGCTCCTCATTCTTTCGTGCGCCGTCCTGGCGCTGGCCGGCGGTTGCCGGCGCGAGCCCGATCCGCTGTTGGGTACGCTGGAGTGGGACCGGATCACGCTGCCCGCGCCGGCGGCGGAACGCATCGTGGCGATGGACGTGCGCGAGGGCCAGCAGGTCGCGGCCGGCACGCGGTTGATGCAGTTGGAGCTGGTGCGTACCCGTTCGCAGCTGCAGGGCCTGCAGGAGCAGGCCCGCCAACGCGAACAGGCGCTGCAGGAACTGGTGGCCGGCCCGCGCACGGAGCAGATCGCGCAGGCCCGCGCGCAGCTGGCCTCGGCGCGGGCGCAGGCCCGCGATGCCACCGCCTACTACGCGCGCCTGCAGCCGCTGGGCCGGCAGCAACTGGTCGCGGCCGCCGACGTCGATCGCGCGCGCGCCGCCGCCGGCGATGCGCAGGCGCAGGTGCGCGCGGCCGAGCAGGCCCTGCTGGAGCTGGAGCGCGGCAACCGGGCCGAGGACATCGCACAGGGCGAGGCGGCCTTGCGTGCCGCGCAGGCCGACGCCGCGGTGCAGGCGGTCAACCTGGAGAAACTGGACATCGTGGCCCCGCGCGCCGGCCGCGTGGACAGCCTGCCGTACAAGCTGGGCGACCAGGCGCCGGTCGGCGCTTCGCTGGCGGTGATGCTGGTCGGCGATGCGCCGTATGCGCGCATCTACGTGCCGGCCACCCTGCGCGGGCGCGTGGCCATCGGCCAGGCGTTGCAGGTCAGCGTGGACGGCAGCGGCCAGGTGTACCGAGGACGGATCCGTGCGATCCGCAGCGAGCCGATGTTCACTCCCTATTACGCGCTCTCCGGCGGCGATGCCGAACGCCTGACCTACCTGGCCGAGGTGCAGCTGCCGGCGAGCGCGAAGGACCTGCCGGTGGGCGTGCCGGTGCGGGCGCGGCTGGCGGACGACGCCCATGAATGACGCCGGCGGCGGCATCGCGATCCGCGCGCACGGGCTGACCAAGCGCTTCGGCGATTTCACCGCCGTCGACCACGTCGACCTGAGCGTGCCGCGCGCGCAGGTCTACGGCTTCCTCGGGCCGAACGGCTCCGGCAAGTCCACCACCATCCGCATGCTGTGCGGGCTGCTCACGCCCAGCGACGGCGACGTGGAGGTGCTGGGCCTGCCGATCCCCGAGCAGGCCGAGGCGCTGCGCCGGCGCATCGGCTACATGACCCAGCGCTTTTCGCTGTACGAGGACCTCACCGTGCGCGAGAACCTGCAGTTCCTCGCCACGGTGCAGGGCCTGCCGCGCGCGCGCCGCAACGCGCGCGTGGAGGAGCTGCTGCACGCCTACGACCTGGAGGCCTTGCAGAAGCAGCTCGCCGGCACGATGAGCGGCGGCCAGAAGCAGCGCCTGGCGCTCGCCGGCGCTGTGGTGCACGAGCCGCAGCTGCTGCTGCTCGACGAGCCGACCAGCGCGGTCGATCCGGAATCGCGGCGCGGCTTCTGGGAAAAGCTGTTCGAGCTGGCCGACGGCGGCACCACGTTGCTGGTATCCACCCACTACATGGACGAGGCCGAGCGCTGCCATCGCATCGCCATCCTCGAGCGCGGGCGCCTGGTGGCCGACGGCACGCCGGCCGAGCTGACCGGGCGCCTGGAGGGGCGCACGCTGGGCGTACGCAGCCCGGCGCTGCGGCAGGCGCAGAAGATCCTGCACGCCGTGGACGGCGTGCTCTCGGTGGCGCAGATCGGCAACGAGCTGCGCGTGTTGTGCGCGCCGGGACGGGGCGACCCGGACGCGCTCGCCGCGGCATTGCGCGAACGCGGCCTGGAGGCGCAGGTGGCCCGCATCGAGCCCAGCCTGGAAGACGTGTTCGTCGCCGCGACCCGCGGCCGCGAGGAGGAGGGCGCATGAAGATCGCGCAGATCTACGCGGTCATGGTCAAGGAGGTGCGGCAGATGATGCGCGACCGCATGACCCTGGCGATGATGATCGGGATCCCGACGCTGCAACTGCTGCTGTTCGGCTATGCGATCAACCTGGACGTGCGCAACCTGCCGGCGGCGGTGGCCGACCTGGCCGACACGGCGGCCTCGCGCGCGCTGGTGCGCGACATGCTGGCGACCGGGGTGGTCGAGCCGGTCGCCGCCGCGCGCACCCCGGCCGAGATCCAGTCGCTGATCCGGGCCGGCACGATCGAGGTCGGCATCGTGGTGCCGCCGGATTTCGAGCGCCGGCTGGGCGAAGGCCGCGAGGTGATGCAGGTGATCGTCGACGGCGCCGATACCTCGGTGCAGGCCGCCGCGCGCCAGCTGGCGCAGATGCCGCTGGACGGGCGCATGTCCAGCGCGCAATCGCAGGCGCGCATCAGCGTGCTGCCGCTGTACAACCCGCAGCGGGTGTCGGCGATCAACGTGGTGCCGGGCCTGATCGGGGTGATCCTGACCATGACCCTGGTGATGTTCACGGCGATGGCGATCGTGCGCGAGCGCGAACGCGGCAACCTGGAGATGCTGATCGCCACGCCGGTGTCCAGCGCCGAGCTGATGGTCGGCAAGGTGCTGCCCTACATCGCGGTGGGGCTGATCCAGGCCACGGTGATCCTGGTGCTGGGCGGCTTGCTGTTCGACGTGCCGGTGCGCGGCGGGCTGCCCGCGGTCTACGCGGCATCGATGCTGCTGATCGTGGCGAACCTCAGCCTGGGGCTGCTGATCTCCACGCGCGCGCAGTCGCAGTTCCAGTCGATGCAGATGACGTTCTTCCTGTTCCTGCCCTCGATCCTGCTGTCGGGCTTCATGTTCCCCTTCGACGGCATGCCCAGGCTGGCGCAGTGGCTGGCCGAGGCGCTGCCGCTGACCCACTTCATCCGGCTGATCCGCGGCACCATGCTGCGCGGCGCCTCGCCGTCGGAGTTGTGGCCGGACGCGCTGGCGCTGGTGGTGTTCACCGCGGTGATGATGACGCTGGCGATCTCGCGCTTCCGCAAGCGGCTGGATTGAGGGTTTCTCCACAGTCGTTGTGGAACCCGGCTGCAGCAACCTGTGGATAACGGCCGCAGGGGGCCGCGGCGCAAGGGATCGAGCCGGATTGGCGAAAGAATCGCCACTGGCCGGCGCGCTGTCCACAACCGGTGTGGATCGAATGCGGAAAAGCCTGTGGGTAACCCGCGGCACGGCTTGTGCCGCAAGGCCCGGCGAAGGCCTGGCGAAAAAACCGCCAGGCCCGGCCGGCTCAGGCCGCGTCGGCGTCCCCGCCCAGTTGGACGCGGCCGCGCAGCGAGTTGGTCAGCGCCTCGGTGATCAGCACGTCCACGAACTGGCCGACCAGGCGCGGATGGCCGGGGAAGTTCACCGAGCGCATGTTCTCGGTCTTGCCGGTCAGCTCGTTCGGGTTCTTCTTCGACGGCCCTTCGACCAGCACGGTCTGCACGGTGCCGACCATCCGCTGCGAGATGCCCGCGGCGTATTCGTTGATGTGCTTCTGCAGCCGCTCCAGGCGCGCGTGCTTGACCGCCTCGGGCGTATCGTCGTCGAGGTCCGCGGCCGGGGTGCCGGGGCGGCGCGAGTAGATGAAGGAGAAGCTCTGGTCGAAGCCCACGTCCTCGATCAGCTTCATGGTCTTCTCGAAGTCGGCGTCGGTCTCGCCCGGGAAGCCGACGATGAAGTCCGAGCTGATCGAGATGTCCGGGCGCACCGCGCGCAGCTTGCGGATCTTCGACTTGAACTCCAGCGCGGTGTAGCCGCGCTTCATCGCGGCGAGGATGCGGTCGCTGCCGGCCTGCACCGGCAGGTGCAGGTAGTTGGCCAGTTGCGGCACGTCGCGATAGGCGTCCACCAGGGAGTCGGAGAACTCCAGCGGGTGCGAGGTGGTGAAGCGGATGCGGCCGATGCCCTCGATCTGGGCGATGGTGCGGATCAGCAGGCCCAGGTCGGCGACTTCGCCGCCTTCCATCGGCCCGCGGTAGGCGTTGACGTTCTGGCCGAGCAGGTTGATCTCGCGCACGCCCTGCGCCGCCAGTTGCGCCACTTCCACCAGCACGTCCTCGAACGGCCGGCTGACCTCGGTGCCGCGGGTGTAGGGCACCACGCAGAACGAGCAGTACTTCGAGCACCCTTCCATGATCGAGACGAACGCGCTCGGGCCTTCGGCGCGCGGCTCGGGCAGGCGGTCGAACTTCTCGATCTCCGGGAAGCTGATGTCCACCTGCGGCCGGTTTTGCTCGCGACGGGCGCGGATCAGCTCGGGCAGGCGGTGCAGGGTCTGCGGGCCGAACACCAGGTCCACGTACGGCGCGCGCTTGACGATGGCTTCGCCTTCCTGCGAGGCGACGCAGCCGCCTACGCCGATGATCACGTCGCGGCCGTTGCCCTTCAGCGCCTTCCAGCGGCCGAGCTGGCTGAACACCTTCTCCTGCGCCTTCTCGCGGATCGAACAGGTGTTGACCAGGACGACGTCGGCCTCCTCCGGGTCGTCGGTCAGTTCCAGCCCCTCGGCCTGCGCGAGCACGTCGGCCATCTTGGCCGAGTCGTATTCGTTCATCTGGCACCCGTGGGTCTTGATGTACAGCTTCCCGCGCGCACCGCCCGGGATGGCCGGGCGCTGGCCGGGCAAGGGCACGAGCGTGGGGGAATCCACGGCAACGGCCGTGGCGGGGATTTCGGAGGCGGGCGTCCCGGGCATGGCGCTTATTCCAGACGGGTGGCTGAGCGGGGGCGGCCACCAGGGCGGCCGCGGCGAGCCGGCTATTGTAGAACGTGCCATGCCCCTTGAAGCGCATTCCCGCGGCCGGTGCCACCGCGGGAATGCGTTGCGGTCCTTGGCAAGACGGGTCGGCCTTGCCCCGGCCCAAGCACGCGGATGCCGCACTCCAAAGGGCATGGCACGCTCTGGCGGCAACAAACCCTTTTCGCGCCAAGCACTTGGCAACGCCCGGCGGAGCTGGGAGACTTCGCGCCATGAAGGGGATACCGGGGATGCTGGGGCTGCTGTTCGCCACGCTGTCGGCTGCGCCGGCCAGCGCCGGCACCCTGTACAAGTGCATCGGCGGCGACGGGATCCCCAGCTACGTGAGCAAGCGCGTCCATGGCGCCTCGTGCAGCGTGGTCGGCAACTACAAGCCCGAGCGCCGCGCGTCCGCCAGGCCGGCGCCGGCCAAGCCCCGGCCCGCCGTGGCGAGCGCCGAGCCGGCGAAGACGGCGGTGCCGCCGGTCGCCGCTTCGGTCGCGCCCAAGTCCGTGGCGCCGATGCCGGCCCCGGCGAACCCGCGCGGATTGCCGCAGCGGGTCGTCAGCGGGCAGCTCTATTCCTACATGAAGGACGGCGTGCGCCACT
Organism: Pseudomonas sp. Hp2; assembly: GCF_006386585.1. Classification (NCBI taxonomy): domain Bacteria; kingdom Pseudomonadati; phylum Pseudomonadota; class Gammaproteobacteria; order Pseudomonadales; family Pseudomonadaceae; genus Pseudomonas; species Pseudomonas sp. Hp2. Next base: position 54,210 of record NZ_VAHJ01000002.1, read on the forward strand.
ACACCAGCGCCCGCCCGACGCAGACCGCGAGCATCGAAGGGCTGCGCACGATCCGCTACAGCTTCATCGAGACCTGCTACGCGTGCGCGGTCAACCCCGGCGTCAACTTCGGGACCGTCCGCCTCAACACCGCGGCCTACCAGGGCGAGATCGCCGCCGCCGCGCGCGAGTTCGGCGTGGAGGAGGCGGTCGTGCGCGCGATCATCCACGCCGAATCGGCCTACAACCCGATGGCGCTGAGCCGGGCGGGCGCGCAGGGGCTGATGCAGTTGATGCCGGCCACGGCGCGGCGCTTCGGCGTCGCCGATTCCTACGATGCCGGCCAGAACATCCGCGGCGGCGTGCAATACCTGGCCTGGCTGCTCAAGCGCTTCGACGGCAACCTGACCCTGGCCGCGGCCGGCTACAACGCGGGCGAGGGCGCAGTGGACAAGTACGGCGGGGTGCCGCCCTACGCCGAGACCCAGCGCTACGTACAGCGCGTGGGCGTGCTGGCCGAGCGCTACCGCGGCGTGCTGGCCTCGGTCCAGTAGCGCCGCTCGGCCCGGCTTCGCGGGCATGTCGCCGCCGGCCGGGGCATCTTTCCTTCGCCGACGCATTGTCTGTCCATTAAGCCTTCCGCTACACTCGCCCCGGATTCATCGCGGCTCGACCCCCCGCGGGCCGCTGGCAGCCTCAAGCTACCTAATACAGATCGGAGAGCCGGATGGCCAACGATGGGGTTAACGAGCCCGCCAACACGGGACGTCGACGGTTCCTGACCGCGACAACCGCAGTGGTCGGCGCGGTAGGAGCAGGGTTTCTAGCGGTACCTTTCGTCAAATCGTGGAACCCGAGCGCGCGCGCCAAGCTGGCCGGTGCGCCGGTGACCGCCGACATCAGCGCCCTGCAGGAAGGCCAGCGCCTGATCCTCGAGTGGCGCGGCCAGCCGATCTGGATCGTCAAGCGGTCCAAGGCCATCCTCGATGCGCTGCCGTCGCTGGACGGCCGGCTCAAGGACCCCAAGTCCGAGAACAAGGACCAGCAGCCGGAGTACGTGCTGAAGAACGTCGAGTACCGCTCGATCAAGCCCGAGATATCGGTGCTGGTCGGCCTGTGCACGCACCTGGGCTGCTCGCCCGAGATGGTCGCCGAGATCCGGCCCGAGCCCTACGACCCGCAGTGGAAGGGCGGCTACTTCTGCCCTTGCCACAAGTCGCGCTTCGACATGTCCGGCCGCGTCTTCGACGGCGTGCCGGCGCCGATCAACCTGCTGGTGCCGCCGCACCATTACCAGGACGACAACACGATCGTGATCGGCGTGGATCCGTCCGGCAACAGCACGGGGGCTGCCTGAGCATGGCCAACATCCTTGTCCGCACCGCCAACGGCGTCTTCGACTGGGTCAACGCGCGCGCGCCCGGCCTGATGCCGGTCTACCGCAAGCACGTCAGCGAGTACTACGCGCCGAAGAACTTCAACTTCTGGTACTACTTCGGCTCGCTGGCGCTGCTGGTGCTGGCCAACCAGATCGTCACCGGCATCTTCCTGACGATGCACTACAAGACCAGCGCCGCGGAGGCGTTCGCGTCGATCGAGTACATCATGCGGGACGTGGAGTGGGGCTGGCTGATCCGCTACATGCACTCCACCGGCGCCTCGCTGTTCTTCATCGTGGTCTACCTGCACATGTTCCGCGGGTTGATGTACGGCAGCTACCAGAAGCCGCGCGAGCTGGTCTGGATCCTCGGCATGCTGATCTACCTGGTGCTGATGGCCGAGGCCTTCATGGGCTACGTGCTGCCCTGGGGCCAGATGTCGTTCTGGGGCGCGAAGGTGATCATCTCGCTGTTCGGCGCGATCCCGGTGATCGGCAACGGGCTGACCGAATGGATCATGGGCGACTACCTGCCGTCCGACGCCACCCTCAACCGCTTCTTCGCCCTGCACGTGATCGCGCTGCCGCTGGTGCTGCTGCTGCTGGTGGTACTGCACCTGGGCGCGCTGCACGAGGTCGGCTCCAACAACCCGGACGGCGTGGAGATCAAGAAGGGGCCCAAGGGCAACCGCTGGGACCCGAACAAGCCCGCCGACGGCATCCCGTTCCACCCGTACTACACGGTCAAGGACCTGGTCGGCGTCGGTTTCCTGCTGATCATCGCCGCCTTCATCATCTTCTTCGCGCCGGGCTTCGGCGGGTTGTTCCTGGAGCACGACAACTTCACCGAGGCCAACCGCCTGGTCACGCCCGAGCACATCAAGCCGGTCTGGTACTACACCCCGTACTACGCGATGCTGCGGGTGGTGCCCAACAAGCTGGGCGGCGTGCTGGTGATGTTCTCGGCGATCGCGATCCTGTTCCTGGTGCCGTGGCTGGACAAGGCCAAGGTCAAGTCGATCCGCTACCGCGGCTGGATCTCCAAGGTCGCGCTGGGCACGCTGGCAGTGTGCTTCGTGTGGCTGGGGGTGATCGGCTCCGGCCCGGGCACCGACATCCACGAGACCTACATCGGTCGCGTGCTGACCTTCCTGTACTTCGCCTTCTTCATCACCATGCCGGTGTGGACGAGGCTGGACAAGACCAAGCCGGTGCCTGAGCGGGTGACGACGCATGACTAAGCCATGGTTCGCCCGCGTGGCCACGATGGCCGCGGGCCTGCTGTTCTCCACGACCCTGCTGGCCGCCGAGGGCGGCGCGCTGCAGCAGGCCGGCAACGACCTGAGCGACCGCGCCTCGCTGCAGCGTGGCGCCCAGTTGTTCATGAACTACTGTTCCGGCTGCCACTCGCTGAAGTACCTGCGCTATTCGCGCATGGCGGCCGACCTCGGGCTGACCGAGGAAGAAGTGATGAACAACCTCAACTTCACCGGCGGCAAGATCGGCGACCACATCGAGAACGCGATGCCCCACGATGCCGCCGCCAAGTGGTTCGGCAAGGCGCCGCCCGACCTGAGCCTGATCGCGCGCGTGCGCGGCACCGACTGGATCTATACCTACCTGAAGTCGTTCTACCTGGATTCATCGCGGCCGCTGGGCTGGAACAACACGGTGTTCCCCAACGCCTCGATGCCCAATCCGCTGTGGGAGCTGCAAGGGTTGCAGCAACCCGAGTACGGCGAGCTCGACAAGGCCCTGGGCGAGAGGCCGGTGGTCGGCATCAAGCTGGCGCAGCCGGGCCGGCAGAACCCGGCCGAGTTCGACCAGACCGTGCGCGACATCAGCAACTTCCTGGAATACGCCGGCGAGCCCGCCGCCCTGAAGCGCCAGAGTCTGGGCGTGTGGGTGATCCTGTTCCTGGCCCTGCTGACGTTCCTGGCCTACCTGGTCAAGCGCGAGTACTGGAAGGACGTGCATTGAGCCGGCGACCGGGGGCGGCCGGGCGTTGCAGGCGGTGGGACGATAGCCCTGCTATTGGCTTTTCCGGAGTGTGATTGCACACTCGGGTTCACCGTGGTGAACCGTTGGCAAGGGGCCGGCGGCGCCGATGCGGCCGGCGGATTCCGGTCGTTGGAGAGCCTTGAATGGCGACGAGTGTGCGTATGCGAAATACCCTGACCTTGTTTTCCTCCACCGATGACGTGCTGTGCCATCGGGTCCGGCTGGTGCTGGCCGCCAAGGGCGTCACCTACGACCTGGTGCCGGTCGATGCGCAGAACCCGCCGGAAGACCTGATCGACCTGAATCCCTATCATTCGGTGCCGACGCTGGTGGAGCGCGAGCTGGTGCTCTACGCCGCGTCGGTGGTCAGCGAGTACCTGGACGAGCGCTACCCGCACCCGCCGCTGATGCCGGTCGACCCGCTGTCGCGCGCGCGGCTGCGCCTGGCGATGCTGCGCATCGAGCACGACTGGGTACCGCAGGTGCAGGCGATCCAGCTCGGCAACAAGACCCAGGCCGAGGCCGGCCGCAAGCGCCTGAAGGAACTCCTCACCGCATCGGTGCCGTTGTTCAAGGCCAGCAAGTTCTTCCTCAATCCGGAGATGAGCCTGGCCGATTGCGCGATGGCGCCGATCATCTGGCGCCTGCAGGCGCTGGACGTGCCGCTGCCGAAGGACGGCAAGGCGATCGAGGATTACGGCAACCGGATCTTCCGCAACCCCGGCTTCATCCGCAGCCTCACCGACCAGGAAAAGAAGCTGCGCGACCTGCCGGCGTGATCGTGGCCGGTATGCGCCTGTACCGGCGCGTACCGGTGCCCATCGGGGAATGGACAGCGCGACAGGCCCAGCGCGTAAACTGTCGCACATGAGCCAAGACTTTCCCCGCATGACCAGCCATCGCCCCTATCTGCTGCGGGCGTTGGTGGAATGGATCAACGACAACGGCATGACGCCCCACATCCTCGTGGATGCGGGCTTGCAAGGCGTGCAGGTGCCGCCGAGCTCGGTGCAGGACGGACGCGTGGTGCTGAACATCGCCGAGCGCGCGGTCGTGCACCTGCACATGGACAACGAAGGGGTGAGTTTCACCGCTCGCTTCGGCGGCGTGAGCCATCCGGTGTACGTGCCGATGTCGGCGGTGCTGGCGGTGTATGCGCGCGAGACCGGGCAGGGCATGGCGCTGCCGGACGATATCCCCGGCACGTCGGGCGAGCCGCCGGACGACGATGCCCCGCCGCCGCAGGGGCCGGGCCCGGAGGATGCCCCGCCTGCCGGCAAGCGCCCGCACCTGCGGGTGGTGAAGTAGTCCGTCGCGGCTGTCGCTCGCATCGGGCTCCGGCGCACGCCGGAGCATCGCGGGAGGACTCCAGTCTCGACGGCTTCGCCGGTGTCGTTCGATCGCAAGGGGGATCTGGCTTTTCCCGCTGCGGAATGGGAGCGTAGGGACTGCAGCCTGGCTCACGCACGCCGGCGCGGAAAAGCCAGGCAGGAACGACAGCAGGACCCACAGCGGCGGCAACGACCTGCACGCCTGGTGAATGCCGGTGCCGGAGCCGGATCGGTTCTCCAGCAGTCCGGCGGCCTGGGGCTCGGATCCGCCGCTAGGGGTTCTCCAGCTCGCGCCGCAGCGGCGTCACCGTCGCCATCGAAGGGCCGGTGAACGCCACCAGCTCGGTGCCGCGCAGCACCAGGCGGCCGGTATGGCGGTCGATGCCATCGTGCGAGTAGTCGAAGCGGAAGGTCCGTTCGAAGCCGAGCCAGCCGTTGGGCAGGCGGCACGGGCGCAGGCGCACGGCGTGCACGCTCTGGTCGAGCCATTGCACGTCGGCGGCGCGGCAGGCATTGCGGCCGAGCACCTCGGCGCGTTCGGCGGCGGCACGCGAGGCGTTCCAGAAAGCGAACACGGCTGCGCCGGCAATCATCAACAGGATCAGGCTGGGCATGGGCGCACTGTGCCAGCGGGCGCCTGCACGGGCAATCGGCAGGACGCCGGTCCGGTCGCGGGGCGGCGCACCCGGGCGTCCGGATGTCCTCACATGGCCTTGCCGGCGATGAACGGTTAACCGCCTGCGGCCGTATGCCGCTTGCCGGCCTGCGGATCCGGCCGCATCTCGACAACGATACCTGCATCCGATCCTGGCCGGCGCTATCGTGGCGCAGGCGCCTCCTGGCCCGTTCCGATCCCATGACCGATCCGCTGCTCCGCTTCCATCCCGCCGTCGCGCGCTGGTTCCGGCACCGCTTCCAGGTGCCGACCGCGGCCCAGGCGGCCGCCTGGGCCGCGATCGCCGATGGCCGGCACACGCTCGTGGCGGCGCCGACCGGTTCGGGCAAGACGCTGGCGGCGTTCATGACCGCGATCGACGGCCTGCTGCGCGAAGGCCTCGAGCATGAGGGCGCGCTGCCCGACCATACCCGCGTGCTCTACGTGTCGCCGCTGAAGGCGCTTTCCAACGACATCCACGCGAACCTCGAGGCCCCGCTGGCCGGCATCCGCGCGGAACTGCAGGCGCTCGGCCTGCCCGAGGTGGACATCCGCAGCGCGGTGCGCACCGGCGATACCCCGCAGCGCGAGCGCGATAGGGCGCGCCGGCGGCCGCCGCATATCCTGGCGACCACGCCGGAGTCGCTGTACGTCCTGCTCGGTTCGGTCTCCGGCCGCGAGTCGCTGCGCAGCGTGCGCACGGTCATCGTCGACGAGATCCACGCGGTGGCCGCCGACAAGCGCGGCAGCCATCTCGCATTGAGCCTGGAGCGGTTGCAGGCGCTGGCGGAGGCGCCGCTGGTGCGGATCGGCCTGTCGGCCACCCAGAAGCCGATCGACGAAGTGGCGCGCTTCCTGGTCGGGGCAGGGCAGGTGCGCGATGGCCGGCCGGACTGCGAGATCGTCGACGCGGGATACGTGCGCGAGCGCGATCTCGCGCTGGCGCTGCCGCCGACGCCGCTGGGCGCGGTGATGTCCAACGACCAATGGCTGCAGGTCTACGAAGCGGTGGCCGGCCTGGCGCGCGAGCACCGCACCACGCTGGTGTTCGTCAACACGCGGCGGATGGCCGAGCGCGCCGCGCGGCACTTGGGCGACCTGCTCGGCAAGGACCGGGTGGCGGCCCACCACGGCAGCCTGGCGCGCGAGACGCGCCTGGCGGCGGAGCGGCGCCTGAAGGCGGGCGAGCTGACCGTGCTGGTCGCCACCGCGTCGCTCGAACTGGGCCTGGACATCGGCGAGGTCGACCTGGTCTGCCAGCTCGGTTCGCCGCGCTCGATCTCCACGTTCCTGCAGCGCGCCGGCCGTTCCGGGCACGCGGTGAGCGGAACCCCGAAGGCGCGGCTGTTCCCGGCCTCGCGCGACGAGCTGGTCGAATGCGCGGCGCTGCTCGATGCGGTGCGGCGCGGCGAGCTGGATGCGCTGCGCGTGGTCCAGGCGCCGGTCGACGTGCTGGCCCAGCAGATCGTCGCCGAGGCGGCCTGCGGCGATTGCGCGGAAGACGCGCTGTACGCGCTGGTGCGCCGCGCCTGGCCGTACGCCAACCTGTCGCGCGAGCGCTTCGACGAGGTGGTGCGGATGCTCGCCGAAGGCTTCGACACGCGGCTGGGGCGGCGCGCCAGCTACCTGCACCGCGACACCGTGCACCGCGTCCTGCGCGCGCGCCGGGGCGCGCGCACCACGGCGCTCACCTCCGGCGGCACGATCCCGGAGACCGGCGACTACACGGTGCTGCTCGAGCCGCAGGCCGAGAACATCGGGACGGTCAACGAGGACTTCGCGGTGGAGAGCCTGGCCGGCGACGTGTTCCAACTGGGCAATGCCAGCTACCGCATCCTGCGCATCGAGCCGGGCCGCGTCCGGGTGGAGGACGCCAAGGGCGCGCCGCCCAACATCCCGTTCTGGCTCGGCGAGGCGCCCGGCCGCAGCGACGAGCTGTCGCACGCGGTCGCGCGGTTGCGCGCGGACGTGGCGGCGCGGCTGCGCGAAGGCGGGCGCGAGGCCGCCCAGGCATGGCTGCTGGCGGAACTGGGGCTGCCCCTGGAGGCCGCGCAGCAGCTCGCCGACTACCTGGCCCGCGCCCTGGCCGACCTGGGCGAGCTGCCGACGCAACGCTGCGTGGTGATGGAGCGCTTCTTCGATGCATCCGAAGGCACCCAACTGGTGATCCACAGCCCGTTCGGGAGCCGCATCAACCGCGCCTGGGGCCTGGCGTTGCGCAAGCGCTTCTGCCGCACCTTCGACTTCGAATTGCAGGCGGCGGCCACCGAGGACGCGATCGTGCTGTCGCTGTCGACCCGCCACAGCTTCCCGCTGGAGGACGTGGCGCGCTTCCTGCATTCCGCCTCGGCCGAGCACGTGCTGGTGCAGGCGCTGCTGGACGCGCCGTTGTTCGGGGTGCGCTGGCGCTGGAACGCGACCAACGCGCTGGCGCTGCCGCGCTTCAGCAACGGGCGCAAGGTGGCGCCGCAACTGCAGCGGATGAAGTCCGAGGACCTGCTCGCCACCGTGTTCCCCGACCAGGTCGCCTGCCTGGAGAACATCGTCGGCGAGCGCGAGATCCCCGACCATCCGCTGGTCGCGCAGACGCTCCACGATTGTTTGCACGAGGCGATGGACAGTGCGGGCTGGCTCGAAGTGCTGCGCGGCATCGAGTCCGGCGCCATCGAGGTGGTGGCGCGCGACCTGCCGGCGCCCTCGCCGTTGGCCGCCGAGGTGCTGGAGGCGCGCCCGTACGCATTCCTCGACGATGCCCCGCTCGAAGAGCGGCGCACCCAGGCAGTGCAGGCGCGCCGGTTCGGCGACGCCGAGGACGCGGGCGCGATGGGCCGGCTCGATGCCGAGGCGATCGCCGCGGTACGGGCCGAGGCCTGGCCGCAGCCGCGCGATGCCGACGAGATGCACGAAGCCGTCGATACGCTCGGGATGCTGGCGATGGACGAGGTCGGGCGCGAGCCTGGCTGGTCCGCATGGCTGCAGGCGCTGGCGGGCGATGGCCGCGCCACCTGCCTGGTCCGGGAAGGCGTGCCGCTCGCGTGGGTGAGCGTGGAGCGGCTGGAATCGGTGCGCTTGCTGTATCCGTCGGCCGAACCGCGTCCGGCGCTGCAGGTGCCGGCAGGGGCGGCCAGCTTGGGACAGGAGCGCGCCGACGCCCTGCGCGAGCTGGTGCGGGCGCGCCTGGCCGGCCTGGGGCCGGTCACGCTGGAGCGGTTGGCCGCGCCGTTGCAGCTGCCGCGCGAGGACGTGCGCGATGCGCTGCTCGCGTTGCGCCAGGAAGGATTCGTGATGGCGGGGCGGTTCTCGCCGGACGCGGACGAGGACGAATGGTGCGAACGGCATCTGCTGGCGCGCATCCATCGCTATACGCTCGGGCGGTTGCGCCGGGAGATCGAGCCGGTCTCGCAGCGCGATTTCGCCCGCTTCCTGTTCGAATGGCAGCACCTGGGCGAGGGCAGCCGGCGATCCGGTTCGGAAGCGCTCGCGGGGGTGCTGGCGCAGTTGGAAGGCTTCGAGGCCCCGGCCGCGTGCTGGGAAAGCGAACTGCTGGCGGCGCGCCTGCGCGACTACCAGCCGGCCTGGCTGGACGAGCAGTGCGCAGCCGGGCGGGTGCTGTGGACGCGACTGCGGCCGTCCCCGGCGACGCGCAGCCCGGGCGCCTCGCTGCGCAGCGCGCCGATCCTGTTGCTGCCCAGGCGCGAAGCGATGCAGTGGCGGCGCCTGGCGGCGGAGCACGAGACCGGCGAGCCGCTGCATTCGCGCGCGCAGAAGGTGGCCGATTTCCTGGCCGAGCACGGCGCATCGTTCTTCGACGAGATCGCCGACGCGACGCGGCTGCTCGGCACCGAGCTGGAGGACGCGCTGGCGGAACTGGTGGTGCGCGGACGCGTGCACTGCGACAGCTATGCCGGGCTGCGTGCCTTGCTCGTGCCGGCGTCGAAACGGCCGTCGGCGCTGTCGAGATCGCGCAGGCGGGCGCCGTTGTCCGGGATCCGCGACGCAGGCCGCTGGTCGCTGCTGCGCGCGCCGCCGCCGGTCGCGGACGACACGCCGGGCGAAGCGCGCCACGAGGCGGTCGCGCACGTCGCGCAGGTCCTGCTGCGCCGCTATGGCGTGGTCTGCTGGCGGCTGCTGGAGCGCGAGGCGGCGTGGCTGCCGCCCTGGCGGGAGTTGCTGCGCGTGTACCGGCGCCTGGAAGCGCGCGGCGAGATCCGCGGCGGGCGTTTCATCGCCGGCCTGTCCGGCGAACAGTTCGCCTTGCCGGACGCGATCGGGTTGTTGCGCCGGCTGCGCCGCGAACCCTTGGCCGGGCAGTGGGTGTGCCTGTCGGCCAGCGACCCGGCCAATCTGCTGGGCAACGTACTGCCGGGCGAGCGCGTACCGCGCGTGCCGGGCAATCGCGTGCTGTACCGCGATGGGCTGCCGGTGGCGGCATGGGTGGCGGATCGGTTGCAGCCGCTGCAGGGGCTGGACGGTGCGGATCTGGCCGAGGCGCAGCGGCGCCTGTCCGGCACGGCATCGCGCGCGCCGGCGGGCATATCGGCGTTGGCCTGAGGCGGCTAGGAAACGCGGCGGAAGAACGGCGGGGGCCGCCTGGAGCCGGAAGGGATCGGCGCCCGCGTACCGGCCCCTCGCCCGTGCGGGCGAGGGGGCTCGGGCGGAATCAGCCCGGGAAGGCCGGGAATTTCTCGTTGGGGTGGCGGGCCTTCCATTCCTTGTAGGCGGCGGTGCCTTCCCATGCGGCGAACGCCTTCGGCGTACGGCCGCGACCGGTCCAGGTCTCGCCGGTGTGCGGCAGCCAGTACTTCGGCGCGACTTCGCGGCGCGCATCGCTGGCGGCGCTCTTCCTGGCCTTCGGCTTTTCCTCGCCGATCAGGGCGGCGATCTCGGCCTTCTGCTTGGCGTTGAAGTGGCCGGCGAATTCGCGCAGCAGGGCGAGCACCTGGGTGAAGGCATCGGACGACTGCTGCTGGCGCAGGTGGACTTCCTGTTCCTCGAGCTTGCGCAGTTCTTCGGCCAGCTTGGCCTTGGCCTCGGCAATGGCATCCAGGTTCAAAGCGTTCTTTTCGGTCATGGGTCTGTCTGGAAAGGGAATGTCGCGGGCAATGCAAGGGGTGCATTGTTGGCGGAATGCCGCTTGCAGGCAATGCCTGCAGGCACGTGCGGCCCCTGAGGGGGCAAGGCCACGCCGTTGTCGCGGCCGCATGTGAGGATCGTGCGATACAAGAAAGCCCCGGCATGCGATGCCGGGGCTTTCGTGCTGGTGTGATTGGTGGAGCGGAGGAGGATCGAACTCCCGACCTTCGCATTGCGAACGCGACGCTCTCCCAGCTGAGCTACCGCCCCACGCGAGGCGCGCATTCTAGCCTGATGCGCGGCCGGAAGCCAATAGCCGTCGACGGGGCGTTCGTTCCCGCGGCGCGCCGCTCATGGCGATCGCGGGTTCCGCGCGCGTTTCCTGGCGCCTGGAACGGGCGCTGCGTCCTTCGCCTGCACGGGAGGCACGTTGATCTGTTCGAGCCAGGAAAGGGCGTCGACATGGGCGAGGAAACGGCGCAGATAAGCCGGCGACAGCTCGCGCATCAGGTTCAACGAGCGGTGCACGAGCCGGCCTGAGTTGAGCGGGCCGGCGTTGGCCGGTGCCTGCTCCAGCGATTGCCGCACCTGGGTCTCGGCGTGGACCTTGGACCAGAGCTGCCTGAATTCGTCGAGTGCGGCCAGGTCCGGGTAGGTGGAGCGCGTCGACGGGTCGTCCGCGGCGCCGGCGGTCGGGTCGGTTGCCGATGTCTGCCGGGCGATATGGTCGAGCAAGCCGCGCAGCGGCGCGTGGTCCGGCGCCTCCGGCGTTCCGGCCTCCGGGCCGGGAGGATCGCGGCGATCCGCGTCCGTCGCGGCCAGCGTTGCCAGCCTGGCATCCAGCAGGCGGCGCGCTTCGCCGGCGTGCCGGGCCGCGCGGCGCCGCATCGCCTCGACGAAATGCCGGTGCAGGGACGCCGTGCGATCGGCGTCCTGCGCGCACGCGGAACCGGGCGGCGGCGGGGCGTGGTGGCCGTCGTCGCTCATCGGGGTACCGCGGCGGTGTTCTTCGGGCGCGGCACCGGCGCGATCTCCACGCGCCGGTTGCGCGCGCGGCCTTCTTCGTCGGCGTTCGAACCCACCGGCTGCTCGGCGCCGAAGGCGGCGGCGAACACCGACGAGGACGGCACGCCCTCGGCGATCAGGGCGCGCGTGACCGTCAGGGCGCGCTGGGCGGACAGTTCCCAGTTGTCGGCGAACTGGCGGTTGCCGTCGCGGACCTGGCGGTCGTCGGTGAAGCCGCTGACCATCAGGATCTCCTCGCGCGCCTTGAGGTAGCCGGCCAGCGGCCCGGCCAGGCTCTTCAGCACCTCGCGGCCTTCCGGCTGGAGCTGGTCGGAGTTGAGCGCGAACAGCACGCTGCCGCGGATGCCGATGCGGCCATCGACCAGCGTGACCCGGCCGGCGGCCAGCGGTCCGGCCAGCGCCTGTTCCAGGGTCTGGCGGCGCTGCGCTTCCAGCTGCCGTTGCCTGACCTCTTCGTCCAGCCGGCTGGAAAGCTGCATCTGCACGGCGATCACCCCGACCAGGATCAGCACGAACGCGCCCAGCAGCACCGACATCAGGTCGCCGAACGCGGCCCAGACCGGGGTAGCCGATTCGGTGTCGCCTTCGATGTCCGGGCTCATGTGGCTTCGGCTCCGGCGGAGCCGCGCTGGCCGGCGAGCTGTTGCAGTTCCTCGATGATCTGGCGCTGCACCAGCACGCTCAGGTCGATCACCTCGCGGGCCTGGGCCACGTAGTAGGCGAGCTGCTCGTCGCTGCGGGCGAGCGACTTGTCCAGCACGCTCTCGACGCGCTGCAGGCGCGCCACCAGCTTGTCGTTCGACTTGCCGAACTGCTGCACGATGGCGCCGAAGGCTTCGCCCAGGCTGGCGACCTCGGCCGCGCCGGCGGCGACCTGGGCGGCGGCGACGTCGAGCTTGCCGGCTTCGTTCTCGATCCGCTCGCCGATGCGGTTGCCGACCCGGTCCAGCAACTCGGACGAGGTGGCGACGAGCGCATCGATGGCGGCGCGCTGTTCGGTGGCGGCATGGCTGACGGAGCCGAGCAGGGTGTCGAGCGTGGCCATCAGGCGGTTGCGCTCCTCCAGCATCGCGGTGTCGCGGACCATGCTGTCGGAGAGCTTCTGGCGCAGTTCGGCGATGACCTCGGCCGCGGCCCGGGGCGCTTCCGACGCGGCCTGCACGAGCCGCGAGATCTCGGCGATGGTATCGCCGGCATGCGCCTTGGCCTGGGCCGTGATGTCGCCGGCGGTACGCGCCAGCACGTCGCAGATCTCCTGCTGGCGGCTGGCGGCATGGTCGGCGGCCCGTTCCAGCTCCTGGCGCAGGGCGGCGGCCACGGCGTCGAGCGTCGCGCTCCAGGCGGCCAGGCGCTGCTGATCCTGGGCGGCGAGCGCGGCCTGCAGGTCGGCGTGCGAGCGGGTGGTGCTCTCGACCAACGACGCGGCTTGCCGCTCGAAGCTGCCGGCCGCTTCGGACAATGCCTGCCGGCTGCCGGAGGCCAGCGCTTCGTTGAGGATTTCCTGCCGCGACAACGCCTGCTTCCAGGCCTCGCCCATCTGCGCGGCAGTGGCGTCGAGGCGGGCCGAAACGCCTTCGAGCAGATCGGCGGAACGCCGTTCGAAGGATTCGCCGGTCCGGCCGAGCATGTCCTGCAGCTGCTCGACCAGTGCCGCATTCGCGTGCCGCTGGTCGAGCAGGGCCTGGTTCCAGGCCTCCGCGACGGCCGCGGTGGTCTTTTCAAGGCCGCCGGACAGCGCTTCGGATTGCTGCTGCAAGGTCTGGGCGACGCTGCCGTGCAGCGCGGCGGTTTCGCGCGCGATCGCGGCCATGGTGGCCTGCACCACCGGCTGCAGCGCGGAACTGGCGGCGCGGGCGCCCTCGGCGACGTTCTCCTTCAACGATCGTTCCACGGAAGAGGCCAGCTGCAGGTAGGTCGCTTCGGTCCGCTCGTGGAAGGCTTGCTGCGCGGCGAGCTGGCGTTCGTGGGCGGCGAGGTTCTGCTGTTCGACGGCCGCGGCCATCGCCTGCAGCCGCTCGACCAGCGCCGGCATCGCCTCGGCCTGCCGCTGCAGCAGCTTGAAGGTTTCCTCGCGTTGGTGGGCCTGCGAATGCACGCGCAGCGTGGTCGCGATCTGCAGGTCCAGGCGTTGCGCCGCCTGCAGCCGCTCGCGCCTGCACAGCGCGGACAGCAGGCCGAGCATCGCGGAGGTGGCCACGCCGGCGATCGAGGTGCCGAACGCGAAGCCCAGGCCCTTGACCGGCGCGGCGAGCGACTCGCGGATCGCGTGCAGGTCGGCCGCGCTTTCCAGCGCGATGCCGGTACCGCGCAAGGTGGCCATCATGCCCAGCAGCGTGCCGAGCATGCCGAGCAGCACCAGCAGGCCGACCAGGTACGGCGTCAGCGCCGGTCCGGGCAGCGCGACGCGTTCGCCTTCCACGCGCAGGCGCACCGCGTTGCGCAGCGACGGATGCAGGCGGTCCAGCCAGTCGCCGAGGCCGGAGGGCGGTACGGGCAGCGCGTCCAGCGCCCGCGCCAGCGTGGCGGTGGCCTGCCGGTAGCGATACAGCTCGAATCCGCCCGCCACGTAGCAGGCGCCGATGAGCAGGGCCACGGACGCGGCCAGCGGGTTCGAGCCGGCGTAGCCGGCGCCGATCCAGCACACGACCGCCAGGCCGACGAGAAATACAGCGAAATCGAGCAGTTTCTTCAACATAACGTCTCAGTCAGGAGGTGCGGAGGGCCGCCTGCAGGCCCTCGACCGGTTGTAGGCGGACATCCAGCTCGGCGAGCAGTACGTCCTGCATGGTCTTGCGGAACCCGTCGAGCCAATCGACGGGCGCTGCCGCCGCGGCGTCCTCGGGGGACGGCGCTTGGTCCGGGAGCCCGGCGCCCTGGCGCAGGCGCTCGAAATGCTGGCCGAGCAGCGCGGGCGCCCGCGACAGCAGCGTGCGTTCGCGCCGGGCCAGCGCCTTCTCCATCGCCGCATCCACGGTGGCGAGCCGGGCCGGGCCCGGGCCTTGCGCCGCCAATCGCTCGCGCAGGCGCGCGCGCGCCTGGCCGATGCCGGTCTCCATGGTCTGCTGCAGGGCGAGGTAGCGCTGGCGGAAGAAGGCGTAGTCGGTGGCGACGCCCGCCCCGTTGCCGTCGAAGGCGCGGTCGGCGGCGATGGCTTCGGCCAGGGCGGCGCGGACGCCGGCGCATTCGTCCTCCCCGGCGTCGCCCGGGGGCGCCACGCCAGCGAGCGGCCGGCCGTCGAGCGCCGCCGACAGGGCGATGGCGTTGTTGATGTCGAGCCATTCGCTCAGCCGCTCCGCCGGCAGCGGGCGGGGCGGCTGGACATCGGTCTCCGCCAGGCCGGCGAGCAGGCGGATGAACGTCGGGCCGTGGAATGGCGTGCGGCGGGGGAGTTGCACTAGGCGGCTGGCGTAAAAACGACCATTTTACCAGTTGCCGACGACCGGCCCGTCAATCCCGCCGCTGCGGCCCCACTGGCGGCTCAGCCGGCTGCCCGGGCGGCGTCCAGCAACGGCATCAGCTGCGGTTCCAGCAGTTCCTTGCGCCAGCCGCCGAGCGGCGCCGGCCAGCGCCCGCTTTCGATCAGCGCTTCGAGGTGGCGGCGCGAGGCCAGCACGCCGTCGGGCAGGGACAGGGCGCGGCTGTGCATGGCCACCGCGTCCTGGAGGCGCTTGAGCGTGGCCTTGTGGGCATCGCCCGCGGCCAGCGCCAGCGGGGCGTCCCGTTCGTCCGGCAGCGGCGTGGACAGGGCCTGCCACAGCGCGCCGGCGAGCTTGCGCGGGGCCTTGGGGAGCCTGTCGAGCTGCTGCTGGAGCGCGGTTTCGTCGGCCGGCGGGGTGCGCGCCAGCGCCACGGCCAGTTCGTTGTCGAGGATCCAGCTGCGCGGCTTGTCGCTCTGGCGCGCCTGGCGGTCGCGCCAGCGCAGCAGCCGCAGCAGCCGCAACTGCGCGTCGCGGTCGAGGAACTGCGCGCTGCGCATGGCCACGTGCGGCCAGCGCTCGGGCTCGTCGTGCTCCACCGTGGCCAGCAGGCGCTCGCAGTCCTCGGCCAGCCAGCCGGCGCGGCCCAGGGCCTCCAGCCGCGCCGACAGCGCGTCGTGCGCGGCGAACAGGTGGCGCACGTCGTCGGCGGCGTATTCCAGCTGGGACGGCGACAACGGGCGGCGCAGCCAGTCCGAGCGGGTCTCGCCCTTGGCCAGCAGGGTGCCGGTGAGTTCGTGGACCAGCTTCTGGTAGCCCAGCCCGGCGCCGATGCCGGCCAGGGCGGCGGCGATCTGGGTGTCGAACAAGGGCCGGGGCAGCACGCCGCAGGCGCACTTGAAGGCCACCAGGTCCTCGCTGGCGCTGTGCATCACCTTGACGACGTCGGGCGCGGTCAGCCAGGGCTCCAGCGCTTCGGCGATCCCCGGCGCCAGCGGGTCGACCAGCAGGATCTCGTCGTCGACGGCGATCTGCACCAACGCCAGTTGCGGCCAGTAGGTCCGTTCGCGGATGAATTCGGTATCCAGGCCGATGCGGGCGGGGCGGCGCAGCAGGTAGGCGTCGAGTTCGGCGGGCTGTGTGATCCAGTGGGGCACGTAGTGGGGGTCCGTGAATGCGAAGGTGGAGCGGGTGGGTAAGAATAGCCCAGCCCAGCCGGCGCCCCTCCGGGCGCGGCGTCCACCAGGAGGGAAGGTTGCCAAGACGCGTCGCGTATCCGGTGCTGCTCGCGCTGCTGGCCACGGCGTGCTCGCCTTCCTCGTCCGCGCCCGAGGTGCCGCCCGCGGGCGGCGCCAAGGACAGGGCGCCGGAAGTGACGATCGGCGACGAGGGCGCGGCCGAATCGGTCGCGCGCTGGCATCGACCGGCGGTGGCGCTGGACCGGGCCGATCTGCCGCAGGCGCGCCGCCGGGCCGCCCAGGCCCTGAGGGAGGGGCGGCTGTTCGAGACCGCCGACGACGCGATTCCGCTCTACCTGGCGATCCGCGAACAGGTGCCGGAAGACCCGGCCGCGCGTTCGGGCCTGCGCAGCGCGCTGCAGCGGTTGCTGGAGCAGGCGGGGGCGCTGCTCGCCCGGGACGGCGACGAGGAGGTGCCGCTGGACCGGGCCCGGTCGATGGCGATGGTGGCGCTGGCGCTGCGGCCGGAGGACCCCGAGGTGCGGGCGCTGCTCGGGCGTGTGGAAACCGCCCAGCGCGTGCTGGCGTTCAACCGTGCCGGCGAGGACGACCTGCGTGCCGACCGGCTGGGCGAGGACGGCAACGGCGCGCTGGACAACTTCCGCGAAGCGCTGAAGCTGGATCCGGACGATGCGCGCGCGCGGCAAGGGCTGGCGGCGGTGGAGAGCGGCCTGGTCCGGCGCGCCGAGCAGGCCGCGGAAGCGTCCGATTTCGAGGCCGCGCAGCGGTGGCTGGAGCTGGCCGCGACGGTGCGCCCGCCGTCGCCGGCGATGGCCGATGCCCGGCTGCGGATAGCGGCGATCCGCCGGGCGCAGGTCGCCGCCCTGCACGATGGCGGCCTGCGCGACCTGACCTCGCCGCCGGGCCTGAAGGCCGCGCGCGAGAAGCTGGCCGAGGCCCTGCGCATCGCCGAGCCGGGCGATGCCCTGGTCGCCGACCTGCGCGGGCGCGTCGAGCTGGCCACGCACTACGGCAGCTTCCGTCCCGGACAGGTGTTCACCGACGGCATGCAGAACGGCGGACGCGGCCCGCAGATGATCGTGGTGCCGCACGGCGCGTTCATGATGGGGGCGAGCGACCTGGACCTGGCCGCCACCGACGCCGAGCGGCCGGCGCACTACGTGCGCTTCGAGCGCGGCTTCGCGATGTCGATCACCGAGGTGACGGTGGCCGAGTTCCGCGCCTTCGTCGAGCAGGCCAAGGCCCGTCCGCGCGCGACCCGGCGCGGCCACTCGGTGGTCTACGACGAGCGCTCCGGCAACTTCATACGCCGCAGCGGGGTGGACTGGCAGTCCGGCTACGACGGCCGGCGCGCGGCCCCCAACATGCCGGTGATGCACGTCAGCGTGCGCGACGCGGAAGCCTACGCGCGGTGGCTGTCGGAACAGACCGGGCGCCATTACCGGCTGCCGACCGAGGCCGAGTTCGAGTACGCGCTGCGGGCCGGCAGCACCGGGCGCTATCCCTGGGGCAATGCCGGCACGCCGCCGGAGAACACCGGCAACTTCACCGGCGGCAACGACGTGTCGCCGAGCGGGCGGCACTGGAACAACGCCTTCGTCGGCTACGGCGACGGCTACTGGGGCCCCGCGCCGGCGGGAAGCTTCAAGGCCAACGCCTGGGGCCTGCACGACATGGCCGGCAACCTGAGCGAATGGGTGGCCGATTGCTGGCATTCCAACTACCGGCGCGCGCCGGCGGACGGCGCGGCATGGTTCAATCCCGGCTGCCGGCAACGCCTGGTCCGCGGCGGCAGCTGGGCGAACTCGCCGCAGCAGACGCGCGCGTCGTGGCGGCTCTCACAGGATTCGGACATCACCAGTGCCAGGATCGGCTTCCGGCTGGTGCGGGGCATCTGATCGGCGATCCGGGGCAGGGGAGGAAAGGGAGTCATGCGCAACGATCCATTCGGTGGACAGGCAGGCGCGCCGCGCCGGCGGCCCGGTTTGTTCGGCAACGTTCGCTGGGGCGTGCTGCTGCTGTTCGCGGGCTATGCCGCGTACTACTGGTTCTCGAACCGGACCGAGGATCCCTACACCGGAGAGAAGGTGCTGATCGACGGCTCGCTCGGCGTGGAGCAGGAGAAGGCGCTCGGCTTGCAGGCCTACCAGGAGATCCTCAGCCAGGAACGCCCGATCGACCCCGGCTCGCCCCAGGCGCAGCAGGTGCGGGCGATCGCGCAGCGGTTGATCGCGAAGATCGATCCGGTCGAGGGCGCGCTCGCCGCCGAACACGGCATGCAGCCGAACCGCATCTCGCGCGACTTCGACTGGGAGGTCAACGTCATCCAGTCCGACCAGGCCAACGCGTTCTGCCTGCCCGGCGGCAAGATGGCCGTCTACACCGGCCTGTTCCCGGTGGCCCAGAACGCCGACGCGATGGCGGTGGTGATGGGGCACGAGATCGCCCACGCGCTGCTGCGGCACGGCGCCCAGCGCATGGCGCAGCAGAAGCTGACCCAGATCGGGCAGATGGCCGGCGCCGCCAGCGGCATGGACCCGCAGCAACAGCAGATGGTGATGGCCGCGATGGGATACGGCTACCTGCTGCCGTATGCGCGCAGCCACGAGACCCAGGCCGACGAGGTCGGCCTGATGCTGGCAGCGGCGGCGTGCTTCGACCCGCGCCAGGCCATCCCGTTGTGGGAGCGCATGGAGCAGGCCAGCGGCGGCCAGGCGCCCCCGGAGTTCTCCTCCACCCATCCCAACCCGGGCACCCGCATCCAGAACCTGCAGGCGCTGATGCCCAAGGCGCTGGAGTACCGGCAGCGCTTCTGCCAGGACGGCGCCGCCGGCGCGCGCTGAACGCAGGGCGCCGGCGCTCGCTTAACGGCCGTGAACGCGGACGCCGGCCGGGCGGGAACCGGGCGCGGCCGCGTGTGTCGAAGCCGCACACGGCCGGGGATTCCCATGAAGTGGCAGATCACGATATTCAGGTGGGTAATGGCGCTACTGCTGGTCGCCGGCAGCGGCTATGCGGTGGCCTGGCACATGAGCGACGGCACCGTCGGGCGCTACGGACGGCCCGAGATCCTGCCGCCGCCGGCCGGTGCGCCCAAGGCGCTGGCGCTGGTGTTCCCGGACCCGGCGGCCCCGGAGCGGGCCCGGGCGAGCGCGCGCCGGTTGGCCGCGCAGGGGGCGCTGGTCGCGGTGGTCGACACGGCGCGCTACCTGGATAGCGTGAGCAAGCCGGGGCAGGTCAACTGTGCCGGGTTCGCCGACGACGCCGAGCGCTTCGGCAAGCACCTGCTCCGCAAGCGGCACATCGATGTGTTCCTGCCGCCGCTGCTGGTCGGCGACGGCGAGGGCGCGTTGCTGGTCCGGCAGGCCATGGCCGCGGCGATGCCGGACGTGCTGGCAGGGGGCGTCGTGGTCGACGGCGGGGCCGCGCAGGATCGTTTCGCCTGCGGCACCCAGGCGCCGTCCGCCGCGCAGGGCACGCTCGCGGTGGTGCCGGCGTCGGCGACGGCCGACCAGCTCGCGCAGGCGGTCCAGGCCGGCTTCCCGGCCGCGGGCAGCGGCCTGGCGGGATTGCCGCTGGTGGAAATGCACGTGCCGGGCAGCCGCAGACTGGCGATCGTGATCTCCGGCGACGGCGGCTGGCGCGAACTGGACAAGGGCGTCGGCGCCGAACTCAACCGGCAGGGCGTGTCCGTGGTGGGCTGGAACAGCCTGCGCTACTTCTGGTCGGAAAAGAGCCCGCAACAGATCGGCGACGACCTTTCCCGGGTGATGGCCGAGTACCAGCGGCGCTGGCACGCCGACGACATCGCGTTGGTGGGCTATTCGTTCGGCGCCGACGTGATGCCGTTCGCCTACCAGCGGCTGCCCGAGGCGCAACGCCGCCAGGTGCGTTTCGTCTCGCTGCTCGGCCTGGCCCATGGCGCCAACTTCAAGGTGCGGGTCGGCGGCTGGCTGGGTTTCGGCAAGTCCGGGCAGGCGCCGGTCCTGCCCGAGCTGGCGAAGATGGATCCGAGGCTGCTGCAGTGCATCCACGGCGAGCAGGAGAAGGGATCGCTCTGCCCCGAGCTCGAGGCGCGCGGGATCGAGGTGGTCGCGCGGCCCGGCGGCCACCACTTCGACCATGACCCGGCCAAGCTGGCGGCGATCATCCTGCAAGGCTGGCAGCGGCGCGTGGCAGGCGCTGCGGCCGCCGCGCATGCCTGATCCGGATCTGGTTCTGTCTGAATCAGATTCTATAGGAGCAGCTTCTGTGGGAGCGGCTTCAGCCGCGATGAGGCTTTCATTCAGATCCCTCTGCAACAGCCAGTACATCACATGTGCAGGGGTTCATGAGAAAGCCCCATCGTGGCTGAAGCCGCTCCCACAAGAGCTGCTTCTACGAGGATTCTAGGGGTCTTCCTGCTCCACCCGCAGGCCGAGCGTGCCGTCGCCGATGCGCGCATGCAGGCGTTCGCCGGCGTGGACCTGTTCGCGCGAACGCACCAGCCGGCCGTCGTCGGCACGGGTGAGGATGGCGTAGCCGCGCGCCACAGTCGCCAACGGGCTGACCGCCTCCAGCGAACGCGCCAGGCCGCGCAGGCGCAGCGCTTCCTGCTGCAGCCGCCGCAGCAGCGGCGGTTGAGGATTGGCCGCCAGCAGGCGCTGGCGCAGGCGCGGCAGCTCGCGCACGGGATCGTGCAGCCGCAGCAGCGCTCCGGCACGCTGCAGGCGGCCATGCAGGCGCTCGAACGTCTGCCGGCGTTGCGCCTGCAGGTGGCGCAGCGCTTCCTCCTGGCGGCGGCGCAGCAACTGCAGCCTGGCCTGCGGGCTCCGTGCGTTCAAGCGCAGCGCGGCGCGGTCGCTGCGCTGCATCGCCTGGTCGAGCCGGTGACGCTGCAGTTGCAGCAGGCGGGTGCGCGCGCGCTGCACGCGCAAGGCCAGTTCGCGCTGGTCGGGCACCAGCAGCTCGGCCGCGACCGAGGGCGTCGGCGCGCGCAGGTCGGCGGCGAAGTCGGCCAGGGTGAAGTCGGTCTCGTGGCCCACCGCCGACACCACCGGCGTGGCGGATGCGGCGATCGCGCGCGCCAGCTGTTCGTCGTTGAACGCCCACAGGTCTTCCAGCGAACCGCCGCCGCGGGTCACCAGGATCGCGTCGTAGCGCCCGCTGGCGTCGGCGCGGCGCAACAGCTCGGCGATCTGCGCGGCGGCGCTTTCGCCCTGGACCAGCGACGGCAGCAGGTCGACCTCCAGCATCGGGAAGCGCCGCCCCAGCACGCTGAGCACGTCGCGCACCGCCGCGCCGGTCGGCGAGGTGATCACCGCCAGCCGGCGCACGTGCGCCGGCAGCGGGCGCTTGCGGGCCGGGTCGAACAGGCCTTCGGCCTCCAGGCGCGCGCGCAGTTGCTCGAAGGCGCGGCGCAGCGCGCCTTCGCCGGCTTCCTCGAGGTGGTCGAGCACCATCTGGTAGTCGCCGCGCGCCTCGTACAGCGTCAGCCGGCCGCGCGCCAGCACGCGCAGGCCCTCGCGCGGCTGGAACTTCAGCCACTGGCTCTTGGGCCGGAACATCGCGCAGCGCACCTGGGCGCGCGCGTCCTTCAGGGTGAAATACAGGTGCCCGGACGAGGGGCGGGTGACGTTGCCGAGTTCGCCTTCCACCCACACCAGCGGGAACGCGCCCTCGAGCAGGTCGCGGGCGAGCGTGTTGAGCTGGCTGGGCGTGAGTATCTGGTCTTCGCGGGCAGGCATCGCGCGATTATCCCGCATCGACGCGCGGGGCGTGCTGCGCCAGCGCCCACTGCACGTGCTCGCGCACCAGCGCCGAGGGATGCTCGCGGCGCGAGGCCAGCGCCTCCAGCACCGCGGGAGTCGAGGGCGCGTTGCCGAGCGCCACCGCGATGTTGCGCAGCCAGCGCTCGTGGCCGCTGCGCCGGATCGGGCTGCCCTCGGTGCGGCCCAGGAACTCGTCTTCCTCCCAGGCGAACAGCTCCGGCAGCGTGGCTTCGTCCAGGCGGTTGCGCGCGCGGAAGTCCGGCTCGTCGGTGCGCCGGGCGAACTTGTTCCAGGGGCACGCCAGCTGGCAATCGTCGCAGCCGAAGATGCGGTTGCCCATCGGCTTGCGCAGGTGCTCCGGGATCGCGCCCTCGTGCTCGATGGTCAGGTAGGAGATGCAGCGGCGCGCGTCGAGCCGGTACGGGGCGACGATCGCCTGGGTCGGGCAGACGTCGATGCAGCGCGTGCAGGTGCCGCAGTGCGCGGTGGCGGGCACGTCGATCGGCAGCGGCAGGTCGATGTAGATCTCGCCGAGGAAGAACCAGGAGCCGCCCTGCCGGTCGATCAGGCAGGTGTGCTTGCCGATCCAGCCGAGGCCGGCATTGCGGGCGAGCGCGCGTTCCAGCACCGGCGCCGAATCGACGAACACGCGGTGACCGAACGGGCCGATCTCCGCCTGCACCTTCTCGGCCAGCTTCTGCAGGCGGTTGCGCATGAGCTTGTGGTAGTCGCGGCCGAGCGCGTAGCGCGCCACGTAGGCGCGTTCGCCGTCGGCGAGGGCATCCCAGGCCTGCGGATCGTCCCTGCGGCCGTAGTCGAGCCCGACCGAGACCACGCGCAGCGTGCCCGGCACCAGCTCGTGCGGGCGCGAGCGCTTGTCGCCGTGCTGGGCCATCCAGTGCATGGTCCCGTACAGGCCCTCGGCCAGCCAACTGCGCAGGTGCGCTTCGTCCTCGCCGAGTTCGACGCCGGAGATGCCGCAGCGCTGGAAGCCGGCCTCGCGCGCGAGCGCGCGGATGCGCGCGGCGGCGCGGTGCGGATCGGCGTTGGCGAGGACGGCGGACATGCAGGAGAGCTTATATCCCCCGCACATGGATGTGCGGGCTTTTGCGAGGGACTCGCACGGTAGAATCGCCGCATGTTCGAGCCGCTGGACCTCTACGACACCGCCGCCGCGCGCATGATCGACGCGCAGGCCACCGCGCTGCTCGGCGGCGATCCCTACGTGCTGATGCAGCGCGCCGGGGCGGCGGCGTGCGAATTGCTGCTGGAGCGCTGGCCGCGGGCGCGGCGGATCGCGGTCGCCTGCGGTACCGGCAACAACGGCGGCGACGGCTACGTGCTGGCGCGGTTGCTGCACCAGGCCGGCCGGCGCGTGCGGGTGGTGCACCTGCCCGAGCGCGGGCCGGCATCCGAGCTGGCCCAGCGCGCCTGCACCGACTATCTCGCCGTCGGCGGCCGGGTCGAGCTGTTCCCGTGCGGGCTGGGCGACGAGGACGTGCTGGTGGACGCCCTGTTCGGCCTCGGCCTCAATCGCGAACTGGACGAGGGCAGCAGCGGGTTCGTCGAGGCGATCAACCGGGCCGGTGCGCCGGTGCTGGCCCTGGACGTGCCGAGCGGCGTCGATGCCGAGCACGGCGTGGCCCCGGGCGCGGCGATCCGGGCGCAGCTGACGCTGCAGTTCATCGTGCCGCACCTCGGGCTGTATACCGGCGACGCACTGGAGCATGTCGGCGAGAAGGTCGTGCATGGGCTCGACGTGCCGGCCTCGGCGCTCGCGGCGATGACGCCGCGAGCGCAGTCGTGGGACCCGTCGGCACTGGCCGATCGGTTGCCGCCGCGCCGGCTCAACAGCCACAAGGGCGAATCCGGCCGGGTCCTGTGCATCGGCGGCAACGAGGGCACCGGCGGCGCGGCGATGCTCGCCGCGGAGGCGGCGTTGCGCAGCGGCGCCGGGCTGGTAGCCGTTGCCACCCGCGCGCGCCATGTCGGGCCGTTGCTGGCGCGCTGCCCGGAAGCGATGGCGCGCGCGGTCGAGGACGGCGACGCGCTGCGGCCGCTGCTGGCGCAGGCGGACGCGGTCGCGGTCGGGCCGGGACTCGGGCAGGACGACTGGGCGCGGGGACTTTGGCAACTCGCGCTCGCCGCCGGCAAGCCGCTGGTGATCGACGCGGACGGATTGAACCTGCTGGCCGCCGCGCCGCGGCCGGTTCCCGGCGCCGTGCTGACCCCGCATCCGGGCGAGGCCGGGCGCCTGTCGGGCATTCCCGCCGCGCAGGTCCAGCGCGATCGCGTGGCGGCGGCCGAATCGCTGGCCGCGCGCTTCGATGCCGTGGTCGTGCTGAAGGGCGCCGGCACGATCGTCGCCGCCCCGCATCGCACGCCGAGGATCGTCGCCGCGGGCAACCCGGGCATGGCGGTAGGCGGCATGGGCGACCTGCTGACCGGCGTGATCGCCGCGCTGATCGCCCAGGGCCATGCGCCGTTCGATGCCGCCGCGCTCGGCGCACTGCTGCATGCCTGCGCGGGCGACGCGGCCGCTGAGCAGGGCGAGCGCGGCCTGCTTCCCACCGATCTGCTGCCGGAACTGCGGCGGCTCGCCAATCCCGGGATACGTCGATGATCGAAGGTTTTCTCGCCTCCACGGAGGCCACCGAGCGCCTGGGCGGCCTGATGGCGGCCACGCGGCCGGCGCAGGCCGTGGTGCAGCTGCAAGGCGACCTGGGCGCCGGCAAGTCCACCTTGGCCCGGGCGCTGCTGCGTGCGCTGGGGGTCGCCGGTGCGATCCGCAGCCCGACCTATACGCTGGTCGAGCGCTACCCGCTGGCCGACGGCAGCGAGGCCTGGCACCTGGACCTGTATCGCGTCGGCGCGGCCGGGGAGCTGGATTTCCTGGGACTGGACGAGGGCACCGCGAGCCTGTGGCTGGTCGAGTGGCCCGAGCGCGGCGCGGGAGCGCTGCCGCCGGTGGACCTGACGGTGCGCCTGGCGGTGGCGGGCGAGGGGCGGCGCCTGCAGGTGCGGGGCGAGAGCGAAACCGGCCAGGCCTGGGTGGATCGGCTCCGGGCGTTGCCCGAGTTGCAGGGCATTGCTGCCGGCTGACGCTAGAAAAGTTTGGCAGGTTACGGATTATTAAGGGAAAACGTATTGCAATTACGATGCTGCGGTGATTGAATCCGGCTCCATGAGCCTGGGGAATCGCCAATTCATCGTTCTTGCGCTGGCCGCGAGCCTCGGCGCGGCGGGTTTTGGCGTGGACGCGGGCGAGATCCGCGGCGTGTCGCTCAGCAGCGGCAGCACCGGTACCCGCGCCGAGATCCAGCTGGCCGGCAGCGGCGGCTACAAGACCATTTCCCTGGCCGGCCCGAACCGGCTGGTGGTCGATTTCCCCGATTCCGCCGCCGCGCGCGGGCTGAAGATGCCGGCCCCCGGCGGCGTGGTCACCGCGGTGCGGACCGGCCAGCCGGTGCCCGGCACCTTCCGCGTGGTGTTCGACCTCGCCGGTGCGGTGGTCGCGTTCAAGCCGCAGATGCTGCGCAACGGCAGCGGTTCGACGCTGGTGATCGAGTGGCCGGGCGAAGGTTCGCCGGACCCGGCGGCGGCGCCCAAGCTTGCCCAGGGCGAGCCCCAACCCGCGGCCGCGGCGACCGTCGCGCCGGATGCGCGCGCCGAGGCCGCGCGTGCCACCTCGGCATTGACGGCCTCGGTGGTGCGCGCCGCCACGGCCGCTCCCGCGACGCCGCCTCCGGCCGCGCCGGAACCGCGTCCCGCCACGCCGGCGACGACACCGGGCGCGCCGCCCGCCATCGCATCCGCATCCGCATCGGCGTCTGCCACCGGCGCGTCGCCCGCGGCGATCCTCAACGGCGCTGCCGTGGCGGCGAATGCGCCCGCGGCGAAACCGCCGGCGGACCCGCCCGGCGGCGATGCGCTGGACCCCGAGATCGCGCCGCGCCCGGTGATGCCGAGCGCGGCGTCGCGGGTGAAGATGGCGGCCGGCATGCGCCCGCTGGTGGTCGCGATCGACCCCGGCCACGGCGGCCAGGACCCGGGTGCGATCGGCCCGACCGGCAAGCGCGAGAAGGACGTGACCCTGGCCGTGGCGCGCGAACTGGCGCGCCAGGTCAATGCCACGCCGGGCCTGAAGGCCTACCTGACCCGTGACAGCGACGTCTTCATCCCGCTGCCGATGCGGGCCAAGAAGGCGCGCGCGGCCGGTGCCGACATCTTCATCTCGATCCACGCCGACGCCGCCGAGAACCGCAGCGCCAGCGGCTCCTCCGTGTACGTGCTCTCGACCAAGGGCGCGTCGTCGCAGCGCGCGCGCTGGCTGGCCGACAAGGAGAACGCGGCCGACCTGGTCGGGGGCGTGCGCCTGCAGCAGACCGAGGACACCTTGGCCAACGTGCTGATCGACCTCGCCCAGAGCGGCCACATGAAGGCATCCGAGGATGCCGCCGGGCACGTGCTGGGCGGGCTCAAGCGGATCGGCAACAACCACAAGCCGCACCTGGAGCGCGCCAACTTCGCGGTGCTGCGCACTTCGGACATGCCGGCGATGCTGGTGGAGACGGCCTTCATCTCCAATCCGGAAGAAGAGCGGCGCCTGACCGATCCGGCTTACCAGCGCAGGCTGGCCAGCGCCGTGCTGGACGGCGTCAATACCTTCTTCACCCGCCAGCCGCCGCCGGGCACGTTGTACGCCGCGCGCGCCCAGGCCGAGGCGGAGGCGGCGGCCGGTACCGTCGCCGGCGGCAGCCGCTGACCTTGCCGGGTCAGGCGAAGCGCCTGGCCAGGGCCACGAAGACCACCACCAGGCCGGCGGTGAGGACCATGCTCCAGGCCACCGGTTCGCGCAGCACCCAGCCGGCCAGCATCAGCCCGAGGAACGGTTGCAGCAGCTGCAGCTGGCCCACGCTGGCGATCCCGCCGAGGGCCAGGCCGCGGTACCAGAACACGAAGCCGATCAGCATGCTGAACAACGAGACGTAGCCCAGTCCGATCCAGGCCGGCGCGCCGATGCCCGCGGCGCTGCCGGGCAGGGTCGCCCATGCGATCGGCAGCATGACCGGCAGGGCCAGCACGAGCGCCCACGAAATGACCTGCCAACCGCCCAGGCGTCGCGAGAGCACGGCGCCCTCGGCGTAGCCGAGCCCGCACAGCACGATCGCGGCGACCATCAGCAGGTCGCCCGCCGCGGAAGCGGCCGTGCCGTTGGACAGCGCGAAGCCGACGACGGTGGCGCTGCCCAGGAGCGAGAAGGCCCAGAACAGCGGCTTGGGGCGTTCGTTGCCGCGCAACACCGCGAAGATCGCGGTGGCCAGCGGCAGCAGGCCGACGAAGACGATCGAGCGCGCCGAGGTGATGTGCTGCAGGGCGAGCGCGGTCAGCAACGGGAAGCCGATCACCACGCCGGCCATGACGATCGCCAACGGCGCCAGGTCCCGGCGCGCCGGCCGCGCCTGGCGCAGCAGGAGGAGCAGGGCGCCGCCCAGCAGCCCGGCGATCAGCGCGCGCGCCGAGGTCAGGAACATGGGCGGGAAGCCGGCGATCGCCACGCGCGTGGCCGGCAGCGAGCCGCTGAAGATGGCCACGCCGAGCAGCCCGCTGCCCCAGCCATCGATCATCGTCCTGGTGTCGCTCATGCCGCCGGCCTCCTGGAGTGGAGCGCGACTCTAGCGATCGCCGGACCGCCGCGAACAGCGACGATCCAATACAATCCGCCCGAACTGTATCGGTCCCACGAGGGATACACCTGGACCCGAAATGGCGGAGCGTACCGGCGCGAAGACGGCCGCGGTGATGGAGCAGATCCGCGCGAAGATCGCCAGCCGCGCCTTCGCCGCGGGCGATCGCCTGCCGTCGATCCGCAGCCTGGCGGATGCGATGGCGGTATCGCCCGCGACCGTCGTGGAGGCCTACGACCGGCTGGCGGCGGAAGGCTGGGTCCAGGCCCGGCGCGGCTCGGGCTTCTATATCGCCGCCTCGGTGTTGCCGCCGCTGGACCTGACACGGCAGGCGGGCGTCCAGGAGCGCGTCGTCGATCCGTTCTGGGTGTCGCGGCAGGCGCTGGACGCGGAGCGCGGCGCGCTGAAGCCCGGGTGCGGCTGGCTGCCGGCCGACTGGATGCCGGCGGGAGCGCTGCGGAGCGCGTTCCGCGCGCTCGCGCGCGCCGACGCGGAGGTGCTCACCGACTACGGCGGCACGCAAGGGGCGCCGGCGCTGCGCCGGCTGCTGCTGGCGCGCTTCGGCGCGGAAGGCATCGAGGCGGCCCCCAACCAGTTGCTGTTGACGGCATCCGGCACCCAGGCGCTCGACCTGGTCTGCCGGTTCCTGCTGCGGCCCGGCGACACCGTGCTGGTGGACGATCCGTGCTACTTCAATTTCCGCGCCTTGCTGCGGGTGCACCAGGTCGCCCTGCTGGGCGTGCCGTACACGCCCACGGGGCCGGACATGGCGCGTTTCGAGGCCATCCTCGCCTCCGAGCGGCCGCGCCTGTACATCACCAACTCCGCGCTGCACAACCCGACCGGGGCGACGCTCTCGCCGCAGGTCGCGCACCGCCTGCTCAACGCCGCGGCGAGGCATGGCCTGACCATCGTCGAGGACGACATCTTCGCCGACTTCGAGCCGGAGCCGTCGCCGCGGCTCGCCGCGCTGGACGGGCTGGACCGGGTGGTGCGGATCGGCAGTTTCTCTAAGACGCTGTCGGCTTCGCTGCGCTGCGGCTACATCGCCGCGCGCGCCGACTGGGTCGAGGCGCTGGTCGACCTGCAGGTGGCCACCGGTTTCGGCGGACCCGGCCCGGCGGCGGCCGAGACGATCGCGCACGTGCTGGCCGGTGGCGGCTACCGCAAGCACATGGACCAGCTCCGCCTGCGGCTGCTGCGCGCGCGCCGCGACGTCGCCGCCCGGCTGCGCGCGCTCGGGATCGAGCCCTGGCTGATGCCGCGCGGCGGCTTCTATCTCTGGTGCCGCCTGCCGGAAGGGCTGCGGGCGGTGGACGTGGCGAAGGCGGCGCTCGCGGAGAACATCGTCCTGGCGCCCGGCGACGTGTTCAGCGTCTCCGCGGGCGCGCCGGCGTTCCTGCGCTTCAATGTCGCCCAGTCCGGCGATCCGCGCATCTGGGAGACACTGCGTCGCATCGTCGGGCCGGGCGCAAGAACCGCCGGGCGCTCGGCTATCATCCCGGATTGATTCCCGATGGCGGCGCGACGCGCCGGACGCAGTACCGATGCCCCACTTCCCGCCCGCTCCCGTTCCGCTCCCGTCGCCGGCAACCGAGGGAGGCGCGCGATGAGCATCCGCCAGCTGCCCGAGATCCTGATCAACCAGATCGCCGCCGGCGAGGTGGTGGAGCGGCCCGCGTCCGTGGTCAAGGAACTGGTGGAGAACGCGATCGACGCCGGCGCCAGCCGGGTCGACATCGAACTGGAGGAGGGCGGGGTGCGCCTGATCCGGATCCGCGACAACGGCGGCGGCATCGCGCCGGAGGAACTGCCGCTGGCGGTGTCGCGCCATGCCACCAGCAAGATCGCCTCGCTCGACGACCTGGAATCGGTGGCGACGCTGGGCTTCCGCGGCGAGGCGCTGCCGTCGATCGCCTCGGTGAGCCGCTTCACCCTGGCCTCGCGCCGCCCGCAGGACGAGCATGGCGCCGCATTGCAGGTGGAGGGCGGCAAGGTCGGCGAGGTCGCGCCGCGTGCGCATGCGCCCGGCACCACGGTGGAGGTGCGCGAGCTGTTCTACAACGTGCCGGCCCGCCGCAAGTTCCTGCGCGCCGAGCGCACCGAGCTGGGCCATATCGAGGAGTGGCTGCGTTCGCTGGCGCTGGCGCGCCCGGACGTCGAGCTGCGGGTGTCGCACAACGGCAAGCCGTCGCGCCGCTACAAGCCCGGCGACCTGTATTCGGACGTGCGCCTGGCCGAGACGCTGGGCGAGGACTTCGCGCGGCAGGCGCTGCGGGTGGACCACAGCGGCGCCGGCCTGCGCCTGCACGGCTGGATCGCCCAGCCGCACTACTCGCGCGCCAGCGCCGACCAGCAGTACCTGTACGTCAACGGGCGCTCGGTGCGCGACCGCAGCGTCGCGCACGCGGTCAAGATGGCCTACGGCGACGTGCTCTACCACGGCCGCCAGCCGGCCTACGTGCTGTTCCTCGAACTGGACCCGTCGCGGGTGGACGTCAACGTGCACCCGGCCAAGCACGAGGTGCGCTTCCGCGACGCGCGCTTGATCCACGATTTCGTCTACCGCACCTTGCAGGATGCCCTGGCGCAGACCCGCGCCGGCACCACGCCGGTCGCGGCCCATGCCGCGGAAGCCGCGGGCGGCGCCACGTTCGCGGCCCCGGCATTCCAGGGCGGCGGCGGCGCGCCGCCGCAGTGGAAGCCCACGCAATCGCCGCTCGGCCTGCGCGTGGCCGATGCTCCTGCGGCCTACGCGGCCTTGTATGCGCCGCCGGAGAACCCCGTTGCCGAGGCCGCGCCGTCGCCGGGCATCGGCGTGGCGCAGGTGGGCCTGCCGCCGACCGACGAGGTCAGCGGGGTGCCGCCATTGGGCTATGCGATCGCGCAATTGCACGGTATCTACATCCTGGCGGAGAACGCCGAGGGCCTGATCGTCGTCGACATGCACGCCGCCCACGAGCGCATCGGCTACGAGCGCCTGAAGAGCGCACACGACGGCATCGGCCTGCGCGCGCAGCCGCTGCTGGTGCCGATCACGCTCGCGGTGGGCGAGCGCGAGGCCGACGTCGCCGAACGCGAGGCGGAGACGCTGGCGCAGCTCGGGTTCGAAGTGACCCGCAGCGGTCCGGGGTCGCTGCACGTGCGCAGCATCCCCGCGCTGCTCGCCCATGCCGAGCCGGAGGCGCTGCTGCGGGACGTGCTCGGCGACCTGCGCGAACATGGCCAGAGCCGGCGCGTGGCGAGCGCGCGCGACGAGCTGCTGTCGACCATGGCCTGCCATGGCGCGGTGCGCGCCAACCGCCGGCTCACGATTCCGGAAATGAACGCCCTGCTGCGCGACATGGAAGCGACCGAACGTTCGGGGCAATGCAATCACGGGCGCCCGACCTGGGCGCGGTTCACGCTGGCGGAGATCGACCGCTGGTTCCTCAGGGGGCGTTGACGATGGTGCGGATCAGGGGATTGGGAGCGGGCCTGCTGGCGCTGCTCGCGTTGGCCGGATGCGGCCGTGAGGACGCACCGCAGCCGGCCCGGCCCGCCGAGGCGCTGGACCGGCAGTTCCTGGCCGAGACGCTGGCCTGGCGCGAGCAGCGGCTGGAGGAATTGCGCAAGCCGGACGGCTGGACCAGCCTGGTCGGCTTGCATTGGCTGGAACTGAAGGCGCACTACATCGGCAGCGGCCCCGACAGCGGCATCCGGCTCGCGGTCGGGCCGGCCAAGATGGGGCTGGTCTCGGTCGAAGGCGACAAGGTCTGGTTCACCCCGGAGAAGCACGCCGCGCTGACCGTGGACGGCAAGCCGCTCGCCGGGCGCATCCGTTTCTACAGCGATCGCGACGATGCCCCCACCACGATCGGTTTCGACGAGGGCAAGGGGCGGTTGACCCTGATCCAGCGCGGCGACCGGCGCGCGCTGCGGGTACGCCACGCCGACGCCGATTCGCGCGTGCGCTTCGCCGGGCTGGACTACTGGCCGGCCGACCCCGCATGGCGCGTCGAGGCGCGCTTCGTGCCGAACCCGGCCGGCAAGAAGATCCCGATCGTCGATATCGTCGGCATCACCACCGAGCAGCCCAATGCCGGCGCGGTCGAGTTCGAGAAGAACGGCAGGACCTACCGGCTGGAAGCGATCGGCGAGCCGGGGCACGAGCTGTTCATCGTGTTCGCCGACCGCACCAGCGGCCATGGCAGCTACCCGGCGGGCCGCTTCATCGACGCGGGCGCGCCGGACGCGCAGGGCAGGGTGGTGCTCGACTTCAACCGCGCCTACAACCCGCCGTGCGCGTTCACGCCGTTCGCCACCTGTCCGCTGCCGCCGCCGGAGAACCGGCTGGACCTGGCGGTCGCCGCGGGCGAGAAGAACTACCGCAAGCCGCACGCCGGAACGGGCGCGCCATGATGCGGGGCCTGCCGGCGGCGGTGCTGCGGCGTGCGTGGGCCAGCAACGGGCGCCGCCCTGGATGGGCGGTGGCGTGGATGTGCCTGTTGCTGTGGCTGGTTGCGGCGGGAGCGCCGGCCGTCGCCCGGGCGGAGAACGCTGCGCATCGCCCGCCGGTGCCGTTGTTGTGGAAGGTCAGCAAGGGCGATGCGCATCTGTACCTGCTGGGCTCGTTCCACCTGCTCAAGCCGGACGACTACCCCTTGTCGCCCGAGGTCGATCGCGCCTTCGCCGATGCGCGCAGGCTGGTGTTCGAGCTCGCCCCGGACGAGGTCGATTCGCCCGACCTGGGCAGGAAGATGATGCAGGCCGGACTGCGCAAGGACGGCTCCTCGCTGCGGCAGGAACTGGATGCGCCGACCTGGCAGAAATTGCAGGCGTATGCCGCGCGCCGCGGCCTGTCGCCGGAGCTGTTGCAGACCTACCAGGCATGGTTCGTGGGATTGACGATCAGCATCGCGGCGATGACCTCGCAGGGCATGGACCCGGCCCTGGGGCTGGACAGGCACTTCATGCAGCTGGCGCTCAAGGCCGGCAAGCCGGCCATCGGGCTGGAGCGCGCGGACGAGCAGATCGCGCTGTTGGCCGGGATGTCGCCGGAGGAACAGCGGCAGATGCTGGCCGAAGCGCTCGACGACGCGGACGGCGACGCCGGCCAGACCCGGCGCCTGCACGATGCCTGGCGCCGCGGCGACGCGGAGGTGCTCTGGAAGGAAATGGCCCAGGACATGCGCAGGCAGTACCCGGCGCTCTATCGCCGCATCAATGTCGAGCGCAACGATCGCTGGGTGCCGCGCCTGGAGCGGATGCTGCAGGCGGCGCCATCGCGCGGCAACGCGATGGTGGTGGTCGGTGCGCTGCACCTGCTCGGCGAGGACGGCGTGGTCGAAAAGCTGCGCGCGCGCGGTTACGCGGTGGAGCGGGTCGCGCCGCAGGGAAGCGAGGGCAGCAGCGACGGCGAACGCGCCGCCGCGCGCCAGCGAAGGTGAACCGGCAGGGGTTTCGCGATGCGTGCGGGGACGGCCGCGCTTCGCGCGCGGGCGCGACAGACTCCTGTTTCAGCGGCCGCCGCTGCGGGTCTTGCCGGTCGGGCCGGTCGTGCCCGGGGGCGGGGTGGAGCCGCCGCTCCCGGTGCCGGTCGGGCGCCCGAAGCCGGCGCTGAAGCTGCGCTGGAATTCCTGCCACAGCTCCAGGTTGCGCTCGGTGAGCTGGTTCATCATCGCCCACGGCGTCTGGCCCAGCAGGTTGCCCATCTGCTGGCGGAACTGCTGCTGTTGCTCCAGGAACACCTGCATGCTGCGCTCCAGGTAGTTGCCCATGAAGCCCTGCAGCGAATCGCCGTAGAAGCGGATGATCTGGCTCAACAGCTGGGTCGAGAGCATCGGCTCGCCGTCGGATTCCTGGTCGGCGATGATCTGCAGCAACACTGAACGGGTCAGGTCCTCGCCGCTCTTGGCGTCGCGCACCTCGAACTCCTCGCCGTCGATGATCAGCTGCCGCACGTCCTCGATCGTGATGTAGCTGGAGATCTCCGTATCGTACAAGCGGCGGTTCGGGTACTTCTTGATGATGCGCAGTCCAGCCATGGAGCGGTTACTCGTGACGGTCAGGCGCTCAGGATGGCGCAGCGCAGCAGCGCTTGCAACCAACGAAAGTCAGGGCGGCCGGCGGTTCCCGGCGCCGGGCATGCTGCGCAGCATGGATTCCGCCGCGATTTCAGCGTGTTGCGCCGGGTGCAGCATCGGCGCTCACCAGCCCATGTGGTGGCCGCCGTTGATGTCGAGGTTGGAGCCGGTGATCCAGGCGGCTTCCTCGGCGACCAGGAACGCGACCGCGTAGGCGATTTCCTCCGGCTTGCCGAGGCGGCCGGTCGGGATGTCCGCGATGATCTTGGCGCGCACTTCCTCCGGCACCGCCATCACCATGTCGGTGGCGACGTAGCCGGGCGAGACGGTGTTGACCGTGATGCCGAACGCGGCGTTCTCGCGCGCCAGCGAGATGGTGAAGCCATGCATGCCGGCCTTGGCCGCCGCGTAGTTGGCCTGCCCGTACTGGCCCTTCAGGCCGTTGATCGAGCTGATCTGGATGATCCGCCCCCAGCCGCGCTTGCGCATGCCCTCGATCACCGGGCGGGTGACGTTGAACACCGAGTTGAGGTTGGTGTTGATGACCTCGTGCCATTGCTCCGGGGTCATGCGGTGGAAGGTGGTGTCGCGGGTGATGCCGGCGTTGTTGACCAGCACCTCGACGGGCCCCAGCCCGGCTTCCACGTCGGCGACCAGCGCGCGCGCGTGTTCCGGCGAGGCGACGTCGCCGCGGAACAGCGCGATGTCGTAGCCGTCCGCGCGCATGCGCTGCTGCCATTGCCGCGCCTTTTCCTCGTCGCGGTAGTTGGTGGCGATCCGGTGCCCTTGGTCGGCCAGGCGCTTGCAGATGGCGGTGCCGATGCCGCCGGTGCCGCCGGTGACCAGTACGACGCGGGATGTCATGCGGGGATGCTCCAGGGAAGCGACGGGAGGGGGACCGGCGATTCTAGAGCGTGTCGCGCGCTTTGCGGCGGATGCGGGCCCGGCCGGGCCGGCGGCGCGTCAGGCGCGCGACAGCGTG
The DNA here is from genome assembly GCF_006386585.1 of Pseudomonas sp. Hp2. Lineage (NCBI taxonomy): Bacteria > Pseudomonadati > Pseudomonadota > Gammaproteobacteria > Pseudomonadales > Pseudomonadaceae > Pseudomonas > Pseudomonas sp. Hp2. Next base: position 88,752 of record NZ_VAHJ01000002.1, read on the forward strand.
CGCGGAATTCGTTCCGGCCTGAAATGTTGCAGCATGCGCTGCAGCATCCGCTCCGGCGCGGCCTGGCCGGCCAGGACCGCCGCGTCCTGGCCCAGGCAGCCCCAGGCGCGGCGCAGCGCGGGGGCGGGGTCCGCATCGTCCAGCGGTCGCGCGGCGTCCGACTTGGAAAGCTTGTGGCCGGCGGCGTCCAGCACCAGCGGCAGGTGCAGATAACGCGGGATCGGCAGGCCGAGCGCCTCGTGCAGCAGGATCTGCCTGGGCGTGGAGTCCAGCAGGTCGGCGCCGCGCACCACGTCGGTGATGCCCTGGTCGGCATCGTCCACGACCACCGCCAGCTGGTAGGCCCAGTAGCCGTCCGCGCGGCGCAGCACGAAGTCGCCGACCTCGGCGTACACGTCCTGCTCGACCGGCCCCTGCAGGCCATCGACGAAGCCGGCGCGGCTCCCGGGCGCTACCCGCAGCCGCACCGCCCGGCGCGCGGGCGCGGCGGGGGCGACGCAGCGGTGGTGGATGCCGCCGGCCGCGGCGAGCTCGCTGCGGCTGCACCCGCAGGCGAAGGCCAGGCCATCGTGCAGCAGCCGCTCGAGCGCGGCCTGGTACAGCCCGTGGCGCTCGCTCTGGCGCACGACCGCGCCGTCCGGGTGCAGCCCGAACGCGTGCAGCGTGCGCAGCTGGGCGTCGGCGGCGCCGGGGACGGTGCGCGGCGGATCGATGTCCTCGATCCGCACCCGCCATTCGCCGCCGGCATGGCGGGCCAGCAACCAGCTGCCGAGCGCCGCCAGCAACGAGCCGAAGTGGAGCGGGCCGGTGGGCGAGGGCGCGAACCGGCCGCGGTAAGGAACCGGGGTCATGACTGGCTGAATCGTCAGTCAGGTTCCGTCTTGATTTCAAGCCTGCCACCCCGCAGATTCGCGGTATCCATCCATTCATCCAGGCGGAGCCTGCGCTTCCATGTTCAACCGTATCGCCCTTTTCCTCCTCACCAACTTCGCGGTGCTGGTCCTCGCCAGCGTGGTGATGTCGCTGCTGGGCGTGAACCCGTCGCAGATGAGCGGCCTGCTGGTCATGGCGGCGATCTTCGGCTTCGGCGGCTCCTTCATCTCGCTGCTGATGTCCAAGTTCATGGCCAAGCGCTCCACCGGCGCGCAGGTCATCACCGAGCCGCGCAATCCCACCGAGCGCTGGCTGCTCGAGACGGTGCGCCGCCAGGCCCAGGCCGCCGGCATCGGCATGCCGGAAGTGGCGGTCTACGAAGGCCCGGAGATCAACGCCTTCGCCACCGGCGCCAACCGCAACAACGCCCTGGTGGCGGTGTCCACCGGCCTGCTGCACAACATGACCGAGGACGAGGCCGAGGCGGTGCTGGGCCACGAGATCGCGCACGTGGCCAACGGCGACATGGTGACGATGGCGCTGTTGCAGGGCGTGCTCAATACCTTCGTGATCGTGCTGGCGCGCGTGGTTGGCGGCGTGGTGGACAGCGCGATGTCCGGCAACCGCGACGGCGGCCGCGGCTTCGCCTACTACATCATCGTGTTCGTGCTGGAGATGGTGTTCGGCCTGTTCGCGACGATGATCGCGATGTGGTTCTCGCGCCGGCGCGAGTTCCGCGCCGACGCGGGCGGCGCCCAGCTGGCCGGCCGCCAGAAGATGATCGCGGCGCTAGAGCGCCTGCAGCTCAATCATGGCCAGAGCACGCTGCCGAACCAGATCGCGGCGTTCGGCATCGCCGGCGGCGTCGGTGACGGCCTGCGCAAGCTGTTCCTGAGCCATCCGCCGCTGCCCGAGCGCATCGCCGCGCTGCGTGCCGCCAACGGCACGGTGGTCTGACCGACGAAGGGCCCGCGTTTGCGGGCCCTTCGCTTTCGGGACCGGGACCAGGCAGGAACGTCGGGATCAGAATTCGAAGTTCATCGCCGGGCTCGCCGGTGCGACGAAGTCGCCTTGCACGTAGTCCACGCCGGCGCTGAACAGGGCGCTGATCGAGGCGGCATCGGCGACGAACTCGGTCACGGTCACGACGCCGGCGCTGCCGGCCCGCCCGGTGATCTCGCGGATCTTGTCCTGGCTTTCCTTGCTGCTCGCGACCTCGGCGCTGATGCCGCGGTCCAGGCGCAGGAAGCTCGGGCGGAAATGCGCCAGCAACTGGAAGGAATCCAGGCCAGAACCGAACTGCTCCAGCCCGACCTTGCAGCCGAACGCGGCGACCTCGGCGAGGAACTGCTGCGCGTTCTTGAGGTGGGTGAACACCTTCGATTCCTGGACTTGCAGCCACAGCCGCTCGCCCGGCACGCGCTGGGCGGCAAGCTGTTCGCGGATCGTCGCGAGCATGCGCGGGTTGGCGAACGACTCCGGGCCGATCCGCACCATCACATGGGTGGCATGGCCGGCGCGCTGGCGCTCGCCGATCGCCTTGATCGCCCGTTCCACCACCCACAGGTCGATGTCGGCGATCAGGCCGTGCTCCTCGGCGATGTCCAGGAACACCGACGGCGGCACCAGCTCGCCGTTGCGCTCCAGGCGCAGGAAGCCCTGGTACAGCTCCAGCGGCTCGCCCTGGAGGTTGAGCACGGGCTGGTAGTGCAGCAGGAAGCCGTTGCCGCGCAGCGCGTCGCGCAGTTGCTCCAGCCAGCGCTGGATGCGTTCTTCCTCGGCGCGATCGACCGCGCTGGGATCGAAGATGTCCAGGCCGTTGCCGCCCAGCTCGACGCAGGAGCGCACGCACTCCGCGCCGCGCTTGAGCACCTGGCCGATGCTGGCGATCTTCTCGCCGATCTGGACCCCGCCGATGCTCACCGTGACCGTGACCGACCGGTCGCCGATCGCGAACACGTGCCGGGCGAACGCCTCGCGGACCCGCTCGGCGGTGGTGGTGGCGCGCAGGTAGTCGCCTTCCATGAGGACGGCGAAGCTGTTCTCGCCGAAGCGGGCGACGGTGACGTCCTCGTCCAGCAGGGAGGCCAGGTAGCGGGCCATCGCCGCGATCAGCGCATCGGCCGAGTCCAGGCCGATCTCCGGCAGGATGCGGGCGTAGTGGTCGGGTTCGATCAGCAGGAAGCCGGACTGCCGGCCGCCGCGGCTGGCCTGGGCCACCGCGTTCTCCAGCGCCATCATGAAGGTCGGGCGGTTGAGCAGCCCGGTGACGGCGTCGCGCTGGCGCAGTTCCTCGACCTCGCGCGCCAGTTCCGGGTCCAGCTCCTCGCGCTTGCGGAACACCACCTGGACGCAGGCCTCGCCCTCGTAGGTGGCGGTGGCGAACTCCATCGTCGCCGGGAACGTGCCGCCTTCCAGCGTGCGCGCATCGACCTTGTACTGCGCCGGCGGCGGCTCGCCGCGCGACATCGACTTGAGCAGCTGCTTGAAATCCTCGACGTGCTGCGGGGCGATCATGTCCAGCAGCGAGATGCCTTCCACGTCCTCGAACGACTCGAACCCGAACATCTCCAGGTAGGCGTCGTTGGCGCGGATGTGCATGCCTTCGTGGACGTAGGCGATCGGGTCGCGCGAGGAGGCGATCAGCGCGTCGCAGCGGCGCTCGGTCTCGCGCATCTGCGCCTCGATCCGGCGCAGGTCGCGGCGGGCGAGCAGGTCGGCCCATTCCCTGCGGACCACCGCCAGCAGGTGCTCGGGGCGCTGGCGCAGCGCGATCGCGCGGACGCCGTGCGCGGCGGCCTCGACCCATTCGTCCTCGTCGATGCGGTCGGCGAGCAGGACCAGCGGCACGTCCTTGCCGCTGGCGGCGATGCGTTGCTGCAGGGCCGGCATCGGGATGGCTAGGGAACGGGCGGCGAGCACCAGGTCGATCTGGCCGCCCAGCATCGTTGCCATGTCCTCCGCGTTCTGCGGGCGCGAGGGGCGCACCGCGATGCCGCTGTTGCGCAGATGGGTGACGATGCCCTCCGCGCGCTCTCCGCTGTCGTCGACGATCATCAGGCGGAGCGTGAGGTCTTTGCCGTTCTGCATTCAGGTCTCCCCCGGGGACGGGGTTTAATACATGATCGGGTGCATCGGAGTCCATTGAGAGGGATGGGGGATCCGGGACCGGGGAGCCGCGAAAAGCGACGTCGTTCGCACATCCCATCCCGAATTCCCGATCCCGGCCCTAGGCCGCCTCGCCGGCGGCATGGCCCGAGGCCCAGGCCCACTGGAAGTTGTAGCCGCCCAGCCAGCCGGTGACGTCCAGCACCTCGCCGACGAAGTACAGGCCCGGCACGCGGCGCGACTCCATGGTCGAGGACGAGACCTGGTCGGTGGACACGCCGCCCAGCGTGACCTCGGCGGTGCGGTAGCCCTCGGTGCCGCTGGCCACCAGCGGCCAGGCGGACAGCAGCTCGGCTGCGGCACGCAGTTCGCGCTCGTCCAGCTGGCGGACCGGCTTGTCCGGCAGCCAGACCTCGCACAGGCGCTGGGCGAAGCGGCGTGGCAGCACGTCGCCCAGCACGGTGCGCAGCTCGGAGGCCCCGCGCGTCCTCTTCTGCTCGCGCAGCCATTGACCGGCATCCAGGCCGGGCAGCAGGTCCAGGCGCAGGTCGTCGCCCGGCTGCCAGTAGGAGGAGATCTGCAGGATCGCCGGGCCGCTGACGCCGCGGTGGGTCAGCAGCATGAAATTGCGGAAGCCGACGCCATGGCAGCTGGCTTCCACCGGCACCGCGACGCCCGACAGGTCCCGAAGGCGCTCCTGGTGCTTGCCGGACAAGGTCAGCGGCACCAGCCCGGCCCGGGTCGGCAGCACCTCGTGGCCGAAGCGGCGGGCGATCTCGTAGCCGAAGCCGGTCGCGCCGAGGCTGGGGATCGACAGGCCACCGGTCGCCACCACCAGCGACCGGCACAGGAACCGGCCCTGGGCGGTGTCCACGACGAAGCCCTCGCTGCCGCGCTCGATGCCGGTGACGGCGCAATGCGTGCGGATCTGCACGCCGGCGGCCTGGCATTCGTCGACCAGCATCTTCACGATCAGCTTGGAGGAGACGTCGCAGAACAGCTGGCCCAGCTCCTTCTCGTGCCAGGCGATGCCATGGCGCTCGACCATGCCGAGGAAGTCGGAAGGGGTGAAGCGCGCCAGCGCCGACTTGCAGAAGTGCGGGTTGGCGGAGATGAAGTTGGCCGGGGAGGTGCCGGTGTTGGTGAAATTGCAGCGCCCGCCGCCGGACATCAGGATCTTCTTGCCGACCTTGTTGGCGTGCTCGACCACCTGGACGCGGCGCCCGCGCTGGCCGGCGGTCAGCGCCGCCATCAACCCGGCCGCGCCGGCGCCGATCACCAGCACGTCGCAGGCGACGCTCATGCCGAGGCGGCCTTGCGCGTGGCCGGGACGATGCTCAGCACGTCGCCGTCCTCGCCGATCAGCTGCACCTCGCCGTCCTGGATCAGCACGTTCAGGCGCATGCCGCGCTGGATCCGGCCGCCCAGCGCCTCGACGCTGCCGGCGTCGATGTCGATCACCTGCAGGTTGGCGAAGCGCGCCAGCGCCGGGCCGTACTTCTTCCACCACATCTCGGCGGCGTTGCCGCCGTAGTTGACCACCGCCACCTCGGCGGCGCGGTTGCAGGCCTTGCGCACGCGCGACTCGTCCGGCTGGCCAAGGTCGATCCACAGCGCGATCTCGCCGGTGTAGTCGCGCTGCCACAGGTCCGGTTCGTCGTCGGTGCTCAGGCCCTTGCCGAACTCCAGCCGCTCGCGCGCGAACAGGGCGAACGCCAGCAGCCGCACCATCAGGCGCTCATCGGTCTCGGAGGGGTGCTGGGCCAGGGTCAGGTTGTGGGTGGCGTAGTAGCCACGGTCCAGGTCGCTTATCTGCAGTTCGGCCTTGCGAATGGTGGCGGTGAGGGCCATCGGGATGCCTGCGGCAAAGGGCGGCATGATACGCGCGGCCACCGCCCGGGCCACCCGGGGCCGGGCCCGGTCGGGAAGATGAACGTGCGGGAGTCGCTTTTTCCCGAAAACCCTAGTAATGTGCGCGCCACTGTGTTTGCTAGGGTCACCGTGAATCGTGGCCTGGTGCTGCCGATCATCCGATCCGCTCCATCGTTCCGCTTTACCCACACCTGCAACTCAGTCTCGGCCCCGGGGTCCCGGTGGTCGCGATTAATCCCAACATGTTTCAGGAGCAAGTAAAGATGTCTGATCGTCAACACGGAACGGTTAAGTGGTTCAACGATGCCAAGGGCTTCGGCTTCATCACCCCGGAAAGCGGCCCGGACCTGTTCGTCCACTTCCGCTCGATCCAGGGCAATGGCTTCAAGTCGCTGCAGGAAGGCCAGAAGGTGAGCTTCATCGCCGTGCAGGGCCAGAAGGGCATGCAGGCCGACCAGGTGCAGGCGCTGTAATCGTGCCGGCCACCGACAGGTCGCCAGGACGCCGGGGACGCAAGTCCCCGGCGTTTTCTTTTGTGCGGGCCTTGGCAAGAACGCGCGCGTCCCTGCGGGGATTCCCCGGGGCGGCGTAACATCCGAGGCCCGTCTTCGTTCGCCCGGGCCTTCATGATCTCCGTCCATCACCTCGAGAATTCCCGTTCGCAGCGCGTGCTCTGGCTGCTGGAGGAACTGGCGCTGCCTTACCAGGTGGTGCGCTACGCGCGCGATCCGGAGACGCTGCTGGCGCCCCCCGAGCTGCGCGCGATCCACCCGCTGGGCAAGTCGCCGGTGGTGGTGGATGGCGACCACGTGCTGGCCGAGTCCGGTGCGATCCTGGAATACCTGGTCGACCGCTACGACAGCGAGCGGGTACTTTCGCCGACGCCGCGCCCGGTGGATTCGCCCGAGCGGCTGCGCTTCCGGTACTGGTTGCATTACGCGGAGGGCTCGGCGATGCCGCCGCTGTTGATGGCGCTGGTGTTCAACCGGATCCGCTCGGCGAAGATGCCGTTCTTCGTGCGCCCGGTCGCGCGCATGATCGCCGACAGGGCGATGCAGGGCTTCGTCGGGCCGCAACTCAAGCTGCACCTGGACTGGATGGAACGCGAACTGGGCGAGAGCGGCTGGTTCGCCGGCGAGCGTTTCACCGCGGCGGACATCCAGATGAGCTTCCCGGTGCAGGCCGCGGCCGCGCGCGCCGGCGGCCTGGAGGGACATCCGCGATTGCAGGCCTTCCTGCGGCGTATCGAAGCGCGCCCGGCCTACCGTGCGGCGCTCCAGCAGGGCGGCCCCTTCGGGGCGCTCGGCGCGGGCTGAGGCGATGGCGGCGCTGGTCTTCGACAATCGCTTCGTCGCCGAGCTGCCGGGCGATCCGGAGAGCGGGCCGCGCCAGCGCCAGGTGGAAGGCGCGCTGTGGTCGCCGGTGATGCCGACGCCGGTGGCGGCGGCGCGCTTGCTGGCGTACTCGCCCGAGGTCGCGGCGCGGATCGGGTTCGATGCCGCCGACCTGGCCGGGGTTGAGTTCGCCCAGGTGTTCGCCGGCAACGCGCTCTACCCCGGCATGCAGCCGTATGCCGCCAACTACGGCGGGCACCAGTTCGGGCACTGGGCCGGGCAGCTCGGCGACGGCCGTGCGATCTCGCTGGGCGAGGTGCTCGGGAGCGACGGGCAGCGCCACGAGCTGCAGCTGAAAGGGGCAGGGCGCACGCCTTATTCGCGCGGTGCCGACGGCCGCGCGGTGCTGCGTTCCTCGATCCGGGAATTCCTCTGCAGCGAGGCGATGCACCATCTCGGCGTGCCGACCACGCGCGCGCTGAGCCTGGTGGCCACCGGCGAGGTGGTGGTGCGCGACATGTTCTACGACGGCCACCCGCGCGCGGAGCCCGGCGCGATCGTGTGCCGGGTCGCTCCGTCATTCGTGCGTTTCGGCAGCTTCGAACTGCCGGCCTCGCGCGGCGACGCGGCGCTGTTGCGGCGGCTGGCCGATTTCACGATCTCCCGGGACTTTCCCGGGCTGCAGGACCGGGACGGGCCGGGCTACGCGGCCTGGTTCGCGCAGGTGTGCGAGCGCACCGCCGAACTGGTGGCGCACTGGATGCGGGTGGGTTTCGTGCACGGGGTGATGAACACCGACAACATGTCGATCCTGGGATTGACGATCGACTACGGCCCCTACGGCTGGGTGGACGACTACGACCCGGACTGGACCCCCAACACCACCGATGCCCAGGGCCGCCGCTACCGTTTCGGTACCCAGCCGCAGGTCGCGTACTGGAACCTGGGGCGGCTGGCGCAGGCCTTGTCGCCGCTGTTCGCGGACGCGGAGCCGCTGAACGCCGGCCTGGAGCGGTTCCGCGCCACCTACCTGGCATGCCAGCGGCGCGACACGGCGGCCAAGCTCGGGCTGGCGGAATGCCGGGAAGGCGACCTGGAGCTGGCCGGCGAGCTCTACGCGCTGATGCAGCGGGCGGAGATGGACATGACGCTGACCTTCCGCAGCCTCGTCGAGGTGGCCCCGGATGCGCCCTCGGCCGAGCCGCTGATGCCGGCCTTCTATTCGGCGGACAAGCGCGATGCGGCCTTGCCGGCGCTGCGCGACTGGCTGGTGCGCTACCTGGCGCGCGTGGAAGCCGACGGCGGCGCCGCGGCGGCGCGGCGCCAGCGGATGCAACGGGCGAACCCGCGCTACGTGCTGCGCAACTACCTGGCCCAGCAGGCGATCGACCGGGCCGAGCAGGGCGACATGGGCGGCATCCAAGAGCTGATGGAGGTGATGCGGCGTCCCTACGAGGACCAGCCGGGACGGGAGGCGTTCGCGGCGAAGCGCCCGGACTGGGCGCGCGACCGAGCCGGATGCTCGATGCTTTCCTGCAGTTCCTGATCGCGCGATCGGCGGCCGGAGGCTTCCGGTCTTCCCCGGCCGAGCCTGCCGGGATGCAGGGCGTCGGCGGAGAACGCTCGACCGCGGTGCCGGTTGACCAACCATTGGCACGTACCCCGCGCCCACCCCAACCTATAATCTCGACGGCAGTCCCGACTCCAATCCCCCGCATGCCCTCGCTCCGACTGTTTTTCCGGGGAGCCCCCGTTGCGTTCGCCTTGTCGCTCGCCGGCCTGCTCAGTGCCTGCCATGGCAGCGACGAGAAAAAGACCGCCGGGCCCAAGCAGGTCGCCGTCGTCACCCTCGCTCCCGAGAAGGTGACCCTCACCACCGAACTGGCCGGCCGGGCCGTGGCTTCCGAAGAGTCGGAAGTGAGGCCGCAGGTCAGCGGCATCCTGCAGCGCCGGCTGTTCGAGGAGGGCAGCGAGGTCCGCGCCGGGCAGCCGCTGTTCCAGATCGAGCCGACGCTCTACCAGGCCGCCGCGCGCCAAGCGGAGGCCGACCTGAGCAATGCCGAGGCGGCGCTGGCGACCACGCGCCTGAAGGCCGAGCGCTACCGCTCGCTGGGCCGTGGCCAACTGGCCGCACAGCAGGACATCGACGATGCCGAGGCCGCCTACCGCCAGGCGATCGCCAACCGCGACGCGGCTTCGGCGGCGCTGCAGACCGCGCGCACCAACCTGCGCTTCGCCACGGTGGATGCGCCGATCGGCGGGCGCATCGGCCGCTCGCTGGTGACCCCCGGCGCATTGGTGACCGCCAACCAGGCCGGCGCGATCGCCAAGATCCAGAAGCTCGATCCGATGAACGTGGACCTGACCCAGTCGGGCAGCCAGTACCTGGCGCTGCGCCGCGAGATCGCCGCCGGCGGCGTGCTGCCGGCGTCCACCGAGGTCAAGCTGAAGCTCGCCGACGGTACCGACTACCCGTTGCCGGGGCGGCTGGAATTCGCCGACATCGACGTCGCCGAGGACACCGGCACGGTCACGCTGCGCGCGCAGTTCCCCAATCCCGACCGGCAACTGCTGCCGGGCATGTACGTGCGCGCCATCGTCGAGCAGGGCGTGCGCGAGCGGGCCATCCTGGTGCCGCAGGCGGCGGTGGACCGCACGCCGCGCGGGCTCGCCCAGGTGTGGGTGGTCGGCAAGGACGGCAAGGCCTATCGCCGCGAACTGAAGACCGCGCGCGCGGTGGGGGACCGCTGGCTGGTGGACGCCGGGCTGGCGGCGGGCGACCAGGTCGTCGTCGAGGGGGCGCAGGGACTGGCCGAAGGAATGCCGGTGAAGGTGGCCCCGGCCGCCAGCGTCGCCGGCGGAGGCTGAGCCGGTGCTGCCGCGTTTCTTCATCCACCGCCCGATCTTCGCCTGGGTACTGGCGATCTGCATCATGGCCGCCGGCGCGATCGCGGTGGCGACGCTGCCGGTCGAGCAGTACCCGGACATCGCCCCGCCGACGGTCAGCATCACCGCCAACTACAACGGCGCCTCCGCGCAGACCGTCGAGGACAGCGTCACCCAGGTGATCGAGCAGCAGATCAAGGGCATCGACCACCTGCTGTACTTCTCCTCGACCAGCTCCTCGTCGGGGCAGTCGCGCATCACCGTCACCTTCGACCAGAGCGCCGACCCGGACATCGCCCAGGTGCAGGTGCAGAACGCGGTCAACCAGGCGCTCAACCGGTTGCCGCAGGAGGTGCAGGACCAGGGCGTGGTGGTGGCCAAGTCGCAGGGCGACAGCCTGATGGTGGTGGCGCTGTACGACACCACCGACACGCTCGACAGCGTGGACCTGTCGGACTACCTGGTCAGCAACCTGCAGGACCCGGTGAGCCGGCTCAACGGCGTCGGCGAGATCAACGTGTTCGGCGCCCAGTACGCGATGCGGGTGTGGCTGGACCCGCACAAGCTCAACGCGTTCAAGCTGATGCCCTCGGACGTGACCAGCGCGATCCAGGCGCAGAACACCCAGGTCACCGCCGGCGAACTCGGCGCGCTGCCGACCGGGCCGGAGCAGGCGCTCAACGCCACGGTCACCGCGCAATCGCGGTTGCGGACGCCGGAGCAGTTCGAGGACATCATCCTGAGCACCCGGCCGGACGGCTCGGCGGTGCGGCTGCGCGACGTGGCCCGGGTCGAGATCGGCGCGGAGAACTACCAGAGCTGGACCTGGCTCAACGGCCATCCGGCCGCGGGTTTCTCGCTGACGCTGTCCTCCGGCGCCAACGCGATGGAGACCTCCGACGCGGTGCGCGCGCTGGTCGAGCGGATGAAGCCACGCTTCCCGCACGGCGTGGAGGTCGCCTATCCGCGCGACGGCACGCCGTTCGTGCGGGTGTCGATCGAGGGCGTGGTGCACACCCTGGTCGAGGCGATCGTGCTGGTCGTGGTGGTGATGTACCTGTTCCTGCAGAACTGGCGCGCCACGCTGATCCCGGCGATCACCGTGCCGGTGGTGCTGCTGGGCACGTTCGGCCTGCTGGCGGTGGCGGGCTTCACCATCAACACGCTGACCCTGTTCGCGATGGTGCTGGCGATCGGCCTGCTCGTGGACGATGCGATCGTGGTGGTCGAGAACGTCGAGCGCATCATGCACGAGGAGCACCTGCCGCCGCTGGAGGCCACCGAGCGCTCGATGGGGCAGATCACCGGCGCGCTGGTCGGCATCACCGTGGTGCTCGGCGCGGTGTTCGTGCCGATGGCGCTGTTCGGCGGCGCCACCGGCATCATCTACCGGCAGTTCTCGCTGACGATCGTGTCGGCGATGGCGCTGTCGGCGCTGGTCGCGCTGACGCTGACCCCGGCGCTGTGCGCCACGCTGCTGGCGCCGGTGGAGCGCGAGCGGCCGCAGGGGCGTTTCTTCCGCGGCTTCAACCGGCTGGTCGAACGCAGCCAGGCGGGCTACCAAAGCCGGCTGGGCCGGCTGCTGGACCGGCCGCGCCGCTGGGTGGCGCTGTACTTGCTGGTGGTGCTGGTGGTGGCCGTCCTCTACCAGCGCCTGCCGACCGGCTTCCTGCCGGTGGAGGACCAGGCGCAGGTGCAGGTGCAGTTCACCACGCCGGAGGGCACGCCGCTGGCGAAGACCCAGGAGGTCGGCAAGCGCATCAGCGACTACTTCATGCGCGAGGAGAAGGACAACCTCAACGTGATCTTCATGGTGATCGGCCGCAACCAGGCCGGCGTCGGCCAGAACGCCGGCCAGGCGTTCGCCGGGCTGAAGGACTGGAAAGAGCGCGGCCGCGACGGCTCCGCGCAGGCGATCATCGATCGCGCCAACGCCTACTTCCGTCGTTTCGGCGACGCCAGGATCACGGTGCTCTCGCCGCCGTCCGTGCGCGGCCTCGGCCAGTCGAGCGGCTTCGAGGTGTGGCTGCGCGACGCCGACGGCGTGGGCCGCCCGGCGCTGGACCAGGCGCGGCAGCAACTGGTGCAGCAGGCCAGCGACGACCCGCAACTGGCGGCGGTGCGCTACAACGGCCTGGGCGACAAGGCGCAGCTGCAGGTCGACGTGGACCAGGCGCAGGCGCGCGCGCTCGGCCTGGCCCAGAGCGACATCAACGGCACGTTGTCGATCGCCTGGGGCGGGCGCTACGTGAACGACTTCATCGACCGCGGCCGGGTCAAGCGCGTGTACGTGCAGGGCGACGCGCCGTATCGCTCGCTGCCGCAGGACATCGACCAGTGGTACGTGCGCGGCAGCGACGGGCAGATGGCGCCGTTCTCGGCGTTCGCCTCCACCCATTGGACGCGCGGCCCACAGCTGTTGCAGCGTTTCAACGGCCTGGCGGCGGCGCAGATCCAGGGCGCGCCGGCGACCGGGCGCAGTTCCGGCGAGGCGATGCGGCGGATCGAGGCGCTGGCGGCCGAGCACCCGGGCTTCGACCTGGCCTGGAGCGGACTGTCCTACCAGGAGCGGATGGCCAGCAACCAGGCGATCTGGTTGTATGCGGCGTCGATCCTGTTCATCTTCCTGTGCCTGGCGGCGCTGTACGAGAGCTGGTCGATCCCGGTGGCGGTGATGCTGGTGATCCCGCTGGGCCTGATCGGTACGGTCGCCGCGACGACGCTGGTCGGGTTCGTCAACGACATCTATTTCCAGGTGGGCCTGTTGACCACGATCGGCCTGTCGGCCAAGAACGCGATCCTGATCGTGGAGTTCGCCGAGGCGCAGCATCGCGCGGGCCGTTCGCTGATGCAGGCGGCGCTGGAAGGGGCGCGGCTGCGCCTGCGGCCGATCGTGATGACGTCGCTGGCGTTCGTGGCGGGCGTGCTGCCGTTGGCGTTGTCGACGGGGGCGGGTGCGGCCAGCCGGCGCGAGATCGGCGTGAGCGTGATCGGAGGCATGGTGACGGGTACGTTGCTGGCGATCTTCCTGGTGCCGATGTTCTTCGTGCTGGTGCGGGGATTGTTCCAGCGGCGGAAGGCGGTTGCCGGTTGATGTCGTGAGGGATTGGTTGGGTTGGGTGTGTATGACTTTCCTACCATCGATCCGGTTCTCGCTATCTCCGTGCTGTCGTCCCCGCGAAGGCGGGGACCCAGCGACTTTGACGCCATCTATCCAGTCTCTATCCGTAATCCCACTGTCGTCATTTCCGCGAAGGCGGGAAGCGCTTTTCAGCGGGCGAATGGCTGATCATCCAGGGACTTTGCTTTTCGCTTTTTTTGCCTTTGGCTAGAAAGGCGAAAGCTTTCGCCTTGCGGCGAGTCACTTTTCTTTGCTTGTGCACGCGCGCCGCAGGAGCGGCGCCGCACGGCGAAGCCGGCCCGAAGGGCGCGGCACAAGGATGTGCCGCGTAAAGAAAAGTAACCAAAAGAAGCGCTTCACAGCAGCCGAACGGCTGATCAAGCACACCCCGCCTACGCGCCCGCAGCTACGCTGCGGGTCCGCGGAGCCGGCAGGATTTTTCGACGCGACCTCCTGTCGCGGCGAAAAACGACGCACATCCATGTGCGTCGCCCCTGCGGGGTTTTTCCCACCGTCTCCGCCGCTTCGGAGGGGCCCCGGCAAGTCAAACGGCAAAATCCACAGCCACAGCCACAGCCACAGCCACAGCATGGCTCGCTCGGGGGCTTGGTACGGCCTAGAATGGCCGCCCCCGCGATTTACCCGGTAATCGATATGAACGACGCCAGCCATGGCATGGCTTCCGCTGTGCCTGCGCACTGGGCCGATCTGATCCGCGACATTCCCGACTTTCCCAAGCCGGGCATCGTGTTCAAGGACATCACGCCGTTGCTCGCGGACGGGCCGGGCTTTGCTGCGGCAATCGCCGCGATGGCACAGCCCTGGCGGCAGGCATCGCCGGAGGCGGTGCTCGGGATCGAATCACGTGGGTTCATCCTCGGTGCGCCGCTTGCGCACGAGCTGCGCTGCGGCTTCGTGCCGGTGCGCAAGCCGGGCAAGCTGCCGGGGCGCACGGTCGGCCAGGAATATGCGCTGGAATACGGCACGGATCGGATCGAGATGCATGCCGACGTGTTGAAGCCCGGGGCGCGCGTGCTGATCGTCGACGACGTGCTGGCGACCGGCGGTACGCTGCTGGCCGCGATGGCGCTGGCGCGCAAGCTGGACCTGGACGTGATCGGCGCGGCGGTGCTGGTCGAGCTGAAGGCGCTGGCCGGGCGCGCTCGCTGGACCGGCGAGGTGCCGTTGCAGGCCACGTTGGCGTACTGAGCCAGCCCTCTTCGTACCGACGGCATGTCCGCCTTGGCCCGCCTGCGTCCGTACCGCGCCACCGACCTGGCCGCCTGCATCGCGCTGTTCGAGAGCAACGTGCCGGACTATTTCGGCGCGCACGAGCGCGGGGACTTCCTCGACAGCCTCGATGAAGACGGCCTGCGCTACTTCGTGCTGGAGGACTCCCGGGGCGAACTGCTCGGGTGCGGCGGCTATGCGCCGCATCCGGAGCCCTCGGCCGCCGGTCTGGTGTGGGGCATGGTCCGGCGCGATCTGCATGCGCACGGGCTCGGCACCCGCTTGCTGGAGGAGCGGCTCGAACGCATCCGCGCGGAAGGCCGCTTCGCCCGCGTGCTGATCGAGACCACGCCGATGAGCCAGGGCTTCTTCGCGCGCTTCGGCTTCGTGGTCCGGCGCATCGAACCGGATGGATTCGGGGGCGGCTACGACCTGGTGGAGATGGAGCTTCCTCTCTAGCGGGCACGGCCTGCCGGCACCGGCGGCCTCTCCCATGCCCGCCATGGCCGGATTCGTCGCGCCGGCGCCGGGCTTCGTCGCCGCAACCGGCGCTTCGTCGCCGCAACCGGCGCTTCGTCGCACGGCCGTTGCCGGGCAGGGAGGCCGCCCGCATGCTGCCGCTCACCGGAACCCCGGGTCCTCGATCGCTTCGGAGCTGCCCATGAAGACGCTGTTCGCCATCGCCGCCTGGTGCATCCTGTTCGTGCTGTGCTGGCCGCTGGCGTTGCTCGTGCTGCTGCTGTGGCCGCTGGTCTGGCTGCTCTCGCTGCCGTTCCGGCTGGTGGGCATCACCTTCGAGGCCCTGTTCGCGTTCCTGCGCGCGCTGCTGACGCTGCCCGCGCGCCTGCTCGGCGGGCGGCCGCGGGCGGCGCCGGCGGCCTGAACTCAGAGCTTGCGCACGCGGAACCGGCGGCCCTTGATCTTGCCGGCTTCCAGCCGTGCCAGCGCCTTGTCGGCCTGGGCGCGCGCCACCGCCACGTAGGAGCGGGTGGGGAAGATCGCGATCTTGCCGATCGCCGCGCCGGACAGCCCCGCATCGCCGGTCAGCGCCCCGAGGATGTCGCCGGGCCGCAGCTTGTCGGTCTTGCCGCCGTCGATGCGCAGCGTCGCCATCGCTGCCTGCGGCAGCTTCGGCGGCTTGCCGGTCGCCAGCGGGGCGTTGGAAAAGCGCAGCGGCTCGCCCAGTTCGGCTTCGACCAGCTGCGCTCGCGGCCGCTCGCGCGAGGCCACCAGGTTCAGCGCACGCCCGGCCTTGCCGGCGCGGGCGGTGCGGCCGATGCGATGGCGGTAGGTGGCCAGGTCGGTCGGCAGTTCGTAGTTGAGCACCACGTCGATGTCCTCGACGTCGAGCCCGCGCGCGGCCACGTCGCTGGCGACCAGCACGTTGCAGCTGCGGTTGGCGAAGCGCACCAGCACCTCGTCGCGGTCCCGCTGCTCCAGGTCGCCGTGCAGCGCCAGCGCGGAGAAGCCGAACTGCCGCAGCGAATCGGCGACTTCGTCCACGTCCTTGCGGGTGTTGCAGAACACCAGCGCCGATTCCGGCGCGAAGCGCAGCAGCAGCCCGGCCACCGCCTTCTGCCGGTGCGCCGGTTCGATCTCGAAGAATTGCTGGTCGATCGCGGGCGCGCTGTCGGCGCCGGCCACGGTGACCTCGACCGGCTCCTTCAGGAGCTGGCGGGCCAGGTCGCGGATCGCGTCGGGGAAGGTGGCCGAGAACAGCAGGCCCTGGCGGTCGCGCGCGCAGCGGCCGGCGATCTCCCGGATCGGCTCCTCAAAGCCCATGTCGAGCATGCGGTCGGCCTCGTCGAGGACCAGCGTGGCGACCTTGCCGAGGTTGAGCGCGCGCATGCGCGCCAGTTCCTGCACGCGCCCGGGCGTGCCGACCACTACGTGCGGGGCGTGCGCCTGCAGCGAGGCGACCTGCGGCTCGAGCGCGACGCCGCCGGTCAGCAGCGACAGCTTGAGGTTGGGGATGCCGGTGGCGAGCTTGCGCAGCTGCTTGCCGACCTGGTCGGCCAACTCGCGGGTGGGGCACAGCACCAGCGCCTGCACGCGCAGGTGCGACGGGTCGATGCGATCAAGCAGGCCCAGGCCGAACGCGGCGGTCTTGCCGCTGCCGGTCGGCGCCTGCGCGATCACGTCGCGGCCTTCCAGGATCGGCGGCAGCGCGAGCGCCTGCACCGGGGTCAGCGTGGTGTAGCCGAGGGCGTCGATGCCGGCGGCGAGCGCCGGCGAAAGCGGCAGCGTGGAGAATTCGGTCATGCGCCATTCTACCCGGCGGCCCGCGCCGCACCGGATCAACCGAACAGGCCGCGCACGCCGAGGTTGATCGCCAGGCCGCCCAGCAGCAGCCACGCGAACAGCAATCCGGCCAGCAACAGGGGGCGCGGGCCGGCCTGGCGCAGGGCCGAGACGTGCGTGGTCAAGCCGAGCGCGGCCATCGCCATCGCCAGCAGCACGGTGTCCAGCGCGTTGGCGGCCTGGACCAGCGGCGCCGGCAGCCAGTGCAGCGAGCCGAGGCCGACCACGGCCACGAAGCCGAACGCGAACCACGGCACCACGATCGGGCTGCCGGCCCGGCGCGCACCGGCGGCCGGCGCGCGCCGGTCGAGGCGCGCCAGCATCCACGACAGCAGCACCAGGAACGGCGCCAGCATCATCACCCGCACCATCTTGGCGATCACCGCGGCATCGGCGGCGTCGCTGCCGATCGCGCGGCCGGCGGCATAGACCTGCGCGACTTCGTGCACGGTCGAGCCGGCATAGAGCCCGTATTGCTCGGGCGTCATCGCCAGCCAGCCATGGTCGACGCCGACGCGGTACAGCAGCGGGTAGGCGAACATCGCCAGCGTGCCGAACACCACCACGGTGGCGACCGCCACGGTGACCTGCTCGGCCCGCCCGCGCACGACCGGTTCGGCGGCCATCACCGCGGCGGCCCCGCAGATCGAGCTGCCGGCGCCGACCAGCAGCGCGGTGCCGCGGTCCAGCCCCAGCAGGCGCGTGCCCAGCAGCCAGGCCAGCGCGAAGGTGCTTGCCAGCACCATCGCGTCGACCAGCACGCCGGTGCCGCCGACCTGGGCGACGTCCTGGAAGGTCAGGCGCAGCCCGTACAGCACGATGCCGGCGCGCAGCAGCGTGCCCTTGGACACGGCGACGCCGCTCCCGGCGGTGGAGCCCCAGGCCGGGTACAGCGTGTTGCCGAGCAGCATGCCGAGCACGATGGCCACCGTCAGCGCGCTCAGGCCATGCGCCTGCAGCCAGTCCAGCCGCGCCAACTGGAGCGAGGACAGCGCGATCGCCGCGGTGAGCAGCAGGCCGGGCAGCGGGGAAGGGCGGGAAGGGAGGCGCTCGGGAGAGCGGGCCGGCTGGACCGAGAGGGTATTCATCGAGGGTGCGGATAGCGGGAATACGCATAGCCTGGACCGGGCTCGATTACCTGTAAAACAGGTTGTATCGTTATGGATAACCTGGAATATGGATAGATGGATGCGCCTGACCCTGCGCCAGCTGCGGACCTTCGTCGCGATCGCCGAGCACGGCAGCACCGTCGCCGCGGCCGAGGCGATCCCCTTGTCGCAATCGGCGACCAGCGCCGCGCTCGCCGAGCTGGAAGGCCTGCTGGGGGCGCGCCTGTTCGACCGCATCGGCAAGCGCCTGGTCATCAACGAGACCGGGCGCGCGCTGCTGGACCCGGCCCGCGCCGCGCTGGACGCCGCGCAGGAGATCGAGCGCCGCTTCGGCGACCTCGCCGGTGCCTGCCCGCCGGCGCGCATCCGGCTGGGCGCGAGCACCACCATCGGCAACTACCTGATGCCCGCCCGCATCGCCGCGCTGCTGCGCGTGCAACCGCAGGCGGGCGTGGAGCTGCGCATCGGCAATACCCGCGCGGTGGCCGAGGCCGTCGCGCGCTTCGAGGTGGATGCGGGCGTGATCGAAGGCCCCTGCCACCTCGACGAACTGGACGCACGGCCGTGGTGCGACGACCCGATGGTGTTGGTCGCGGCGCCCGGCCATCCGCTGGCGCGGCGGCGCACCGCGTTGGCGCCGGCCACGCTGCGCGGCCAGCGCTGGCTGCTGCGCGAGCCCGGCTCGGGCACGCGCGAATCGGTGGACAACGCGTTGTTGCCGCACCTGGGCGGCTTCGCCAGCACGCTGCAACTCGGCAGCACCGAGGCGATCAAGCAGGCCGCGGCGGAAGGGCTCGGCATCGCCTGCCTGTCGCACTGCGCGGTGCAGGAGCCGATCGCGCTGGGACGGCTGGTGGAGCTGCGCACCACGCTGCCGCGGCTGCTGCGCCAGCTGTATGTCGTGCGCCATCGCGGCAAGCGTTTCTCGCCGGCCCTGGCGGCGCTGCTGGAATGACGGCCGATCGCGGGGCGGGCGCGGCAGGTGGGGGCGAGCGGCGCCGCTCCCGTACAATGCGCGGATGCCCTTGATCACCTTGAATGCCGTCGACTACAGCGTCGGCGGCCCATTGCTGCTGGAAAAGGCCGAGCTGGCGATCGAGCCGGGCGAACGCATCGCCCTGATCGGCCGCAACGGCGCCGGCAAGTCCACCCTGATGAAGCTCATCGCCGGCGAACTGCGCCCGGACGACGGCGAAGTGCGCGTCCAGCAGGGCGTGCGCGTGGCGCGGCTGGAGCAGGAGGTGCCGCAGGGCACCGGCGGCAGCGTGTTCGACGTGGTCGCCGACGGCTTGGGCGAGCTGGGCCAGTGGCTGGCCGAGTTCCATCATCTCAGCCACGCCGCGCAACTGGACACCGACGCGCTGGCGCGGGTGCAGGCCAGGATCGATGCCGCCGACGGCTGGGCGCTGGACCAGCGCGTGGCCGAGACGCTCACGCGCCTGGAACTGGACGGCGAGGCCGAGTTCGCGCGCCTGTCGGGCGGCATGAAGCGCCGCGTGCTGCTGGCGCGGGCCCTGGTGTCGAGCCCGGACGTGCTGCTGCTGGACGAGCCGACCAACCACCTCGACATCGAGGCGATCGACTGGCTCGAAGGTTTCCTGAAGGGCTGGGGCGGCAGCGTGCTGTTCGTCACCCACGACCGCCGTTTCCTGCGCGCGCTGGCGACCCGGATCGTCGAGATCGATCGCGGCCAGGTCACCAGCTGGCCGGGCGACTGGGCCAACTACGAGCGCCGCCGCGAGGAACGGCTCAATGCCGAGGCGCAGGAGAACGCGCGCTTCGACAAGCTGCTGGCGCAGGAGGAAGCCTGGATCCGCCAGGGCATCAAGGCACGCCGTACCCGCGACGAGGGGCGCGTGCGCCGGCTCAAGGCGATGCGGGCGGAGCGCGCGCAGCGACGCGAACTGGGCGGCAACGTGCGGCTGGAGGCGGCCAAGGGCGATGCGTCGGGCAAGAAGGTCATCGAGGCCAAGGACGTTCGCTTCGCGTTCGGCGAGCGCGTCATGGTGCGCGACTTCTCCACCACCATCGTGCGCGGCGACCGCATCGGCCTGATCGGTCCCAACGGCAGCGGCAAGACCACGCTGCTCAAGCTGCTGCTGGGCGAACTGCAGCCGCAATCGGGCGAGGTGCGGCTCGGTACCAACCTGCAGGTCGCCTATTTCGACCAGTACCGCGCGACCCTGCGCGAGGACTGGAGCGCGATCGAGAACGTCGCCGAGGGCGCGGACTTCATCGACCTCAACGGCAAGCGCAAGCACGTGCATGCCTACCTGCAGGATTTCCTGTTCACGCCCGAGCGCGCGCGCGCGCCGATCACGCGCCTGTCGGGCGGCGAGCGCAATCGCCTGCTGCTGGCCAAGCTGTTCGCGCAGCCTTCCAACCTGCTGGTGATGGACGAACCGACCAACGACCTGGACGTGGAGACGCTGGAGCTGCTCGAGGAGCTGCTGGCCGACTACGCCGGCACGCTGCTGCTGGTCAGCCACGACCGCGATTTCCTCGACAACGTGGTGACCTCCACGCTGGTGATGGAAGGCGAGGGCAGGATCGGCGAGTACGTGGGCGGCTACAGCGACTGGCTGCGCCAGCGCCCCGCGCCGGCGGTCGCCAGGCCGGCGGAGAAGCCGGCATCGCCGGCACCGGCGCCCGCCGTGGCGAAGGCGGCCGAACCCGCCGCCGGCAAGCGCAAGCTCAGCTACAAGGAGCAGCGCGAACTGGAACAGCTGCCGGCGCGGATCGAGACGCTGGAAGGCGACATCGCCGCCCTGACCGAGTCGATGAACGACCCGGCCTTCTTCGCCCGCGACGGCGCCGCCGTCACCGCCGACACGCAGAAGCTGGCGGTGCTGCAGGCCGAGCTGGACGCGGCTTACGCACGCTGGTCGGAGCTGGACGGCTGAGCACGCATGCGGCCGGGGCCGGCATCGTTCAACGGCCTTGCGCGAGGCTTGCGACCTGCGCCGCGTCCAGGGCCCCGTTCCAGATCCTGAAATCCTCGTAGCACGCCTTCAGGTACGGGTCCGCACCGAACTGCGAGTGGAAGCGCCCCGGCCGGCGGATGTGCGATTCCTCGGTCCGCGTCACAGGGCATGCGTGCCTTGCGCTGCGCTGCCGCCGGGCGCGGACGGGCGAGGCTAGGGATCGTCCTGCAATCCCATGAAGACCGCGAACGGGATGCCGGATTCGCGCCAACGGATGGCGGCCTCGTCGAGGATGTCCAGCAACGTGTCGAAGTCGGCGCCCGCGGAGGCGCGCAGCGTTGCGGCCGACTCCAGCAGCAGCGCGTAGCCGTTCGCCGGCTGCCACGACAGGTCGCGCAGCGCATCGCTCAGCGCGTCCCAATTGCGGCCGAACGCGGGCGGGAAGTCCAGTTGCGCCGCCAGGCGCGCCAGCAGCGTGCGCTTGTCGGTGCACCCTTGCAGGTCCACCCGCAGCACCCGCAGGCCGGCATCGCGCGCCAGCGCGGCCAGGGTGTCCAGGTCCGCCTCGCCGACGGAGTAGACCCCCGATTGCGCCGGATCGGACAGGTCCAGGCCGAAACCGCCGCTCATCGCACGTCCTCCGGCACGCTGAAGCTCTTGAACGTCTCGTAATGGTCGTCGGTGTAGTACCAGATTTCCGGCGGCGTGCCGCCGGTGACGATGCGGCGCGCGCCGCGGTCGCGCGAACCGGGCGTGTCCACGGTGTATTCGTGGTAGTAGCCGCGCGGGCGGTCGGGCAGGCGCCGTTCGCGATTGCCGAACACGCTGCCGTCCTGCCGGTGCGGGAACGGGCCGCCCCGCCGGACCAAGGCGATCGTGTCGCGTGCCTCGGCCGGCAGGAAGGCCGGCAGCCCGTCCATCGAGCCGGTCGACGCCGGCGCCGGCGCGCGGCGGGCCTCGGCGACGGCCGGAAGGTCCGATTGCGGGGCGAACTGCGGATGCGGTTGCTGCACCTGCCTCATGCCCCACAGGCCCGCCACCAGCAGGACGATCGCGGTGATCAACAGGGCGGGTCGGCGCATCGGCAGGCTCCTGGTCGAGAGGCCGGCAGTATGACCCGCCACGGGCATCCCTGGTTGAACGCGGCATGGCGCACACCCGCGCCGAACGTGCGGTTCACCCGCATGTAACCGGCCGCGCCGCACAGTCGCATGTGGCGTCCGCATGCCCGTGGGACGAAGTTTCCCCGGCGCCGGGCTTGGTAAGTCACGGCGCCGTCCTTACCATTCACCCCGCAACGCCCGGTCTCCCGCCGGGCGAACGAGTCCAGGAGACACGCATGGCCTACACCCTCCCCAAGCTGCCCTACGCCTACGACGCGCTTGAGCCGAACATCGATGCGCAGACGATGGAAATCCATCACACCAAGCATCACCAGACCTACATCAACAATGTCAATGCGGCGCTGGAAGGCACCGAGTACGCCGACCTGCCGGTCGAGGAGCTGGTTTCCAAGCTGAAGTCGCTGCCGGAGAACCTGCAGGGCCCGGTGCGCAACAACGGCGGCGGCCATGCCAACCACTCGCTGTTCTGGACCGTGATGTCGCCCAACGGCGGCGGCGAGCCGAAGGGCGAGGTCGCCAAGGCGATCGACAAGGACCTGGGCGGTTTCGAGAAGTTCAAGGAAGCCTTCACCAAGGCCGCGGTCAGCCGTTTCGGTTCCGGCTGGGCCTGGCTGAGCGTGACCCCGGACAAGAAGCTGGTGGTCGAGAGCACGGCCAACCAGGACAGCCCGCTGTTCGAGGGCAACACGCCGATCCTGGGCCTGGACGTGTGGGAGCACGCCTATTACCTGAAGTACCAGAACCGCCGCCCGGAATACATCGGCGCGTTCTACAACGTGGTGAACTGGGACGAGGTCGAGCGCCGCTACAAGGAAGCGATCGCCTGATCCGCGGTTCCGCCGTGGATGCATGACGGGAAGGCCGGGACCGCGAGGTTCCGGCCTTCTTGCTTGCGGGCGCGGGATCCCCGGCGCAATCCCCGGGAAGGGGTGCCCGCGCGGTGCGGAAGGCCGGCGCGGGCGAGGAGCGCCAGGTCGTCCGGGGAGGAACCTAGTTCAAGGGTTCCGCCGCCGCGGACTCGGCCGGCAAGGCCACCGTGGCGAACACGCCGTGCGCGGCGTCCGCGCCCGCGTCCGGTTCGGCCATGATCGGGCGGATCGAGAGTATGCGCAGCGGCGGTTGCACGAACACCTGCTCGCCGCTGCAGGCGGGCGGCGGCGCGATCGGCGCGCTGCCGGCGCTGGCCAGGGCATTGCGGTAGCGCGCGGCGAACGGCTTCAGCTCCGCCGCTTCGGGCGCGGTGGCCATGTCGCCGAGGATCATGGCCGGCGTATCGCCGGAGGTGACGTCGATCCAGCGCAGCAGGTTGCGCACCTGCGCGGCCCGGATCGCGGCCGAATCCTCCGGTGCCTGGGGATCGTCGGGATACAGGTGGGTAACGTAGACGTCCAGCGGCCTGCCATCGAGCTCCAGTTGCACCATGCCGGCGGTGCCGGCCATTTCGAAGGGATGCAGCAGCGTCACCGCGTCGGCGACGACGGTGTGGCGGGTCAGCAGGGCGTTGCCCATGCGGCGCGGCCGGCTGGGCGGATCGGCGGTGATGAAGTTGCAGCCATAGCCGAGCCGTGCCGCCAGCCAGCAGGCCTGGTTGGGTACGTCCGGCGCCTGCAGCACGTCCTGCAGCGCGATCACGTCCGGACGCAGCCGAGTGAGCAGGGCGAGCACGCCGTCGCGGCGTTCCGGCCAGCGCTCGCGGTCGCCCGCCAGGCTCAGCGAAGCGACCGAAAGGGTGCGCTCCTGCGAAGAAGGCTGCGAACGGGGCGTGGTCGCCGCGGACGCGAGGCCTGGCTGGCACAGGCCGAACGCCAGCAACAGGACGAACCAGTGCCGGGCCGTGCGAGTGCGGGGCGCGAACGCGATCATGCCTGCATTTTCGCCCAGCCAGGGTGCAGGCGTCGTGCACGGCGACGCCTGCGCCACGGTCATTGCAGGACGGCTTCGGGCAGCGCCACCTCGACGCGCTCGACCACGTCGCCGGCCGAACGCGCCAGCTCCAGCGTGTAGCGGCCGGCGCCGATCTTCCAGCGACGCGCCTGCGTGTCGAAGTCCGCCAGCGTTTTCGGTTCCGCCTCGACCGTGACCCGGCGGCGCTCGCCCGGCTCGAGCGCGACCTTCTGCCAACCGACCAGGCGCACCGGCGTGGCGTGCCCGGACGGCATCCGCAGGTACAGCTGCGGCACCGCCGCGCCGGTGCGATCGCCGGTATTGGCGACCTCGAAGCTCGCCCGCAGCCGCGCGCCGTCCACGTTCGCCTGCAGGCCGGAGAACGCGAAGGTGGTGTAGGACAGGCCATGGCCGAACGCGAACCGCGGTTTCAGGCCCTTGGCGGCGAACCACTTGTAGCCGACGTTGGCGCCCTCGATGGCGTAGTCCACGGTATCCGCGCCCGGCTGCTCCGGGTGGAAGCCGAGCCCCGGGATCGACGGGCGCGGCAGCTGCGACTCGTCCACCGGCCAGGTCACCGGCAAGTGGCCGGACGGGTTGACCTTGCCGGTCAGCAGGTTGGCGATGGCCGGGCCGCCGCCGATGCCCGGATACCAGGCCTGCAGCACCGCCGGCACCCGTTCCAGCCACGGCATGCGCACCGGGCCGTTGGTCTCCAGTACCACGGTGGTCCGCGGGTTGGCCCTGGCGACCGCGGCGATGAGCGCGTCCTGCCCGTCGGGCAGCGCCATGTCCGGCAGGTCCACCGACTCGGCGGCCCACTGCGTGGCGAACACGACGACGGCATCGGCATCGCGCGCGGCGCGCGCCGCCGCGGCCGGGTCGAGGCCATCGGCGAAGTCCACCTGCACGCCCGGCAATGCGGCGCGCAACGCCTGCAGCGGCGATGAGGGCTGGTAGATCACCGGGCCGGGCCAGGTCGTCGGGGCGATGCCCGGGACCGCGTTGCCGCCGGCGACGGTGTAGTCGATGCGCGAGGAGCCGCCGCCGGCGAGCACGCCCTTGTCGGCGTGGCCGCCGACGACCAGCAGCCGCCCGGCGCCGCGCTTCAGCGGCAAGGCGCCATCCTCGTTGCGCAGCAGCACGGCGCCTTCCTCGGCGACCCGCTGTGCGGCAAGCAGGCCGGCCTGGCCGTCGATCGGCTGGCGCTGCGGCGGGCGGTCGAACGCGCCGACCGCGAAGAAGCTGCGCAGGATGCGGTGGACCATGTCGTCCAGCCGCGCCTGCGGCACCACGCCGGCGGCGACCGCCATGCGCAGCGGCTGGTCGAAGTACACCGCCGCGTCGAAGACTTCGCCGGCCGACTGCTGGTCCAGGCCGGCCAGCGCCGCCTTGGAGCCGCTGTGCACGCCGCCCCAGTCGGACATCACGTAGCCGGGGAACTTCCATTCCCGCTTGAGCACCTGGTCGAGCAGGTAGCCGTGCTCGCATCCGTAGGTGCCGTTGATCTTGTTGTAGGCGCACATCACCGAGCCGGGATGGCCGACGTCGAGCGCGATCTCGAACGCGAGCAGGTCCGACTCGTGCATCGCCTGTTCGCCGACCTGCGCGCTGTGGAAGTTGCGGCGCGTCTCCAGGTCGTTCATCGCGAAGTGCTTCATGGTCGAGACCACGTGCTCGCTCTGGATGCCGCGGATCGACTCGCCCACCATCGTGCCGGCCAGCAGCGGGTCCTCGCCGGCGTATTCGAAGTTGCGGCCGTTGCGCGGGTCGCGCTGCAGGTTGACGCTGCCGGCCAGCAGCACGTTGAAGCCCTGCTGCCACGCTTCGCGGCCCATGGTCCTGCCGCCGGCGAAGGCGAGTTCGCGGTTCCAGGTGGACGCGGTCGCCGGGCCGGAGGGCAGGGCGGTGGCGTAGTCCCCGGGACGCACGCCGCCGGGGTTGGTCACGCCCAGGCCGGCATCGGCCAGTTGCTGCGCCGGGATGCCCAGCCGCTCGATGCCCGGCACGTAGCCGGCCGAGCCGAGCGCGCCGGGCGGACGCTTGGTCTTGTCGCTGTCCAGCCCGAAGTAGCTGCGCAGCATCTGGAATTTCTCGTCCTGGGTCATCCGCGCCACCAGCAGCGTTGCGCGCTGGTCGGCATCCAGGCCGGTGTCCATCCAGGGCTGCGCGGCCGGCGCGGGTTGCGCCGGGGCCGTTGCCGGCAGGGCTGGGCCGGCCAGCGCGACGGCCGTCGCGAGCAGGAGCCGGCATGGGGGTGTAATCGTTTTCATGCTGATGCGGGTCAAGGCCGTTCCTTCCTGGCGGTGTCGAACGAAAAACGGGGATGAGGGCGCGCGGTCAGTCCGGCGCGGTGTCGGTACGCAGTACCGGGTAGAGCTGGTAGCGCTCGTCCCACGAGGGATGGCGCCGGTAGAAGAACTCCAGCCGCGCGCGCGGGCTGCCGGCGAAGGCGGCGTCCCCGGCGAGGCGCTTGTCGAACTCGGCCTTCAATGCCGGGTCGGCGGCGAGCATCCGGCGGGCCACGTCCTCGGCGACGTAGTCCTCCATGTACTCCTTGCGTTCGAAGGCGTCGTTGAACTCGCCCCATTGCAGCAGCGAGTCCGGCGCCTGCGGTTCCAGCAGCGCCATCGCCAGCCGCGCCTTCGGCTGCGCGATCGGCACGAACAACGCGCCGGCCCCGACCTCGCGCCGCTCCGGCTTCCATTGGCCCTCGACCGACAGGCGCTGGTGGCCTTCGACGGACTGCGCGGAGAATGCCGAGCTCGTGGCGCGGAAGGCGAGCACGTCGCGGGTGGCGCCCCGGTCCAGCACGCGGTAGTCGACGCCGTGCAGCCGGAGCTTCTCGCCGACCCAGGCCGCGTGCGCGGCGGGCACGAGATAACCGGCCCCGGGCGCATCGACGACCACGCCGGGCTCGAGCCGGTCGCGCAGCGGCACGTGCCAGACCTGCGGCTTGCTCTCGTCGTAGCGCGTCATCAGTGCGCCGGAGATGTCCGACGGCGTGCGGGTGTAGGCATAGCCGCGGAAGGCCACGGTGCGTGCCTGCTTGTCCGCCACCCAGGTCAGCGGTTCGGGCTGGCCGGCCAGTTGCGCGGCGCGGGCATCGGCGGCGAGCGCGTCGGCGCGCCACTGCGCGCCGTTGCGCGCGGCCTGGTCGAGCACCGACAGGATCGTGTTGCGGGTGATCCGCACGCGCACCGGGTATTCCTTCCACGAATGCGTCTCGACCAGCATGCCGAAGCGGTTGCGCAGCAGGAAATAGCCGTGCGAGAAACGCGGCGGCGGCACGCTGTCCTCGAAGCCCGAGGACGGATCGTCGTTGACCACGAACGAAGGGTAGTAGGGCAGCGGCAGCGAGCCCTGGCGGGCGAGGTCGGCGATCACAGCGTCGCGCCAGCGCGTGCCGTCGCGGCGCAGCGTGGCGTCGCCGGCATGCACCGGCTCGACCTGGATCGACACGTCGTGCTCGAACTGCGCGCCGTCGGTGGCGTGCAGGTCCACGTACATCAGCGGATCCCAGGCCTGCACCAGCCGCAGCATCGCCTGCATCTCCGGCGCGTCGGCCTTGAGGTAGTCGCGGTTGAGATTGAGGTTCTGCGCGGTGGTGCGCCAGCCCATCTGCTCCGGGCCGCGCTGGTTGGGGCGGTTCCAGGCGCCGAAGCGTTCGTGGCCGTCCACGTTGAACACCGGCACGAACAACAGCACCGCCTTGTCCAGCACGCCCTTGCCCGCGCTGCCCTCGAGGATCTCGCGCAACGCCAGGAACCCGGCGTCCTTGCCGTCGATCTCGCCGGCATGGATGCCGCCCTGGACCAGCACCACCGGCAATCCGCGCTGCGCGGCCGCGGCCGGCTCGAGC
Source organism: Pseudomonas sp. Hp2 (assembly GCF_006386585.1). Classification (NCBI taxonomy): domain Bacteria; kingdom Pseudomonadati; phylum Pseudomonadota; class Gammaproteobacteria; order Pseudomonadales; family Pseudomonadaceae; genus Pseudomonas; species Pseudomonas sp. Hp2. Next base: position 116,380 of record NZ_VAHJ01000002.1, read on the forward strand.
GCGCCGGCGGTGGAGGCGACCAGCGCCTTCATCGGCCGGCCTTCAGGCGTGGTGCCGAACTCGATGCAGCGCACCGCCTGCGGATAGCGCCGGGCGAACCCATCGCACAGCGCGACCACTTCCTCGTAGCGGCCGGTCTGGCGGAAGCCGCTGCGCTCGGCGACGGTGGACAGCGCGGCATCCGCGGACAGCGCGGGCTGGCTGGTGGCGGTCAACAACAGGCACAGGGCCAGGCGCGTCAGGCGGGCCATCCGGTCGGTCCAAGCAGGGGGAACGCTCAAATCTATCCCACCGCGGCGGGCGGGCCAATCCGCAATGCGGCATGGAACGCATCCGCCTCCCGTGCGGAAGTCTGTGGGAGCGACTTCGGTCGCGATGGAGCCGTACCGGGAAAGCCCGTCGCGACCGAAGTCGCTCCCACAGGCTGCGCGATGGCGAGGCCCGGCACCGGCACCCGCCCGGATACGGTAGGCTTGCGGCTTTATACCCGCGATCGACCGACAATGACGACCCCTGTCCAGGCCGCCAGTGCCGACCCGCGTGCGCGCATGCCGCGCCAGATTCCCTACATCATCGGCAACGAGGCCTGCGAGCGCTTCAGCTTCTACGGGATGCGCAACATCCTGGTGCAGTTCCTGATCACCTCGCTGCTGCTGCAGGAAGTGACTGCCCCCGGCCGCGAGGCCGAGGCGAAGCACATCATGCACAGCTTCATGATCGGGGTGTACTTCTTCCCGTTGCTGGGCGGCTGGCTGGCCGACCGCTTCTTCGGCAAGTACAACACCATCCTGTGGTTCAGCCTGGTGTACTGCGCCGGCCACGCCTGCCTGGCATTGTTCGAGGACCATCGCGGCGGCTTCTTCCTGGGCCTGGGGTTGATTGCCTTCGGCGCCGGCGGCATCAAGCCGCTGGTGGCCTCGTTCATGGGCGACCAGTTCGACCAGCGCAACAAGCACCTGGCCAAGATCGCCTTCGACGCCTTCTACTGGATCATCAACTTCGGTTCGCTGTTTGCGTCGCTGCTGATCCCGCTGGCGCTGAAGAACCTGGGCCCGGCCTGGGCATTCGGCATCCCGGGCCTGTTGATGTTCGTGGCCACCTTCGTGTTCTGGCTGGGTCGCAAGCGCTATGTCCATGTGCCGCCGCCGCCCGAGGATCCGCATGCCTTCTCGCGCGTGGTGCGCACCGCGCTGCTGTCGCGCACGCCGGGGCAGGCGCGGCCGGGCCTGGTCCTGGCGGTGCTGTCGGTGTTGCTGGCCCTGTCCAGCTTCGCCTTCGCGGGCACGCTGGGCATCGTGATCTGCCTGTGCCTGGCGCTGGTGCTGCTGCTGGTCGGCGTGGGTGGCGGTACCTGGTGGCAGCTGGAGCGTGCGCGCGGCGTGCATCCGGACGAAGCGGTGGACGGCGTGCGGTCCCTGCTGCGGGTGCTGATCGTGTTCGCGCTGGTCACGCCGTTCTTCTCGTTGTTCGACCAGAAGGCTTCGACCTGGGTGCTGCAGGGGCGCGAGATGGTGATGCCCCCGTGGTTCACCGCCTCGCAGATGCAGGCGCTCAATCCGTTGCTGGTGATGCTGCTGATCCCGTTCAACAACCTCGTGCTGTACCCCTCGCTGCGCAAGCTGGGGTACGAGCCCACCGCATTGCGCCGCATGACCGCCGGCATCGCCTTCAGCGGTTTGGCCTGGGTGGTGGTGGGCCTGATCCAGGTCGAGATGGACGGCGGCGACCCGATGCACATCGCCTGGCAGATCCTGCCCTATGCCCTGTTGACCCTGGGCGAGGTACTGGTGTCGGCCACCGGCATCGAATTCGCCTACAGCCAGGCGCCGGCATCGATGAAGGGCGTGGTGATGAGCTTCTGGTACCTGACCACCACGGTGGGCAACCTGTGGGTGCTGCTGTCCAACGTGGCGGTGCGCAACGACGCCGTCACCGGCCATATCGCCCGTACCGGCCTGAGCGAGGCCGCCTTCCTGATGTTCTTCTTCGCGGCGTTCGCGTTCCTGGCGGCATTGGCTTTCGGCCTGTACGCCCGCAGCTACCGCGCCGTGGACAACTACCGCGCCGCCTGATCGAGCCCGCCATCCATGATCACGCTGATCCTCATCGCCATCACCGCCGTCGTCTCGTGGATGGCGTTCAACAACCGCAAGCTGGCCGATCGCCTGATCCTGTGGCCGCCGGCGATCGACCGCAACCGGCAGTACGACCGGCTGGTGACCTACGGCTTCATCCATGCCGACTTCGCCCACCTGATCTTCAACATGATCACGCTGTATTTCTTCGGGCGGCCGATCGAGCGGGTGATGACGATGGCCACCGGCAGCGTGCTGACCTATCCGCTGTTCTACCTGGCGGCGCTGGTGGTCTCGATCATGCCGAGCTACATCAAGAACCAGAAGAACCCGAACTACCTGAGCCTGGGCGCCTCGGGCGCGGTATCGGCGGTGCTGTTCGCCTACATCCTGCTGGCGCCCTGGACGATCATCCTGGTGTTCTTCATCCCGGCGCCGGCGATCATCTACGCGGTGTTCTACGTCGGCTACAGCATCTGGATGGACCGCCGCGGCGGCGATCGCATCAACCACAGCGCGCACCTGGCCGGCGCCGCCTTCGGCGTGATGTTCATGCTGATCATGCGCCCGGAGGTGCTGGACATCTTCCTGGAGCAGCTCGCCAACCCACGATTCGGTTGAGCCCGGGCAGCGCCGTTCAGGCGCCGTGGCCCGGCGGGCGTTGGCCGCCGGCATGGGCGGGGCCGGCATAGGCCTGCAGCAGGCGGCCGTAGATCTCGGCGTCGAGCGATGCGTAGTCGCTGCCGCCGGTCTGTCCGCTCACGACCAGCCGGAACAGGTCCTCCAGCAGGTCCTGGTCGTGGTCGGCGGCGGGAGTTTCCGGAACGCCCATGGCGAGCTCCCAGCGAGGCTCGGGTTCCCCCTTGGCCGCCATGCCAACCGATGCGCCGTCTCGCCGGCGTGAAACCGGCAGCGAGGCCCCGCGCCTGCGCGTGCCGGCGCGTCCGCGTTCACGCGCTGAATGCGCCGGATCGGACAGAATCCCGCATCGCTTGGCGGGGGAACTCATGAGTACAGCAGGGGAATCCCAGGTCCGGCACGAGCCCGGGCGATTCCGTTTCGTCACCCACGTGGGGGGGCACGAGGCCGTGCTCGAGTACCGGCTCGCGGCCGGCACGATGGCGATCCTGCACACGGGCGTGCCCGAGCCGATCGGCGGGCGCGGCATCGCCGGCCAGCTCACCGCCGCGGCGCTGGCGACGGCCCGTGCCAATGGCTGGAAGGTCAGGCCGGAGTGTTCCTACGCGGAGGCGTACTTCAGGCGGCACCCCGAGCAACGGGACCTGTTGGCCTGAACGGAACCGGACGGAAGCGAGGCGAAGGGGAAGCGACATGCGCAACATCGCGGGATGGATCATCTGGATCGCGCTGATCGGCGTGGCGGGGTGCCAGCGCGAGCCGCAGCCGGCACGGGACGGGCAGGCGGCGGCCCCGGCGTCGCCTGCGCCGGACACCGCAGCGGCGGCCGCTGCAGCGGAGGCGCCGGCCAAGCTCGCCGACATCATCGAACACACGCCGTCCTACGTGATCGGGGTGAGCTTCCCCAAGGGCCTGGAGGACCAGCCCGGGCTGGCCAGGCTGATCCGCGGCTACGCCGACGCCGCGCGCGCGGAATTGATGCGCGCCCTGGAGGGATTGGGCAACGACCGGCCGAGCGCGCCGTACGAGCTGTCGCTGAGCTTCGACAAGCTCGCCGACACGCCGGCGCTGGTCGCGGTCGCCGCCAATGGCAGCCGCTACACCGGCGGCGCGCACGGCGAGCCGCTGGTCGCGCGCTTCGTCTGGCTCAAGGAACCGCAGAAGCAGTTGACCGCCGAGGCGCTGGTCCCCGACGAGCGCAACTGGGGCGTGGTGGGCCAGTACGTCGCCGCGCGCCTGCACGAGGCCGCCGCCGCCCGCGCGCAGGCCGACAAGCTGGCGCCGGATGAGACGGCCTCGCTGCTGCGCTCGGCCGACAAGATGATCGCCGAGGGCACCACCGCCAAGGCCGCGAACTTCGCGCAGTTCGAGCCGCTGGTCGATGGCGCCGGGCGCATCGCCGCGCTGCGCTTCGTGTTCCCGCCCTACCAGGTCGGGCCGTATTCGGACGGCACGCAGACCGCCGACGTGCCCGCGAGCGTGCTGCGTCCGCTGGTCGCGCAGGAGTATGCTGGGCTCTTCTCCAAAGATTGATCCTGATCCGGAGGAGCAGGCGTGCCGGAGCGACTTCAGCATCGCGTCGAACAATTGTTGGCAGAGGCCGACGTGGTCATCGGCGGCACGCGGCCGCAGGACATCCAGGTCCACGATGCCCACTTCCATGCACGGGTGCTTGCGCAGGGCTCGCTGGGGCTGGGCGAAAGCTACATGGACGGCTGGTGGGACGCCAACCAGCTCGACGTCTTCCTCTACCACCTGATGCGGGCGCGCCTGGACGAGCGCGTCCACGGCCTGGGCGAGATCCGCGACGCCCTGCTGGCGAGGATCTTCAACCAGCAGCAGGGCGAGCGCAGCTACGAGGTCGGCCGCCGCCACTACGACCTCGGCAACGACCTGTACCAGGCGATGCTGGGGCGCCGGCTGGTCTACAGCTGCGGCTACTGGGCGCAGGCGGACAACCTCGACGACGCGCAGGAGGCCAAGCTCGACCTGATCTGCCGCAAGCTGCGCCTGCAGCCGGGCCAGCGCGTGCTCGACATCGGGTGCGGCTGGGGCGAGGCGCTGAAGTTCGCGGCCGAGCGCTACGGCGTCAGCGGCGTCGGCGTGACGATCTCGCGCGAGCAGGCCGAGTACGCGCGCGCGCTGTGCCGCGGGCTGCCGATCGAGATCCGGCTGCAGGACTACCGCGAGCTCGACGAGCGCTTCGACGCGATCATGTCGATCGGCATGTTCGAGCACGTCGGCGACAAGAACTACCGCACCTACTTCGAGGTGGCGCGGCGGTGCCTGGCGCCGGACGGCCTGTTCGTGCTGCATACCATCGGCACCAACGTCAGCCGGCACCGCACCGATCCGTGGATCGCGAAGTACATCTTCCCCAACTCGATGCTGCCGTCGGCGCGCCAGATCGCCCAGGCCTACGAAGGCCTGTTCGTGATGGAGGACTGGCACAACTTCGGCCCCGACTACGACCGCACCCTGCAGGCCTGGCGGCGCAACATCGAGGCCGCCTGGGACCGGCTGGACGCGCGCTACGACGAGCGTTTCCGCCGGATGTGGCGCTTCTACCTGGCCGGTTCCATGGCCACCTTCCGCTGCCGGCACGCCCAGCTGTGGCAGGTCGTGCTGTCGCCGGAAGGCCTGCCCGGCAGCTACCGCGCCCCGCGCTGACGAACGGCACCCGCGCCGGGGCCCCGCTGCCTGTAACATGGGGCAACTCCACGGCGATGACGGTGACAATGGGCAGCTTCGATCCAACCGAACGACGAGTGGAGGTCACCTGCGAACGCTATCCGGCGTTCCCGCGCGAGCCTGCGATCCTGGTCCGGTTGATCAAGCACCTGTACAAGCGCATCCACGCCAACGCCAACCTGCTGTTGCGCCCGTACGGGATCAGCCACCCCGAGTACGACATCCTGATGATGCTGCTCGGTACCCCGGAGCGCTCGCTCACGCCGAGCGAGGTGGCCGAGGCGGCGGGCGAGAAGATGGCCAACGTCACCCGCCTGACCAACCAGCTGTGCGAGAAGGGCTTCATCCGGCGCGCCGGCAGCACCGAGGACCGGCGCAAGGTGGTGCTGACCCTGGAGCCGGCCGGCGAGGCGCTGATCGAGAGCATGCTGCCCGACCTGTGCAGCCTGCTCGACATGGAAGTGTCCGCGTTGCGCGACAAGGAGCAGCTGCAGCTGGAAGCGCTGCTCAAGAAGATGCTCGCCGGGTTGGAGCGCGTCGGCTAGGCGGAAGCCGGTTCAGCGCCAGCGCGCGTCGCGGGCCTGCCGCTCGCCCTGGGCGTCGAGCGATTCGCCGGCGATGCGCGCGTCGATCGCCTGCAGCAGCGCCGGAGGCAGCGTCGAGCCGGCCATCCGCAGTCCCTGGGCATCGCCGCCGCCGGCGGTGTCCTCCAGTACGTTGATCCGCCAGCCTCCGGCATCGCGGCAGGCCAGGCCGGCCTGCCGCTGCCGCGCCAGCACGAACGCCCGGCAGTACTGGCCGGCGCCGGTGCGGAAGCTGAGCGGCAGCCGCACCGGTCCCGCCGCGGTCTCGCTGGCCAGGCGCCGGTCCAGCGCATCGCGCAGCGGTCCTGCCGCCTGCAGTCCCGCCGCGCTCGCGGCGAACATCGGGGCGGGAGCCAGGAAGCCGCGTCCCAGCGCGATGCCCAGCACCAGCGCGGCCGCCAGGGCGAGCCCGCTCCGCCAGCGCGGCCATGCCGGACGCGGCGCGCGGCGCGCGGCCTCGCGCGGAGCCGCCGCGGCCGCGCCGGCCGGCGCATCCAGCGCCGCCAGCAATGCGGGCGGCACCGGCTCGTCCAGGACGTCGTCGTAGGCCTGCCGCAGCTGCAGGCGCTGCCGCCGCAACCGTTCCACCCGTGCGGCCAGGGACGGGTCCGCCGCCAGGGCGGCCTCCACGCCGGCACGCTCCCCGGGCGGCAGTTCGCCGTCCGCGTAAGCCATCAGGGTCTCGTCGTTCGGGATCATGGGAACCGCTCCGTTTCTTCGCCCAGCAGGGCCTGCAAGGCATCGCGCCCGCGCGCCAGCCGGCTGGTCAGGGTGCCGACCGGGACCTGCAGGATCTCGGCGGCCTCCCGGTAGGACAGGCCTTCCACCAGCACCAGCGCCACCGCCATGCGCTGGTCCTCCGGCAGCCGCGCCATCGCCGCCTGCACCGTCATGCGCGCGTCCTGCCGCTGCGCCGAATCGTCGCCGACGTGCTCGCCGGCCTGTTCCGGGACCAGCACCTGCTGCCGGCGCTGCCTCGCCCGGACCTCGTCGATCCAGGCGTTGCGGACGATGCCGAACAGCCATCCTTCCAGCCCGGCCTCCGGCCGCCACTGCCCGGCATGGCGCAGGGCGCGCTCGATCGCGGCCTGCACCAGGTCGTCGGCATCGTGCACGTTGCCGGTCATCACCCGGGCGAAACGGCGCAGGCGCGGCAGCAGGGCGGCCAGGCCTTCGCGCACCGCCGCGGCGGCATCGCGCTGCATGCTCATGGAATACGTTTCTCCCCGGCGTTTTCTTCCCGCGCCTCGTCGCTGCGTTCATGCCCGGTCGGCGCGGCCCCCGCATTCTATCGGCCAACGGGGACCGGCCGCGCGCGGCGCGGGCGCGCCTCGCTTCCACGTTCCGGCCAGGAGAACCACTGCATGAAGGGCGCGCGAGGGATGCTTTGGCTCGGCCTGCTGGCCGTGGCCGGCGCGGCGCGGGCGCAGGTCGCCCTGCCGCCGGTGACGCTGCCCGGCGGGATGGGCGGGGTAGGCGATCGCCTGCTCGCGCCGGTGCGGCAGCTGGGAGACGAGGTGGCTTCGAGCGCACGCGTGGAGCGGGTCGACGTCCTGTTGCGACGCCATCGCCGGGAGCTGGACCGCGATCCGGCCGGCGCGCCGGTGGTGCGCAGCGAGGTGGTGGCGGTCGCGCCGGCGCCGCAGGCGCTGGAAGCGGCGCGGGCGGCGGGTTTCTCGGTCGGCCAAGAGCGGCGCCTGGAAGAACTGGGTCTGACCCTGGTGGTGCTGCAGGCGCCGCCGGGCATGTCGACGGCGCAGGCGCTGAAACGGTTGAGGGCGCTCGATCCCGCCGGGCAGTACGACTTCAACCATGTCTACCTGGATGCGCAGGCGGAGGCGCCCGTGCCCGTGCCGCCGCCGGCGGCCATGCCGGTCGCAACGGCGCCCTACCGGGTGGGATTGGTCGACAGCGGCGTGGACCCGCGGCACCCGGCGCTGCGGACGGCCGACGTGATCGCCCATGGCTGCGAAGGTACGCCGGTGGCGCAGGCGCATGCCACCGCCGTGGCCTCGCTGCTGCTGGGCGGACGGGCCGGCGCGCCCGCCGGCAGCCGCCTGTACGCGGCGGACGTCTACTGCGGACGGGCCGCCGGCGGTTCGGTGGTGGCGCTGGCGGAGGCGCTGGCCTGGATGGCGCGCGAGGACGTGCCGGTGGTCAACGTCAGCCTGACCGGCCCGGCCAACGGGGTGCTGCAGAGGGCGGTGGCAGGCCTGGTCGCCCGCGGCCACCTGCTGGTGGCCGCGGTGGGGAACGATGGGCCCTCCGCGCCGCCCCTGTATCCGGCGGCCTATCCGGGCGTGGTCGGGGTGACCGCGGTCGATCCGCGCGGGCGGGTGCTCCCCGAGGCCTGCCGTGGCCCGCAGGTGGCGTTCGCCGCGCTCGGCAGCCGCGTGTCCGCGGCCGCGCCGGGAGGAGGTTGGGCGGAGGTGCGCGGGACCTCGTTCGCGGCGCCGCGGGTAGCGCGGCTGGCGGCGTTGCGCTTGCGCGCGCCGGACCCGCAGGCCGCGGCAGCGGTCCGCACCGCGCTGGCCGCCGAGGCGCAGGACCTGGGGACGCCCGGGCCCGATCCGACGTACGGCCAGGGCTTGCTCGGCGGATTGTCGCCGGGCCCGGCAGGATGAATGCGAGCTGTCGGGGCTCGACAGGTTGGGGAAGAAGCGGGCGCGCCGCTCCGTAGTTCCCCATGAGAGCCGCGGATGTGCCGCGGCACCGTGAGAAGGAGAGCCCCATGAAGCAAGTTTCCATCCGTCGCGCGGCCCTGGCTGCCGCGCTGTGCGTCGCCAGTCCCTTCGCCATGGCCCAGTTGCTGGGCGGCAGCGGCGGGGCCGGGCTGGGCGGTTCGCTGGGAGGCGTGTCCGGCAACCTGGGCGGTACCGTCGGCGGCACCCTGGACACCGGCGGCCTGCGCAACGGAGTGGACCAGGCGCGCGGCACGCTGCGCGACGGCGTGTCGCAGGCGCGCCAGCGCGGCCGAGCCGCTGCGGAATCGGCCGCGGCCCAGGCCCGGCAGGGCGTCGCCCAGGTCCAGGCCTCGGGATCGTCGGCCGCCCAGGCCGCGCTCGGCCAGGCGAGCGCGGCAGGCGACGTCGCCCATTCGGTTTCCGCGTCGGTGGCAAGCCACGCGGCAGGCGCGCTGCAGTCGGTGGCCGGCAGCGCGACCGCGCAAGGAAACGCGGCGCTGGCTTCTAGCGACGGCGTGCCGCAGGACGCCACGGCCGGCGACACAGGCCGCGGCGATGCCGGCAGCCGCGGCACGAAGGGCAGCGAAGATGCCGGCCGCGCGTCCGCGCCTGCGGCACCGGCGCGCGGCACGGCCAGGCTCGGCGGCAGCGCCGGCGCGGGGGCAGGCGCATCGCAGGACGGCTTCTCGGCGAACGCCTCGGTGTCGGCAGGCGGAGAGGTCCAGCATTGACGACCTGCCGCCAGGCATGAAAAATGTCCGCTGTCAAGCTTTCCAGGCCATGCGCTTGGCTTGAAAAACTTCGGCATGACAGGAAGTTACGCTTTGCGCCGCACGCGTGGAGTCCCTGGGTTGGATTGGAGCAAGGGTCAGGTGGGAGCCGTTACGTTCCAAGTCATGGCGCGCTGCGGCGCATGACGGTTCGGGCTTAGCTCGAAGAACCATCGGGCCGCAGCGCCAGCCAGCGTCTCCCTGCCTCCGTCAGCCGGTATCGTTGTTTGCTGCTGCGCGGCTTGTCGGGCAGGGTCATTTCGACCAATCCCGACGCAAGGGCTGGCAGCAGATATGTCTTTCTGAAGTTATCCGCCCCCTTGAGACGGAGCGCAGACTGGACTTCCTGGCGGGACATCTCACCCACCACGGCACGCAGCAAGCGTTCGACTTCACCTGTGACTTCACCTGTGACTTCACCTGTGACTTGGTCGGTAACTTGGTCGGTCGTCAGCGCCAGCGGATGCCTCGGCAGCCGGATCACGAACGAAAGCCGGTCGTCATCCGTCTCGAACAGCGGCGCGGGCGAGCCATTGGCCGCCATTTCCTTCAGGATTTTCGGAATGCCGGTGGAGCGCCCCTCGGTCATGTCCAGCTCCTTCAGGAACTCGCCGATACGCCGGTTGCGGTAGCGTCGGCTGACCGCACGGCCTGCTTTCAGGTCTTCCATCCTGATCGACCGATCCGGGCCGGGGAAGCTGAGGACGGTCAGTTCATCGTGGCTGATGCGCACCTCGATGGGCTCGCGCTCCTCGTAGGAACGGTGATAGACCGCGTTGACCACGGCCTCTTCGATGGCGGCGAACGGGAAATTCCAGATCCGCGTGGCCTCGGCACGGTCGGGATGCTTGATGACTGTCTCGCGCAGAAAGTTGCGCTGGATGTAGCCCAGCGCCTCGCGCGTCATCCGCGCCAACGGCCCTTTGAAGATTTTCTCGTCGAAGCGGTCGCCGCCCGCGCCTTCGGGGAACCAGACCACGTCGATCTGCACGCCGGGAAAGAACCGCTCCGGCGTTTCGTTGAAGAACAGCAGACCCACGTTCTTGGGCCAGGGCGATTCGGCGGGGCCGCCCGCCACGTTCATCTGCCGCGCCAGCGCCTCGACGGAAAGCCCCGGCGCATCCTCCGCCAGCGCGCTGCCGACTTCCTGCAAGAACGCTTGCATCAAGGGTTTGGAAAGATCGTCGACGCGCGCGAATTGGTTGAAGCGGTCGTCGAACGGCACCTTCGCCGCCAGGCTCAACAACTCCTGCTCGGTGTCGCCCTTGGCCTCGACCGTGCTGCTGTAGCGGCGGATGTAGTAGCGCCAGGTTTTCTTGCTTGCCGTGACAGCTTCCGGCGCCTTATAGGGTCGCGTCTGCCCGCCCGGCGCTTGCAGCACGATCAGGTTGCGGCCCTCGACGACTTCAAGGCTCAACACCGGGAAATACGGCGGCTGGATCAACTGGCAGTGCGCCAGCAGTTCGCGCTGGATTTTGTCGAGTTGGTCGTCGGGCAGGCCGACCGGCGGAAAGACGGGCTGGCCATTGGCATCGCAGTCCTGCCCGATCACCACATAGCCGCCGCCCAGATTCTCGAAGTCGTTGGCGAAGGCGCATAGGGTGCGGATGATCGCGTCCGGGTTCCAGCCGGCCTTGTACTCGATGCGCTCGCCCTCGACCGTGCGCTGGCGCAGCAGGTCGTTGAGGTTGATGGGGAGTTTGCTGTTTGAAATCGTCATCGGCAATTACCACTGCTTGCGAGCGCAGTACGGGTGTTCTATTTCCCGTTATCGCGTGATTGGCGGCGCATGTTTTCTACTGCGGCGACCAGATCGACTTCCGCCTTGGGCTTGGCCCAGCGTGCCCAGAACGGAATCGTCGCGCTGCGTGGCTCGTGCTTGGGCTTCGACATCTTGATTCGGGTTGGCAGCAAGGTAGCATCGCCCACCACAACGGCTTCGCCCACATCCAGAGTCGGCAGGACTTCCATCAGTCCCTCCAAGCTTTCCGGCAAAAGTTGCTTCACGACCGATTGGTCGGTCTTGTTGGCAAGACGCAAGCTGATGATGTTGCTGCACTGACTGAGAATGGTCGTGCTGACATCCGAGGGGCGCTGGCTGACCACCATCAGGCCAACGCCGTATTTGCGTCCCTCTTTGGCGATGCGCTCGTAGTTCTCCAAAGCCCGCTTTTCCAACGGGCCGGTGGACGCCGCGCTGCTGGGCAGGTACAGGTGGGCTTCGTCGCAAACGATCACGATGGGATGCCGTGCATCGCCGTCTTCACCCGGGCTGCTCCAGAACTGAATCTGGTAGATCAACCGCCCGACCAAGCCCACGACTACCGGCAGGATGTCGGAGGGAACCTCGGAGAAGTCGATGATCTTGATGCCAGGATTGACGTCGTCTTTGACATTGCCCGTGCCGAGCAGCTTGTTCGCCAGCACGTGCAATGCTTCGTAAGCCTCGTATTCCTCCGGCGCTTGATACATGAACGCATAACGACGGTCGTTCATTTTGGTCTTCAGGCGAATGAGGAAGCGCGAGAGCTTGCCATTCAACGGGCCTTTTTCTGTTTTGGGCTGCCCCTTTTTCGCGCCGCTGACGTACTCCTCGCCCGTAGGAATAACCTCATCGTTCTTCTTGTCCAAAGATTCCACCAAGTCATTCAACTTGTATGGCACCGGCGTATCGACTGTGAAGCCTTCGAGAAGCTCTGGTTTGCCAAGCGCATTGATGGCAGTGCGCTTCATCTCCACGACCGAATCCATCAGCGCAAGCGCCTGATTGGGAGCGTTGTCACCGGAGCGATCCACAAACACCGACTGCATTTCGTCGTAGGTCAACAGCCAGAAGGGCAGGAAGATTGCGCCGTCGTTCTTGGTCTTGATGTCGCCGATGCCTGCGATGCGGTAATGCGAGGCGAATTTCATACTCGAATATTCGCCATGCAGGTCGAGCACAACAATATTCGCGTGAGGCAACAGCGCAGACTGCTCCAGAATGGAGGCCACGGTGAAGGATTTTCCCGACCCTGTGCTCCCCAGCAGCGCCGCGTGCCGCTGGAAAAGTTTGTCCCCGTCGATGTAGGCGCTGGCCTTGCCATCCAGCGTGTAAGTTCCGACCTTGAGCGGGGTGACCGCATCCGTCTTGGACGATGTGCTCAAGATGCCCATGAAGTCTTCGAGGGACTTCTCCTCGATGGGGAACACGGGCCGGTTGATTTCGGGCAAGATGAAAACGGCTCGCGTGAAGGTGTCCTTGCGCTGTCCGTCACGGGCGCGATAGGTACCGACCAAGCTGATCGACACGCCGTTCTCCTCTTGAGACACGCTCGTCAGATCGGGGACTCCTTCGCCCTCCGAGAAGGTCGGCAATTCGACCGGGTGCCGCCAAACGCGCTCAATGATGCCGATCAGCCATTCGTCCCCCATCGACTGGATGGCAACCAAGCGACCGACACGCGCTTTTTGCAGGCGCTGCCCGTCGGTCACTCGCACGGTGATTCGTGAGGTTTCGACGCTGCGGACTTCGCCCAGGGATTGTTCTTCGGTGAAATTGAAAATGCTCATCGCCGCCTCACTCCAGGAATTTTTTCAGGAAATCATCAAGCTGCCAGAGCGGCTCCGAGGATTGCAGCGTTTGACCCTTCCAGTGACAAACCGCCCCGTCGCCCGACTTGAATAGGGCGATCAGATGGAAATGATCGCGGAGTAGTTGCTCGATGTTCGGGGTCGCGTCGCGCGTGACGATGATGACGGGCATCCCCGCTGTCAAACGCTGCTTGATGACACCCTGCAAATGTTCATCGTTGAACCCAAAACCTATGCACAACAAGGCTTCGGCCTTGGTAAGCACCTCGTTCATTTCGGCACGCATGGCATCGAACAGCGTGTTGACCAATGTGTCCTGATATTTCGCAGGGCCGGGCACGACGATGGCTCGCCCTGCGACGGAAACATCGTTGAGGACTTCCACTGGCCCATCGTCAGTGGTCAGCCAACTAATCGAGCCATGCGGCTTGTACAGGCGAACAGTTTTGCAAAGGCGATGATCGACCTGCTGCTGGCGTTTTTCAGCCACCAGAACACGGCTGTATTGCGTCTGGAAAAGCGGGCGAGGTCGCGGTTTACGCCGACGGAACCCTGTGAAGCCCGTGTCCAGCGGAAGCTCCGCCAGATCGCAGAACAACTCCAGCAAGGTGTCGTAGTTGGTCGTGATGACGTGGATGCTTTCCGCGTTCTGCGGCGAGCCGTTGAACAAGCGATTCAGGAGGCGTGACGGCGCGTGACCGCCTGCTACCTCCTCACCCAGAATCGTCGTTTCTGCGGCGATGGTCTTATCCAGAATAAGCTTCGCGGTTTCTCCGCGTATGGCTGAAACGATCTCTTCCCATTCCGGCTTTCCGACCGCAATGCCATTCAGGCCCGTCTCCAGATTGGTCTTTACCGCATCGGCTGATTGTGCCCAAGTATTTTTTGCTTCATCGGTGGTCAGCACACCGTGGACAGCGGTTGCCAAGTGCTCCGCCAAGGCTCCCATGCCAGGAAGGCCGTAGCCGCAGGAAAATCCAGAACCAAAGAGCAGCACCGGGGTTTTGCGGAAAACCCCTTGTATCTCTGCAAAGAAGTCGTTGGGCAATTCGGTGGCTGTCATATCGGCTTAGTCGCTTCCGGCAAACACCCGCTCCAGCGTCGCGGGCAGCAGCGCGAAATTGGCGGCGAGGAAGTTGCTCATCGCAATTTCTCCTCGATCCACTCCCACCGCTTGTCTTTGATCATCACGAATCGGCAGCGCCCCTCAGACAGGTTCGCCCACAGGCCACCGATCAGCCGGTCATCCTCCGCGCTGACCCAGCGATCCGCGCCCTTGTATTCGACGGCCAGGATCGGGCCGGCGTTGCCTGTGGCACCAGGCAGCTGACACAGGAAGTCCGGGTAGAAACGCCCGTCGGCCTTCTGCAGGAAGAACGAGCTGCCTTCGCGCCGAACGAGGTTGCGCACCCAGAACTGGATGCGTCCCTGCTGCGCCTGAACATCCAGCCAGCAGGCGCACTCGAACTCCTCCTTGCTGTCGAAGTCGCCGACGCGCCCGTAGAAGTGCTTGCGGAAATCGAAGTGGCCGAAGCGGCCGTCGTAGTCGCGGCTGGGCGCGTAGGCCTGGGCGTGAAACTCGAAGGCGTATTGATCGGTCACCGCCACGCGCGACGCGGCATCGTCGCCGAACAGCGCCTGCTGGAACGCCTTGCCCACAGCCTGCCTGCGCAGGTCGCGGATGCGCGCTTCCAACAGATTGCGAAGCAGGAACTTCTGCAGATTGGCCCGCGCCAGCGTGAAGCCTTCCCGGCGCAACAGCTCGGTCAGCCACTTCGCCACGAAGGCTTGCTTGCTGGCATGGGTGAGGGAAGGCTCGGGCAGGTTCCGGCAGAGCCAGGTCGCAAGCCGCACTTCATCCCAGTGCTCGGGCTGGTAGACCAGCCCCAGGTCGCGCTGCAGATCGGGCAGGAAGCGCGAGATGACCTTGCCGCTGTCGCCGTCGACATCGATCTCTCCACCTTCCGATACCTTCAGGCCCGCGCCCAGTGCCGTGAGGTCGTCGCCGGTCGGCGCAGCGTCGTAAGTCGACAAATCCCACGGGTAGTCCAGCACCTCGGGGTCATCGAACATCTGCAGCTCGCCCTGCACACGCAAGGCAAGCTGCGGCACGCGAAAACGCTCGCCCAGTTCGGCGGGCGTCTGGAAGAACTCGATGGCCGTGGTGCGGCTGATCTCGGCGGCCTCGACGATGGCGGCGACGGCCGAATCAGCGGTGACCGATGCTTTGAGAACGTCCGCCTCGTCCTCGGTCAGCGGTGTATTGATAGTCAGCGTGTTGAGCTTTCCATCCCAGCTCACCTTGTCGCGCACCGGCTTCGGCACGCTCTTGAGGTCGGGCTTCTCCGTCAGCGTGATCGCCACCGGCCGAACGACCACGCGCCCGGCGTGTCCCTCCAAGTCCAGCCGCGCCTGCTCGGCTTTCGCGGCGGTGACGAACTCCGTCACCTCGCGTCGTTCGAAGCCCGCGCCCGCGACGAGGCGGTCTCGCAACGCGCCGGCCGTCTCGGCGAAGTTGTGCGACACCACGAAGGCATAGGACTGATTCAAGGCCTTGGCCTGCCGATGGCTGGCGTCGGGCTGCCGCAATACGCGCCCGAGCAACTGCTCCACCGCCGTGGCCGAGGACAGCGAGGCCATGCTCACCAGGATGTAGGCGAACGGGCAGTCCCAGCCCTCGGCCAAGGCCTTCTGCGTGATGACGAACTTCACCGGGCAGGCCGGGTCGGCGATGCCCAGCTTGTAGTCGGCGTCGATCTGCTCCAGGCCCTTCTCTTCACCGGTGGCGACGACGATCTCGCTGGCCGGGATGCCGTGGTTGGCGATCAACTCGTTGCGCACGCGCTCGAAGTCCAGCGTCTCCACCCCGGTGCGTCGCGGCTCCGACTGAATCAACACCAGCGGCCGCAGGTAGGGGCTGCCCGCGCGGCGTTCCTCGTCGGCCAGCTTGTGCAGGGCATCGCGCCGGCCGATAGCGTCGGCCAGACATTGCTGCCAGTTGGGCTCGGTTTCCAGCACCACGGGCAGCTTGATCATTTCCTCCGCCTTCAACTCGGCGGCCGACACGCTGTGCAACACGTTGCTGGGTGTGCGCTCCAGGTCGGGGGTGGCGGTCAACTCCATCACGCCACTGGGGCGGAATCGCGCCAGCATGTCGAACGCCAGTTCGGTACGGCTGTTGTGCGCCTCGTCGACCACCACGAACGGCCGGCGCAAACGCAGCACGTTGGCCAGCGAGCAGGGAATGGTGCGTTCCGCGCCTTCACCCTCGCTCAACAAACCGTCGCGCTGGGTGGGCGACAGGTTGTCGAAATGATGCATCAGCGCGCCGCTGCTCTGGTACACCTTGCGCGATTCCTCCTCTTCCACCTGAAACGCCTGCCGGGTGGCAACGATGATGGTCGTCGAGGTGTCCAGCGTGGCGCGGGTCACGCTCTTGGCCTCGTCCAGGTCCATCACCGTGACCGGCCCCGCCTCGCGCAGCGCCGTATGGTACGGATGCAGACGGTCACGCAACGCGCGCAAGGTCTGCTCGCGGATCGGCTTGCTGGGCACCAGCCACAGGATCACGCTGTGCTCGCAGCGCAGCAGATGCGTGTTGACCAGCGCCACGCTCTTGGCGGCCAGCCAGGTCTTGCCGCCGCCGGTGGGCACGCGCAGGCAGAAGTACGGCATGTCGCCCGGAAAGCCCGAGAGCGGGTGGTAGGCATTGCCACGGCCCCACAGCTGTTCGGTGGTGGCGGTGAACGCGATCGACGGCGACGGCAGCTCGTGGCAGGCCTTGAAATAGGCCTCGATGCTGTCGAGCACCTGTTGCTGGTAGGTCTTGGGTACGAACGTGGTCATGGTTTACACCTCCAGCGCGTAAGGGGTCTGCTTGAAGGTGATGCCCTCTCGCGCGGCGCGGCCGCCCATGCGGTTGGCGGCGGCGTAGATCACTTTCGGGCCGGCGAATTTCGGCAGCACATCGAACACCGGGCCCGTGAGCACATTGCCGCCCGCGACCGAGCGGTCCTTGAGGATGCCGTTGTAGAGCAGGTAGATCGCGCGGCCCTCGTGCACGCCGAGCAGCGGCGAATCGGCCTTCCCGGTGTAGCCGGTGCCGGTCTCGGCGAACCAGACGAACTCGGCCAGTTGCGCGAAGCTCACGTCGCGGCGGATCTGGCCTTCGGCGTCGAACAACGGTTCCGCCGACAGGCGGCAGAACTGGAAACCGCCGCCGAGGCCTTCGACCGGGGCACGCTTCTTGCCGGCGAGCGGTGTGTAGCCTTCGATGGCCTTGCGGACGCGCTCGCGGGTCTTGTTCCTTGCCACGTCGTCGTCGAGTTCGACGAGGATGAACCGCACAGGCTCCTTCGAGTGCTGATTCAATCTCAGCACAGCGTGCGCCGTGGTCCCGGAACCGCCAAAGCTATCGAGCACAAGGTCACCGGGCTCGGCCACCATCCCAACGAGATCGGCGATGACCTCGGAGTCCTTCGGAAACGGAAACGCACCAGCGCCAAGGATCGCTTCGACCTCCAGCGTTGCCGCCCGGCCGTCCTTGTAGAACACACTCATCATCGGTTCTTCGTCGATCTCGAACAGGTAGCTCTTGCGGTTGGGAATCGTGGTGTGGTCTTTGCCGAAGTGGATGCGAGGTGGGTCTTCGGCCAGTGCCGCCTTCGTGGTGTCCTCTTCCCACCGCCAGCCGGTCGAGGGCATCGCGCAAGGCTGCTTGGTGATTGGGTGCGGGATCGGATAGCGCGGGCGGTTCTCGCGACCGTCATCGGGTCCCGCGAAGTCCGCCGCGAAGTAAAGCCCACGCTTGTCGGACCAGTTGTAGTGCTTGTGGCCCTTGCGCGGATCGCCCTTGGGCAGGGCGCGATACCAAGCCATCATTTCCTTGCGGATCGCGGCGTGGTCATCACCGTGCTTCTTGCGCAAGCCTTCGTAGTGCTCCAGCACGGCGTCGATGCCCGGCTTCTTGCGCCGCCAGCGAACCTTGCGTTCCTTGAGCAGCGCCTTGTTGCGAGCGAAGGCGACGATGTATTCGTGCGTGACGGATACAAGCTTCGAGTCGCCCTTCTTGCCCTTTTCCCAGACGATGGTGGCGACCTCGTTCGCGGCACCGAAGACCTCGCGCATCAGGGCCTGAAGGTTGCCGACCTCGTTGTCGTCGATGGACACGAAGATCGCGCCGTCGTCGCGCAGAAACTGCTTCAGCAGCACGAGACGCGGGTACATCATTGACAGCCAGCGGTCATGCCGGTCCAGGGTTTCGCCTTCCTTGCCGACCACCTCGCCCAGCCACTTGCGAATCTCCGGGCTGTTGACGTTGTCGTTGTAGACCCAGCCCTCGTTGCCGGTGTTGTAGGGCGGGTCGATGTAGATGCACTTCACCTGGCCCGCGTATCGCGGCAGCAGCGCCTTGAGCGCGTGCAGGTTGTCGCCCTGCACGATCAGGTTGCCGCTGTCGCGGCCATCGCCCGTGCCACAGGAAAGCTCGGGCACCGGCTCCAGCAGCCGGAACGGCACTTCCTTGTGATGCTTGACGACGGCTTCCTTGCCGATCCAGTTCAATGTGGGCATGCGCCTCGTGACCTTCAGTTCTTGCGGGCAGGGGGACCGCCCGCGTTTTGTTCTTCATCCGCGCCGCCGGCGCGCACCCATTCGTCCACCTCGGACACCTGGAACTTCCACAGCCGCCCCACGCGGTGTGCGGGCAGGCCCTTGCGGTCGATCCAGCGGTAGATGGAATCGCGCGTCACGCCCAAGTGTTCGGCGATCTGCTCAACGGATACCCAAGGCTCGGTCACGGCTGCTCCAGCGCCAATGAATTGGCGGCACAAAGTCGCATTAAATCGTAAAGACGCAATCTAGCATGTAAACGTAGAGCTGGCCACGAAATGCTTGGCATCTGCCGGACAGCCTGCCCTCCGTGACAGGCACGCACTTTCGCCAATGCCCAAGCGGCATTTCGTGCCCTCGCAGCACGATGCCCCGGCTTGAGCGTGCCGCGCCAACCCCATGTGCAGACCCGCTTTCCTCGCGGCGAAGTGCCGCGACCTTTTATCTTGCCTTCCACCTCCGCTCTTCCAGGCACACGAAGTGGACGCGGAAACGGTGCGGCAATGCCTGTTTGTCTGCACGTTGCACGGTGGGTTTCATGACCCGGCAGTTGCACCTTATTGCGCGGTTGGCCGCATTCCCATGACCACCGCTTTGCGCCGGTTCGCCACCGCTTCCGCCGCTTCCCGCACCGGCTTGTCTTCGGTGTGGACGTAGCGCATGAACATCGCCACGGTCTTGTGCGCGGTCAGCGCCATGCCGACCTTCACCGGGATGCCCGAGTTCGCAATGTCGGTGGCCGACCGGTGACGGATGCCGTGCGTGCCGACGTGCGTCGCGCCCGCCGCCTTGAGCGCGCGGCACCAGCCTCCGTAATACTCGCCCTCGGTCAGATGCCGATTCGGGTGGCGTGGGGACGGCAGCACATAGGGGCTGTCCTTCTGCCGGGGCGCGGTTGAAAGCAGCCGATAGGCTTCCTCGCTCATGGGCTTGGACATGCCGCCGGTCTTGCTGTCCGGCCACACCACGCGCCGGTTCTCCAGATCGACCCACGCCCATTCGAGCGCAATGATTTCCGAACGGCGACCGGCAAACTCGAATTGGAGCCGGATCGCCAGCGGAATCACGTAGTTCTCCAAGCCCTCGGCTTCGATCCTGTCGAGTTGCCGGAACAGCTTGCCCATGTCCTCGTCGCTGATGAGGTGGGTGGATTTGCCTGCGGGATAGGTCGGCACATGCCGGCAAGGATTGCTACCGTCGGACCGATGGCCCCACACCTCGGCCAAGTTGAACATCTTGCGCAGGATGCTGAAGGCCTTGTTCGCCTCGGTCGGCTTGTATGCGAGCTTCTCCATCACGTCCACCACATCGGGGCGCTTCACGTCCTGCACCTTCTTGCGGCCCAGCAAGGGAATGATGCAGCGGTCGATGACGCGTTGATAGCCGAGCTGCGTGCTGGGCTTGTTGCGCTTGCTGGAGTAGTCGGCCATGAACTTCTTGCACAACTCGGCAACGGTGGGCGCCTGGCGTGCCTCGGCCTTGGCTGCGCCGGGATCGCCGCCACGGCGCACCTGCGCCAGCCATTCCTGTGCCAATGAGCGCGCCTGCTCGACGGTGAGTTCCCCGTACTGGCCCAAGGCGGGCTTGCGGCGCTCGCCCGCATTCGTGCGGTACTGGAGCATGAACACCTTGCGGCCTGCCGGGGTAATCTTGCACAGGAAGCCCGGAACCAGCGTGTCGCGCAGTTCTACGGCCTGCGCTTGGGCGCGCGCAGCATCGACGGTGGACTTGGTGAGCTTGATCTTTGCCATGATGACTCCTCGCAACCGCCCGATTTCCAAGGGCCTGATGGGAGCCATCAGCGGGAAAACCGGGTCAGGTTTCGGAAAGCACCGGCATAGGTTGAACTCGCCTAACCCGTTGATAAACCTGCTGTATCGGGTGGTGGCGTAGTCCGGCGAAATGCGATGCTGGAGTCATCGTGAAATGAAAAAAGCCGCCCGGCGCAGGCCGGGCGGCTTCGTGGAGCGGGTCGCTTACTGGGTGCCGCCCTCGCTGGTCAGGCCGCGCTTTTCGAGCAGCGGCTCGATCTGCGGGTCGTGCCCGGCGAAGTTGCGGAACAGTTCCATCGCATCGGCGCTGCCGCCGCGCGACAGCAGGGTCTGGCGGAACCGGTCGCCGTTGGCGCGGCTCAGGCCGCCATGGTCGCGGAACCACTTCTGGGTGTTGGCGTCGAGCACTTCCGACCAGATGTAGGCGTAGTAGCCGGCCGCGTAGCCGCCCATGATGTGGCTGAAGTACGGGGTGCGGTAGCGCGGCGGCACCGGCGGGTAGGCGATCCCGTCCTTGGCCAGCGCCTGCGCCTCGAACGCCATCACGCCGCCGGCGTCGGGCACCTGGTCGGCGCCGATCTGGTGCCAGTTCTGGTCGAGCATCGCCGCGCCCAGGTACTCGGTGGTGGCGAAGCCCTGGTTGAACTTGGCCGCGGCGACCACCTTGTCCAGCAGGGCCTGCGGCATCGCCGCGCCGGTCTGGTAGTGCTTGGCGTAGTTGCCGAGGATCGACGGCCAGTCCGCCCACATCTCGTTGACCTGCGAGGGGAACTCGACGAAGTCGCGCGGCACCGAGGTGCCCGAGAAGTAGGGGTATTTCACGTTCGAGAACATGCCGTGCAGGGCATGGCCGAACTCGTGGAACATGGTCGTCACCTCGTCCCAGGTCAGCAGCGTCGGCTGGCCCTGCGGCGGCTTGGGGATGTTGAGGTGGTTGGCGACCACCGGCTTGTCGCCGGTCAGCTCCGACTGCGAGACGTAGGAGTTCATCCAGGCGCCGCCGCGCTTGGAGGCGCGCGCGTACGGGTCGAAGATGAAGATCGCCAGCTGGCTGCCGTCGGCGTCGAACACGTCGTAGACGAAGGTGTCATCGCGGTACTTGGGCAGGTCGTGGCGTTCCTTGAAGGTCAGCCCGTACTCCTGGTTGGCGGCGTAGAACACGCCGTTCTCCAGCACGTTCTTCATCTCGAAGTACGGCTTGAGCTGGGATTCGTCGAAGTCGTACTTGGCCTGGCGCACCTTCTCGCTGTAGTAGGCCCAGTCCCAGGCCTCGAGCTTGAAGGTCGGCTTGCCGGCGGCCTTCTGCTCCTTGTCGATCATCGCCTGCAGGTCGGCGGCCTCGCGCTTGGCGTTGGCGACCGCGGCCGGGGCCAGCTTGCCGAGCATGGCGTTGACCGCCTCGGGCGTCTTGGCGGTCTGGTTCTCCAGCGAGTAGGCGGCGAAGTTCGGATAGCCCAGCAGCTTGGCCTTGTCCGCGCGCAGCTTCATGATCCGCGCCACCAGCGCGGTGTTGTCGTACTGGCCGCCGCGGCTGCCGCGGTTGATCGAGGCCTCGTAGATGCGCTGGCGCAGCGCGCGGTTCTTCAGTTGCGCCAGCGGCGGCTGGCCGGTGGTGTTGAGCAGGGCGATCACGTACTTGCCGTCGAGCTTGCGGGCCTTGGCGGCTTCCGCGGCGGCGGCGATCTGTTCGTCGGACAGGCCGTCGAGTTCCTTGACGTCGTCGACGACCACGGCCGAGGCGTTGACCTCGTTCAGCACGTTCTGGCTGAACTGGGTGCCCAGGCTGGCCAGTTCGGCGTTCATCGCCTTCATCGTCGCCTTGTCGGCATCGGAAAGCTTGGCGCCGGCGCGCACGAAGTCGGTGTAGTACTTCTCGACCAGGCGCTTGCCCTGGGCGTCCAGGCCGAGCCTGTCGCGCTGGTCGTAGAGCGCCTGGATGCGCGCGAACAGCTTGCCGTTGAGCGAGATCGCGTCGCGGTGCGCGGCGAACTTGGCCGAATAGTCGGCCTGCAGCTGCTTGCGGGTGTCGTTGGTGTCGGTACCCACCAGGTTGAAGAACACGGTGGTGGCGCGATCGAGCACCTGGCCGCTCTTCTCCAGCGCGATGATGGTGTTCTCGAAGGTCGGCTTGGCCTTGTTGCCGGCGATCTTGTCCACTTCCTTCAGTTGCTCGGCCATGCCGGCGTCGAAGGCGGGCGCGAAGTCGCTGTCCTTGATCTTGTCGAACTGCGGGTAGTGCAGCGGCAGCGGGCTTTCCTTGAAGAAAGGATTGGCCTGGTCGGCGGCCTGGACGGTGGCCGGTGCGGCGATGCTGTAGGAAGGCATGGTCAGGCCCAGCGAGACGGCAAGGGCAAGAGCGAGGCGGGTGGTCAAGCGGAGCTCCTATTGCGGTAAAGCCCCGAGGCTACCCGATGGCGCCGCCGGCTCGCCCGTGACGAAAGGCATGAGACTCGGCGCCGGGTCCTTGCCGTGGCAGCTACAGCCGTTCGAACTGGCGCACGATGAAGGCCAACTGGTAGGCCAGCCCCGCCACGGCGAAGATCGCGTGGTAGCGCGGGTTGGCGGTGGCCATGGCCATCAGGCTGAACGCGGCATAGGCCAGGCTGCGCAGCCACATTTCCGGCCCGAAACCGGCGAAGTAGGCCCGGCCCTTGACCAGGGTGTCGCCGAGGTCCACCAGATAGGCCAGGGCAAGCAGGCCAAAGAACCAGTGGCGACGGCGGTAGAAGTAATCGCGCCAGTCGGCGTACTCGTCGATGTTCTCCGGGAACACCAGCGTGCACAGCAGGTACAGCAGAAGCGCGTACAGGGTGACGAACAGGTACAGGTTGAAGTCCCATTGCACCAGGTGCGACAAGCGGTACTCCCACCACCAGAACGAAAGCAGGTAGAAGAACATCGCGGCCACCCACACGAGGTGCACCCAATACAGGCGCTTGCGCCCGGGATGCTCGATCATGCGGGCGAATTGCCGCAGCAGGTGAGTCAGGCCCAGGCCGACCACCATGCCGAGCACGATACGCATGTGGGTGAAGCCGGCGGCGGCAACAGGATCGGCGACGGGATTCATGCACGGTTCCGGCGGGGCTCGCGCCGATGGTGCCGTTGCCCGCGTGCCGGTTCAACGGGCTATGCCGGGGGGCTCGGGCCGATACGAGCCAAGGCGATGACGACCGCCCGCGATTCCAGCTGCCGCGATGCGGCCGGCCAGGAGCATGCCCCCCGGCGCAAGGGGGCCATGCTCCTGGCCGGCCACGACCCTCGACGGCCATTCCGCTACCATGCGCGTCAATCCGGAAGGGACGGAGCCGATGGCCAGCGCATTCGATTTCACCGCCAACGCGATCGAGGGCCATCCGCAGCCGCTGTCCGACTACGCGGGCAAGGTACTGTTGATCGTCAACGTGGCTTCGCGCTGCGGCTTCACCCCGCAGTACAGCGAACTGGAGGCGCTGTGGCAGCGCTACAGCGCGCAGGGGCTGGTGGTGCTGGGATTCCCGTGCGACCAGTTCGGCCACCAGGAACCGGGCAGCGAGCAGGAGATCGCGCGTTTCTGCGCGCTGAACTACGCGGTGAGCTTCCCGATGTTCGCCAAGGTCGAGGTCAACGGGCCGGGTGCGCATCCACTCTGGCAGTGGCTGGTCCGGCAGCGCGCCGGCCTGCTCGGCACGCGCGCGATCAAGTGGAACTTCACCAAGTTCCTGGTCGGCCGCGATGGCCAGGTGCTGGACCGCTATGCCTCGGCCACGCCGCCGCGCAGGCTGGCGCGCGACATCGAGCGGGCACTGGGATAGCTCGTCGTCCCCGCGCAGGCGGGGACCCAGTGACTTTCACGCAGGCTTCAAGACGCTGGATCCCCGCTTGCGCGGGGATGACGCGGAAGAATTGATGCGGGAAAACCCAGCGACCGACGAAGTCACTTCTCGACGAACGCGCGCTCGAACACGTAGTGGCCCGGCGAGCCGATGCGGGGCGAGGCCTCGAAGCCGCGCGAATCGAGCAGCGTGCGCAGGTCGGCCAGCATCTGCGGGCTGCCGCAGATCATGAAGCGGTCGTTGGCCGGGTCGATCTCCGGCAGGCCCAGCGTGCGCTGCATCGCGCCGCTTTCGATCAGCTGGGTCAGGCGGCCGCGGTTGGGGAACGCCTCGCGGGTCACCGCCGGGTAGTACAGCAGCTTCTCGCGGATGATCTCGCCGAGGAACTCGTGCTGCGGCAGTTCCTTCTCGAAGTGCTCGCGATAGGCGAGATCCTTCTCGTAGCGCACGCCATGGGTCAGGATCACCTTGTCGAAGCGCTCGTAGGTCTCCGGGTCCTTGATCACCGAC
The DNA here is from genome assembly GCF_006386585.1 of Pseudomonas sp. Hp2. Lineage (NCBI taxonomy): Bacteria > Pseudomonadati > Pseudomonadota > Gammaproteobacteria > Pseudomonadales > Pseudomonadaceae > Pseudomonas > Pseudomonas sp. Hp2. Next base: position 141,103 of record NZ_VAHJ01000002.1, read on the forward strand.
AGCCACGGCGCCAGCCCGGTGCCGGTGCCCAGCAGGTACAGGTGGCGGCCCGGGTGCAGGTCGCTGATCAACAGGGTGCCGGTGGGCTTCTTGCCGACCAGGACCTTGTCGCCCGGCTTGATGTGCTGCAGGCGCGAGGTGAGCGGGCCGTCCTGGACCTTGATGCTGAAGAACTCCAGCTGCTCCTCCCAGTTGGCGCTGGCGATCGAATAGGCGCGCAGCAGCGGCCGGGTCTCGGTCTCCAGGCCGATCATCACGAACTGGCCGTTCTCGAAGCGGAAGCCGGAATCGCGGGTGGTGGTGAAGCTGAAGTAGGCGTCCGTCCAGTGACGGACATCGAGCACCGTTTCGGCGCCAAAAGCGGAAGACATGCCGTTGATCGGATTGGGGAGGAAACCGGACCGATTCTACCCTAAATGAGAGAAGCTCTCATTAATGCCGGCCGGACGGCTGGCTCCCCGAAGGGTTCCAACCCCGATGGCGCCGCCGGCATTGTTGGGTCCTCACGCGCCTTCCGGCGGCTCAGGAGGCCTCGGGCGGGGTGATCTGCAGCAACTTGCCGTCGGGCTCGTCGGTGACCACGTAGACCTTGCCGTCGCTGCCCACGCGCACGTCGCGCACGCGTTCGCCGATCTCGTCCAGCAGGCGTTCCTCGCCGGCGATGCGATCGCCGTCCAGGCTCAGCCGGATCAGGTTGCGCTGCGCCAGCGAGCCCAGCAGCAGGCTGTCGTTCCAGGCGCTGCCGGGATGGCCGGTGTAGAAGGCCATCCCGCTCAGGCCGGGCGATACCTCCCAGACGTGATGCGGGGCTTCGAGGCCTTCGCGCGCATTGCCCACGGCCTCGGCGATCGGCTGGCCGGAGTAGTCGATGCCATGGGTGATCAGCGGCCAGCCGTAGTTCTTGCCCGGCTCGGGCAGGTTCAGCTCGTCGCCGCCGCGCGGGCCATGCTCGCTTTCCCACAGCTTGCCGGTCCGCGGGTCGAACGCGAGGCCCTGCGAGTTGCGGTGGCCGTAGCTCCAAATCTCGGGCCGCGCCTGGTCGTTGCCGACGAAGGGGTTGTCGGCCGGCACGCCGCCGTCGGGATCGAGCCGGACCAGCTTGCCCTGCAGTTTGTCCAGTTCCTGCGACATCATCCGCAAGGTGCGTTCGCCCTGGCTGACGAACAGGTGTCCCTGGCCGTCGAAAGCCAAGCGCGAGCCGAAGTGGTTCTCGCTGTTGACCTTCGGCTCCTGGCGGTAGATCACCCGCACGTCGCCGAGCCCGGCCTCGCCCAGGGTGGCGCTGGCCACCGCGGTGCCGGCGAGCACGCCTTCGCCGGGTTCGGCGTAACTGAGGTAGATGCGCCGGCTCTGCGCGAAATCCGGGGCCAGGACCACGTCGAGCAAGCCACCCTGGCCGCGCGCGTAGACCGCCGGCACGCCGGCGAGCGGTGCCGATACCTGGCCGTCGGCGCCGATCCGGCGCAGGGTGCCGCCGCGTTCGGTCACCAGGAAGCCGCCGTCCGGCAGCAGCGCCACCGCCCAGGGATGGGCGAGGCCGCTCGCCAGTTCGCGCACCTGGATCGGTCCGAGCTGGCTGGCCAGGGCCCGCGCCGGGGCGGCGGCAGCGGCCTGGCCCTGGGGCCGGGACGGCGCGTTGGTTTCGTTGCCGCAGGCGGCGAGCAGGGCGGTGGCGATCAGCAGGCCCAGGCGGGCTGGGCGCGAAGGCAGGAGGGCGGCCAGGGACATCGGTCGGGTCTCGGTCGTCGTCGGGGCGTAGAGCGTATTACGAACGCCGGCGCGGGTGCGAAGCCCCCCGACGCGCGTTCTAGCGATAGCCAGCCGCCTGCAGTTCGAACAACTCCGCGTAGCGCCCGCCCTGGGCCATGAGCTGCTCGTGGCTGCCGCTGGCCTCGATCCGGCCGTCGGCGAGCACCAGGATACGGTCGGCCATGCGCACGCTGGAGAAGCGGTGCGAGATCAGCACCGCGGTGCGTTGCCGCGACAGTTCCTTGAAACGCTGGAATACCTCGAACTCGGCGCGCGCGTCCAGCGCGGCGGTCGGCTCGTCGAGGATCATCACCTGGGCGTCGCGCAGGTAGGCGCGCGCGATGGCGATCTTCTGCCATTGCCCGCCGGACAGGTCCACGCCCTGCTTGAAGCGGCGGCCGATCACCTGCTCGTAGCGGCGCGGCAGCGCCTCGATCATGTCGTCCGCCAGCGCGCGCCGCGCCGCGGCCTCGATGCGCGGCCGGTCGTGCATCGACTCGACCCTGCCCACGCCGATGTTCTCGCCGGCGGAGAGGTGATAGCGCACGAAGTCCTGGAAGATCACGCCCATGTTGGCGCGCAGGTCGTCCAGGTCGTAGTCGCGCAGGTCGCGCCCGTCCAGCAGGATGCGGCCCTCGTCCGGGTCGTACAGGCGGGCCAGCAGCTTCACCAGCGTGGTCTTGCCGGCGCCGTTCTCGCCGACCAGCGCCAGCACCTCGCCGGCGCGCAGCTCGAAATCGAGGTGGCGCACCGCCCAGCGTTCCGCGTCGGGATAGCGGAAGCCGACATCCTCGAACACGAAGCCGTGCCGGATCGGCTGCGGCACCGGCAGGGCGCCGGGCCGCGAGACGATCTCCGGCTCGATCTCGAAGAACGAGAACAGGTCGTCCAGGTACAGCGCCTGGCCGGCGACCTGCGAGAAGCCGATCAGCAGGCCTTCCAGCAACTGCCGCAGGCGCAGGAAGCTGCCGGCCAGGAAGGTCAGGTCGCCGATGCTGAAGTCACCGCGGATCGTGCGCCAGGCGATGTAGCCGTACGCCGTGTAGTACCCCAGCGTGCCCAGCGCGGCCAGCAGCGTTCCCCAGAAGGCGCGCCGGCGCGCCAGCGCGCGGTTGGCCAGGTGCAGTTTCTCCGCCAGCTCCCGGTAGCGTTCGATCAGGAAGCGGTGCAGGTTGAAGATCTTCACTTCCTTGGCGGTCTCGACGCTGGCGCCGACCTGGCGCAGGTAGTCGAGCTGGCGCCGCTCCGGCGTCCACTGGTAATTGAGCGAATAGTTCAGCGCGTTGAAATGCGCCTCGCCGACGAAGGCGGGCACCAGCGCGAGCGCGAGCAGCACGATCAGCCAGGGCGCGTAGACCAGCAGGCCGACCGCGAAGCTGGCCACGGTGATGGTGTCCTGCACCTGGCCGAACAGCTGGCTCATCAGGCTCATGCGGCCCATGCTCTGGCGCCGCGCACGGTCCAGCCGGTCCTGCAGGTCCGGGTCTTCGAAATCCTCCAGGTCCAGCCGCGCGGCGTGTTCCATCAGCCGGATGCTGGTGCTGTTGTTGAACAGCTCCGACAGCAGCGTGTCGGCGTAGCCGACCAGCCGGCCGAGCAGGTCCGAGCCGACCGCCAGCAGCAGTTCCAGCGCGAGCAGTTCCAGCAGGCGGTCGAGCTGCCCGCCCGCCAGCGCCTCCGGCAGCGAACGCAGCCCGGGCTGCGTGCCGGCCAGGCGGATGGCCTCGTCGATGATCAGTTTGCCGACGTAGAGCGTCGCGATCGGGGTCAATGCCCGGACCAGGCGCAGGCCCAGGCTGGCCAGCGTCAGGAGACGGCTGGTCCGCCATATCTCGCGCAGGAACGGCGGGATGTTGCGCATCGCATCGAAGCGTTCGCGCAGGCTGGGATGGCGTGAAGGCGACGCGGCATGGGGTGTCATGCCGCGATTGTGCCGCGCGTGCCGCCGGGCGGGAATGCGGCAATTTTGCGCGGAGGCGTCTCCGCCTCCTGGGGCGGAGGATACAACTGTGGGAGCGACTGCAGTCGCGACAAGGCCCTACCGATAAAGCCCGTCGCGGCTGAAGCCGCTCCCACATGAGCATGAGGCACCGCGGAAATGCGGGCGGATTACTCGTCCAGGCGCAAGGTGAGGCACTTGGCCGAGCCGCCGGACTTGAGGAACTCGTCCAGCGGCGTTTGCGCGACGGCATAGCCGAAACCGGCCAGCGCCTGCTGCAGGGCGGGACTGGCGCGATGCATGACCACGGTGTCGTCCAGGTCCACCGCGTTGCAGGCGAAGGCCAGCGCATCCTCCTCGGCGACCGCGATGCGCAGGTGCGGCGGCACGCGCCTGGCGATCTCCTCCTGCGCCCGTTCGTCGAACGCGGCGGGGTAGTACAGCAGGCGACCGTCGCGCAGCGGGCAGAAGCAGGTGTCCAGGTGGTAGAAGCGCGCATCCACCAGCCGCAGCGGCACCACTTCCATGTCCAGCATGCGCTCCAGCTCCGGCGCCGCCGCGGCGTCGCTGCGGTGGCCGTGACCCAGCCACAGCCGCGCCTGGTGGCCACGCTCGAACAGCGCATCGCCGGCGCCTTCGAACATCACCGTGTCCGGCAGCGGGCGGATGCGGAAGCCGGCGCGGCGGAACCACTCGATGCACAGCGGTTCCTCGCCGCGCCGCTCCGGATGGCGGAACCGGCTGGGGATGAAGTCGTTGCCGCGCACCAGGCCGGCGTTGGCGGTGAACACCAGGTCGGGCAGGCCCGGCGCGGGCGCCAGCAGGTCGACGTCCGCATGCATCGCCAGCAGTTCCTGCAGCGCCTGCCATTGCGTCCAGGCCCTGCCCGGGTTGGCGCCGTGCACGTGCGCCGCCATCCAGGGATTGATGACGTAGTCGACGGCGAAGTGTTCAGGTGCGCACAGCAGCAGGTGGTGGCGGAGCGAGGCGGCGGACCAGGCCGCCGCCAGCGACGTGAGGGTCTCGCCGGCCAGGACCGGCAGGTCGTGCTTGTCGTCCATCGATTCGTCTCTGCGCGCCAGGAGACATGACGCTAGCGGCGGCGTGTTGCGCGCAGATGGCAGATGCCAGGACGGGCGCGGGATCAGGGCAGCTGCGGCTGCAGGCCGACGCCGAGGCGGTTCCAGGCGTTGATCACCGCCACCGCCATGGTGATCTCGGAAATGCCCTGGTCGTCGTAGTGCTCGCGCAGCGCCTCGTACAGGGCGTCCGCCGGGGCGGCCGTGGGCAGCCGGGTCAGGGCCTCGGCCCAGGCCAGCGCGGCGCGTTCGCGGCCATCGAAGAAGCGGCTGTCGTGCCAGCCGGCGACGGTATCGAGCTTGCGCGGGTCCATGCCGCCCTTGCGCAGCGCGGTGGCGTGCATGTCCATGCAGAAGGCGCAGCCGTTGATCTGCGACACCCGCAGGAACAGCAGCTCCACCAGCTCGGAGCCGATGCTGCCGTCGTGGAGGGACGCGCTGGCCGCGGACATGCTCTTGACCGCGGTGGGGACGTGGCGGGTGTAGTCGATGCGGTTGAACTTCATGGGGTTTCTCCTGGAATGAGCGGCCGCGATGGCCGCTTTCGACATCCAGGACGCGCGGGAAAAACGCGGCGTGACAGGGTGGGGAGATGGCTTGGTGATCGGTAATGGTTCCGATTTCTGGAGGCGCAGGTCGCGGTGAAGGATGACTGTGGGAGGGACTTCAGTCCCGACGGGCTTTGCCTGCACGGTTCGATCGGATGGTGAAGGCTTTCCTCTCGCCGGGGTGAAGGCGTATTGCTTGTGAACCACGGGATCGCACACGCCCGATGCCCGGGGCGCGAAGCGAGGTGCCCGAAGGGCGGATGAGGGTCCGGGCGATCATCCAGGGCGCCGTCAGGCCCGCGGCAACTTGTCCGGATTCATCACGTTGAGCAATTCGACGATGCGATCGCCGTCGATCACTGCGAGCGTGGTCGAGTGCAGTCTCCCGTCGCGGAAGCGCAGGATCGCCGGTTCGCCGTTGACCGTGCCCATTCGCGCGACAAGCCCCAGCTTGCGGCGCGCCACCGCCCAGTACAGGCGGGCAATGCGCTCGGCGCCCAGCAGCGGACGCAGTGCGGCGGTGACCTTGCCGCCGCCGTCGGAAACCAGCCGCGCATTGCTGTCGAGCAGCGCGGTGATCGCGGTCATGTCGCCGGCCTGCGAGGCGATCATGAAGCGCTCCAGCAGCTCCCGGTGATGTTGCCGGTCGACCGGGAAGCGCGGTCGCTCCGCCTGCAGCCGCGTCCGCGCGCGGTGCACCATCTGCCGGCAGTTGGCCTCGCTGTGGCCGAGCAGCTCGGCGATGCGCGCGTAGTCGTAGTCGAAGGCCTCCTTCAGCAGGAAGGCGGCACGCTCCTCCGGACCGAGCCGTTCCATCGCCGCCAGCAACGCCAGCGAGACCTGCTCGGCGCGCTCGCGCAGTTCCTGCGGTCCGGGTTCCTCGCTGATCTCCAGGGGCTCGGGCAGCCACGGGCCGGTGTAGCGGCTGCGGGCGGTGCGCGCCGCCCGCAGGCGATCCAGGCCGAGCCGGGTGGTAGCGGTGACCAGCCAGGCTTCCGGGTCCACGATGCCGGCGCGATCGGCGCCGTGCCAGCGCAGCCAGGCGTCCTGCACCACGTCCTCGGCCTCGGTGCGCGCGCCCAGCAGGCGGTAGGCGAGGCTGAACAGGCGCGGGCGGTGCTGCTCGAAGACGGTGTCGGTGTTCATGGGCATGTCGTCCGTTCGGGTGGGCCGCCCCAGGACGGAACAGCGCGTGCCGGCGTGACAGCCGGCCCGGCCGCCACTTTGCTCTAAAATGGGCGGGTTTTCTCCCCCGCGAGCCGAAGAGCCAGCCGTGACATCGATCAAGCAGGAAGACCTCATCCAGAGCGTCGCCGACGCGCTGCAGTACATCAGCTACTACCACCCGGTCGACTACATCAAGAACCTGTCCGCGGCCTACGAGCGCGAGCAGTCGCCGGCGGCCAAGGACGCGATCGCGCAGATCCTGATCAACTCGCGCATGTGCGCCGAAGGGCATCGACCGATCTGCCAGGACACCGGCATCGTTACCGTCTTCCTCGAGATCGGCATGAACGTGCGCTGGGACGACGCCACGATGGGCGTCGAGGACATGGTCAACGAAGGCGTGCGCCGCGCCTACAACCATCCGGACAACAAGCTGCGCGCCTCGGTGCTGGCCGATCCGGCCGGCAAGCGCCAGAACACCCGGGACAACACCCCGGCGGTGGTCAACGTGAAGGTCGTCCCGGGCGACCACGTCGAGGTGATCGTCGCGGCCAAGGGCGGCGGCTCGGAGGCCAAGAGCAAGTTCGCCATGCTCAACCCGTCCGATTCGATCGTGGACTGGGTGCTCAAGACCGTGCCGACCATGGGCGCCGGCTGGTGCCCGCCGGGCATGCTCGGCATCGGCATCGGCGGTACCGCCGAAAAGGCGATGCTGCTGGCCAAGGAAGCGCTGATGGAGCCGATCGACATCACCGAGCTGCAGGCCCGCGGCGCGTCCAACCGCATCGAGGAGCTGCGCCTGGAGCTGTACGAGAAGGTCAACGCGCTGGGCATCGGCGCGCAGGGCCTGGGCGGCCTGACCACGGTGCTGGACATCAAGATCAAGGACTACCCGACCCACGCGGCCAACCTGCCGGTGGCGATGATCCCCAACTGCGCGGCCACCCGGCATGCGCATTTCACCCTGGACGGCAGCGGCCCGGTCGCGCTGGAGCCGCCGTCGCTGGAGGACTGGCCCGAGCTGACCTACAACCCGCAGAACGCGCGCCGGGTCGACCTCGATACGATCACCCGCGAGGACGTGGCGCAGTTCAAGCCGGGCGAGGTGCTGCTGCTCAACGGCAAGCTGCTGACCGGCCGCGACGCCGCGCACAAGCGCATGGTCGACATGCTCAACAAGGGCGAGAAGCTGCCGGTCGACTTCACCAACCGCTTCATCTACTACGTCGGCCCGGTCGACCCGGTACGCGACGAGGTGGTCGGCCCGGCCGGCCCCACCACCGCCACGCGCATGGACAAGTTCACCCGGCAGATGCTGGAGCAGACCGGCCTGCTCGGCATGGTCGGCAAGGCCGAGCGCGGCGACGCGGCGATCGAGGCGATCCGCGACAACAAGGCGGTCTACCTGATGGCGGTCGGCGGTTCGGCCTACCTGGTGTCCAAGGCGATCAAGGCCAGCCGCGTGCTCGCCTTCGAGGACCTGGGCATGGAGGCGATCTACGAGTTCGAGGTCAAGGACATGCCGGTGACCGTGGCCGTCGACGCGACCGGCGAGTCGGTGCACAAGACCGGCCCGCGCGAATGGCAGGCCCGCATCGGCAAGATCCCGGTGGTGGTGGCGTAAGTCCCAGTCGTTCCCGCGAAGGCGGGAATCCAGGGGCTTTCGTCCAGATCGCTGCAGTCTTTTCGGAAAGGTAAACGCCACTGGGTTCCCGCCTTCGCGGGAACGACGATTTCAGATTCCGGGAAAATCCACGCATGTCAGTCATTCTCTACGGCTCCCGAAGCACGGCCTCGCTGGTCGTCCACTGGCTGCTGATCGAGCTCGGCATCGAGCACGAGCTGCGCATGCTCGACTTCGACAAGCGCGAGCAGAAGTCGCCGGAGTACCTGGCCCTCAATCCGCAAGGCAGGGTGCCGACGCTGGTCATGGACGGGCAGGTGCTGACCGAATCGGCGGCGATCGCGATGCACCTGGCCGACCTGCATCCCCGGGCCGGCCTCGCGCCCGCGATCGGCACGCCGGAACGGGCCGCCTACTATCGCTGGATGTTCTTCGGCGCCTATACGCTGATGCCGGCCTACCGGGGCTGGTTCTATCCGGACGAGCCGGCGGGCGAGGAGAACGCCGACGAGGTCAAGGCATCGTCGCGCGCCGCGCTCGAAGCCGCATGGCAGCAGGTCGACGACCACCTGCGGATGCACGGCCCGTACCTGCTCGGCGAAAGGCTTTCCGCCGCGGATTTCGTGTTCACCATGCTGATGCGCTGGTCGCGCAACATGCCGCGCCCCACCGATACGTGGCCGGCGCTGAAGGCCTTGGCCGACCGGATGAAGGCGCGCCCGGCGTTCAAGGAAGCCTATCGCCGCGAGGGACTGACCGACTGGACCTGAGAGGGGGAGCCCTCCGCCCCGGAAGCGCTGCCTGTAGGAGCGGCTCTTGTGGGAGCGGCTTCAGCCGCGACGGGGCTTTCATGCAGATCCCATGTGCGGGGGTTCAAATGAGGCAGATCCCTCTGCAACAGCCTGCACATCCCTGTGCAGGGGCGCGAATGAGAAAAACCCATCGCGGCTGAAGCCGCTCCCACAAAGGCAAAAAGTGCTTCAAGGCGCGCCGTCGGGTCTCAATACCACTCCAGCAACGACACACCCACGCCCACGTAGGTGGCCTTGTGGTTGTAGTCGATCATGCTCTCGCCATAGCCGTCGAACACCTGGAGGTGGCCGCGCAGCAGGTTGCTGATCGGGAAGCCGTAGTCGAGCTGGAGCGCGCCGTGCGAGCGGTCGCCGCCGCGCAGCGAGTGCCGGGCCATCAGCGACACCTCGTGCCCGTTCCTGTTCCAGACCAGCGTGGCGTCGCCGCGGCCCATGTAGTCCTCGATGTCCGGGTTGTTGTCGTCCCTGGCGTCCTCCTTGATGCGGAACCACGGCCGCAGCATCAGCGCCCAGTTCTCGCGGTCCAGGCCGAAATTGAGGATCACCCGGTTCCAGCTGCGCGACAGCGGGTCGCTGCGGCCGTTGGACATGTGGTTGAGGCTGATCCCGGTCAGCCGGCCGCGCCAGCCGGCGATGCCGTAGTTGCTGCGGAACACCAGCATCGCTTCCGGTTCGTAGTTGGTCTCGCGGAACGGCCGCGATTCCTCCGAGTTGTAGGCCTGCCAGCGCGAACTCTGAGTATAGCCGACCCAGATGTCGCCGTTGTCGCCGAACAGGTCCTCGGCCACCTTGGTCTTGAAGCTGAGCTGGAACTTCAGCTCGGTGTTGTCCAGCGGCTGCGGCGTGGTGACGGTGTTGCTGGGGTTCGGCGAGGACGGCAGCTCGTTGACCTTGCTGGTCCAGAACGCCGGCAACAGGTAGACCGGCTTGTAGGCGCGCAGCTGGAAGGTGCCGAGCTTGGAATCCTTGGCCAGCTCCCAGCGGCTGTCCAGCAGCGAGCCGCGGCCCGCATTGGCGATGGCGTCCAGGGCGGGCGTGTCGTGCTCGGACTTGAAGAATTCCCCGACCGGGCTGCGCGCGGCGGCCCTGCCGGCCTGGTCCCGGGCGGCCTTCTGCTCGGTCCGGGCCTGGTCGGCGGCCAGGTCGGCCTCGCGGGTGTCCTTGGCGGTATAGCCCAGCGCCCGGTCGTAGCAGGCCAGGCGCGCCGCGTTCGAGTCGATGGAAGTGCAGGCCTGGGCGGTCGCCGGTTGCGGCGAGGACTCCTGGGCGTGGGCGAGGGGCGCGGCGGCGAGGGCGAGCATCAGCAGGGGGCGCGGATGGGTCATGTCGGGGCGCTGGTCGGAGGATGGCCGATAGAGTGGCGTACTGGCGGTGAAGGTGGAATGCCGCCCGCTCAGAAGAACCAGGCGACCGCGAACACGCCCAGCATGCAGAAGCCCAGCGCCAGCTTCGACGCGGCGCCCAGCAGGATCCCGAGCCAGGTGCCCAGGCCCACGCGGGTGGCCTTGCCGAGCGTGCGGCTGTGCCAGTACTCGCCCGCCCAGGCGCCGACGAACGGCCCGACGAACAGGCCGACCGGCAGGAAGAACAGGCCGGCGAAGGTGCCGATCACGGACCCCCACAAGGCCTTGGGGCTGGCGCCGAGCCGTTGGGCCCCGTAGACGTTGGCCAGGAAATCGACCAGCAGCGAGAGCAGGGCCAGTGCCCCGATCGCGGCCAGCGGCAGCCAGCCCACCCGCTCGAAACCGTCGCCCCAGGCCGCCAGCAGCAGGCCGGCGAAGACCAGCGGCAGCCCAGGCAGGGCCGGCAGGACCACGCCCAGGAAGCCGGCGACCACCAGGAGGGCGCCTATCAGGTAATACATGAATGAATAGTCCATGGCGGGTGCGCGGGTATCCGTTTTGGGGGTTGACAGAATGGGCTCGGGGTGATTGCAATTTGGTTCGGCACGGGTTAAGTTGCAACCGCTGCGCTTGGCAAGGTCACCGTGAATCGTGGCCTGATGGGTAGATCATCGATCCGCTACATCCTTGCACCTCGCTTCCTCCTTGCAACCAGCCAACACTGCCATCAACCAATCAATTGTGTGATCCAGGGAGTAAGTCGAGATGTCAGACCGTGAGACCGGTACCGTCAAGTGGTTCAACGATGCCAAGGGCTTCGGCTTCATCAGCCGCGAGAATGGCGAAGACGTGTTCGTGCACTTCCGCGCCATCCAGATCCAGGGCTTCAAGAGCCTGAAGGAAGGCCAGAAGGTGACCTTCACCGTCGTGCAGGGCCAGAAGGGACTGCAGGCGGATGCCGTCCAGCCTGCCTGATCGCCGCGCCAAAGCCCAGACGGCAAAAAGGCCCGCAAGCGGGCCTTTTTGCTGTGCCGGGACAGGGCCGCCGGTTCAGCGCAGCACGACGCGCCCGTTGACGACGCGCACGTAGGTGTTCTCCTGGATGCCGCCCAGGTCCTTCTGGTTGACCACGATGACGCGGCCATCGTCCATCCGGACCTGGATGTCGTAGGAGTCGCTGGTGACGTTGTTCTGGATCGCGTTGCCGGCCAGCGCGCCCGCGGCGGCGCCGGCGACCGTCGACACGTTCTTGTTGCCCTTGCTGCCGCCGGTCTCCTTCGAGATCACGCGGCCGGCCACCGCGCCGACGATGCCGCCGAGCACCGCGCCGGTGCCGGTCGGCGCGCTGCGGTTGGACTGCACCGGGTCGATGCGGGTCACGATGCCGCAGTCGGCGCAACGTCCCTGCGAATAACCCTGGTTGTAGCCGCCGTTGTAACCGCCCCCGTAGTTCCCGCCGTAATTGGGCTGGGTGGTGGCGCAGCCGGCCAGTGCGGTGGTAGCGGCGAGGCCGATGACGAGCAGTCGGGTGTTCATGGGATTCTCCGGTGGTTCCATGGGAGCGGCGGCGCCGCAGCGTCGCCATCCTCTCCGGTGCCAGGTGAACGCAACGCCAATCCGGCCGGCCGCTATTCAGCGGAAATCCTGGTGGCAGGCCTTACAAGCCTCGCCGATCCCCTCGTTGAAGGCCTGCAGGGCCGCGCAGTCGCCGGGCGCCCGCGAGAGCGCCTGGTCCAGGCGGGCCCGCAGGGCGGCGGCATGCTGGGTGAAGCGGCGATCGTCCTTCAGGCCGGGGAAGGCCGTTTCCAGGTCGTTGGACAGCGCGCGCAGGGACTGCAGCCGGGGCAGGCTGTCGGGCACCGTGCAGCGGTTGCGCGCATGGTTCGCCGCGAGCAGGTCGGTCTGCTTGGCCATCACCTGCATCAGGCTGTCCGGGAACGGATCGCGGCGCGCCTGCAGGGCGCGGGCCACCATCACGGTGGCGACGACGCCCACCAACAGGCCGAGCAAGGCCATGAACAGATAGCGATAGGCGGTGGACGGCGGCTTGGGCTGGCTGGACATCCTTGCGGGCTCCCGGAAGTGGACGAGGGCGGGCCGCGGCCCGCCGGTCGGTAAAATAGTGCGATGAAAACTCAATGGCGTGAACGCTTCGCCGGCGTCGACCGGCTCTATGGCGTGGGATCGGTGGAGAAGCTGTCGGCGTGCCGCGTGGCCGTCGTCGGCATGGGCGGCGTGGGCTCGTGGGTGGTCGAAGCGCTGGCGCGCTCGGCCGTCGGCCACCTGACCCTCATCGATGCCGACGATATCTGCGTGTCCAACACCAACCGGCAACTGCCGGCGGTGGCCGGCCAGTACGGCCGCAACAAGGCGCAGGCCATGGCCGAGCGCTGCCGGGCGATCAATCCGGAGATCGACGCGGTGCCGGTCGAGGCGTTCCTCACCGCCGGCAACATGGCCGAACTGCTCGGGCAGGGGTTCGACCTGGTGATCGATGCCTGCGACAGTTTCCGGGTCAAGGTCGAGACCATCGCCTGGTGCCGGCGGCGCAAGTTGCCGCTGATCACCGTCGGCGCGGCCGGCGGGCGTACCGATCCCACGCTGGTGCGCGTGCGCGACGTCTCGCGTACCGAGCACGACGCGATGCTGGCGCTGATCCGCAAGAAGCTGCGTGGCGAATTCAATTTCCCCAAGAACCCGCAGCGCTACTTCGGCGTGCCTGCGGTGTATTCGCTCGAGAACGTGAAGTATCCGCAGGCCGACGGCAGCGTATGCGGCATCCGTCCGCAGCTGGGCGCCGACGCGGCGCTGAAGCTGGACTGCGGTGCCGGCCTGGGCGCGGCCACGCACATCACCGGCGCCTTCGCGTTCGCCGCGGTCGGCAAGGCGCTGGAGATGCTGTTGAAGGCGCGCGCCGGCGAGGCCGGGAACCGGCAGGAAGCGATGGCCGGGCAACCGCACGCGATGGACGTCGCGGGGTGATGGCGGTCGCGGCAGCCGCCGCGACCTCGCGCACGCCACGGGCCTCCCGGGACGATCGCTCGGTCAGCCTGGTCCGTCCGGCAACCCGAACAACCTGCGTGCGTTGGCCGTGGTCTGCCGCGCGATCGCCTGCTCCGGTTCGCCGCGCAGTCCGGCGATGCAGGCCAGGACCGCGCCCAGCCGCGCAGGCTCGTTGCGCTGGCCGCGGATCCCGGCATCGGGCTGGTCCGGGGCGTCGGTTTCCAGCAGCAGCTGTTCCAGCGGCATGCCGGCGACCAGGCGGCGCAGCCGGTGCGCGCGTGGATAGGTCACCGGTCCGCCCAGGCCGATCATGAAGCCGAGTTTCCACAGTTGCGCCGCCTGTTCGGGGCTGCCCGAAAAACTGTGGACCACCCCGCGCAGGCGGCCCACCGACTTGATCGTGGCGATGACTTCCTCGACCGCGCGGCGTGCGTGCACGATCACCGGCAGGTCGTACTCGGCCGCCAGTTCCAGCTGGCGCCGGAAATAGAGGCGCTGTTCGCCGGCGTCGAGTCCTTCGACATAGAAGTCGAGCCCGCACTCCCCGATCGCGCGCGGGCGTTCGCGTTCTATCCATGCGCGCAGCTGGTCCAGGTGCGCGTGGCGATGGGCGTCCAGGAACATCGGGTGCAGGCCGTAGGCCGGATGCAGGCCGGGCGACGCGGCGCAGATCTCGCGCAACTTGGGCCAGCCGGCGGCCGCGACCGCGGGCACGAGCTGGTCGTTCACGCCGGCGCGGCGCGCCCGCGCCAGCACCGCGTCGCGGTCGGGATCGAATTCCTCGGCGTCGAGGTGGCAATGGCTGTCGACGAGGTGCATGGCATCAAGCGCGCGGGCTCGGCGCTGTGCGCCGGGTGCGCCAGCTCGCCAGCAGCAGCGTGCCCAGGCCGAGCAGGATCTCGTCGAGGAACGGCACCGGATCGGGCAGGCACAGGTCGAGCAGGAACAGGGCGGCGGTGAGCTTGAACAGCGTCGGATGGCGCAGTTGCCGCGCCCAATTCAGGATCGGCGTGGTGGCAAGATGAGGCATGGTTCGACCTCGGTGGAATCTGGCTGTCTGGAAGGAAAACGGTACGGGAACTTTTCGACGACATTCCTGACCGAGAGGTGGATCTGTTCAGGTAGCGCGTGCTGCAATGCGCTGGCACGAAGACACACGCGGAACGTCCGCACAAGGAGCTCGAAATGAAGAGCAATACGACAACTATACTGGTCGCTGCTGGCGCACTGCTGGTAGGGGGCGTGGCCACGGCTGCCTTCATGAACAACCGCGGCAAGTCCGACGATGTCGTCGCCCCGTCCGCCGAAGTCCGGCCGACCCTGGACAACTCGCTGGCGGCCGATGACGCGGCCTCTTCCGCCGTGAAGGGCGGCGGTGTCCTGGAATACGCCGACGTGGTCAAGGTCGATCCGGTGACCAGCAAGGAAAAGGTCTATGCGACCGTGATCGGCACCGAACCGGTGCGCGAGACCAGCACCACCAGCACGCCGCGCGAGGTGTGCAACGACGTGGTCGTGCAGGAACACGTGCCGCGCAAGGACCCGAACAACATCGCCGGCACCGCCGCCGGCGCGCTCATCGGCGGCGTGCTCGGCAACCAGGTCGGCGGCGGCGACGGCCGCAAGCTGGCCACCGTCGCCGGTGCCGTGGGCGGCGCCTTCGCCGGTCGCGCGATCCAGCAGCGGCATGCCGACAACAACGTGGTCAGCCGCACCGAGCGCCAGTGCCACACCGAGAACGCGACTTCGGAGTCCTCGCGCGTGGTCGGCTACAACGTGACCTACCGCAATGCCGATGGCACCACCGGCACGATGCGCATGGACAGCAAGCCGGGTAGCCGCATCGCGATGGGCAACGCCGACAACGTGGTCGGCTACGACGTGACGTACCGCTACAACGGCCAGGAAAAGACCGTGCGCATGAACAGCAAGCCGGCCAGCGATCGCCTGCCGGTCATCGACGGGCAACTGGTCACCCAGACCGCTGCGCTGGAATCCGCTCCGGCCAACCAGCAGTAAGTTCGTCCCGAAACGCGTCGAGGGAAGAGCCGGCAATGCCGGCTCTTCCCGTTTCCGGCGCCGTGCGGCGCGCTGCACGGATGGAACGCGGCGATACAATGCGGCGATTCCCCGGGGATTGGCCTGCGATGTCGTTGCAAACGGATGATCTGTTCGATATGCGCTCGCTGTTGAGTGAGGACGAGCGGGCCGTGCAGGATGCGGTGGCGCGCTTCACCGACGAGCGGGTGCTGCCGGCGATCGGCGACGCGTTCGACCAGGGGCGCTTCCCGCGGGAACTGGTGCCGGACATCGCGGCGCTCGGGCTGCTCGGACCGACCTTGCCCGCCGAGTACGGCGGGGCCGGGCTGGGGGCCGTGGCCTACGGCCTGATCTGCCAGGAACTGGAGCGCGGCGACAGCGCGCTGCGCAGCTTCGTCAGCGTGCAGTCCTCGTTGTGCATGCATGCGATCCACGCCTACGGCAGCGAGGAGCACAGGCGCCGCTGGCTGCCGGAGATGGCGGCCGGGCGCGCGATCGGCTGTTTCGGCCTCACCGAGGCGCATGGCGGCTCGGACCCGGCCAGCATGCGCACCCGGGCTGTGCGCGACGGCGGCGATTGGCGCCTGAGCGGCAGCAAGATGTGGATCACCAACGGCAGCATCGCCGACCTGGCGATCATATGGGCGCAGACCGACGACGGCGTGCGCGGCTTCATCGTCGAGCGCGGCGTGCCGGGATTCGCGGCCGAGGACATCAAGCACAAGATGAGCCTGCGGGCTTCGGTCACCTCGGCGCTGTTCCTGGACGACGTGCGCGTGCCCGAGCGCAACCGGTTGCCCGAAGCGAGCGGGCTCAAGGCGCCGCTCGGCTGCCTCAACCAGGCGCGCTACGGCATCGCCTGGGGACCGGTCGGTTCGGCGATCGCCTGCCTGCGCGAAGCGCTGGCCTACTGCGGCGAGCGGGTGCTGTTCGGGCGGCCGCTGGCGGCGACCCAGAGCACCCAGGTCAAGCTGGCCGACATCGCGCGCCGCATCACCACCGCGCAGTTGCTGGCGCTGCAGTTGGGGCGACTGAAGGAAGCCGGCGCCCTGCAGCCCGTGCAGGTGTCGCTGGCGAAATGGAACAACTGCCGGATGGCGCTGGACGTGGCGCGCGAATGCCGCGACCTGCTCGGCGCGGCGGGCATCACCACCGAGCATGCGGCGATCCGGCATGCGCTCAACCTGGAGTCGGTGATCACCTACGAGGGAACCGAGACCGTGCACCAACTCGTGGTCGGCCGCGCGCTGACCGGCATCAACGCATTCTGAGGAGCATCCCATGGCGATGGAGGACATCCGGATCGAGACCGAGCGGCTGGTGCTGCGGCCCCCGGCGGCCGAGGACTTCGAGGCCCTCGCGCGATTCGCTTCCGACGAGGAAACCATGCGCCACATCGGCGGCGTGCAGGCGCCTTCGGTGGCCTGGCGTTCCCTGGCGGCCCTGGTCGGCAGTTGGCACCTCCAGGGCTTCGCCATGTTCTCGGTGATCGAGAAGGCGAGCGGCGAGTGGATCGGCCGGGTCGGCCCCTGGCAGCCGCACGGTTGGCCGGGGACCGAGGTCGGCTGGAGCCTGAGCCGCGCGGTTTGGGGGCGAGGCTATGCCCCGGAGGCCGCCACGGCGGCCATCGACTGGGCGTTCGAGCGGCTGGGCTGGGACGAGGTGATCCATACCATCGCGCCGGGCAACGCGAACTCCAAGCGCGTCGCCGAGAAGCTCGGCTCGCGCCTGCTGCGGATGGGACGGCTGCCCGAGCCGTACCACGAGCAGGAGGTCGAGATCTGGGGGCAGAGCCGCGAGGAGTGGCGGGCGCGTCGCTGAGCGGCCCGGGCCGGCGCGGGCGTTTCACCTGGCCTGGCCGTCCCGCGGCCTATGGTGGGGCCTCCTGTCCGCCTCGGAGGAATACCCATGAGCAAGCCCCGGATCGCGGTGCTGGTCGGCAGCCTGCGCAAGGAATCCTACAACCGGCGGCTCGCCGCCGCGATCGAGAAGCTGGCCGGCGACCGGGCCGCGTTCGAGCACGTCGAGATCGGCGACCTGCCGCTGTACAACCAGGACCACGACGGCGACTATCCGGCGCAGGGCAAGCGCCTGAAGCAACAGGTCCGCGCCGCCGACGCGGTGCTGTTCGTCACGCCGGAGTACAACCGCTCGATTCCCGGCGTGCTCAAGAACGCCATCGACCTGGGGTCGCGCCCCTATGGCGACAGCGCCTTCGCCGGCAAGCCGGCGGCGCTGCTGGGCATCTCGATCGGCGCGATCGGCACCTCGCTGGCGCAGCAGCACCTGCGCAACGTGCTGGCCTACCTGGACATGCCGGTGCTGGGCCAGCCGGAAGTGTTCCTGCAGTACAAGGACGGGTTCTTCGATGCGCAGGGCGGGATCGCCGACGAAGGCACCCGCAAGTTCCTGCAGGGGTTCGTCGACAAGTTCCTGCACTGGCTGGACCGTCATCGCGGCTGACCGCGGCGGCGACGGGGCGGACGTGGCGCCGTCTCGGTCGGTGCGACGGCAGGGGCGTAGATGTGTGCACCGGCTGCGCACCGCTTATCCACAGGGTTGTGCATGGCCGGAAAGGGCAGGGATGACTATCCTTCCTGCCCCCATCCCTGCGTCACGAGCCCGTAACCATGTCTGCGCGTCCCGGCTTTCGCAACAACCGCGGCAACGACCGCGACGATTTCCGCGAGCAGCGGATCGACCAGTTGCGCGTGCCGCCGCATTCGGTGGAAGCCGAGCAGGCGGTGCTGGGCGGGTTGATGCTGGCGCCGGAGGCTTTCGACCGGGTCAACGACCAGCTCACCGAGAACGATTTCTACCGGCGCGACCACCAGCTGATCTACCGCGCGATCCGCGAGCTGTCCGAGCGCGACCGGCCGTTCGACGCGGTCACGCTGACCGAATGGTTCGAGTCGCAGGGCAAGCTGGAGCTGATCGGCGACGGCGCCTACCTGATCGAGCTGGCCAGCACCACGCCGTCGGCGGCGAACATCGCCGCCTACGCCGAGATCGTGCGCGACAAGGCGGTGCTGCGGCAGCTGATCCAGGTCGGTACCGACATCGTCAACGACGGTTTCCAGCCGGAAGGGCGCGACAGCGCCGAGCTGCTCGCGGCGGCGGAGAAGTCGGTGTTCGCGATCGCCGAGCAGGGCGCGCGCGGGCGCACCGACTTCGTGGCGATGCCCGGCGCGCTGAAGGACGCCTTCGAGGAGCTGCGCAACCGGTTCGAGAACGGCGGCAACATCACCGGCCTGCCGACCGGCTACAGCGAGTTCGATGCGATGACCGCCGGCCTGCAGCCGACCGACCTGATCATCCTGGCCGCGCGCCCGGCGATGGGCAAGACCACCTTCGCGCTGAACATCGCCGAGTACGCGGCGATCAAGTCGAAGAAGGGCGTGGCGGTGTTCTCGATGGAAATGTCGGCCGCGCAGCTGGCGATGCGCCTGATCTCGTCCAACGGCCGCATCAACGCGCAGCGGCTGCGCACCGGCCAGCTCGAGGACGAGGACTGGGCGCGCGTCACCGGCGCGATCAAGATGCTCAAGGAGACCAAGATCTTCATCGACGACACGCCGGGCGTGTCGCCGGAAGTGCTGCGCTCCAAGTGCCGCCGCCTCAAGCGCGAGCACGACCTCGGGCTGGTGGTGATCGACTACCTGCAGCTGATGTCGGTGCCGGGCAACAGCGAGAACCGCGCGACCGAGATCTCCGAGATCAGCCGGTCGCTCAAGGGCCTGGCCAAGGAACTCAACGTGCCGGTGATCGCGCTCTCGCAGCTCAACCGCTCGCTGGAAACGCGCACCGACAAGCGCCCGGTGATGGCCGACCTGCGCGAATCGGGCGCCATCGAGCAGGACGCCGACATGATCGTGTTCATCTACCGCGACGAGTACTACAACAAGGAGAATTCGCCGGACAAGGGCCTGGCCGAGATCATCATCGGCAAGCACCGCGGCGGTCCGACCGGTTCGTGCAAGCTCAAGTTCTTCGGCGAATACACCCGCTTCGACAACCTCAGCCACGACAACATCGGCGCCTTCGAGTAGCCGGTTTCCTGGTGGCCGGCCTCCGGGACGGCGTCGAAGGCGGCCGGGCCGCCTCGACCGGCCTTGGACTTTTCCCCCCGGCATCCGGAGCGTAGATGTCCCTCGCACTCGTCTGGTTCCGTCGCGACCTGCGCCTGGACGACCAACCGGCCCTGCGCGCGGCGCTCGAAGCCGGGCACGTTCCGGTGCCGGTGTACGTGCACGCGCCTGCGGAAGAGGGCGATTGGCCGCGGGGCGCGGCATCCGGCGCATGGCTGCACCGTTCGCTGCTCGCCTTGGACGAGGACCTGCGGCGGCGCGGTTCGCGGCTGCTGGTGCTGCGCGGACCGAGCGATGCGGCGCTGCGCAGGCTCGCGGCGCGTTGCGGCGCCGCGGCGGTGTACTGGAACCGCAAGTACGAACCCGCCACCCAGTCGCGCGATGCGGCCATCAAGCGGGCATTGCGCGAGGCGGGCCTCGTGGCCGAGAGCTTCAACGGCAGCCTGCTGTTCGAGCCCTGGGAACTGCGCACGCGGCAGGGCGGCCCGTATCGGGTATTCACGCCGTTCTGGCGCACCGCCCTGGCGCAGTGGCACCTGCCGTTGCCATGGAAGGCGCCGGATCGATTGCCGCCGGTACCGGAGGCGCTGGCCGGCGAGGCGATCGAGGCGCTGGGCTTGGCGCCTTCGCCGCGCTGGGACTCCGGGTTCTGGGAAAGCTGGCGGCCGGGCCAGGCCGGCGCCCACGAGGCGCTGGAGGTCTTCGTCGACGGTGCGTTGCGCGGCTACCGCGACGGGCGCGACAGGCCCGACCGCGCGGGTACCTCGCGGCTGTCGCCGCACCTGCATTTCGGCGAGATCGCGCCATGGCGGATCTGCGCGGAACTCGAGCGGCATCGCCGTGCGCCGCTGGCGGCCGACATCGACGGCTATGTCCGCGAACTCGGCTGGCGCGAGTTCGGCTACCACCTGCTGCACCATTTCCCGGAAAGCGCGACCCGCAACCTCGATCCGCGCTTCGACCGGTTCGAATGGGCGGTTCCGCCGGCCGACGAACTGCGCGCGTGGCAGCGAGGACATACCGGAATCCCGATCGTGGACGCGGGCATGCGCGAGCTCTGGCATACCGGCTACATGCACAACCGCGTGCGCATGATCGTCGCCAGCTTCCTGTGCAAGCACCTGCGCGTCCATTGGCTGGAAGGCGCGCGCTGGTTCTGGGACACGCTGGTCGATGCCGACCTCGCCGGGAATACCCTGGGCTGGCAATGGGTGGCAGGCACCGGGGCGGACGCGGCACCGTACTTCCGCATCTTCAATCCGGTCGCGCAGGCGCGGAAGTTCGACCCGCACGCGCACTACATCGCGCGGTGGGTGCCGGAACTGGCGGCGCTGCCGGCGCATGCGCGCCCGGCTCCCTGGCAGCATCCCGAATTGCGGGCACGCCACGCGCCGGGCTATCCGGCCGTGCCGATCGTCGAGCTGGCGCAAGGGCGCGAGCGGGCCCTGGCCGCGTACGCCCGCCTGCGCGGGCGGGGGCTTTCCTGAATACGCGTGAACGCAGCGTGCGGGGATCACGGTTTCATCATGTCGCCCTCGCGCCGGGCTGTTTATGCTGACCGCCTTCATGAATGCCGGAAGCGCCGGCCAATAAGGAGAAGACGAATGTACCGATCCGCCAGCAAGTGCCTGTCCGTGGCGCTGGTCAGCGCCATCGCCCTGTCCGCCTGCGCGACCGGTGGTTCCTACGTGCAGCAGGACCAATACGGCAATCCGACCCAGCAGCAGAACAAGACCGGCCGTGGTGCGCTGATCGGCGCCGCCATCGGTGCCGCCGCCGGCCTGATCACCGGCAACAGCGCCACCGAGCGCCGCCAGCACGCGATGATCGGCGCCGGCATCGGCGCGCTGTCCGGCGCGGCGATCGGCAACTACCAGGATCGCCAGGAGCGCGCGCTGCGCGAGCGCACCGCCAACACCGGCATCGACGTGAAGCGCGAAGGCGACAACATCACGCTCAACCTGCCGGACGGGGTGACCTTCGACTTCGGCAAGTCCACGCTCAAGCCGGAGTTCTATTCCGCGCTCAACGGCGTGGCCTCGACGCTGAAGGAATACAACCAGACGATGATCGAGGTGACCGGCCATACCGACAGCGTCGGCAGCGATGCGTTCAACCAGAAGCTGTCGGAAGACCGCGCCAATTCGGTCGCGCAGTACCTGACCGCGCAGGGCGTGCAGCGCGAGCGCATGGAAGTGGTCGGCGCCGGCAAGCGCTATCCGATCGCCGACAACAGCACCGACGCCGGCCGTGCCAAGAACCGCCGCGTCGAGATCCGCCTGATCCCGCTGCGGGCCGACGGCAGCAGCACCGGCATGCAGTAACGCCGTCGCCGACGTAGTGGAACGCCGGGCCGCACGTGCGGCCCGGCGCGTTTATGGACGCCCGGCGGGGAGGTGCGCGGCCGCGGCGTCGCCGGGGCGCGGGAGGCAGGGATCGCACCAGGACGCTCGCCTGTGCGCCCCTGCGCTCCGTTCAGGCCGTGACCTTCTCCAGGATGCGCTTGCCCTCGGCCTGCAGGTCGGCGTCCTCCTCCTGGTCGACCGGCTGCGCCGCCTGGGCCGTTTCGGCGGACTTCGCCTGCGCCGCCAGCTTCGCGGCCGGGCACTGCGTCAACATGTAGTTGGCGTCGAAGTTGAGGCGTTCGACCAGGAAGTCGACGAAGGCGCGCACCTTGGGCGAAATCAGCCGGCCACCGGCGAAGACCGCGTTGAAGTCGTACTCGGGCCCGGTCCAGCCGGCCAGCACGCGCCGCACCATGCCCGACTCGATGAAGGGCTTGGCCATCACGTCGCCGGTCAGCATCAGGCCTTCGCCGCATACCATCGCGCCGTTCAATGCGGTGGGATCGTTGGCCACCACCAGCGGGTTGATCGGGAACTCGCGCAGTTCGCCGCCGTCGCTGAGCGGCCAGAAGAAGCGGTTGCTGTGGACGTTGCGGTTCTTGCGCATGGCCAGCGTGCGGTGGAACTGCAGTTCGTCCGGGTGCAGCGGCTCGCCGTAGCGCTCGATGTAGGTGGGGCTGGCGAACACCTGGCTGCGCAGGCTGCCGAGCTTGCGGGCGACCAGGTTGGAGTCGGGCAGGGCGCCGACCCGCAGCGCCAGGTCGGCCTCGCCGGCGATCAGGTCCAGCTTCTCGTTGCCCAGGTGCATGTCCAGCTGGATTTCCGGATACTGCGCATGGAACTCGCCGAGCAGCGGGGCGATCCAGTTGATGCCGATCGAGTAGGGCACGGTGAAGCGCAGCCAGCCGCGCGGGCCGGACTGCAACTGGCTGACCGCGCTCTCGGCTTCCTCCAGCTCCCGCGCGATGCGCCGGCAGTGGTCGTGGTACACCGAGCCGGCCTCGGTGAGGCCGATGCGGCGGGTGGTCCGGTGCAGCAGGCGCGCGCCGAGGCGCTGCTCGAGTTCCTGCACCTTGCGGCTGACGGTGGTCTTGGGCAGGCCCAGCGCATTGGCTGCGGCGATGAAGCTGCCTTGTTCGACCACCTTGACGAAGATCAGGCTGTCGTTGAGATCGTGGGCCATGGCGGACTCCGATGGGGATTGGGGCGTGACAGGGGATTGGACCGTGACAGGGATGATTATTCCCCTTAATCCGGACTAATCAAGTGCGGGTTAGGGGCGTAACTTGCGTCCAATCCTTCTTCCCCCCGAGATTGCCGCCATGGGACTTCGTGCCTGGCTCGGCCTCAAGCCGCGCCGTGATGAGGCGCTCGAAAGCGCCTTCGACCCGATCGAGATTCCCGCGGAACCCAGGATTCCCCAGGGCTTCCGCGAATTCACCTTGCCGCCCCGGCTGCAGCGCAGCGGCCGCCGCGTGCGCGGCAACAACCGGGATTCGTCCTCGTTCCACATTCCGATTGTCCTGGATGTGGGAGTAAAAGTCCCATGAGCGGGATGCTCCAGCCGGAGGTCGCCGTGCTCGGCGCCACCGGCCTGGTCGGCGGTGGCGTCGTGCAGGCGCTGCTGGAGGCCGGCAGCCCGGTGCTGGCGATCGGGCGCAGCGCGTTGCGCCTGAAGGCGCTGAAGGACCGTTTCGCGGACGCTCCCGCCCTGGACACGATGGCGGGCTCGGTGGCCGGCGATGCTGCCGCCGAGGCGCTCGCCAACCGCATCGCCGACCGCTCGCGCCCGCTGGCCGCGGTGGTGGCGTGCATCGGCAGCCCGCTCAGCAAGGGGCGGCTGCTCGACCGGCCGGCCTCGGCGCTGTTGAAGCGGCTGCAGAACGACCTGCTGCCGCACCTGGCCGCGGCCCGCCACCTGCTGCCGCTGCTGGCCGATTTCGGCGGCCGCTACGTGCTGGTGGGCGGACCGTGCGCCCTGCGCGCGTGGGCCGGCCACGGCGACATATCGATCGTGGCGTCGGCCACGCGGATGCTGGCCCACGTGCTGCACGAGGAAGCGCAGCCGCTCGGCGTGCGCGTGCAGTTGCTGTCCGTGGACCAGCCCGTGCGCAACCCGGCGCAACCCACCGAAGCCTGCCGCGAGTGGCTGGACCCGCCCACGGTCGGCCGCAGCGCGGTATCGCTGCTGGCCGGCCGCGGCGTGCCCGGCCAGGTCGTGGTCGGCGTCGATCGCTTGCTCGCATCCCTGCCGGTCACCGGATTGATGGCCGGCGTTTCCCTCCCCCTTCCCACCCAAGAGGTTTCCCAATGAACCAGAACGCCACCCCGTTCCGATTCTCCGTGCGCCATGCGCTCGCGGCGGCGGTGATCGCCGCCGTGCTGGCCGGATGCGGTTCGCAGGCCGCGGAGCAGGGCGCTCCGCCGGCGCCGCAGGTCGGTGCCGCCCCGGTACTGATCAAGCCGATCCGCCAGTGGGACGAGTTCAGCGGCCGCATCGAGGCGGTCGAGAGCGTCCAGCTGCGCCCGCGCGTGTCCGGCTACATCGAGAAGGTCAACTACGTCGAAGGCCAGGAAGTGAAGAAGGGCGACGTGTTGTTCATCATCGACGCGCGCCCCTACCGCGCCGAACTCGCCCGGGCCACCGCCGATCTCGCCCGCGCCCGCACCCAGGCCGAGCTGTCGCGCAGCGAGGCCGCCCGTGCGAAGAAGCTGGCCGAGCAGCAGGCGATCTCGACCGAGAGCTGGGAACAGCGCCGCGCCGCGGCCGACCAGGCCGGTGCCGACGTGGCCGCCGCGCAGGCGGCGGTGGAGCAGGCGCGGCTCAACCTGGAATGGACCCAGGTGCGCGCGCCGATCGACGGCCGTGCCGGCCGCGCGATGGTGACCGCCGGCAACCTGGTCACCGCCGGCGACGGCGCCAGCGTGCTGACCACGTTGGTGTCCCAGGACAAGGTCTATGTCTATTTCGACGCGGACGAAGCGACCTTCCTGAACTACTCGCGGATGGCCCGCGAGGGCGTGCGGCCGAGCGAGCGCGAGGCGCGCCTGCCGGTGCGGGTCGCGCTGATGGGCGAGGACGGCTTTGCCCACGAAGGGCAGGTCGACTTCCTCGACAACCAGCTCGAGCGCAGCACCGGCACCATCCGCGTCCGCGCCGTGCTCGACAACGCCGAGCGCCGCTTCACGCCGGGCCTGTTCGCCCGCGTGCAGCTGCCCGGCAGCGGCGAGTTCAAGGCCGTGCTGATCGACGACAAGGCCGTGCTCACCGACCAGGACCGCAAGTACGTGTACGTGGTCGACAAGGACGGCAAGGCGCAGCGGCGCGACGTGCAGCTCGGCCGTACCGCCGAGGGCCTGCGCATCGTGCAGCAGGGCCTGGCGGCCGGCGACCGGGTGATCGTGGACGGCGTGCAGAAGGTCTTCATGCCGGGCATGCCGGTGCAGGTCAAGCCGAGCGTCATCGCACCGAAGGCGGAGCGGACCACCGCCGCATTGAATTGAACCCGCGAGGTTGAAGCCCCTCTCCCGCCGGGAGAGGGGCGGGGTGAGGGTACGGGGGGCGACCCCTGCCGGGGGCCTGGTCGCACGAGGCTTCCCCCGCGTCCTCATCCGTCCCTGCGGGCCGCCTTCTCCCCTGTGGGAGAAGGGCACCGTCTTGCCATTTTCCAGGAATCCAATCCATGGACTTTTCCCGTTTCTTCATCGACAGGCCGATATTCGCGGCCGTGCTGTCGATCATCATCTTCGCCGCGGGCCTGATCTCGATCCCGCTGCTGCCCATCGGCGAGTATCCCGACGTGGTGCCGCCCTCGGTGGTGGTGCGCACGGTCTATCCGGGCGCCAACCCCAAGGTCATCGCCGAGACCGTCGCCACGCCGCTGGAGGAAGCGATCAACGGCGTGGAGAACATGATGTACATCAAGTCGGTCGCCGGTTCGGACGGCGTGCTGCAGATGACCATCACGTTCCGCCCGGGCACCGATCCGGACGACGCGGCGGTCAAGGTGCAGAACCGCGTGGCGCAGGCGCAGGCGCGCCTGCCCGAGGACGTGCGGCGGCAGGGCGTGACCACGCAGAAGCAGTCGCCGACCTTCCTGATGGTGGTGCACCTGACCTCGCCGGACGGCCGCTACGACACGCTGTACCTGCGCAACTACGCGCGCCTGCACGTCAAGGACGAGCTCGCGCGCATCCAGGGCGTGGGCGACGCGCAGATCTTCGGCGGCGGCGACTACGCGATGCGCGCCTGGCTCGACCCGGAGCGGATCGCCGCGCTGGGCATGACCGCCAGCGACGTGGTCGGCGCCATGCGCGAGCAGAACGTGCAGGTGTCCGCCGGCCAGCTCGGCGCCGAGCCGATGCCGCATAGCGACTTCCTGACGCTGATCAACGCACAGGGCCGCCTGCGTACCGAGCAGGAGTTCGGCGACATCGTGCTCAAGACCGGCAGCGACGGCCAGGTGGTGCGCCTGCGCGACGTGGCCCGCCTGGAGCTGGGCGCCGGCGACTACACGCTGCGCTCGCAGCTGGACGGCAAGAACGCGGTCGGCATCGGCATCTTCCAGGCGCCGGGCGCCAACGCGCTGCAGATCCGCGACCAGGTCATCGCCAAGATGGACGAGCTGACCCAGCGCTTCCCGCAGGGCGTGAAGTACGAGGCGGTGTACGACACCACGATCTTCGTGCGCGACTCGATCAGCGCAGTGGTGCACACCCTGCTGGAAGCGGTGGTGCTGGTCGTGCTGGTGGTGATCCTGTTCCTGCAGACCTGGCGCGCCTCGATCATTCCGCTGATCGCGGTGCCGGTGTCGGTGGTGGGCACGTTCGCCGCGCTGTACGTGCTGGGCTTCTCGATCAATACGTTGACGCTGTTCGGCCTGGTGCTGGCGATCGGCATCGTGGTCGACGACGCGATCGTGGTGGTCGAGAACGTCGAGCGCAACATCGAGGAAGGCCTGCCGCCGCTTGCGGCCGCGCACCAGGCGATGAAGGAAGTGTCCGGCCCGATCATCGCGATCGCGCTGGTGCTGTGCGCGGTGTTCGTGCCCATGGCGTTCCTGTCGGGCGTGACCGGCCAGTTCTACAAGCAGTTCGCGGTGACGATCGCCATCTCCACGGTGATCTCGGCGATCAACTCGCTGACCCTGTCGCCGGCGCTGGCCGCGCGCCTGCTCAAGTCGCACGACGCGCCGAAGGACGCGCCGTCGCGCCTGATCGAGCGCCTGTTCGGCTGGGTGTTCCGTCCGTTCAACCGTTTCTTCAACACCAATGCCAACCGCTACCAGGGTTCGGTCTCGCGCATCCTCGGCCGCCGCGGCGTGGTGTTCGTGGTCTACGTGGGCCTGCTGCTGGCGACCGGGCTGATGTTCAAGGCGGTGCCGGCCGGCTTCATCCCGACCCAGGACAAGATGTACCTGATCGCCGGCGTGAAGCTGCCGGAAGGCTCCTCGATCGAACGCACCGACGCGCTGCTGCGCAAGGTCGCCGACATCGCGATGAAGACCGACGGCGTGGCGCATTCGATCTCGTTCCCGGGCCTCAATGCGCTGCAGTTCACCAACACGCCCAATACCGGCGTGGTGTTCCTGCCGCTCAAGCCGTTCTCGGAGCGGAAGCGCACCGCGCTCGAGATCAACGCCGAGATCAACCAGAAGATCTCCGCGCTGGGCGAGGGCATGACGTTCGCGTTCATGCCGCCGCCGATCCTCGGCCTGGGCAACGGCAACGGCTACCAGCTGTTCATCGAGGACCGCGCCAACCTGGGCTACGGCGCGCTGCAGAACGCGGTCAGCGCGCTGCAGGGCGCGGTGTCGCAGGTGCCGGGCATGAGCTTCCCGATCGGTACCTACCAGGCCAACGTGCCGCAGCTGGACGCCGAGGTCGATCGCACCAAGGCCAAGGCGCAGGGCGTGGCGTTGACCAGCCTGTTCGACACGCTGCAGACCTACCTGGGCTCGGCCTACGTCAACGACTTCAACCAGTTCGGCCGTACCTGGCAGGTGATCGCGCAGGCCGACGCGCCGTTCCGCGACAGCGTCGAGGACATCGCCCGCCTGCGTACCCGCAACGACCGCGGCGAGATGGTGCCGATCGGCTCGATGGTCACCATCAAGCAGACCTACGGTCCCGACCCGGTGCTGCGCTACAACGGCTACACCGCGGCCGACCTGGCCGGCGAAGCCGATGCGCGCGTGCTGTCCTCGGCCGAGGCGATGCAGAAGCTGACCGAGCTGGCCGCGCAGGTGCTGCCTGCCGGCATGGCGATCGAGTGGACCGACCTGAGCTACCAGCAGGCGACCCAGGGCAACGCGGCGCTGGTGGTGTTCCCGCTGGCGGTACTGCTGGCGTTCCTGGTGCTGGCCGCGCTGTACGAGAGCTGGACGCTGCCGCTGGCGGTGATCCTGATCGTGCCGATGTGCCTGCTCTCGGCGCTGCTGGGCGTGTGGCTCACCGGAGGCGACAACAACGTGTTCGTGCAGGTCGGCCTGGTGGTGCTGATGGGCCTGGCGTGCAAGAACGCGATCCTGATCGTCGAGTTCGCCCGCGAGCTGGAGTTGCAGGGCAAGGGCATCGTCGAGTCGGCGCTGGAAGCCTGCCGCCTGCGCCTGCGCCCGATCGTGATGACCTCGATCGCCTTCATCGCCGGCACCGTGCCGCTGGTGTTCTCGCATGGCGCGGGCGCCGAGGTGCGCACGGCCACGGGCATCACCGTGTTCGCCGGCATGCTGGGCGTGACCCTGTTCGGCTTGTTCCTGACGCCGGTGTTCTACGTCGCGCTGCGCAAGCTGGCCGGCCGGCCGCTGGTGTCGCATTCGCCGGCGCCCTCGCTGCACAGCCACGCGTGACGTCGGTCCAACCCCACATCCAAGGATTCAATCCATGAACGACAACAACAAGATCGCCCTCGTCACCGGCGCGACCCGCGGCATCGGCCTGGAGACCGTGCGCCAGCTGGCTGAGGCCGGCGTGCACACGCTGCTGGCCGGGCGCAAGCGCGACGACGCGGTGGCGGCGGCGCTGAAGCTGCAGGCCGAGGGCCTGCCGGTGGAGGCGATCCAGCTCGACGTGGTGGACGAGATCAGCATCGCCGCCGCCGTCGGCACCGTCGAGCAGCGCCACGGGCGCCTGGACATCCTGGTCAACAATGCCGGCATCGTGCTGGACGAGCTCGGACGCAAGCCGTCCGAGCAGACCCTGGACGTCTGGCGCCGCACCTTCGACACCAACGTGTTCGCGGTGGTCGCCGTCACCCGCGCGTTCCTGCCGCTGCTGCGCCGTTCGCAGGCCGGGCGCATCGTCAACGTGTCGAGCATCCTCGGCTCGAACACCTTGCACAGCGATCCGTCCTCGCCGATCTACGACTTCAAGGTGCCGGCCTACAACGCCTCCAAGAGCGCGCTCAACGCATGGACGGTGCAGCTGGCCTACGAACTGCGCGACACCCCGATCAAGGTCAACGCGATCCACCCCGGCTACGTGAAGACCGACATGAACGGCGGCCAGGGCGAGCTGGGCGTGGAGGACGGCGCGCGCAGCAGCGTGCAGATGGCGCTGGTCGGCAGCGACGGGCCGAACGGCAGTTTCACTCACATGGGACAGGTGCTGCCATGGTGATGCGTACCTTGACTCTCGCGTTGGCCAGCACCCTGCTGGCCGGCTGCGTCACCGTCGGCCCGGACTACGTGGCGCCGCTGCCGCAGGCCACGGTGTTGCCCGAAGCGAAGGATCCGGCCTTCAGCGCCGAATCCCCGGTCGGCGCCTGGTGGGCGCAGTTCGGCGACCCGGTGCTCGAGCAGCTCGTGCGCGACGCGATGGTGGCCAACCACGACCTGCGCATCGCCGTGTCCCGCGTGCAGGAAGCGCGCGCGGTGTTCGTCGAGCGCCGCCTCGACCAGTTGCCGCACGTCACCGCGGGCGGCAGCTACGACCGTCGCCACGAGCAGTCGGCCGCGGCCGGCGGCGAGCGGGTGATGAGCGAGACCGCGACGCTGGGCTTCGACGCGGGCTGGGAGCTGGACCTGTTCGGCCGCCAGCGCCGGGCCGCGCAAGCGGCGCGCGCCGACCTGGAAGCGGAGCAGGCCAATCTCGACGACGCCCAGGTCACCGTCGCGGCGGAGGTCGCGCGCAACTACTTCGAGCTGCGCGGCGTGCAGAAGCGCATCGAGGTCGCGCGCACCACGCTCGACAACCTGCGCGACACCCAGCGCCTGACCGAGACCCGCTGGAACCTGGGTTCGGGCAGCGAACTCGACGTGCAGAGCAGCCGCGCGCGGTTGAAGGCCATCGAGGCCGACATCCCGCTGCTCGAAGTCGCGCAGGCGCAGTATCGCCGCCGCCTGGCGGTGCTGCTGGGGCGCGCGCCGGATTCCCTGGACGAGACGCTCGCGCCGCGGCCGACGCCCGCCTACGCACGCGCCCTGGCGCTGGGCGACAGCGCCGAGCTGCTGCGCCAGCGCCCGGACGTGCGCGAAGCGGAGCGCCGGCTCGCTGCCGCCACCGCGCGGGTCGGCGTGGCCACCGCGGACCTGTTCCCGCGCATCAGCCTGAGCGGTTTCGTCGGTTTCCTTTCCGGCGACGCCGCTTCGCTGACCCGCAGCGGCAGCAAGGCCTGGTCGCTGACGCCGTCGATCAGCTGGGCGGCGTTCGACTTCGGCACCGTGCGCGCACGGCTGCGCGCGAGCAAGGCGCAGGCCGACGGCGCGCTGGCGCAGTACGAGCAGAGCGTGCTGCTGGCGCTGGAGGACACCGAGAACGCGATGACCGCCTATGCTCGACAGCAGTCGCGGCTGGCGATCGTGGTGGAGCAGGCCGAGGCGGCCCGGCGCGCGGAGGCGCTGGCGCAGATCCGCTATCGCGAGGGTTCGGAGGATTTCCTGACCCTGCTCGACGCCCAGCGCACGCGCCTGACCGCGGACGACGCGCTGGCGCAAGCCGAGGCATCGGTCAACGTCGGCGTGGTGGCGGTCTACAAGGCGCTGGGCGGCTGGCGACAGCCGCAGGCGGAGGAAGGAACGGCGAGCGTGGCGAGCCGTTGAACGCGAAAGGGCCGGTCCGGCGACGGACCGGCCCTTTCCGCATCGGCGCGGCCGGTATCCGGGAGGCTACGCGGCGGCGGTCGCGCGGACGTAGGCGCGGACGGCGCGCAGTATCCGCTGCTCCAGGTCGGGCGCCTCCATCGCGCCACGCGCCGCGGCCGACAGCATCATGCCCTTGACGATGCCGGCCATGTCGCCGATCGCCGTATCCTGGTCCGCCTCCGGCAGGTTCCCGTCGGCGCGCAATGCCGCGGCTACCATGCTGCGCGCCTGCCGGGCCAGGTCTTGCTCGTTCGCGTCCAGGAACATCAAGGGCTCGGCCAGGATCAGGTTCGTGGTGAGCAGGGGGCGCTCCAACTTGTGCTAACCGGAGCCGCGCCTGAGCGCGGCCGCGCGGGCCGCGGTCACATCAGGTTGTCGGCGATGCAGTAGTTGTCGCGCCCGTTGTTCTTGGCGATGTACAGCGCGGCGTCCGCGCGCGAGAACCAATCCTGCCAGTGGGTCTCGCCGTTGTAGAGCGCGGCGCCCAGCGAACTGGTGATGCGGCCGCCCGGGCCGCGCAGGGCGCTGCGGATGGCCCTGCGCAGCCGTTCGGTGGCGGCTTCGAGCTGCTCGACCGACTCGACCCGCAGCAGCACCACGAATTCCTCGCCGCCGAACCGGAACACCCGGTCGCGCTCGCGCACCTCGAAGCGCAGGATGGCCGCCAGGTCGGCCAGGGCCGCATCGCCCGCGGCGTGCCCGTAGAGGTCGTTGACTTCCTTGAAGTGGTCGACATCGAGGATCACCAGCCCGTTCAGGCGCTCGCGCTCGCGGCGTTCGTTGACCTGGCGGGTCAGCGCGCGTTCGAGCATCCGGCGGTTGGGCAGGCCGGTCAGCGCGTCGAGCGATGCCAGTTCCTCCAGTTCGACCCGGTCGTTGTTCATCCGCAGCGACAGCGCGTGGCCGATCGCCATCGTCAGCACGGTGACCGCGATGGCCGAGAAGTGCTCGCCGAAGCCGCCGGCCAGGCCCGGGAACAGCAGCAGCATCAGCAGCAGCGGCAGGCTGGCCAGCGTGGCCCGGGCCGGCGTGCACAGGAAATGGTTGGTCATCAGCACCGGGAACAGCCAGGGCAGCGCCGCATGCCCGGATACCGCCAACGCCAGCAGGCACGCCGCCACGTTGAGCAGGGCGAAGCGTCCGCCGGCCCCGCGGGCCTCCTCGCGATCGCGCATGTGCCACGACTGCACGCCGGCCAGCGACGCGAGCACCGCCGACAGGCCCGCCCCCAGCCATTGCCCGGCCATCACCAGGTACAGCGCGTACAGGGACAACAAGCCGGTGGCGAGCGGACCCAGTACGCGGATGAATCCCAGCCGGGGGTCCCGTCTCAACTGGACGATCACGGATCAGGTCTGGAGGGCAGGTTGAGAAGAGGGTGAATGGAGCGGGCGAAGACGCTCGACGGTTCCCGGTGCCGGAAAGGACCGATCCGTCGCCAGGCCGGTTCCTTCGCTCGAACCGATCGGAGCGCGTCGAGCGGCGCAATCGGTTGAAGCACAAGGAGAATCCGGCGGTCCGCTTCCTTGCCGGGCGCCTCGGGCGAGGCGGGCCATCATACGGTAACGGGATCGCGGGCGGCCACTGCCGAGGGAGGGCGCCGTCCCGTTTTCGGCGCGGTTCGTCGCTGTCATCGGGGTTTCGTCGGTTGCCGGTGGCTCGGCGATCGCGATCGATGGCAGCCTGCCCGCGAGCAGGAGAAGAGGGAGGAAGCGACTTGAATGCATTGCGTTCCATGGGCGGCTTGGCCGTGCTGGCGCTCGCCGCGTCATGGATTTCGGGTCCGGCGCTTGCGATGGCGTCCGGGCACCCGGTTGCGGCGCCGCGTTGCGAGATCGGCGGCTATCGCCTGGACGATGGCCGCGCGCTCGACATCGGCCCGGGTGCCGGCCAGCGGCTGCGTTGGCGCATGGCCGACGGGCGCACCGGTGCGTTGACGCCGGAGGCCGACGGGACGTGGACCAGCACCCTGGGCTGGACGGAGCGGCCCGACGGACACCGGCTTCGCTTCGACTGCAGGCACGGCCGCGTGCGTTTCGACGATCTGCCGGGGCAGCGCATACCGCTGGTGGAGATCGAAACCCGGTTCGCCGGCAGCGGCGTCGCCCTGGCCGGCCGGCTGACCCTGCCGCCGGGCGACGGTCCCGTGCCGCTGGTGGTGCTGGTGCACGGTGCCGAGCGCGACCCGGCGCTGCAGCATTATTCGCTCCAGCGCGAGTTCGCGAGTGCCGGGATCGGGGTGTTCGCCTACGACAAGCGCGGCACCGGCGCGTCCGGCGGGCGCTACACGCAGGACTATCTCACGCTCGCGATCGATGCGATCCACGCCATGCGCGAAGCCCGGCGCCTCGCCGGCGATCGCGCCGGGTGCATCGGCTACCAGGGTGGTAGCCAAGGCGGTTGGGTCGCCCCGCTGGCGGCGCGGATCGCCCCGGTCGACTTCGTCGTCGTCAGCTTCGGCCTGGCCGTCTCGCCGCTGGACGAAGACCGCGAAGCGATCGCCTTCGACATGGCGCGCGCAGGCTTCGGCGAGGACGCCATGGCCGGTGCGATGGAAATCGCGGACGCCACCGCCAGGTTGCTCGAAAGCGACTTCACCGACGGCTACGAGCCATTGGCCGCGGTGAAGGCCAAGTACGGAAAGGCCCCTTGGTATCCCTTCGTGCGCGGCAACTTCACCTGGTACCTGCTCGCCACCGATCCGGACACCATCCGCCGCGATGCGCCGCAGCTGGTCCACGGCGTGCCCGTGCACTACGACCCGATGCCGGTGCTGGAGACCCTGGACACGCCCCAATTGTGGGTACTGGGCGGACAGGACCGGGACGCGCCGCCGCACGAAACGTTGCGCCGGCTGGCCGCCCTGCAGCGCGCGGGCAGGCCGATCACGAGCGCGGTGTTCCCCGGTGCCGACCACGGCATGTACGACTTCGAGACGCAGGCGGACGGCGAACGCGTCTCCACGCGCCAGCCCGACGGCTATTTCCGCCTGATGGCCGACTTCATCCGCGGCACCGGGCTGCAGCCGCGCTACGGCGAAGCCGTGCCTTGCGCGGGCGCGTCCTGTGCGGGGCACTGAGAAAGGACGAGATCGGAAGAGTGGGGGTATCAACGGCCGAGGACGTCGAGATAACCCCCGATACATGCCCCCCCAACATCGCGCGGCTCGTCGCGCTCGCGCTGCGTCGCACATGAAAAAGGCCGGAAACCCTTTGGATGCGTGGGTTCCCGGCCTTTCCTGGACCCGATCGGTCCGTCCATTGGTGGAGGTGGGCGGAATCGAACCGCCGTCCGAAAGCACTCCATCCTCGGCCCTACATGCTTATCCGCTCGTTAAGTCTCGTCCCCGGGCAGCACGATCGGCAAAGCGCACCCGAGAACCAGCCCGCTTTGTTTAACCGGTAGCTGACGGGCAGCCACCACCGGCGGTTCCGTGATAGTGACCCTACGCTGCGAGCACGGACACAAGCAGTTTCGGGGCTTAGGCCTTAAGCGGCCAGAGCGTAGTTGTCGTCGTTGGCAACTAGATTTTTGCCGCTGGATTTACGAGGAAAGCTGCCCCCTCGGCATGCGCCAAGCGACTTCGCGACTCCCGTCGAAACCAGTGCACCCCCGGGGAGAAACATAAAGCGCTGACCCTCGAAGTGTAGTGATCGGGGGTGCCGGTCACAAGTATTGCGACAGTGCCTGCTTAAAGTGGCTTCAGCGCCGTCGATGAGCCCGGGGCGAACATCGGGCAGGCGGCGAAGGAGGAGACGCGATGGCGGCAGGAAAGAAGACGGGGACTTCACGCGGCAGCAAGGGCGGTACCGGGAAGGCGCAGGCGAGCGGCGGCGCGAAAACGCGGGGGAGCCGCGTGAGCGCGGCGACGCCGGGGCAGGCGGTGTCGGCCAAGGCGGCCTTGGCCCTGGCCCAGGGCCAGGCGCGCACCGTGGTGTACATCCATGGCATCGGCAACAAGCCGCCGGCCGAGGTGCTGCGTTGCCAGTGGGACAACGCGCTGTTCGGGCGGCCGATGGGCGAGCGCACCCGGATGGCCTACTGGGTCAACCGCGAACGCTACCCGGTGCCCGAACCGGGGACCTGCACGGACCGCGACGAAGGGCCGGCGCCCAGTCCATCCGAGCAGCGCGTGCTCGGCGCGCTCGGGCTGCTGCCGACCGGGCAGGACCTGCATGCCCTGGCCGATGGATTGGCCGATTCGCCGCAGGAGCGCCAGGATCTGTACCGCCTGCTGGACGAGCTGGGGCAAGGGCAGGGCGCGAACGCCGGGCCGCAGGCCCGCGGCGCGATCGACGTGGTCAATCGCGTGCTGCTGAGGCTGGTATCGGCGGCGCTGCTGCAGGACGTGCACGACTTCTTCTTCGTGCCCGCGCGGCGCGAGGCGATGCAGCAGAGCCTGCTCGAGCGCCTGCGCTCCGGCGGCGGGCCGTTCGTGGTGGTGGCGCACAGCCAGGGCTCGATGATCGCCTACGACGTGCTGCGCCAGTTGAAGGACGAGGGCATCGAAGTCTCGTTGTTCGTCACCATCGGCTCGCCGTTGGGGCTGCCGGTGGTGCGCAGCATGTTCAAGCGCTGGACCGGCACCAGGAAGCTGCCGTTCCCGGATTGCGTGCGGCGCTGGGTGAACGTCGCCGAGCGCCGCGATCCGGTGGCGCTGGACGAGGACCTCGGCGACGACATCGCCGGCGCCCGGGATCGTTTCGCGAACATCGACGGCGACCGGATCAATCCGGACTGGCGCAGCAACCCGCATTCCGGCTCGGGCTACCTGTCGATCCCGCAGGTGCGGGCGGAAGTGCGCAACGCGGTGGGCGTCGGCTTCGACCAGCCGGTGTCCAGCGCCGTGCTGATCAAGGATCTTTCCGAACAACTCGAGGCGCACGGGCCCGACCATCGGCACGAAGTGCTGATCGAGCTGGACAAGCTGCTGCCCGGCATCGATGCCGAACATGCGCGCGCGCGGCTGGTGGCGCGCCTGCGCGAACTGGCCGGGCGCACCACCGGGCTGAAGGGCGAGCGCCTGGACGATGCGATCGAGCTGGAGGACCACTTGCAGCGTTTCGTGTCGGCGCGGCTGACCCGTTTCGAGATCGAGGTATTGCGCGACGAGTATCGTTCGCTCGGCGTCTGGCGGTTGTGGCGCGATGCCGGCAAGCGCGCGCTGATCCGCGAGTCGTCGAGCGTGATCCACGCCGATGCGGCGCGGATCGCCTACCGGGCGCTGGGACAGCGGATCGGCTGGGCGGTGCTCGATACCGGCATCGCCGCGGGGCATCCGCATTTCTTCGAGCCGGGCGTGCGCGACAGCGTGGTCGAACAGTGGGACTGCACGCAGCGCGGCCGGCCCAGGCGGCTGGTGCGCGCCGACGGGGAGCGCTTCGCGCGGCTGGACGGCAACGGCCACGGTACCCACGTGGCGGGGATCATCGCCGGGCGCAGCATGGCCTCGCTGCCCGACCGCAACGGCAAGCCGTTGCCGCCGGTGGAGTTCGCCGGCGTCGCGCCGGAAACGCAGCTGTACGGCTTCAAGGTGCTCGACGACGAGGGCAACGGCCGGGATTCGTGGATCATCAAGGGCATCCAGCAGGTGGCCGAGATCAACGAGCGCGCCGGCGGGCTGGTCATCCATGGCGTCAACCTGAGCCTGGGCGGGTATTTCGACCCGGAAAGCTACGGCTGCGGGTTCACGCCGATGTGCAACGAGTTGCGCCGGCTGTGGCGGCAGGGCGTGGTGGTGGTGCTGGCCGCCGGCAACGAAGGCATGGCATGGCTGGTGCAGGGCGATGGCGAGGCCTATCCGACCAACATGGACCTGAGCATCGGCGATCCGGCCAACCTGGAGGAGGCGATCGCGGTGGGATCGGTGCACAAGAGCCAGCCGCACAATTACGGCGTGTCGTACTTCTCCTCGCGCGGTCCGACCGCCGATGGCCGG
The DNA here is from genome assembly GCF_006386585.1 of Pseudomonas sp. Hp2. Taxonomy (NCBI): domain Bacteria; kingdom Pseudomonadati; phylum Pseudomonadota; class Gammaproteobacteria; order Pseudomonadales; family Pseudomonadaceae; genus Pseudomonas; species Pseudomonas sp. Hp2. The sequence goes on from NZ_VAHJ01000002.1 coordinate 177,858, forward strand.
CAGAAGCCGGACGTGGTGGCGCCGGGCGAGAAGATCATCTCGGCGCACTACGATTTCCGCGCCGACGATCCGCTCAGCCTGATGGTCGAGATGAGCGGCACCAGCATGGCGGCCCCGCACGTGGCCGGCCTGGTGGCGGGGTTCCTGTCGGTGCGCCGCGAATTCATCGGCTTCCCGGACCGCGTCAAGCAATTGATGCTGCGGACCTGCACCGACCTGCAGCGCGATCCCTACATGCAGGGGCGCGGGGTGCCCAATCTGATGCGGATGCTCGGAGAGACCTGAGGGGGCTCGGGACTGGGGACCCGGCAAAGCAAGAAGGTCGAAAGCCCCTCTCCCGTGCACGGGAGAGAGGTTGGGGTGAGGGGTGCGGCTTCGCCTGCACCCTCATCCGCCCCTTCGGGGCACCTTCTGCCGTGTACGGGAGAAGGGAACGGCAGGCGCCAGCCCCGAGCCCGGGCCTCTCACGCATCCCGGTTGTGCTGGCGCATGATCCGCTGCTTGTCGCGCTGCCAATCGCGCTCCTTGGTGGCTTCGCGCTTGTCGTGGGACTGCTTGCCCTTGGCCAGCGCGATCTCGAGCTTGACCTTGTTCTTGCTCCAGTACATCGCCGTCGGCACCAGCGTGTAGCCGTCGCGCTCCACGCCGCCGATCAGCTTGTCGATCTCGCGCCGGTGCAGCAGCAGCTTGCGGGTGCGCCGGTCCTCGGCCACCACGTGCGTGGAAGCCTGGATCAACGGGGTGATCTGCGCCCCGATCAGGAAGATCTCGCCGTTGCGCACGTAGGCGTAGCCGTCGGTGAGGTTGGCGCGGCCGGCGCGGATCGCCTTCACCTCCCATCCTTGCAGGGCCATGCCGGCCTCGTAGCGCTCCACGATGTGGTAGTCGTAGCGGGCGCGCTTGTTCAGGGCGATGGTCTTGTTGGCCGTCGCGCCGTTTGCTTTATCCTTGGCGGGTTTCTTGCTCATCTCTCTATTGTCTCCGATTCGGCGCCGCCGAACGATCCGTGCCCTGATCCATGCCTACTGTCCGCCGTAGCGCCCTGGTCGAACACAGCGCCGTGCGCATGTTCGACCTGGTCAACGATGTCGCCGCCTATCCCCGCCGCTTCGTCTGGTGCGATGCCGCCCAGCTGCTGGAGCAGGGCGATGGGCGCATGGTGGCGCGATTGGACCTGGGGTTGGGCTCGTTCCGCACCTGGTTCACCACCGAGAACACGCTGGACCGGCCGCATCGCATCGATATGAAGCTCCGCGACGGCCCGTTCAAGCGCCTGGAAGGCCGCTGGGACTTCCACGCGCTGGACGAGAACGCGTGCAAGGTCAGCTTGGTGCTCGACTTCGAGCCGACCTCGCGCCTGCTGGGGCCGGCGCTGGCCCTGGGCCTGCAGGGGCTGGCCGACCGCATGGTCAACGACTTCGTGCGCGTGGCCGACCGCGAAGAGGGCTAGCCATGCGCGTGGACGTGGTCATCGCGTGGCCGGACCGCTACCTGGAGCGCTCCGTCGAGCTGCCGGAGGGCGCCGTCGTGGCCGATGCGGTCGAAGCCGCGGCGCTCGACCCTGGCGGGGAGAGCCGGGCCTGCGCCATCCACGGGGTCCTGGCCCGGACGGACCAGCCGCTGCGCGACGGCGACCGGCTGGAACTGCTCAGGCCGCTGCTGGTGGACCCCAAGGAAGCCCGGCGCAGGCGCGCCCGGGCCCCCTGACCCGGGCGAAGGGTCAGCGCCCCTTCTTCTTGTCCTTGGCCAGGTTCGGGCCGAACTGCTTGCGCGCCGACTTGGCCAGCTGCTCGTCCTGGTTGGGGAAGTAGTCGCCTTCCCAGCGGACCACCCGGTCGTTCTCGAAGAACACCGTGAAGTTCTTGATCTCCGTGCGCGCCAGCCGGTCGGTGCGCTGGGTGGACGTGTAGTCCCAGCGCTGGGCGTGGAACGGGTCCGGGATCGACGGCGTTCCCAGCAGCGCCATCACGGCCTGCTTGCTCTGGCCGACCTGCAGCTGATCCACGGCTTCCTTCTTGATCAGGTTGCCCTGATAGATGGGCTGCTTGTAGATGATGCCGCAGCCGGCGGTGGACAGGGCAACGGCGGCGACCAGCAGGAGATTGCGCATCGGGGACGGTACGGAGTGAAAATCACCGCGATGATACACTCCCCACGGTCGCCGCGACCCATCCCCGGCAGCTGGCGCTAAATCGCCAATGAATAGGAACACCGGAGACTCCATGGAATCCCACGACCTGCGCAAAGTCGGCCTGAAGGTCACCCACCCGCGCGTGCGCATCCTCGAGCTGCTGGAGCAGAAGAGCGCCCAGCACCACCTGAGCGCCGAGGACATCTACCGGCAGCTGCTGGAGCACGGCGACGAGATCGGCCTGGCCACGGTGTACCGGGTCCTGACCCAGTTCGAGGCCGCGGGGCTGGTGCTCAAGCACAACTTCGAAGGCGGGCAGGCCGTCTACGAGCTGGACCGGGGCGGCCACCACGACCACATGGTGGACGTGGACACCGGCAAGATCATCGAGTTCGAGAGCAACGAGATCGAGGCGCTGCAGCACAAGATCGCCGCCGAGCACGGCTACGAGCTGGAGGACCATTCCCTCGTGCTGTACGTGCGCAAGAAGCGCGCGCGCTGAGGGGCGGGTCTTACCGGGATACGCGAAGGCGGCCGGTCGGCCGCCTTCCGCATTCGAAGGGCCGGCTTCCGTGGGAGCGGCTTCAGCCGCGATGGGTTTTCCCGTTTGAACCCCTGCACAGGGATGTGCAGGCTGCCGCAGAGGGACCTGCATGCAAGCCCCATCGCGGCTGAAGCCGCTCCCACGGAAGCCGCTCCTGGGGAAGCAGTGGGGGGTCAGACCTCTTGCAGCAGCTTGCGCGCGGCCGCGCGCGCTTCCTTGCTCACTTCCACGCCGCCGAGCATGCGCGCCAGCTCTTCCTGGCGGGCGCCGGCGTCGAGCAGCTCGACCGAGCTCTGGGTCATGCCGTCCACCGGGGCCTTGCTGACCCGGTAGTGGGCATGTCCCTTGGCGGCGACCTGGGGCAGGTGGGTGACGCACAGCACCTGGCGCTGCTCGCCGAGGGCGCGCAGCTTCTGGCCGACGATGTCGGCGACCGCGCCGCCGATGCCCGAGTCGACCTCGTCGAACACCATGGTCGGCACCGCGTCGAGGCCGAGCGCGGCGACCTCGATCGCCAGCGACACGCGCGACAGCTCGCCGCCCGAGGCGACCTTGCGCAGCGGCCGGGGCGGCTGGCCGGCGTTGGCCGCCACCAGGAACTCCACGCGCTCGGCGCCGTTCGGGTCCGGTCGCAGCGCGTCCTGCGGCTGCAGTTCGATCAGGAAGCGGCCGCCGCCCATGCCCAGCTCGCCGATCAGCGCGGTGGTGGCCTCGCCCAGCGCGGCGGCGGCGCGGGCGCGGGTGGCCGAAAGCGCGGCGGCGGCCTGGCGCCACTCGCCGCTGGCCTCGGCGATCAGGTCGTCGATCTTCTGCAGCCGGGCATCGGCGCCGCGCAGCGACTCGACCTCGGCGGCGAGCCGGTCGCGCTGCTCGGCCAACTGGTCGGGGGCGACGCGGTGCTTGCGCGCCAGGTCATGCAGGCGGGCCATGCGCCGCTCCATCGCCTCGAACTGGGCCGGGTCGGCGTCCAGGTCGTCGCGGATCCGGTCGAGCAGGGACAGCGCTTCGTCGAGCTGGATCGCCGCGCCGTCGAGCAGGGTGTCGACCTCGGCCAGGCGGGGTTCGTGCTCGGCTACCCGGGACAGGGCATGGCGGCATGCCTGCAGCAGGCCAAGGGCGGACTCGCCCTCGTCGCCGTTGAGGCGGTCGGCGGCCTGGCCGCAGGCGTCGATCAGCGCCGCGGCATGGGCCTGGCGGCGGTGGTTCGCGTCGAGCGCCGCGATCGAGGCCGGCTCCAGGTCCTCGCGTTCCAGTTCGGCGAGCTGGTGCCCCAGGTAGCCGATCCGGTCGGACACGTCGCCCTGGGCCGAGAGTGCCTCGCGCTCGTCCAGCAGGGCCTGCCAGCGCTGGCTGGCCCGGCGCACCTGCTCGCGTTCGCCGGCATTGCGGGCGTAGGCGTCCAGCAGGTCCAGCTGGCTGGTGCGGGAAAGCAGGGCCTGGTGCTCGTGCTGGCCATGGATCTCGACCAGGTGGCCGGCCAGTTCGGCCAGTTGCGACAGCGGGGCGGGGCGGCCGTTGATCCAGGCGCGCGAACCGCCATCGGCGCGGATGATCCGGCGCAGCTGGCACTGGCCGTCGTCGTCCAGTTCGTTCTCGCGCAGCCAGCGCTGGGCGGGGTGCCCGGGCGGCAACATGAATTCGGCCGACAGTTCGGCCCGCTCGGCCCCGTGGCGGACCACGCCGCTGTCGGCGCGCAGCCCGGACAGGAACCCGAGCGCGTCCACCATCAGCGACTTGCCGGCGCCGGTCTCGCCGGAGACCACGGTCATGCCTGGGCCGAATTCCAGCTCGGTGGCGCGGACGACGGCGAAATCCTTGATCGAGAGATGTCTGAGCATGCAGGCGTCGGGACGGTCTGGGTTCTGGGGAGGGCGGGGCAGGCGCGGCTTGCCAACGCTCCGGGCAGACATTATCTATGCTTCGTCTCACAGACTGATCCCATGCGCGCATCTTCCACGCCCTCGCTCGATCCCCGCGCCCGCCAGTTGCTGCGGACGCTGATCTCGCGCTACATCCGCGACGGCGAGCCGGTCGGGTCCAAGACCCTGGCCCAACACGCCGGGCTGGACGTCAGTTCGGCGACGATCCGCAACATCCTGGCGGACCTGGAGGACATCGGCCTGCTCAGCTCGCCGCACACCTCGGCCGGCCGCGTGCCGACCGCGCACGGCTACCGGGTGTTCGTCGACAGCCTGGTGCAGATGCAGCCGCCGGGCGAGGACGAGGTGCGCCGGCTGCGCGCGGAGCTGCCGGCCGGGGCCGGGACCCAGTCGCTGCTGGGCAGCGCCTCGCAGATGCTGTCGGCGATGAGCCACTTCGTCGGCGTGGTCAGCGCGCCGCGGCGCGAGCAGTTCGCCTTCAAGCACATCGACTTCGTCGGCATCGACGCGCGCAAGGTGCTGGCGATCGTGGTGTTCGCCGACAACGAGGTGCAGAACCGGGTGATCGAGCCGCGGCGGGCCTACGGGCCGGCCGAACTGGAGCGGGTCGCCAACTACCTCAACGCGCATTTCGCCGGGCGTACCCTGGCCGACATCCGCGCCACGCTGCTGCGCGAGCTGCGCGTGGCCAAGGACGAGATGGAGCAGCTGCTGTCGCACAGCGTCGACCTGGCCGGCGAGGTGCTGGCCCCGGCCGCCAGCGACGACATGCTGCTGGCCGGGCAGACCCGGCTGATGGGCGTGCAGGACCTGTCCGACCTGGACCGCCTGCGCGAGCTGTTCGAGGCCTTCGCCAGCAAGCGCGAGATCCTCCAACTGCTGGAGCGCACGATCCAGGCCCCGGGCGTGCAGATCTTCATCGGCGAGGAGACCGGCGTGGTGTCGCTCGAGGATGTCTCGCTGGTCACCGCGCCGTACGCCGCCCATGGCCAGGTGCTGGGCGTGCTCGGGGTGATCGGGCCGAAACGGATGGCCTACGACCGGCTGATCCCGCTGGTCCAGGTCACCGCCGAGATGCTGGGGGCCGCGATGGAGCCGCCACCGCGATAGGCGCGGCCTCTGGTTCCGATCGATCGCTTGAAACCCGTCGATACGCCCACATAGGGAGCCGGTGGGGCGGGTGTTCCTCCCGCCCGGGAATTGTTCATGAACCAAGACCACCCCGAATTCGATTCCGAAGACCCATCCCAGAACCAGGCGCCGGCCGATCCGCTCCAGGCCGAGGTCGAGGCGCTGCGCAGCGAGATCGCCCTGCTCAAGGCCGACGCGCTGCGCGAACGGGCCGACCTGGAGAACCAGCGCAAGCGCATCGCCCGCGACGTGGAGAACGCGCGCAAGTTCGCCAACGAGAAGCTGCTGGGCGAGCTGCTGCCGGTGTTCGACAGCCTGGATGCCGGGCTGGCCGCCGCCGGCAACGAACCGAGCCCGCTGCGCGACGGCCTGGAGCTGACCTACAAGCAGCTGCTGAAGGTCGCCGCCGACAACGGCCTGACCCTGCTGGACCCGGCCGGCCAGCCGTTCAACCCGGAACACCACCAGGCCATCAGCCAGGCCGAGGCGCCCGAGGGGGTGGCCCCCGGCAGCGTGCTGCAGGTGTTCCAGAAGGGCTACCTGCTCAACGAGCGCCTGCTGCGCCCGGCCTTGGTGGTGGTCGCGCGCCACGACTGATCGGCGCGGCACCGTCCATGCAACGCAGTTTCGTGCGGATGGCTTGAATGGGTTCGCGCCATCCCCACATCTGGACCAGAACCGGCGCGGGCCGGACAGACAGTTAAGAACACTCTTCAGGAGCCATCCCACATGGGCAAGATCATCGGTATCGACCTCGGCACCACCAACTCGTGCGTGGCGATCATGGACGGCGGCAAGGCCCGCGTCATCGAGAACTCGGAAGGCGATCGCACCACCCCGTCGATCGTCGCCTACACCAAGGACGGCGAAGTGCTGGTCGGCGCCTCGGCCAAGCGCCAGGCCGTCACCAACCCCAAGAACACCTTCTACGCGGTGAAGCGCCTGATCGGCCGCAAGTTCACCGACGGCGAGGTGCAGAAGGACATCGCGCACGTCCCGTACACCATCCTCGCGCACGACAACGGCGACGCCTGGGTGCAGACCAGCGACGGCAAGAAGCTGGCGCCGCAGGAGATCTCCGCCAAGGTGCTGGAGAAGATGAAGAAGACCGCCGAGGACTTCCTGGGCGAGAAGGTGACCGAGGCGGTGATCACCGTGCCGGCCTACTTCAACGACAGCCAGCGCCAGGCGACCAAGGACGCCGGCCGCATCGCCGGCCTGGACGTCAAGCGCATCATCAACGAGCCGACCGCCGCGGCGCTGGCCTATGGCCTGGACAAGGCCGGCGGCGACCGCAAGATCGCCGTGTACGACCTGGGCGGCGGCACCTTCGACGTGTCGATCATCGAGATCGCCGAGGTCGACGGCGAGAAGCAGTTCGAGGTGCTGGCCACCAACGGCGACACCTTCCTGGGCGGCGAGGACTTCGACAACCGCGTGATCGAGTACCTGGTCGACGAGTTCCAGAAGGACCAGGGCATCGACCTGCGCAAGGACCCGCTGGCGCTGCAGCGCCTGAAGGACGCGGCCGAGCGCGCCAAGATCGAGCTGTCATCCTCGCAGCAGACCGAGGTCAACCTGCCGTACGTCACCGCCGACGCCTCCGGCCCGAAGCACCTGAACATCAAGCTGACCCGCGCCAAGCTGGAAGCGCTGGTCGAGGACCTGATCAAGAAGTCGATCGAGCCGTGCCGCGTGGCGCTGAACGACGCCGGCCTGCGCGCCAGCGACATCAGCGAGGTGATCCTGGTCGGCGGCCAGACCCGCATGCCGAAGGTGCAGCAGGCCGTGGCCGAGTTCTTCGGCAAGGAGCCGCGCAAGGACGTCAACCCGGACGAAGCCGTGGCGCTGGGCGCGGCGGTGCAGGGCGGCGTGCTGGCCGGCGACGTCAAGGACGTGCTGCTGCTCGACGTGACCCCGCTGAGCCTGGGCATCGAGACACTGGGCGGCGTGTTCACCAAGATCATCGAGAAGAACACCACGATCCCGACCAAGGCCTCGCAGGTGTTCTCCACCGCCGAGGACAACCAGTCCGCGGTCACCGTGCACGTGCTGCAGGGCGAGCGCGAGCAGGCCCGCTTCAACAAGTCGCTGGCCAAGTTCGACCTGACCGGCATCGAGCCGGCGCCGCGCGGCCTGCCGCAGATCGAGGTGTCCTTCGACATCGACGCCAACGGCATCCTGCACGTGTCGGCCAAGGACAAGAAGACCAACAAGGAGCAGAAGGTCGAGATCAAGGCCGGCTCGGGCCTGTCCGAGGACGAGATCGCGCGGATGGTGGCCGACGCCGAGGCGCACCGCGACGAGGACAAGAAGTTCCAGGAGCTGGTGCAGGCCCGCAACCAGGCCGACGGGCTGATCCATGCGACCCGCAGCGCGATCAACGAGCACGGCAGCAAGGTGCCGGGCGACGTGATCGGCAAGGTCGAGGGCGCGCTGGCGGAGCTGGAGACCGCGATGAAGGGCGACGACAAGGCCCAGATCGAGGCCAAGACCAAGGCGCTGGAAGAGGCCGGCCAGTCGCTGTACGCGGCGGCCGCGGCGGCCGAGCAGGGTGCCGCCGGCGGCGGCGATGCCGGCCCGCAGGCCAAGGCGAACGACGACGTGGTGGACGCCGAGTTCACCGAGGTCAAGGACGACAAGAAGCCGTGATTCGTGATTCGGGATTCGTGATTCGAAGGAGCGGGGCCATGCCTCGCTCCTCCGGGCGCCGGAATCCCGGCTGATGGCGATACCGATGCTTTTTCGAATCACCAATCACCCATCACGAATCACGTCCACATGAGCAAGCGCGACTACTACGAGGTGCTGGGCGTCGCCCGCAACGCCAGCGACGAGGAGCTGAAGAAGGCCTATCGCCGCTGCGCGATGAAGTACCACCCCGACCGCAATCCGGGCGATGCGGCGGCCGAGGCGGCCTTCAAGGAATGCAAGGAGGCCTACGAGGTCCTCGCCGACGCCGGCAAGCGCCGGATGTACGACGCGCACGGCCATGCCGCTTTCGAACACGGCATGGGCGGCGGCGGTCCGGGCGGCCCGGACATGGGCGACATCTTCGGCGACATCTTCGGCAACATCTTCGGTGGAGCCGCCGGCGCGCGCCAGGCGCGCCGCGGCGCCGACATCGGCTACGTGATGGAGCTGGAGCTGGAGGAAGCGGTGGCCGGCGTCGAGCGCCGCATCGAGATCCCGACCCTGGCCGAATGCCGGCAATGCGACGGCAGCGGCTCGGAGGACGGCAAGGTCGAGACCTGCACCACCTGCGGCGGCCGCGGCAACGTGCGCGTGCAGCGCGGCATCTTCGCGATGCAGCAGACCTGCCCGCATTGCGCCGGGCGGGGCAGCATCATCCGCAATCCCTGCAAGACCTGCCACGGCGCCGGCCGCGTCGAGGAAGAGAAGGTCCTGTCGGTCAAGATCCCGGCCGGCGTGGACACGGGGGACCGCATCCGCCTGGCCGGCGAGGGCGAGGCTGGGCCGCCCGGCGCGCCGCCCGGCGACCTGTACGTCGAAGTGCGCGTGCGCGAGCACGCGATCTTCCAGCGCGACGGCGACGACCTGCACTGCGAAGTGCCGATCCGCATCGCCCAGGCGGCGCTCGGCGATAGCGTGCGCGTGGCGACGCTGGACGGCGAAGCCGAGATCCGCATCCCGGCCGAGACCCAGACCGGCAAGCTGTTCCGCCTGCGCGGCAAGGGCGTCAAGTCGGTGCGCAGCCGCGTGCCGGGCGACCTGTACTGCCGCGTCGTGGTGGAGACGCCGGTCAACCTCACCGCGGAGCAGCGCAGGCTGCTGGAGCAGTTCGAGGCCACGTTCGTCGGCGAGGAGGCGCGCAAGCATTCGCCGAAATCGGCGACCTTCATGGACGGGGTGAAGAGTTTCTGGGACCGGATGACGTCGTAGTGCATCCCGCTGCGCGGGCTGCACCCCCATGCTTTTGCTTCGCAAAACCGCGGGCCCCGCTTCTGCCTTGCCCGTCCCCGGCCTGTCGGCGCGCCCCCCTTAACGGAAGGGGGGCTTTGCTCCAGACGCCCATCGAGTCGACGACATTCTGGTGGGAGGGACTTCAGTCCCGACGGGCTTTCCCGAAGTGCCGGCTGTTTTCGCTCTTCGTAGGAGCGGCTTCAGTCGCGAAGAAGCTTTCGGTAAAGCCCCGCCGCGACTGAAGTCGCTCCTGCGAAATGCAAAGGCGAACGTGCCGTGCCGCCTGCGCGCGCCTACAATGCGGCGATGAGCCGATCGCAACCCGGACACCTCGTCCACGGCCGTCGCCAGCGCCCCGATGGGCCCGCGCCGGTCGACGTCATCTCCGTCCAGTCGCAACTGGTCTACGGCCACGCCGGCAACAGCGCGGCGATCCCCCCGCTGCGCGCGCTGGGCGTGCGCGTGGCGGAGATCCCGACCACGCTGCTCAGCAATGCGCCGTTCTATTCGACCCTGCGCGGGCGCATCCTGCCGGTGGACTGGTTCTCCGACCTGTTGCTGGGCGCGAGCGAGCGCGGCCTGCCGCAGCGCGCCAAGTTGCTGGTCTCCGGCTATCTCGGCAGCCTCGCCAACGGCGAGGCGTTCGCCGACTGGCTCGATGGCCTGCAGGACCTGGCGCCGCAGCTGCGCTACTGCCTGGACCCGGTGATTGGCGATACCCACACCGGGCCCTACGTGGAGCCCGCGCTGGAAAAGGTGTTCGTCGAGCGGCTGCTGCCCAAGGCCTGGCTGGTGACGCCCAATGCGTACGAGCTGGGCCGCCTGAGCGGCCGCGACAGCCTGGCGCAGGACGATGCGATCGCCGCGTCGCGCGAGTTGCTCGAGCGCGGCCCGGAGTGGGTGCTCGCGCACAGCGTGGCCGGCGCCGAAGGCCAGCTGGTGACGCTGGCGGTGAGCCGCGACGCGGTCTGGCGCTGGGCGACCCCGTACCTGCCGGTGGACGTGGCCGGTACCGGCGACGTGCTGATGTCGCTGTTGATCGGTTTCCTGCTGCAGGGCGAGTCGTTCGAATCGGCGGCCGGGCGCGCGCTGTCGGGCGTGCACGCGGCGCTGGAGGCGACCCTGGCCGATGGCTACGAGGAGTTCGACGTGCTCGCCGCCGCGCCGGCGGCACTGTCCACGCCGGGGCGCTTCGCCGTCGAGCGCCTGGCATGACGGCGCGTCCCGTCGTCGGCATCGTCGGCAGCGCCGGTGCCTATGGCCGGTGGTTGCAGCGATTCCTGCGCGAACGCATGCAGCTGGAGGTGGTCGGGCACGATCCGGCCGATCCGGCCTCGCTCGACGAGCAGGCGCTGGTGGACCGCGCCGACGTGCTGGTGTTCTCGGCGCCGATCCGCCAGACCGAAGCGCTGATCCGCCGCTACGCGGTGCTGGCCGCCGGCCGCGAGCGCGGCCGGCTGTGGCTGGACATCACCTCGATCAAGCAGGGGCCGGTGGCGGCGATGCTGGAATCGCAGGCCGAGGTGGTCGGCCTGCATCCGATGACCGCGCCGCCGAAGTCGCCCACGCTCAAGGGCCGGGTGATGGTGGTCTGCGAGGCGCGGCTCGATGCCTGGCGCGCATGGCTGCAGACGCTGTGCGACGCGCTCGAGGCCGAATGCGTGCCCGCCACGCCCGAACACCACGATCGGGTGATGGCGCTGGTGCAGGCGATGGTGCATGCGACCCACCTGGCCCAGGCCGGGGTGCTGCGCGACTACGCGCCGCTGCTCGGCCAGCTGCCGGCCCTGATGCCGTTCCGTTCCGCCTCGTTCGAGCTGGACACGGCGATCATCGCGCGCATCCTCTCGCTCAATCCGGCGATCTACGAGGACATCCAGTTCGGCAACCAGCACGTCGGCGAGATGCTCGACCGGTTGCTTTCGCACCTGCAGGAACTGCGCGCGCTGGTCGCCCGCGGCGACGATGCGGCGCGCGCCCGTTTCCGCGAGATCTTCCTGCACGACAACAAGGCCGCGATCGGCGCGCAGGCGCTGGAAGGCGGCAACTACAGCTACGAGCGCGTGGGGTACCTGCTGGCCGACCTGACCGAGGCGCGCGCGTTGAGCGTCTACCTGCCCGAGGACCAGCCCGGCTCGCTGCGCGTGCTGCTGCACGTATTCGAGCGGCACGCGATCAATCTCTCCTCGATCCATTCCTCGCGCACGCCGGCGGGCGAGCTGCATTTCCGCATCGGCTTCGACCATGGCAGCGACGCCGCGGCCCTGGCGCGCGCCGCGCGCGAGATCGACGAGAGCGGCATCGGGCGGGTGCTGTCGCGTTGAAGTGGTCGCACTGCCATCTCTCTTTGCCCGCTCCCACAGAGGAGCCGCGGGCAAACGCCGTTGTCGCGCATTTCATCCACACCGGCTGTGGATGAAATGCGGACAAGCATGTGGATAACGCGCCGCGCGCCTTGCGGCGCGGGCGTGTCAAGACGGATGGCGAAAAATGGCCGGCGTCCGCTCAGGCCGCGGACAGCCGGAGTTCGCCGCCGGTGGTGGTGTACTGCTGGCCCTGGCGTACCAGGTGCCGGCCATCGGCCAGCTCGTAGCGCGGCGAAGGCTGTTCGCCGGCGTTGTTCGATTCGTCGCGGAACTCGATGATCACGTAGGTCTCGCCATCCGGAGCGACAGCGGGGAACTGGCGGAAAGACATTGCGCACCTCCTGGATCGATTGCCGCCGGCGATGCCGGCAACGCGAGCATGCGAAGGCCGGCGTTAAGGGCGCGTCACCCGGCCCGGACAGGCCGCGTTCGGTTTCTGCGGGCCCTGTCGAGCCCGCTGCCGGCGCTTGGCCCGTGGCGCGGATGCCCCGGCGGGCTCAATCGATGAACTGCAGGCGCGCGAGTTCGGCGTACAGGCCGCCTTGCGCCAGCAGCTCGGCATGCGTGCCCTGGGCGATGATGCGGCCATGGTCCATCACCACGATGCGGTCGGCCTTGAGCACGGTGGCCAGCCGGTGGGCGATCACCAGCGTGGTGCGGCCCGCCATCAGCCGTTCCAGCGCCTGCTGCACGGCGCGTTCGCTTTGCGCGTCCAGGGCGCTGGTCGCCTCGTCGAGCAACAGGATCGGCGCGTCCTTCAACAGCGCCCGCGCGATCGCGATGCGCTGCTGCTGGCCGCCGGACAGGCGCGCGCCGCGTTCGCCCAGTTCGCTGGCATAGCCTTCGGGCAGGGCGCGGATGAACTCGTCGGCCTCGGCGGCCTCCGCCGCGGCCTGCAGCTCGGCATCGCTGGCGTCGAGGCGGCCATAGCGGATGTTGTCGGCCGCGCTGGCGGCGAACAGCGCCGGCTGCTGCGGCACCAGGGCGATGCGCTCGCGCAGCGCGGCCGGGTCGAATTCCCGGAGGTCGTGGCCTTCCACCAGGACCTTGCCGCTGTCCGGATCGTGGAAGCGCAGCAGCAGCGACAGCACCGTGCTCTTGCCGGCCCCCGACGGGCCGACCAGCGCCACGGTCTCGCCCGGCCGCACGTGCAGATCGAAGCCGTCCAGCGCCGCGTGATCGGGCCGTTGCGGGTAGTGGAACACCACGTTGTCGAAGCGGATCTCGCCGCGCAGGGGCTCGGGCAGGCCGCGCGGCGATGCCGGGGCGACGACGCCGGGGCGTTCCTGCAGCAGCTCGGCGATGCGGCCCATGCCGCCGGCGGCGCGCTGCAGCTCGTTCCACACTTCCGCCAGCGCGCCGACCGAGCCGCCGCCGATCAACGCATACAGCACGAACTGGCCGAGCGTGCCGGGCGTCATGCGGCCGTCGATCACGTCGTGCGCGCCCGACCACAGCACCAGCACGATCGCGCCGAACACCAGCACGATCGCGATGGCCGTGACCAGGGCCTGGGTGCGGATGCGCCGCCGCGCGGTCTGCACCGAGGCGTCCAGCGCGGCGCCGAAGCGCTTGCGTTCGTAGGATTCGCGCGCATGCGCCTGCACGGTGCGGACCGCGCCGAGCGTTTCCGCGGCCAGGGTGTTGGCGTCGGCCACGCGGTCCTGGCTGGCGCGCGAGATCTTCTGCAGGCGGCGCGCGCCGAGCACGATCGGCAGCACCGCCAGCGGGATGCCGACCAGCGAGTACGCCGCCAGCCGCGGGCTGGTGACGAACAGCATGGCCAGGCTGCCGACCACCGTGACCGTGCTGCGCAGCGCCACCGACATGGTCGAGCCGATCACGCTGCGCAACAGTTCGCTGTCGGCCGACAGGCGCGAGACCAGCTCGCCGCTGCGGTTGCGGTCGTGGAAACCGGCATCCAGGCCGATCAGGTGCGCGTACAGCCGGTTGCGCAGGTCGGCGACGACTTTCTCGCCGAGCAGCGACACGAAGTAGAAGCGCGCGGCGGTGGCGAACGCCAGCACCACCGCCACCCCGAACAGCAGCACGAAGGTGCGATTGATCTGGCCGCCGCCGGAGAAGCCATGGTCGATGACCTGCTTGACCGCGGTCGGCAGGCTCAAGGTGGCGGCCGAGGACAGGGCCAGCGCCACCAGCCACAGCACGAACAGGCGCAGGTGGCGGCGCACGAACGGCCACAGCGTGCGCAGGCTGCCCAGTTGCTTCAGCGACTTCGTCGACCTGCCGGGGGAGTCATTCATCTGTCCGTTCTTCGGAAATGCCGATGCGATTGCGGGTGGCGTCGCGCAGGCGGGTTTTCAAGGCGTCCTCCTGGTCCGCCGGCAACTGGACGCGCAATCGCAGGCCGTCGGCGTCGAAGGTTTCGTCCAGCTTGGCCGCCGCATGCGCGGGCAGCAGGGCATGCACCAGGCCGATGTCGTCGAAGCGGCAATGCAGCCGCAACCGGCGCATCGGCACCAGCGGCGAGCGCGGCGCCAGCCGCAGGCATTCGGCGGCGGTGCCGCCATAGGCGCGCACCAGCCCGCCCGCGCCGAGCTTGACCCCGCCGAACCAGCGGGCGACCACCACCGCGACGCGGTCGAAGCCTTGCCCGTCGATCGCGGCAAGGATCGGCCGGCCGGCGGTTCCCGCCGGCTCGCCGTCGTCGCTGGAACGGTAGTCGCCGCCGCAGCGATAGGCCCAGCAGTTGTGGGTGGCCTCGGCGTCCGAGGCTTCCCGGATAAAGATCAGCGCCGCCTGGCCGCTGTCGATGGGAGCGGCGCGGGCGAGGAAGCGGCTGTGCTTGACGTCCTGGGCATGCTGGACGGGGTGGACGAGGGTGTCGGGCATCGCTTCGATTCTAGAGCGCGCGCTGCGCTTTGAGAGGGGCGCCGCGTGGCTGGCGGCCCGGCGCGTCCCGTCCGGGAGGGCGGCACGCGCCGGTGGATGCCGCCTGGTTGCATGGCTGCCAGGGCCCAGGCGAGACGTTATGCTCGCGGCCGGGGAGAGCACCGGAACACGAATGAAAGGAAGGGATGGGCAGCCATATCGCTACAGGCAACAGCACGTCCTGGCTCCGGCCGTCCGAGGCCTGCCAACGGGTGGCCAGGGCGCTGGCGGGCCTGTTGCCGGGCCATGGCATGGTCGCGGTGGCCTGGCACGAGGTCGCTTCCGGGCGTAGCGAGGCTGGCTTCCATCCGGCGTCCGCTTCGCTGCGCAGCGCGCTCGCCGAGGTGCTGGCGGGACATGCCGGGGCCGACGCGCGCACGGCGCATGCCTGGCGCTCGGACGCGGGCGACGTGCTCTTCGCCGTGGCCTGGGAGTGCGGCGCGCTGCCCGACGGGCGGCCGCCGCCGGGCTGGCTGGAGGCGATCCGGGCCGCCACCGAGGCGGCGCACGAGCGATCGCACCTGGAGTCGCAGGTCAGCGAGCTGGAAAAATCCAAGCGCCTGCAGCAGGCGTTGTACGAGATCGCCGACCTGTCCGGCGCGCAGCTCGAGCTTCCGCAGATGCTGCAACGCATCCACCGGGTCGTGGCCTCGCTGATGTACGCCGAGAACTTCTTCATCGTCGAATACGATCCGTTCGACGAGAGCATGCGGTTCGTCTACTTCGCCGATACCCAGGACAGCTTCGCGCCGGATCCGCACCAGCGTTATACGCACGCGGATTTCCCGAGCAGCCTGACGTTCGCGCTGCTGGAGCAGGGCATCCCGCTGTGGGGGCCGTCGAACCGCCTGGCGCAGGGGCTGGGCATGCCCGCCGACGCCGACCGCGGCCCGGACAGCCACGATTGGCTCGGCGTGCCCATGCTGCGCGACGGCCATGTGTCCGGCGCGATCGTCGTGCAGAGCTACGACGAGCAGATCGCCTACACCGAGCAGGACCGCAGCCTGCTGGTCTTCGTCGCCCAGCACGTGCAGACCGCGCTGGACCGGCACCAGGCGCAGGCCCAGCTCGCGCAGCGGGTCGAGGAACGCACCGCGGAACTGCAGCGCGCCAACCGCAACCTGCAGGAGGAGATCGCCGAGCGCAAGCGCGCCGAGACGCTGCAGATGGCGCTGTTCCGCATCTCCGAGCTGGCGGTGGCCTCGGAAAGCCAGGAGCAGTTCTATGCCGAGGTCCACGGCGTGGTCAGCGGCCTGCTGGACGCGCGCAACTTCTACATCGCCCTGGTCGACGAGAGCGGCCAGCACCTGGAGTTTCCCTATTCGGTGGACGAGCACAACGGCGAGCGCCCGCCGCGCCGTTTCAGCAAGGGCCTGACCGAGTACGTCATCGCCAAGCACAGCGCGCTGCTGGCCGACCGCGAGCAGATCGACGCGCTGGCCGCCGCGGGCGAGGTGTCGGGGTTCGGGCAGCAGGCGGCCAGCTGGCTGGGGGTGCCGTTGTTCATCGATGACGAGGTCGTCGGCGCGGTGGTGGTGCAGAGCTACTCCGACGAGGTGAGCTACTCGCTGGACGACCAGCGGCTGCTCGCGTTCGCGGCGAACAACATCGGCAACGGCCTGGCCCGGCAGCGCAGCCAGGCCCGGTTGCGCCAGGCGCATGCGGAGCTGGAGCTGCGCGTGCAGGAGCGTACCCGCGAACTGGCGCAGCTCAACGAGCAACTGATCGGCCAGATCGCCGAGCGCATCCGCGCCGAGCAGCGCCTGACCCACCAGGCCCTGCACGACGCGTTGACCGGCCTGCCCAATCGCGCCCACCTGCTCGAGCGCCTGGACGACGCGATCAGCCGCGCCGCGGAGGGCGATGCTCCCTTCGCCGTGCTGTTCCTGGACCTGGACCGCTTCAAGCTGGTCAACGACAGCGTGGGGCACGTGGCCGGCGACCAGATGCTGGTGGAGGTCGCCCAGCGCATCGTCGCCACGGTGCGGGCCGAGGACGTGGTGGCCCGGCTAGGCGGCGACGAATTCGCGATCCTGATGGACTGCCCGAAAGGCGTCGAGGCGGCGAGCGAACTGGCGCGCCGGTTGAACCACGTGCTCGGCCAGCCGATGTGGGTGGCCGGGCGCGAGCTGTTCCCGTCGGGCAGCGTGGGCGTCGCGTTCTGGAACAGCCACTACCGCAGCGGAGAGGAACTGCTGCGCGACGCCGACGCGGCGATGTATCGCGCCAAGCTGCAGGCGCACGAGCGCTTCGCCGTGTTCGACGAGGCGATGCGCGAGGAGGCGATGCGCAGCCTGGACCTCGAGGCCGATATCCGACGCGCGCTGAAGAACCACGATTTCCAACCCTATTACCAGCCGATCGTGCGCCTCGACGACGGCCGGGTGGTCGGCTACGAGGCGCTGCTGCGCTGGAACCACGAGAGCCGCGGCCTGCTGCGACCGGACGCCTTCATCCACCTGGGCGAGGACAGCGGCCTGATCGAGTACGTGGACTGGCAGTTGTACGAACAGGTGATCAAGCACCTGGCCGGTACCCGCGCCGGCTACATCTCGGTCAACGTGTCGCCGCTGCATTTCCGTTCCTCGGATTTCGTCGGGCGCCTGCTGGGGCTGGTCGACGCCGCAGGCGCCGACCCCGCCCGGCTGCGCCTGGAGATCACCGAGGTGGCCTTGCTGGAGGATGCGCCGCGCATCCTGGAAACGCTGAACCAGCTGCGCGCGCGCGGCGTGCTGGTGCAGCTGGACGACTTCGGCACCGGCTACTCGGCGCTGTCGTACCTGCACCGCTTCCCGATCTCGGCGCTGAAGATCGATCGCAGCTTCGTCGCGAACCTGCACGCGAACGAGGGGCAGGATTCGCTGGCGCTGGTGCGCAGCATCCTGGCGCTGGCGGCCACGCTGGGGATCGAGACGGTCGGCGAGGGCATCGAGACCGTGCGCCAGCTGCAGACGCTGCGCGAGTTCGGGTGCCACTACGGGCAGGGCTACCTGCTGGGCGTGCCGGCGCCGGAGATGGTGGGCGCGCCGGCGTAGCGGGCCGGATTCCTCGTGGGGGAGGGGCTTCGGCCCCGGCGGGCCTTGCCGGCAGGGCGCCGGGACCGGACGCCCTCCCGCAATCGCCATCGCCCCGGGGATCAGCGCAGCGCCTTGCGGCGTTTCTCGTCGATCCGCGCCGCAGTGGCAGGGAGGCGCCGAACGGGTTGGCGCGTCGCCACGCGCCGGGATCGTATCGCCTGGCTCAACGGAGCGCTTTCTGGCGCTTCTCGTCGATCCGCGCCGCAGTGGCAGGGAGGCGCCGAACGGGTTGGCGCGTCGCCACGCGCCGGGATCGTACCGCCTGGCTCAACGGAGCGCTTTCTGGCGCTTCTCGTCGATCCGCGCCGCAGTGGCAGGGAGGCGCCGAACGGGTTGGCGCGTCGCCACGCGCCGGGATCGTATCGCTTGGCTCAACGGAGCGCTTTCTGGCGCTTCTCGTCGATCCACTTGTCCGCCTGCGCCGGCGTGTACCCCCGCATCCATTCCAGCATCGCGTCGATGTCCGAGCCGTGCCAGAGGTCGGCGCGCTGCGCCGGATGCAGGAAGCGTTCTTCGACCATGCGGTCGATCATGCCGATCAGCGGCGCATAGAAATCCTCCACGTCCAGGAACGCGCAGGGCTTGTTGCCGATGCCGAGCTGGCGCCAGGTCAGCATCTCGAACATCTCGTCCATCGTGCCGAAGCCGCCGGGCAGGGCGACGAACGCGTCGGACAGGTCGAACATGCGCATCTTGCGCTCGTGCATCGAGCCGACGACCTGCAGTTCGGTCAGCCCGCGGTGCGCGACTTCCCAGTCGGCGAGCTGCTGAGGGATCACGCCGGTGACTTCGCCGCCGGCTTCGAGCACCGCGTTGGCGACGAGCCCCATCAAGCCGACGTTGCCGCCGCCATAGACCAGCCGCAGGCCGTCGCGGGCGATGCGCTGGCCCAGCGCGATGGCTCGCTCGGCGTAGATGGGCTTGTTGCCGGCGTTGGAGCCGCAGTAGACGCAGATGCTTTTCATCGGGGATTCGGGGTTGGGGATAGGGGATTCGTAAAAGCGGACGCCGGGCCTGGGCCCGGCGTCGGGGAAGTCCGGGAGGGCGATCCGGGAATGGGGGCTCTGGCGAATCCCCAATCCCGAAACACGGATCCCGGCTTCAGTTCGCCTTGTGGATGGCGCGCTTGGACACCGCCATCGCGGCATCGTGGATCGCCTCCGACAGGGTCGGGTGGGCGTGGCAGATGCGCGCCAGGTCGTCGGCCGAGCCGCTGAACTCCATCGTCAGCACGCCCTCGTGGACCAGCTCGGAGACGTTGACGCCGACCAGGTGCAGGCCCAGCACGCGGTCGGTCTCGGCATGCGCCAGCACCTTCACGAAGCCGGCCGGCTCGGCCATCGCCACCGCACGGCCGACGGCCGCGAACGGGAAGCTGCCGGCCTTGTACGGCACGCCTTCGGCCTTGAGCTGCTGCTCGGTCTTGCCGACCCAGGCGATTTCCGGCTCGGTGTAGATCACCCACGGGATCGTGTCGAAGTTGACGTGGCCAGGCAGGCCGGCGATCAGCTCGGCCACGGCGATGCCTTCCTCGAAGCCCTTGTGCGCCAGCATCGGGCCGCGCACGCAGTCGCCGATCGCCCAGACCCCGTCGACGCCGGTGTGGCAGTGCTCGTCGACCTCGATCTGGCCGCGCTCGTTGAGCTTGACGCCGGTGCCTTCGGCCAGCAGGCCCTTGGTGGCGGCGCGGCGGCCGACGGCCACCAGCAGCTTGTCCACGGTCAGGGTCTTCTCGCCCTCGGCGTCGGCGTAGGTGACGACCACTTCCTTGTTGGCCCCCTTGCCGGTGACCTCGGTCTTGCTGACCTTGGCGCCCAGCTTGATGTCCAGGCCCTGCTTCTTGAACTCCTTGGCCGCGGTCTTGGCGACCTCGGCGTCGGCGGCGGCCAGGAAGTCCGGCAGCGCCTCGAGGATGGTGACCTCGGCGCCCAGGCGCTTCCACACGCTGCCCAGCTCCAGGCCGATCACGCCGGCGCCGATCACCGCCAGGCGCTTGGGCACTTCGGTGAAGTCCAGCGCGCCGACGTTGTCGACGATGGTCTCGCCGTCGAACTTGGCGAACGGCAGCTCGATCGAATCCGAGCCGGCGGCCAGGATCACGTTGGCGGCCTTCAGCTCGACCTCGCCACCTTCGTGCTGCTTGACCTTGACCACGTTGCCCGGCTGCAGCTGGGCGAAGCCGTAGTACGGCGTGACCTTGTTCGCCTTGAACAGCATCGCGATGCCGCCGGTGAACTGCTTCACGATCTTGTCCTTGCGGCCGACCATCGCCGCCACGTCGATCTTGGCGTCCTTGAAGGTGATGCCGTGCTCGCCGAACAGGTGGCCCATGTTCCAGTACTGGCGCGAGGAATCCAGCAGCGCCTTGGACGGGATGCAGCCCACGCGCAGGCAGGTACCGCCGAGGGCGGGCTTGCCGTCCTTGCCGAGCGCCGCGTCGACGCAGGCGACCTTCATGCCCAGCTGGGCGGCGCGGATGGCGGCGTGGTAGCCGGCCGGGCCGGCACCGATGACGATGACGTCGTATTGCTGTTGTTCGCTCATTTCATTGGCTCACGTGATTCGTGATTCGTGATTCGTGATTCGTTGAAGCGGGAATGGCGTCGCCTTTGCGAATCACCATTCACGAATCACGAATCACGGCTTTATCACAGGCCGAACAGCATCCGGCCCGGGTTCTCCAGCTGGTTCTTGATGTCGACCAGGAACTGCACCGAGTCCTTGCCGTCGATGATGCGGTGGTCGTAGGACAGCGCCAGGTACATCATCGGGGCGATCACGACCTGGCCGTTCTCGGCGATCGGGCGCTCCTTGATCGCGTGCATGCCCAGGATCGCGCTCTGCGGCGGGTTGACGATCGGGGTCGACAGCAGCGAGCCGAAGGTGCCGCCGTTGGTGACGGTGAAGGTGCCGCCCTGCAGTTCCTCCAGGCTCAGCTTGCCTTCGCGCGCCTTCTTGGCGTAGTCGGCGATGCCCTTCTCGATGTCGGCGAAGGACATGCGCTCGACGTTGCGCAGCACCGGCGTCACCAGGCCCTTGTCGGTCGACACGGCGATGGAGATGTCGCTGTAGCCGTGGTAGATGATGTCGTCGCCGTCGATCGAGGCGTTGACCAGCGGGAAGCGCTGCAGGGCGTTGGCGGCGGCCTTCACGAAGAAGCTCATGAAGCCGAGCTTGATGCCGTGCGCCTTCTGGAACTCTTCCTGCAGTTCCTTGCGCGCGGCCGAGACCTTGGCGAGGTTGACCTCGTTGAAGGTGGTCAGCATCGCGGTCGAGTTCTTCGACTGCATCAGGCGCTCGGCGATGCGCTTGCGGATGCGGGTCATCGGCACGCGCTCTTCCGGGCGCGCGCCGGCGGCCTTGCCGGCCCCGCCGTTGCGGGCGTAGTTGACGATGTCCTCCTTGGTCACCGCGCCGCGGCGGCCGGTGCCTTCGACCTCGGCCGGGTCCACGCCCTCGGTGATCGCGGTGAAGCGGGCGCCCGGCGGCAGGCCGTCGGCGGCCGACTTGGCGGCCGGGGCCGGGGCGGCGGCCGCCTTGGCCGGAGCGGGGGCCGCGGCAGGAGCCGGGGCCTCGGCCTTCTTCTCCTCGGCGGCCGGCGCGGCCGGGGCCGCGGCGGCAGTGGCGCCTTCCTCGATGATCGCCAGCACGGTGTTGCTGGTCACGGTGCTGCCGGTGTCGAACTTGATTTCCTTCAGCACGCCGTCGACGGGCGACGGGACTTCCAGAACGACCTTGTCGGTCTCCAGGTCGACCAGGTTCTCGTCGCGCTTGACCGCTTCGCCGGCCTTCTTGTGCCAGCTGGCGATGGTGGCGTCGGAGACGGATTCGGGCAGTACCGGGACTTTGACTTCGGTGGCCATTTGCGGGGCGTCCTAGGGTTTCTTGTTTCTTGGGAAAGGTGAAGGGGGATTCTTATTCAGCGACCTGGTCGTTGAACGGATTGACCAGCGCGTCGGCCAGCAGCTGCTTGAGCTCCTCGACGTGCTCGGCCATGTGGCCGGCGGCCGGGGAGGCCGAGCGCGCGCGGCCGGCGTAGTGCAGCTCGCGGCCCTTCGGCAGGACGGCCTGCAGGTGGTGCTTGATCTGGTACCAGGCGCCCTGGTTCTGGGGCTCTTCCTGCGCCCACACCACGTCGGTGGCGTTGCCGTACTTGGCCAGCTCGGCGGCGAGCAGGGCGCGCGGGAACGGGTACAGCTGCTCCACGCGGATGATCGCCACGTCGTCCTGGCCGCGCTTCTGGGCGTCTTCCAGCAGGTCGTAGTAGACCTTGCCCGAGCAGACCACCACGCGCTTGACCTTGGCCGGATCGGCCACGGCGTCGCCGATGATGTGCTGGAACTCGCCGGTGGCCAGCTCGTCCAGGGTGGACACGGCCAGCTTGTGGCGCAGCAGCGACTTGGGCGACATCACCACCAGCGGCTTGCGGGTGGTCATGCACAGCTGGCGGCGCAGCATGTGGAAGCACTGGGCCGGCGTGGTCGGGGTGCAGACCAGCATGTTCTCCATCGCGCACAACTGCAGGAAGCGCTCCAGGCGCGCCGAGCTGTGCTCCGGACCCTGGCCTTCGTAGCCGTGCGGCAGCAGCAGCACCAGGCCGCTGAGGCGGCTCCACTTGGCCTCGCCGGCGGCGATGAACTGGTCGATCACGACCTGGGCGCCGTTGGCGAAGTCGCCGAACTGCGCTTCCCAGATGCACAGCGTGTTCGGGTCGGTGGTCGAGTAGCCGTACTCGAAGCCCATCACCGCCTCCTCGCTGAGCAGCGAGTCGATCACGGTGGCGTCGTCCGGGTTCTGCACCAGCTGGCGCAGCGGCAGGTAGTACTCGTCGGTCTTCTGGTCGTGGATGATCGCGTGGCGGTGGAAGAACGTGCCGCGGCCGGCGTCCTCGCCCACCAGGCGCAGGCGGTGGCCTTCCTCGAGCAGGGTGGCGTAGGCCAGGTTCTCGGCGAAGCCCCAGTCGGCCGGCAGGTCGCCGGTGCTCATCTTGGCGCGGTCTTCGTAGATCTTCTTGACGCGGTTGTGCATCTCGATCCCGGCCGGGATCGTGTTGATGACCTCGGCCAGCTTGACCAGCTTGGACTTGTCGTAGCCGGTGTCGATCTTGTCCTTCAGGCTGCCGGTCAGGTACTTGGACCAGTCGATCGCGAACTCGTCCTCGCGGCGCGGCGCCAGCTCGGTGGTGTACTCGCCCGAATCGAGCTTGCCGCGGTAGGCGTCGACCAGCGCCTGGGCCTCGCCCGGCTGGATCACGCCGTCCTTCTCCAGTTGCGCCGCGTACAGCTCGCGGGTGGTCTGGTGCTTGCGGATGATCTGGTACATCACCGGCTGCGTGACCGCCGGCTCGTCGGCCTCGTTGTGGCCCCAGCGGCGGTAGCAGACCAGGTCGATGAAGACGTCCTTCTTGAACTTCTGGCGGAAGTCGTAGGCCAGCTCGGTGACGTAGGCCACCGCGTCCGGGTCGTCGCCGTTGACATGGAACACCGGCGCTTCGACCATCTTGGCCACGTCGGTGCAGTACAGGGTCGAGCGCGCGTCGTCGACGCGGCTGGTGGTGAAGCCGACCTGGTTGTTGATCACGATGTGCAAGGTGCCGCCGATGGCGAAACCGCGCGCCTGCGACATCTGCAGCAGTTCCATCACCACGCCCTGGCCGGCCAGGGCGGCGTCGCCGTGGATCAGGATCGGCAGCACGCGGCTGCGGTCGGCATCGCCGTAGCGCTCCTGGCGCGAGCGCACCGAACCGGCGACGACCGGGTCGACGATCTCCAGGTGCGAGGGGTTGAACGCCAGCGCCAGGTGCAGCGGGCCGCCCGGGGTGGCCACGTCGGCGGAGAAGCCCATGTGGTACTTCACGTCGCCGGTGTGGGCACGGTCGTCGTGGGCGTGCTCGAACTTGCCCTCGAACTCGTCGAACAGCTTGCGCGGGTTCTTGCCGAGCGTGTTGATCAGCACGTTCAGGCGGCCGCGGTGGGCCATGCCGATCACCACGTCGCGCACGCGCTCCTCGCCGGCGCGGCGCACCAGCACGTCCATCATCGGGATCAGCGAGTCGCCGCCTTCCAGCGAGAAGCGCTTCTGGCCGACGTACTTGGTGTGCAGGTAGCGCTCCAGACCCTCGGCGGCGGTGAGCCGCTCGAGCATGCGCTTGCGGGTCTCGGCGCTGGCCTTGTACCTGCCGCCGTCCTGCTCCAGGCGCTGGTAGATCCACTGGCGCTGCTCGACGTCGGAGATGTACATGAACTCCGAGCCGATGCTGCCGTTGTAGGTGCTCTTCAGGCGCGCGAACAGGTCGCGCAGCTTCATGCGCGGCTGGCCGCCGACGCCGCCGGTGCTGAACTCGGTGTCCAGGTCCGACTGCGACAGGTTATGGAAGGGCAGGTCCAGGTCCGGCGGGTTGAGCGGCGGGGTCAGGCCGAGGGGGTCCAGGCGGGCGCCGAGGTGGCCGCGCGAGCGGTAGGCGGTGATCAGGCGACCGACGTTGCGTTCGCGTTCGTCGCTCGGACCGCTCCCCCCGCCGATGCCGTCGTTCAGGGCCTGCTTGGCCGCTTCGGCGATGTGGGCGACGACCGCCGAGTGCGGGATGTCGCCGGCTTCGCGGCCCTTGAAACCGTCGAAGTAGGCTTTCCACTTGGGATCGATGCTGTCGGGGGAGACGAGGTACTGCTCGTAGAGGTCCTCGATATAGGCGGCATTGCCGCCGGCGAGCTGCGAAGACTGCGCGAACTGCTTTAGTAGATTGTCCACGATCGTAGGTCGGGTGGGATGGCTTGGATGCGGTCTGCGCCCGGTACGGCACGCGCCGGGCCTGGATGAAGCCGAAAAAGTATACCCCCGCATCTACAGCGCAGATGTGTGGAACAGGTATGGGGCGATATGGCGCGGATATCGTGGAAGGCGCGGCCAGACCGGACGCAGCCGGCGGGAAACGCGCGGATAACCCTGCTTTTTTCGCTTCGCCGGGAGCGGATGGCGGCCCGGGTCGCGCCGCTGGCCTGCACGGGATGCGGCAGGAATCCGGGTGCGTTGGACCAAAGTAGTAATCCGCCCGGTCAGGAGGCAGACAGGCGAGCGGGCTCGAGCGGCGCCGTTCCCGCGGAGGCGCTTCGCGGGAACGGCGGCGGCATCCGGGCGACGGTCAACCGGCCTCGTCTTCGGTGCCGGCAGGCTGGTAGTGCCCGGCCGCGACCAGGTCCGCGAGCGCGGCCCGGCCCTTCTCCGAGAGCCGCGCGTAGTCGCCGGCGTCGAGGGTCTCCCGCTCCGCCAGCAGTTGCGCATCGGCGACGGTGAGCGGGTACGACAGGCCCGTGCAGAACAGCGTGGCCCCGCGTTTGGCCCGGCGCCAGGCCACGCGCGACCAGGGATGGCGGTGCAGCGACAAGCCTTCGGCCAGGGCCCGCTCGAGCGCGGCGCGGTCGGGCGCGTCCGGCGCGGGCATCACCTCGCCCGAGGCGCGGTAGGTGGTGATGAAGCGGCCGAACCAGTCGCCGAGCTTGTCCGGATCGTTCATGCGCAGCGCATTGAGCGCCGCGATCGCCCGGCCCATCGCCGCGGTGTCGATTTCCCAGGGGTCGGCCGGCACGGCGAGGTCCTCGTCGTGGTAGCGGACGGCCTCGTCCGCTTCGGCGACGAGGGTGTCCAGGTAGTCGCCGATCAGCTCCGCCGACGAGGGCGCGCGCATGCCGATCGAGAAGGTCAGGCACGGATCCTCGGCGACGCCGTGGTGCGGCACCAGCGGCGGCAGGTAGAGCATGTCGCCGGGCGCCAGCACCCAGTCGTGGGTCGGGCGGAACGTGCGCAGCAGCTTGATGTCCACGTCGTCGCGGAAGGCCAGGTCGGGTGCCTTGCGGCCCATCGCGGCGCTCGCGTCGATCTGCCAGCGGCGGTGGCCGTGGGCCTGCAGCAGGAACACGTCGTAGTGGTCCACGTGCGCGCCGACCGAGCCGCCGGTGGCGGCGAAGCTGATCATGACGTCGTCGATGCGCCAGCGCGGCAGGAAGCGGAACTGCTCCAGCAGGATGCGCACGTCCGGGTCCCACTTGTCGACGTCCTGCACCAGCAGGGTCCAGTCGTGGTCGGGCAGGCCCGGGAAATCCTCTTCCTGGAACGGGCCGCTGCGCACGCTCCAGTCGTCGCTGCCCCGGTCGTGGCGGATCAGGCGGGCGAGCACGCCGTCCTCGCAGGCCAGGCCGGCCAGGTCCTCGGGCGTCACCGGGGTCCGGAAATCCGGGAAGGCATTGCGGACCAGCAGCGGCCGCTTGTGCCAGTAGTCGCGCAGGAAGCGGTCGGCGGGCATGCCCAGCGGGTGCTGGCGGGTGGCCTGGATCTCGAAGGGCAGAGGATTGGAAGTCTTCTTCATTGCAAGGTCGCGGAAGGCGCGCGGCGCCATGGGGGCGCCATTGTCGCCCAGCACGAGGCGGCCTGGCTTGCGCCGTGGGCGCCGCCGTCAGGCGGGATCGGCGATCTCGTCGTAGCCGCGGCCGAGGAACTGCAGCAGGCACCAGCCGTGGCCGAACGGATCGGCGAGCCGCACGAGCCGGCCCCAGGCCGCCTCGCGGATGCCGCCTTCCTGGATGAAGCCGGCGCGTAGCGCGCGGTCCAGGACGGCGTCGAGATCGTCCACGACCACGTCCAGATGCAGCGGCGTCCAGTGGCGGGCGTAGTCGCGCGGCCGGTCCATGGCGGCGATGGTGCCGGGCGGCTGCTCCAGCAGGTAGACCGGCACGGCGGCGCCGAGCAGTTCCAGGCACCCGCTCCCGAGGCGGCGGCCGGTGGCCAGGCCGAAGGCCTGCCGATAGACGGCTTCGGCCCGGGCCAGGTCGGGGACGTCGAGGTTGACCAGCAACTGCATCTTCGCTTCCTCGCGGTCGTGGCCGGGACCGGCGTGCCCGGGAAACGGCATGGCCCGCGCGGGCGGGCCATGCCGTGGATTCAGATCGCGCGCGCCAGTCGCTCGGCCAGGCCGGTGTAGGCGCCGGGCGTCAGTTCGCGCAGGCGCTGCTTGTCGGCCGCGGGCAGTTCAAGCGACTCGACGAAGGCGCGCATCGATTCGGCGGTGATGCCCTGGCCGCGGGTCAGGGCCTTGAGCTGTTCGTACGGATTGGGCAGGCCGTGGCGGCGCATGACGGTCTGCACCGCCTCGGCCAGCACTTCCCAGGCGGCGTCGAGGTCGGCGTCCAGGCGCTGCGGGTTCACTTCCAGCTTGCCCAGGCCCTTGGCCAGCGATTCCAGCGCCACCTGGGTGTGGCCGAACGCGGTGCCGAGCGCGCGCAGCACGGTCGAGTCGGTGAGGTCGCGCTGCCAGCGGCTGATCGGCAGCTTGGCCGAGAAATGCTCGAACAGGGCGTTGGCCAGGCCGAAGTTGCCCTCGGCGTTCTCGAAGTCGATCGGGTTGACCTTGTGCGGCATGGTCGAGGAGCCGACTTCGCCTTCCTTGAGCTTCTGCTTGAAGTAGCCCAGCGAGATGTAGCCCCAGATGTCGCGCGCCAGGTCGACCAGGATGGTGTTGGCGCGACGGGTCGCGTCGCCGATCTCGGCGACGTTGTCGTGCGGCTCGATCTGGGTGGTGTACGGGTTGAACACCAGGCCCAGGCCTTCGACGAAGCGCTGCGCGAAGGCCGGCCAGTCCACGTCCGGGTAGCTGGCGACGTGCGCGTTGTAGTTGCCGACCGCGCCGTTGATCTTGCCGGTCAGCTCGACCGCGCCGATCTGCCCGACCTGGCGTTCCAGGCGCGCCACGACGTTGGCGATCTCCTTGCCGAGCGTGGTCGGCGAGGCGGTCTGGCCGTGGGTGCGCGAGAGCATCGGCTGGCCGGCCTGGGCGTGGGCGAGGGCGCGCAGCGAGGCGGCGATGCCTTGCAGCGCCGGCACCAGCACCTCGCGGCGGGCCTGGTCCAGCATCAGCCCGTAGGACAGGTTGTTGATGTCCTCGCTGGTGCAGGCGAAGTGCACGAACTCCAGCGCCGGGCCGAGCTCGGCATCGTCCTTGAGCTGCTCCTTGATGAAGTACTCCACCGCCTTGACGTCGTGGTTGGTGGTGCGCTCGATCTGCTTCACGCGGGCGGCGTGCTCGACGGAAAAGCCGGAGGCCAGGGCGCGCAGCCTGGCCTTGCCGGCCTCGCTGAAGTCCTTCAGCTCGGCGATGCCGGGCTCGGCGGCCAGCGCCAGCAGCCATTCGATCTCGACCTTCACGCGGGCGCGGATCAGGCCGTACTCGGAAAAGATCGGGCGCAGGGCGTCGACCTTGGTGGCGTAGCGGCCGTCGAGCGGGGACAGGGCGAGCAGGGCGGAATCCGACATGGGGCAGGAGCTGGAAACGGGCGGGGCGCGTATTCTACGCCGCCCGGCGCGGGCGGCGGCCGTGCCGGCGGATACCGGCATGGCGCGGCGCCCGTCGTGCGTGGTGCCCGCATTCCCCTCCATGTCCTTCCATGTACCGCCACGTATTCGTCCGTTTGCCGTTGCTGTCCGCGTCGTTCCTGATTTCCCCGCTCCAGGCCGCCGTACCGGCGGCGATCGCCCTGCCATACCAGGTCCGTCCCGATATCCCCACCTGCGAGCCCGGCCGGCTGAGCGAGGCGACCCGGCAGCGGGTGCTGGACCTGGTCAACCAGCTGCGCACCCTGCACGGCCTGGCCCCGGTGGCCTATGCGCCCCAGCTGCAGGCCCAGGCCGACGCCGCGGCCCTGGTGATGGCCGCCAATGGCGCCCTCAGCCACATGCCCGCGCCGGACTGGCGCTGCGCATCGCCGCTGGCCCAGCAGGGCGCGCGTACCAGCCTGCTCTACGGCGGCGCCGTGTCCCCGCTGCCGGCGATGGGGAGCGCGGACGACATCGTCGCCCGCTGGCTGAGCGATACCAACAACCTGGTCGCCGACGGACTGGGCCACCGGCGCTGGCTGCTCGATCCGTTCCTGCGCGAGGTCGCCTTCGCCTGGGTGGCCGGGCCGCTCGCCAACGGCATGCAGAGCGGAGCGGCGGCGCTGCGACTGGAACGCGGCTCCAATGCCGAACCCCTGCGCGGGGGCGGCGAGGTGGTGGCCTGGCCGGTCGGCGATTACCCGGGGCGCTACTTCGATCCGAACGCCTGGCTCTCGTTCTCGCTGCTGGTCGATCCCAGCCGTCCCGGCGGCGCCAACCACGAGGTGGACTACCGGCAGGCCCGGGTGCAGGTGCGCGATCCGGACGGCAACGTGCTGCCGCTGCTGGCCCTGCGCTACGACAACGAGTACTACGGCCTGCCGAACAACCTGCAGTTCCGCGTGGCCGGGCTGCGCCCGGGTATCCGTTACGACGTGGTGGTCGATGGGGTGGGCGTGGCCGGTGAGCTGCGCGAATTCCGCTACGGGTTCCGGGTCGTGCCGTAAGGGGCGTGCGGAAGCGGCGGTTTCGATCGGGCCGGACCGGGCCGGCATCGGTTCGGGCAATCTCCAACTTCGTCGTCCCCGCCTGCGCGGGGACGACGGTGGGTATGCCGATGGCGAAAAACGCGAGCCGGAAGAACCGCGTCTTGCCGAGCCGCCTTCCGGCACGACGGTGCCGCTACTCGGCGAGGTCCAACGCTGCTTGCCGGGCCACGTCCACGGCCTGGATGCGGTGCCCGGCCAGCCGGCGCACGGTCAGCCGCAGGCCGTCCAGTTCCACGCTCTCGTCCTGCTCGGGCAGGCGCTGCAGGGTGTGCACGATCAAGCCGCCGACCGAGTTGATGTGGTCAGGCGCCGCGATGTCCTGGCCGAGCAGCCGCTCCAGCCGGAACAGCGAAATGCTGCCGGCCACCCGCAACGAGCCGTCGCCGGTGCGGGTCGGGGCGTCGGTGCTGGCGTGCAGGTGCTCGTCCTCGATCTCGCCGACCACCACTTCCAGCAGGTCTTCCAGGGTGAAGAAACCCATCACCCGGCCATGCTCGTCGGTGCACAGCGCCAGATGCGTGGCGCCGCTACGGAAGCGTTCCAGCACCTGCGGCACCGGCGCCTGCACGGGCACCAGCGTGGGTGCGCGCAGCAGGCCGGCCGGTTCCGGCGCTTGATTGCCGGCCGCCATCGCCACCAGCAGGTCCTTGGTGTGCAGCACGCCGAGCACGTCCTCGCCGTCGCGCGCGAACCACGGATAACGGCTGTAGCGGGATTCGGCGAACTCGGCCAGCACCTGCGGCAAGTCCATGCCTTCGCGCAACGCGCGCAGGTGGTCGCGGCTGCGCATCAGGTCGCCGGCGACCAGGTCGGGCAGTTCCAGCGCCGAGCTCATCAGCGACAGGCCGTCGTCGTGCGGCTGGTCCGGCTGCTGGCGGCCGACGATCAGCTTGAGTTCCTCGCGGCTGTAGCGGTGCGATTGGTGGCCGGGCCGTTCCCAGCCGAGCGCGCGCAGCAACCCGTTTGCGCTGGCATTGAGCAGCTGGATCGCCGGGTACATCAGCCAGTAGAACAGGTACAGCGGCGCCGCGGTCCACAGCGACATCTGGTCGGGGCGGCGGATCGCCATCGACTTGGGCGCCAGTTCGCCGAGCACGATGTGCAGGAACGAGATCGTGCCGAAGGCGACCACGAAGGCGACCATGCTCGCGGTTTCCGGCGCCAGCCCGATCGCGTCGAACAGCGGTTGCAGCAGGTGGGCGAAGGCGGGCTCGCCGACCCAGCCCAGGCCGAGCGAAGCGAGCGTGATGCCGAGCTGGCAGGCCGATAGGTAGGCGTCCAGGTGGCCGTGCACGCTGAGCAGCAGGCGGCCGCGCCAGCCCTGGTCGCGCGCCAGGCCGACGGCCTGGGTATGGCGCAGTTTGACCAGGGCGAATTCGGCGGCGACGAAGAAGCCGTTGAGCGCCACCAGCAGCAGGGCCAGCAGCAGGAGAAGCAGGTTGCCGATCATCGCGCGTCACCTCGTGCCGGGGCGGTTCCGAGGGGCGCGTCGCAAGCGGTGCGAGGGCGGAAGCGGGAGGAGTTGCGTCGTCGGTATCGACAGTCGGGGTCGTCGTCCATGCAAGGGGATGGAATCGTGCGGAATCCCGATTGTAGGGCGTGTCGTCATGTCCCGAGTAGGCCGCGTTGGGTCTGGAAAGCCGTCAGCCGGTGTTGCATGGCGCGGCGCCTGACTGGCCGTCAGGTCAAGCCGCGCGGCGCCGGATGGCGGCTTTCCAGGCCCAACCCACGGGGCAGCCGCTGCGCGCACCCGGCACGCGCAGCGACGGCGCGACCTGCTCGGACATAACGACACGCCCTACCGGACGCCCCGGCGCTATGCTTCGCAGGTCACGCCCGCCCTTCGCCAGCCGCGACCTTGCCGGACGCCCGAGCCCCGTTTCACCAAGCATTGGGGCGTAGGGAGGATCGTTCCGGTTCGAGTCCCGTCATTCCGCAACCTGGGAGTTTCCGATGAAAGAACGTTTCCGGACCGAACACGACAGCATGGGCGAGCTGCAGGTGCCCGCCGATGCGCTGTGGGGCGCGCAGACCCAGCGCGCCGTGCAGAACTTCCCCGTGTCCGGCCAGCCGATGCCGCGCGGCTTCATCCGTGCGCTGGGCCTGATCAAGGCCGCCGCCGCGCAGGTCAACGCCGAACTCGGCCTGTTGCCGAAGGCGGCGTCCAAGGCGATCCAGGCCGCCGCGCTGGACGTGGCGGAAGGCCGCCACGACGCGCATTTCCCGATCGACATCTACCAGACCGGTTCGGGCACCTCGTCGAACATGAACGCCAACGAGGTGATCGCGACGCTGGCGTCGCGATCGTCCAAGGACGCGGGCAAGGGCGGCATCCATCCCAACGACCACGTCAACCTGGGCCAGAGCTCCAACGACGTGGTGCCGACGGCGATCCGCGTCTCCGCGCAGCTGGGCGTGGTGGAACAGCTGCTGCCGGCGCTCAAGCACCTGCGCAAGACCATCGACAAGCGCGCCAGGAGCCTGGACAAGGTGGTCAAGACCGGCCGCACCCACCTGATGGACGCGATGCCGCTGACCTTCGGGCAGGAGTTCCGCGCCTGGTCGGCGCAGCTGGCGTCGGCGCAGGAGCGCATCGAGGACAGCCTCAAGCGCCTGCGCCGGCTGCCGCTGGGCGGCACTGCGATCGGCACCGGCATCAATGCCGACCCGCGCTTCGGCGGCAAGGTCGCCAAGGCGCTGACCGCGCTGGCCGGAACCAAGTTCGAGAGCGCCGGGAACAAGTTCGAAGGGCTGGCCGCGCAGGACGACGCGGTCGAGTTGTCCGGCCAGCTCAACGCGCTGGCGGTGGCCCTGATCAAGATCGCGAACGACCTGCGCTGGATGAATTCCGGGCCGCTCGCCGGCCTCGGCGAGATCGAGCTGCCCGCGTTGCAGCCGGGCTCGTCGATCATGCCGGGCAAGGTCAACCCGGTGATCCCGGAAGCGACGGTGATGGCCGCCGCGCAGGTGATCGGCCACCACGCCGCGATCACCGTGGCGGGGCAGACCGGCAACTTCCAGCTCAACGTGGCGCTGCCGCTGATCGCCGCCAACCTGCTGGATTCGATCCGGCTGCTGGCGAACGTCTCGACGCTGCTGGCCGACAAGGCGATCGCCGGGCTGAAGGTGCGCGAGGACAACGTCAAGCGCGCGCTGGATCGCAATCCGATCCTGGTGACCGCGTTGAACCCGGTGATCGGCTACGAGAAGGCCGCGGCGATCGCCAAGCGCGCCTACAAGGAGAACCGGCCGGTGCTGGACGTGGCCAAGGAGGACAGCGGCCTGTCCGAGGCCGAACTGCGCCGGCTGCTGGATCCGGCCGCGCTGACGGAAGGCGGCATCCACGCAGGCGCCGGCGGCGGCGGTTGAGGCTGCGCTCCGATTGAGGCCCCTCTCCCTCAGGGAGAGGGGTTGGGGTAGGGGTACGGGCGAAGCGGCGTCCGCACCCTCATCCGGCGCTTCGCGCCACCTTCTCCCGGTGAGAGAAGGAACTGCGCTCCCCGGGAGGGGAGCAGGCGCTGCCTCAATGCCGC
Organism: Pseudomonas sp. Hp2; assembly: GCF_006386585.1. NCBI lineage: Bacteria > Pseudomonadati > Pseudomonadota > Gammaproteobacteria > Pseudomonadales > Pseudomonadaceae > Pseudomonas > Pseudomonas sp. Hp2. The sequence continues at coordinate 210,744 of NZ_VAHJ01000002.1, forward strand.
TCGGCCTGCAGGTTGCCGAAACTCTCGCGGTACGGCTGCAACGGCGGGATCGCCTGCAGCAACTCGCCGCTGAGCTGGTCGATCTCGGGCGTGGACCGCACCGGGATCGCGCGATAGTCCGGATCGGGCTTGGCCTCGGCCAGCGCTTGCTGGCGCAGCATCTGCAGGTGGCCGAACAGCAATTGCAGCTTGGCGCGGTTGGGCGCCTGCTGCGGCAGCACGATGTCGTCGATGCGCAGGGTGCCGTCGGGGCTGATCTGCGCATTGGCGGCCGGCGCGCGGCGCAGCAGCACGGCGCCGCTGCTGATCGAGACGCGCGGCTTGGAGCGCTCGGCGCGGTCGGAGGACGAACGGCCGCAGGCGACCAGCGCGGGCAGCAGGAGCGCGGCCAGGCAAAGAAGGAGGAGTTTCTTCATGGGAGAACGGCGCGGAGGAAGATTGCGCCATTCTATGGGTCCCGTCCGTTTTTTGTGGGAGCGGCTTTAGCCGCGATGGGGCGTTACCGGCAACGCCCCATCGCGGCTAAAGCCGCTCCCCACAAAAGCCGCTCCTGCGTTCAGGGGCTGGCATGTCGCCGGCCCACGCCGGTTGCCTCACTGGGCCGAAAGCAAGTCCAGCGGCTCGTGGATGCGATAGATGCCGGATTCTGCGGCCATTTGTCGCAAGTAGTTGCCGTGTCCGGCCCCGTAGATGACCAGGATGCGGTCGCCCTCGGCGGTATTCCTGGCGATGTTGTTGAAGATCGCCAGGTTTCTTCCGAACCAGTACTGCACCCAATTCGCGCCGATCGGGTCGTCAGGCGTGCCGAACAGGCCGACGAGGTAGTAGCTCCTGGCGTTCTTGCGGAGCCATTGGTCCGAGTTGAGGTTCTTCAGCATGTCCAGGATGGAACCCTGGTTGAGAACGCGTTGATCGTTGTCAGCCCAGATTTTTCCTTCCGCCAGAAACGCCTCGTATTGTTTCTGCTGCTGATGGCGTTCGATGGCCTTCGGGTAGTTGATGCTCTCCTCGTCCTTGATGGCACCCATGCCGTCCGAATCGACGGCGTAGATCTTGTCGGGCTCGAGCCCCTGGCTGCAGGCGATCCGGAACCCGAGCTGTTCGGCTTCGCTCCTGCCCAGCGGGCGCGAGCCCTTGCAGGACTCGGCATAGTTCTGGCGGATCTTCTCCTGCTGCTCGCCATCCACCTCAAGCATGATCCTGGTCGGCCGGTAGCGTTCGATCAGGCTGGCGGCCTCCGCAATCTCGCGTTGCCGCCGCTCCGACAGCACGTCGTCCGCCTGGGTGTTGTGCACGTCGCGCCCGGGGTTGTTCATGTGGTAGCTGCCGATGAACAGGTAGTCGGCATACGGCGTGACCGACTGGGCGTTGGCCTGGGTGATGGCGGAAGCCGCGAAAGCGGCGAACAGGATGGCGAGGAGCTTCGAACGCATCTCTATCTCCATGAGATGAGGGGGTGGCAAGTCCGCCGCCGGCGCACACCCAGCCGCGCGGGCTTCGTGGGGAGCGGTCGCCCGGTCCTGGCTCAGCCTTTGCGGCAGTCCGTGGCGCTGTCCGTGTCGAGGTGGGCGTACGGCTTGAACGCCGGTACCTGGACGGCGAGGGCGTCCTGCGCGGCCTTCAGCCGGTCGAGGTGGTCGCAGATCTTCAGCGCCTGCTCCTTGATCCTGTCGGCCTGGGCTTCGACCTTCTCGCCGATCTTGTCGGTGTCGCCGCTGAGCACGCCCTTCAGCGCATCGCCGGCGGCCTGCACGCCGAGCAGGGCGCCCTGCTTGCCGATTTCGACGCCCTGCTGGGCGATCGCGCCGAGCTGGCTGCGATAGTCCAGGGCCAGCTGGCGCTGCGCGTCGGTCAGCGTCACCGCCTTGCCGTCGATCAGCAGGTCGCCGCTGGCGGTGATCGTGGCCGAAGGCAGGCCGTCGGCATCGAGCACGAGGCTGCCGTCGCGGAACAGGATGCTGTGGCCGCCGTCCTTGCTTTGCACGCGGGCGGTCTCGGACTGGTTGCAGGCGGTGGCGAGCGCGACGGTCAGTACCAGGAGCGGGACGAGTCGATGGAGTTTCATGGGGACGATGCCTTGTGGGTTCGTGGGAACGCTCAATCCTTGCGCGGAAGCGACACGCTGCCGCGCACGCCGCTGTGGTGCACGTCGCCGCTGCCCTTGCGCCTCAGCTCCAGGTTCCCGGATACGTTGCGCACGCCCAGGTCGCCCGATCCGATCGAATCGACGGTGACGCTGCCGTCGACGTCGGCGAGCTCGATGTCGCCGGAACCGATCCGGCCGATGCGGACCGAGCCTGCGACGCTGGAGATCTTCACGTCGCCGGAGCCGACTTCGCCGACCTCGACCGGACCGCGCACGGTGCGGGCGGTGACGTCGCCGGAGCCGACGTCGAGCAGCTTGAGGCCGCCGATGTCCTGCAGCTTCAGGTCGCCCGAGCCGGTCTTGGCGGTGACCATGCCCTTGACGTTGCGGATGTCGACGTCGCCGGAGCCCACGTCCGCGCTCAGCACGGTGCCGCCGGTGGACCAGGCGTCGCCGGAGCCGACGTCGAGCTGCACCAGCAGCGCTTCCGGCACGGTGGCCTGGATGTCGAGGTACGAATAGCTGTGGCCCAACGTGAGCTTGAGCGGCCGGTCGTTGGCGAGCTCGACGACCAGGCGGTCGCCCTCGCGCCTCTGCGTCACCTTGAGGTCCTTCAGCAGGTCCTCGTTCGAGGCGCAGGCGCGGCCTTTCAGCGCGCTGCCGGTGCCGGGGGCGGCCTGCAGGTGCAGGTCGTTGGCGTTGACCTTGAACAGCACCGACCTGGCGCCGGCCAGGTCGAGGGCCAGCGAGCGCGGCTCGCTGAACTTGCACTGGTCCTCGGCCATCGCCGGTGCGGCCAGCATCAGCAGGGAAGCGGTAAGCAACAGTCGCATGGTCATGTCCTTGGTCGTGGCGGGGCCTTCGACGGCCCCGCATCTCGGTGCAGGAGGATCAGATCTCGCCGTTGCGGCGGCGCAGGTAGATGGCGGCGGCGATGAAGGCGATGCCCACGACCGCGCCGATCCAGATATCGGGGCTGCCGTAGACCTTGGCCGGGTTGCCGTGCTGGAAGGCCCAGCTCAGCAGGTCGGCCGGACCATGGAGGGCGTCGCTGTCGATCGAACTGCCCTGCAGGCCGCGCGGCGACCAGGAACCCGGCCACACGCTCAGCAGGCCGCGATAGGCGACGATGTACCAGATCCAGCCCAGCGGCAGGTGCACGCCCGGCATCGCGGCGAGGATGCTGATCATCACGCAGGCCAGCAAGGGCACCAGGACCGCCCACAGGAACGGCTTGCTGCCTGCCCAGGCCGAGCAGAACATCAGCCAGCCAACCGTCGGCAGCGACCACAGCAGCCCCATCGGCACGGTCATCGCCACCAGTCCGAGCACCCGGAACGGATGCGAATGGGTCGCCATCGCCCACGGATTGGGCATGCCGGCGGCGGCCGCTCCCAGCATCGCGATCAGCCACAGCGCGATGCCGACCAACAGGCCGATGACGATCGCGATCAGCGGCGCGAGCAGCAAGGCCCAGGCGGCCTTGGCGAGCACGGCCTGGGTGTCGGAGATCGGCAGCGACTTCCAGAACAGGATGCTGCGGTCGCGGCGATCGTCGTACAGGCTGCCCAGCGCGTAGAAGAACACCACGAAGGCGAGCACGATCGAGGCGATGCCGATGCCGCCCAGCAGGAGGCCGTCGCCGATCGAGCCCAGCGTGCGGGTGTACTCCTGCACGTCGTCGATCCGGACCTTGCCGTCCTCGATGACCATGTTGTGGCTTGCGCTGATCACGCTGATCACCGCGCCGAGCGCGGCGAAGAACACCGCGATGCCGCCGGTGATCACCTGCGCCCAGAGGAATCCGCCGCGGTTCTCCCAGAACTCGCGCCTGAGCAGCCAGGCGAACGTGCTGCCCTTGGACGTCTTCAGCGAAACGGCGTTCATGCGTAGGTCCCCTTCATGATGGCGACGAACAGGTCGGCGAGGCCGGGCGTGCGGGTCTCGCCGAGGGCGGCGAGCCGGTCCTTGGGGACGCCGTCGAACAGCATCACGGTCTTGCCGAAGGGCAGGCCGCGCTCGTCGATCGGGCGCAGCGCGCGGGCCTCGTCCACGCGCTCGCCGGCCACCAGCAGCTCGGTGTAGCGGTCGGAGAGGTGTTCCATCTCGGCCGACAGCACCACCTTGCCGTCGCGGATGAACATCACGTCGCTGAGGATGTGCTCGATCTCCTCGACCTGGTGGGTGGTGACCAGGATGGTCTTCTGCTCGTCGAAGTAGTCCTCCAGCAGGCGCTGGTAGAACTGCTTGCGGTAGAGGATGTCCAGGCCGAGCGTCGGTTCGTCCAGCACCAGCAGGCGCGCGTCGATCGCCATCACCAGCGCCAGGTGCAGCTGCACGATCATGCCCTTGGACAGTTCGCGCACGCGCAGCTTCGAGTTGAGCTGGGTGTTGGCGAGGAAGCGCTCGCACTTGGCGCGGTCGAAGCGCGGGTGCACGCCGGCGACGAAGTCGATCGCCTCGCCGACCCGCAGCCAGCGCGGCAGCACCGCCACGTCGGCGATGAAGCACACCTCGTTCATCAGCCGGTCGCGATGGGTGTGCGGGTCCAGGCCCAGCACGCTCAGTTCGCCCTCGTACGGGGTCAGGCCCAGGATCGCCTTCAGCGCGGTGGTCTTGCCGGCGCCGTTGGGGCCGATCAGGCCGACGATGCGGCCGGCGCCGATCTGGAACGAGGCGCCGTCCAGGGCCAGCTTGTTCTTGTAGGCCTTGCGCAGGCCATGGGCGGATACGACGTGTTCGGGTGCGGCGTTCATGAGGATTTCCCCGGGGGCAGCAATTCTTCCAGACTCAATCCCAGCCGCTGGATGCGCTCCAGCACGGCCGGCCATTCCTCGTTGAGGAAGCGCTCGCGCTCGCTGCCACGCAGCTTGAGCGCCGCTTCCTCGGTCATGAACATGCCCAGCCCGCGGCGCTTTTCCACCAGGTTCTCGTCGGCCAGTTCCTGGTAGGCGCGCGAGACAGTGATCGGATTGAGCTGGTACTCGGCGGCCACCTGCCGTACCGAGGGCAGGGCATCGCCCGGCTTCAGGATGCCGTCCAGCATCATCGCGATGACGCGTTCCTTCAGTTGGCGGTAGATCGGAGCGCCGTCGCTCCACTGGATGTCACTCATAGGTCAGCTCCGTGGGCGCAGGATCTGCGCGAAGGAGAAGTAGGGCATCGACATCGAGGCGCGCTGGCGGCGTGCAGGCCGCTCCGGGGCCCCGGGGGGCGTCGCGTTTTCCTGATCCGTTTCCGAGGCGCCATAATCGGCGCCGGTGTCCGTGACCCGACCGGAAGCGGCTCCCAGGTATCCCGCGGAAAGCAGTACGGCGCTACACAGCAACAACGGAAACGGTCGCTTGAAGAGCCTGGAGTACATGGTGCCCCCTGCGCTGGATGACTGGTGTTGTATGTGACTATAACACCGACACGCAGGGTGTCAACCCGCTGTCATACCCAACCAAAGACAGGGGCGGCCCGGTCCCGCCACCTCCGCACCGGGGTCCGCATGAGCGTATTCAAGAAGCTGTTGAGCGTTGTATTCGCAGGGTTTTTCGCAATCGCCGGGACGGCGTCGGCCGCGACGCTGCTCGACCTGGACTACCGGCCGCTGGCCGGCAAGACGCCGGTCAACCTGAACGCCCGTTACGGTGGCAAGGTGCTGCTGGTGGTCAATACCGCCAGCAAGTGCGGTTTCACGCCGCAGTACGAGGGGCTGGAGGCGCTGCAGCAGCGCTTCGCCCCCCAGGGGTTCTCGGTGCTGGGCTTCCCTTCCAACGACTTCAAGGGCCAGGAGCCGGGGTCGGAGAAGGAGATCCAGGAGTTCTGCACGCTCACCTACGGGGTCAAGTTCCCGATGTTCGAAAAGGTGCACGTGGTCGGCGGCGAGGCCACGCCGCTGTACAAGGCCCTGGCCCGCGACACCGGCGTGGTGCCGGGCTGGAACTTCCACAAGTACCTGATCGCGCGGGACGGCCGGGTCGTGGCGCAGTTCCCGAGCAAGGTGCGTCCCGACGATCCGGCCTTGCTGGCCGCGATCGAGCGCGAGCTCAGGGCGCCGGCGCCCGCTCGCCCGCGCTGAGCCGCGGCATCGCGCCGGGCGCTCTACTTCGGCCGCGCCTGCATGCGACAATGACGTGGGTCCCCCACAACAGCACGGCACATCCCTGTGCCGGGATTTACATCAGACTTGCGCCGGCGGCGGCGCTGTTCTCATCACCCAGGAATCGCAGCGAATGAAGATGGCAATGCGCGGCGCGGCAGCGTCGCTGATGATCGTGGCAATGTCGGTTTCCATGCCTGCAATGTCGCAACAACCCGCCGCCCCGGCGGCCAGCAAGGAGACTCAGACTTTGACTACCGACCGACAGAAGGTCAGCTATGCCATTGGCCTGGACGTGGCGCGCTCGTTCGAGCCGATCGCCCAGGACATCGACCTGGCCGCCATGCAGCGCGCGATCGAGAACGCCTTCAAGGGCGGCAAGCCGCTGCTCTCGGACGAGCAGACCCAGGCCACCGACACCGCGCTGCGTACCGCGCTCGCGGTGCGCAACGGCCAGCAGGTCCCGGGCATGGCGCCGGGCAGCCAGCCGCCGGCGGTGTCCAAGGAGAACGTGGGCCTGATGCTGGGCGACCGCGCGGTCGGCCCGTCGCTGGCGCGCATCCAGGACGACATCGAGCTGCCGGTGCTGATGCAGGCGGTGCGCACCGTGTTCGAGAAGGGCACGCCGGCGCTGACCCAGCAGGAAGCGGCCGCGACGCTGCAGGCCTTCGGCGCCGCCAAGCAAGCGGCGGCGGCCAGCAAGAATCGCGAGGAGGGCAATGCCTTCCTGGCCAAGAACAAGAACGAGAAGGGCGTGATCACCACGGCCTCGGGCCTGCAGTACATGGTGCTGCGCCAGGGCAGCGGCGAGCGCCCGACCGCCACCAGCAAGGTGCGCGTGAACTACGAGGGCAAGCTGCTCGACGGCACGGTGTTCGACAGCTCCTACGGGCGCGGCGAACCGGCCGAGTTCGGCCTCGGCCAAGTGGTCAAGGGCTGGACCGAGGGCCTGCAGCTGATGCCGGTGGGCTCCAAGTACCGCTTCTGGATCCCGTCGAACCTGGCCTACGGTCCCGATGGCACGCCGGGCGGCCCGATCGGCCCGGATTCGACCCTGACCTTCGACGTGGAACTGCTGGGCATCCTGCCGTAATCCCGCGCGAGGCCCTGTCCGCGCGACCGACGGGACCGGCGACGGTCCCGTCGGTGGCCGGTGCAGGCTCCCAGGGAGGCCGGGCGTACCGGGGCCGCATGGTGTTGGCCGGCGGCAATCGGTACGATCCGCCCGGACATCGACGGGGCCCCGTGGCCCGAGACGCAATTGGACGAGGTCGTTCGCTGCATGCACGAGGAAATGACGCCGCGCGAGCAGGCCATCGAGGCGCGGCTGGTGGAACTGGAAATGCGCCTGTCGTTCCAGGAGCAGGCCCTGGCCGAGCTGAGCGAGGCGCTGGCCGACGCGCGCATGGCCAGCGCGCGCAACGCCGAGGTGATCCGGCACCTGCTGGACGATCTCGGCAAGGTGCGCTCGGCCCTGTATTCCGATCCGGCGGACGAGCCGCCGCCACCGCATTACTAGGCACGCCGCGGGCTCGGGATGCGCATCCGTCCCGGTGTCCATGGCGCCCCAACCGGGTCCGCCCGGCCGCCGCGGCCGGCCAGGCCGCCGAGTCCCATCGACGTTCCATCGAGTTGTCCGTCCCATGAGCAATTCCCTGCGCGACCAGTTGCTTGGCCTTGGCTTCAAGCCGGCCCCCAAGCCCGAACGCAAACCCGAACAGCGCGGTCCACGCCCCGACAAGGGCGCCAGGCCGGCAGGCGGCAAGCCGCATCCGGCGCACGCGAAGGGCAAGCGCCCGCACGGCGGCAAGCCGCGCGAGCGCGAGGACATCGACTTGGCCAAGGCCTATGCGATCCGCGCGCAGAAGGAAAAGGACGAGCGCATCGAGGCCGAGCGCATCAAGCAGGAAGAGGCGCGCCAGCGCCGAGAGGCGCGCGCGAAGCTGGAAGCGATGCTCAAGGACAAGGCCCTCAACCAGGCGGACGCCGAGATTGCCCGGCACTTTCCCTACGGCGGCAAGATTAAGCGCATCTACGTGACTGCCGACCAGCTCAAGGCGCTCAATGCCGGCGAGCTGGGCGTGGTGCAGCTCAATGGCCGCTACCTGCTGGTGACCGCCCAGGTGCTGGCCGAGGCCGAGGCGATCTTCGCGCCCGCGGTCGCGTTGAAGGTGGATCCCGACGCGCCGGCCGAGGAGGATCCGTACGCCGATCCCAAGTACCAGGTACCGGACGATCTGGTCTGGTAGACGCCGCCCCATCCAGGCAACGATCGCCGGCCGTCCTCGTCCGGCCCGAACGATGACCCATTGATCGACGAGGCAGGGATGAACCCACGCCAGGGGAATGGCTATTTCGCCCATATCGACGGCTTGCGCGCGATCGCGGTGCTGGCGGTCGTCGCCTACCACCTCGATGCCCGCTGGCTGCCCGGCGGCTTCACCGGCGTGGACGTGTTCTTCGTCATTTCCGGCTTCGTGGTCAGCGCAAGCTGAGGCCCGCGTTTCGAGGGGGAGCGCCGTCCATACAATGAAATGGTGCGGTGCGGCATGCGTCCGGGCGAGCGAACCCGTCTAATTGGATCGATCCAAACGATAGGCCTGCCGACCGCGATGCTCCGTGCCATTTTCTTGCCCCCGCCGTGGCGTAATCCTGCATGACCCGCACGGGTCGGGGCCTGGACCGACGGGGTGGGGCGGCGGGATTCCTGTTGCAGCGCCCGAAAGTCCCCGCCGTACCGTCCCGGACGCTGCCTTCCAGGGCAGCTCCGTGCCTGCGCGCCCGCGGCGGACCACCTCGAACCACTCCATCACCCAGCGCCGCACGTCCTCGTGCGGGTGTCCTTTCCACCCGGCCGGTATCCCGATGACTACCACCCAACGCTCCGTCACCCATCGCGTCGCACTGACGGTCGTCACCACGATCTTCTTCATGTGGGGCTTCCTGACCTGTCTCAACGACATCCTCATCCCGCACCTGAAGTCGGTGTTCGAGCTGAACTTCGCGCGCGCGATGCTCGTGCAGTTCACCTTCTTCGGCGCCTATTTCCTGATGGCGTTGCCGGCCGAACGGCTGGTGGCGCGACTGGGCTACAAGAACGGCATCGTCGCCGGACTGGCGATCGCCGGCATCGGCGCGCTGGGCTTCTGGCCGGCGGCGGAGCTGCGCGTCTACAGCGCCTTCCTCGGCGCGCTGTTCGTGCTGGCCACCGGCATCACCGTGCTGCAGGTGGCGGCCAACCCGTACGTCTCGCTGCTGGGGCCGGAGCGCAGCGCGTCGAGCCGGCTGACGCTGGCGCAGGCGTTCAACTCGCTGGGCACCGCGATCGCGCCGCTGATCGGCGGTTGGCTGATCCTGTCCAACACGGTGATGAGCGGCGACCAGCTCGCGCAGCTGCCGCAGGCCGAGCAGGTCGCCTACCGCGTGCAGGAGGCGCAATCGGTGCAGGGGCCGTACCTGGGCCTGGCGGTCGTGCTGTTCCTGCTGGCGGTGTTCGTCTTCCTGTTCCGCCTGCCGTCGCTGACCGAGGCCACCGAGAAGGGCGACGCCGGCCACCACCACACGCTGGGCGAGGCGTTGAGGCATCCGCACGTGGCGTTCGGCGTGCTGGCGATCTTCTTCTACGTCGGGGCCGAGGTGTCGATCGGCAGCCTGATGGTCAATTATTTCTCGATGCCGCAGATCGGCGGCTTCAGCGAAGCGCAGGCGACCCATTACGTGTCGGCGTACTGGACCATGGCGATGATCGGCCGCTTCATCGGTTCGGCGTTGCTGGCGAAGATCTCGCCGCGCCTGCTGCTGTCGCTGTTCGCGCTGGTCAACGCGCTGCTGCTGATCGTCTCGGTGTCCACGACCGGCATGGTCGCGGTGTATTCGCTGGTGGCGATCGGGCTGTTCAACTCGATCATGTTCCCGACCATCTTCGCGCTGGGCATCGAGCGGCTCGGCCCGCTGACCGGGCGCGCATCGAGCCTGCTGGTCATGGCCATCGTCGGCGGCGCGATCGTGCCGTACCTGCAGGGCCAGCTGGCCGACCACATCGGCCTGCATCCGTCGTTCCTGCTGCCGGCGCTGTGCTACCTGTACATCGTGTTCTACGGCGTATGGGGTTCGCGCCTGCGCGGCGAGCTGGCCAAGGAGGCTGGCGCGTGAGCGGAGCGAACAAGATCGTCTGTTTCGGCGAGGCGCTGATCGACATGCTGGCGCAGTCGCCGGCCACCGCCGACGCGCCGCGCGCGTTCCTGCAGTTCGCCGGCGGGGCACCGGCCAACGTCGCCGTGGCCGTCGCCCGGCTCGGCGGCGACAGCCATTTCGCCGGCATGCTGGGCGAGGACATGTTCGGCGATTTCCTGCTGCAGAGCCTGCGCGAGGCCGGGGTCGCCACCGATGGCGTGGTGCGCACCCGCGAGGCCAAGACCGCGCTGGCGTTCGTCGCCCTCGACGAGCACGGCGAGCGCAGCTTCAGCTTCTACCGGCCGCCGGCGGCTGACCTGCTGTTCCGCGCCGAGCATTTCGCCGCGGGCCTGTTCGAAGGGGCGGCGGTGCTGCACGTGTGTTCCAACAGCATGACCGAGCCGGGCATCGCCGAGGTCACGCTGGAAGGCATGCGACGCGCGCAGGCGGCCGGCGCGATCGTCAGTTTCGATCTCAACCTGCGGCCGATGCTGTGGCCCGCCGGGGTGGATCCGGCGCCGTGGCTGTGGCAGGCGCTGGCCCTGGCCGACGTGGTCAAGCTCTCGCGCGAGGAACTGGACTACCTGGCCGGCACGCTCGGGGCCGATGCGGCGGCCGTCGAGCGGAAGCTCTGGCAGGGCCGCGCACGACTGCTGCTGGTGACGGACGGCGGCAGCGCGCTGCGCTGGGCCACGCGCGCGGAACGCGGCGAAGTGCCGGCCTTCCGCGTGAAGGTGCAGGACACCACGGCTGCCGGCGACGCCTTCGTCGGTGGCTTGCTCTACCAGCTCGCGCGGCGGCTGCAGGGCGCGGCGGCGCTGGACGGCTTTTGCGCCGACCGGGAGGCGATCGCGCAGGCGCTGCGTTTCGCTGCCGCGGTCGGTGCCCTCGCGGTCACCCGCAAGGGCGCTTTCGCGGCGATGCCGACGCTCGCCGATGTCGATACCTTGATCCAGGAACAACCATGACCCCACTTCCCGAGCATCCCGCGCCGGACTTCCGTTCGGCCGATTTCCTGCGCAGCCACATCGCCGACACGATGGCGTTCTACCACCCGCGCTGCATCGATCCGGCCGGCGGCTTCTTCCACTACTTCCGCGACGACGGCAGCGTCTACGACGCCGGCCACCGCCACCTGGTCAGCAGCACGCGCTTCGTCTTCAACTACGCGATGGCGTACCGCGAGTTCGGCAATGCCGAATACCTGGACGCGGTCGGCCACGGCCTGGCCTACCTGCGCGACGTGCACCGCAACCCCGCCACCGGCGGCTACGCCTGGACCCTGCGCGACGGCAAGGTCGAGGACGACATGAACCACTGCTACGGCCTGGCGTTCGTGCTGCTGGCCTACTCGTGCGGCCTCAAGGCCGGCATCGAGCAGGCGAGGACGTGGATGGACGAGACCTGGAACCTGCTCGAGCAGCGCTTCTGGGAGCCGGCGTACGGCCTGTACAGGGACGAGGCCGATGCGCAGTGGAACTTCACCGGCTACCGCGGCCAGAACGCCAACATGCACATGTGCGAGGCGATGCTGGCGGCCTACGAGGCCAGCGGCGAGCAGCGCTACCTCGACCGCGCGCTGCTGCTGGCCGACCACATGACCCGCCGCCAGGCCGCCAAGGCCGGCGGGCTGGTGTGGGAGCACTACGACGCGCGATGGGAGATCGATTGGGACTACAACCGCGACAACCCCAGGCACCTGTTCCGCCCGTGGGGTTTCCAGCCCGGCCACCAGACCGAGTGGGCCAAGCTGCTGATGATCCTGGACCGCTACACCCGCGCCGATTGGCTGCTGCCGGTCGCGCGGCACCTGTTCGATACCGCGGTGGCGCGCTCGTGGGACGACAAGCGCGGCGGTCTGTACTACGGCTTCGCGCCCACCGCGTCCGAGCGCGCCGGCGCCGCGCTGACGAACGCGGAAATCTGCGACGACGACAAGTATTTCTGGGTGCAGGCCGAGTCGCTGGCCGCGGCGGCGCTGCTGGCCGAGCGCAGTGGCGATGAGCGTTACTGGCAGTGGTACGACCGGCTCTGGGACTATTCCTGGAAGCACATGGTCGATCACCGCCACGGCGCGTGGTACCGCATCCTCGACGCCGACAACCGCAAGTACAGCGACGAGAAGAGCCCGGCCGGCAAGACCGACTACCACACCATGGGCGCCTGCCACGAGGTGCTGAACGTGGTGCGGCCGCGGCAGGGTTGAGCGACCCGCAGGGGCGACGGGGCCGGCGGCCTGCCGGCTCCGCCGCCGGGGGGCGTCACTCGCGCGCGACGTTCGCGTCCGCGCGGTAGGGCAGCACCTCGGGTACGCCGGCATCGTACTGGGCCAACACCTCGTCGAAGCCGAAGCGGGGACGCCAGCCCAACCGGACGATGGCACGGGCCGGATCGTAGACCCGGTCGATGGCGGCCGGGAGCGCCCAGCCTCGCTCGGCGTAGCGACTCACCAGCGCCGGCGCGCGCCTGGCCAGCACGCTGGGCGCATCCCGTGCCAGCTCCGCGGCGTCCTCGGGCAGGAACGGCGTGGCGCCCGAGACCACGAAGCGCTCCGCCGCCGCGCCGGCGTGCGTGACGGCAGCGGCATGGGCGGCGGCCACGTCGCGCACGTCGATGCCGCGGTGCAGGCGGAACGCCGCCATTACCTGCACCGGCTCGGGGAAGCAGCGCGACATGCGGACGATCCGCAGCGAAGGACCGCCCTGGAGCGCGGCCTGCTCGAGCAGCCGCTCGGCTTCCAGCTTGGTGCGGTGGTAGATCGTCTGCGGTTCCGGAGGCAGGTTTTCGTCGACCCAGCCGGCGCGCCCGGCCGGCGTCGCCGCGGTACCGTACAGCGCGGTGGTGCTGGTGAACACGATGCGCCGCACGCCGGCCGTCGCCGCTGCATCGAGCAAGCGGCGGGTGCCGTCGACGTTGATCCGGCGGAACGTCGCTTCGGACGCATAGGGGACGTGCGGTGCATGCAGCGCGGCGGTGTGCACCACCGCGTCCGCGCCCGCCAATGCCCTGGCCAGCAGTGCCGGATCGGCGAAGTCGCCGACCAGCTCGCTGGTGGAACTCGGGGTGGTGTCCAGCCCCACGACCTCGTGCGCGGCAGACAGCCGGACGTGGATGGCACGCCCGACCCGGCCGGCGCTGCCGGTGACCAGGATCTTCATCGCGGTCACTCCGGATCGTAGTCCAGGTTCGAGGCCAGCCAGCGCTCGGCCTGGGCCAGGTCCGCGCCCTTGCGGCGGGCGTAGTCGGCGACCTGTTCCTTGGAGAGTCGGCCGACCACGAAGTACTGGCTCTTGGGATGGCTGAAGTAGTAGCCGGACACGGCCGCGGTCGGCAGCATCGCGAAGCTCTCGGTCAGGCTCATGCCGGCGTTGGCCCCGGCGTCGAGCAGGCGGAACAGCGTGGCCTTCTCGCTGTGCTCGGGGCAGGCCGGATAACCGGGGGCGGGGCGGATGCCACGGTAACGCTCGGCGATCAGCGCTTCGTTGTCGAGCGCTTCGTCGCCGGCGTAGCCCCAGAACTCGGTACGCACGCGCTGGTGCAGGCGCTCGGCCAATGCCTCGGCCAGGCGGTCGGCCAGGGCCTTGAGCAGGATCGCGTTGTAGTCGTCGTGGGCCGCCTCGAAGCGCGCAACGTGCGGCTCGATGCCGATGCCGGCGGTGACAGCGAACGCGCCGATCCAGTCCCGCACGCCGGAATCCTTCGGCGCGATGAAGTCGGCCAGGCAGAAGTCCGGGCGGTCGACGGGCTTGTCGACCTGCTGGCGCAGGAAGTGCAGGAGGAGCCGGGATCCGGGAGAGGCGGGATTCTGGTTTTGAGAATCCCCCATCCCGAATCCCGAATCCCGGTGATCCGCCAGGATCACCTCCACATCGTCGCCGACGCTGTTCGCCGGCCAGATCCCGAACACCGCCTTCGCGGTCAGCCATCTCTCCGCGACGATCCTTTCCAGCATCGTGCGCGCGTCGCGGTACAGCTCGCTGGCCTGGGTTCCGACGATCTCGTCGTCCAGGATCGCCGGGAACTTGCCGGCCAGCTCCCAGGCCTGGAAGAACGGGGTCCAGTCGATGTACTCGACCAGCTCTTGCAAGGGGTAGTCGTCGAACACGTGCAGGCCGGGGCGTTTCGGCTCCGGCGGGACGTAGGCGTCCCAGCCGCCGTCGAACTTCTGCGCGCGCGCCTGGGCCAGCGGCACCAGCCGCTTGGCGTCGCCCCGGTTGCGGTGGCGCTGGCGGATCTCGGCGTAGTCGGCATCGTTGGCGGCGACGAAGGCCTCGCGCAGGTCGCGCGAGATCAGCGACTGCGCCACGCCGACCGCGCGCGAGGCGTCCTTCACCCATACAGTGGGCGCGGCGTAGTGCGGGTCGATCTTCAGCGCGGTGTGCGCGCGCGAGGTGGTGGCGCCACCGATCATCAGCGGGATGTCGAATCCCTGCCGCTGCATCTCGCGCGCGACGTGGCTCATTTCCTCCAGCGACGGCGTGATCAGCCCGGACAGCCCGACGATGTCGGCGTTCTCCGCGCGGGCCCGGTCGAGGATGGTCTGCGCCGGCACCATCACGCCCAGGTCCACCACCTCGAAGTTGTTGCAGGCCAGCACCACGCCGACGATGTTCTTGCCGATGTCGTGCACGTCGCCCTTGACCGTGGCCATCACGATCTTGCCGTTGGACTTGCCCGAATCGCCGGTGCGCAGCTTCTCCGCCTCGATGAACGGCAGCAGGTAGGCCACCGCCTTCTTCATCACCCGCGCTGACTTCACCACCTGCGGCAGGAACATCTTGCCGGCGCCGAACAGGTCGCCGACCACGTTCATGCCGTCCATCAGCGGGCCCTCGATCACGTCGAGCGGGCGCGCGGCCTGCAGCCGCGCTTCCTCGGTGTCGGCCTCGATGAACTCGTCGATGCCGTGCACCAGCGCATGCGACAGGCGCTCGCGTACCGGCTTCTCGCGCCAGGCCAGCTTTTCCCGGGCCCCGGAACCCGAGTCCCGAGAACCTGCCTTCTTGTAGCGCTCGGCGATCTCCAGCAGGCGCTCGGTGGCGTCCTTGCGGCGGTTGAGGATCACGTCCTCCACGCGCTCGCGCAGCTCCGGATCGAGTTCGTCGTAGATCGGCATCGCGCCGGCGTTGACGATGCCCATGTCCATGCCCGCGGCGATGGCGTGGTACAGGAACACCGAGTGGATCGCTTGGCGCACCGGCTCGTTGCCGCGGAACGAGAACGAGACGTTGGAGACGCCGCCGGAAACGTGGCAGTGCGGCAGCGTGCGCTTGATGATGCGGGTGGCCTCGATGAAGTCCACCGCGTAGTTGTCGTGCTCCTCGATGCCGGTGGCGACCGCGAAGATGTTGGGGTCGAAGATGATGTCTTCCGGCGGGAAGCCGACCCGCTCGGTCAGGATGCGGTAGGCGCGCGTGCAGATCTCGACCTTGCGCGCGCAGGTGTCGGCCTGGCCGGCCTCGTCGAACGCCATGACCACCGCCGCCGCGCCGTAGCGCAGCACCTTGCGCGCGTGTTCGACGAAGACGTCCTCGCCTTCCTTGAGCGAGATCGAGTTGACCACGCTCTTGCCCTGCAGGCACTTCAGCCCGGCCTCGATCACGCTCCACTTGGACGAGTCGACCATCACCGGGATCCGGGCGATGTCTGGCTCGGACATGATCAGGTTGAGGAAGCGCGTCATCGCCTTCTCGGAATCGATCAGGCCCTCGTCCATGTTCACGTCGAGGATCTGCGCGCCGTTGGCGACCTGCTGGCGCGCCACCTCCACGGCTTCCTCGTAGCGTTCTTCCTTGATCAGCTTGCGGAACTGCGCGCTGCCGGTGACGTTGGTGCGCTCGCCGACGTTGACGAACAGCAGGTCCGGGGTGATGACCAGCGGTTCCAGGCCGGACAGGCGGGTGTAGCGGGGGACGGCGTTCGCGGAGGACATCACCAGACCTTGAATACCTGGCCGCTCTGTATGCCCTCGACGCTGCGCTGGTAGGCGATCGCGGCGCGCGCGGCGGATACCGGCTCGAAGCCGGGGAAATAGTCGGCGTAGGCGTCCCAGGCTTCCTGCAGCACGTTCGGGCTGACCGCGTTGATGCGCAGCCCGCGCGGCAGCTCGCAGGCTGCCGCGCGCACGAAGCCCTCGATCGCGGCATTGACCGCGGTGGCGTTGGCGCCGTGCGCGATCGGCTGTTCGGCGAGGATGCCGGTGGTCAGCGTGATCGAGCCGCCGTCGCGGAGATGGTGCTGGCCGACCAGCGCCAGGCGCACCTGCCCGAGCAGCTTGTCCTGCAGGCCGGCGTCGAACTGGGCGGCGTCCATCGCGTCGAGCGGGCCGAAGTGGACGTTGCCGGTGGTGGCGACGATGGCGTCGAGCGGGCCGGTCCTTTCGAACAGCGCCCTGACGCTGGCGTCGTCGCGCAGGTCCACCGGATGGGTTTCGCTGCGGCGCGAGGCCGCGATCACGTCGTGCTTGCGCGAGAGCAGGCCGGCGACGGCCTGGCCGAGGGTGCCGCTGGCACCGACGAGGAGGATCTTCATGGCTACCTCATGCTGCATGGGAGAGGGCGGCGGGATGCCTTGGCGCGATGCCCGCCACCGCTTGCGCGATCGCGCGGATGTGGTCCGGCGTGGTGCCGCAGCAGCCGCCGACCAGGTTGAGCAAGCCGGACTGCGCGAATTCCTTCAGCGTCGCGGCCATTTCCTCCGGACTTTCGTCGTACTCGCCGAAGGCGTTGGGCAGGCCGGCGTTGGGGTGCGCGCTGACGTAGCAGTCGGCGACCGTGGCCAGCGTTTCCACGTGGGGGCGCAGGTCCTTGGCGCCGAGCGCGCAGTTCAGCCCGATCGACAGCGGCCGGGCGTGCGCGAGCGAGGCGTGGAACGCCTCGGCGGTCTGCCCCGACAGGGTGCGGCCGGAGGCATCGGTGATCGTGCCGGAGATCATGACCGGCAGCCGCCCGCCGCGCTCGTCGAAGACTTCCTCGATCGCGAACAGCGCGGCCTTGGCGTTGAGCGTGTCGAAGATCGTCTCGACCATCAGCGTGTCCGCGCCGCCGTCGATCAGGCCTTCGATGGCCTCGCGATAGGTGGCGCGCAGTTCGTCGAAGCTGGTGTTGCGGCAACCGGGATCGTTGACGTCCGGGCTGATCGAGGCGGTGCGGCTGGTCGGGCCGAGCACGCCGATGACGAAGCGCGGCTTGTCCGGCGTGGCGGCCTCGATCTCGTCGCAGACGGCGCGCGCGACCCGGGCCCCGGCCTTGTTGAGCTCGTAGACGAGGTGTTCGAGGTGGTAGTCGGCCTGGCTGATCGAGGTCGCGTTGAAGGTGTTGGTCTCGACCAGGTCGGCGCCGGCCTGCAGGTAGGCGCGATGGATCTCGGCGATGAGCTCCGGCCTGGTCAGCAGCAGCAGGTCGTTGTTGCCTTTCAGGTCATGGCCCTGCGGGGCATGGTCGCAGCCGGGGCCATGGACGTGCGCGCCGTCGTAGCCGTGCGCGAAGCGCTCGCCGCGATAGTCGGCTTCCTCCAGCCGGTAGCGCTGGATCATCGTGCCCATCGCGCCGTCGATGACCAGGATGCGTTCGCCCAGTGCCTGGATCAGTTTCTCGGCGCGCCGCGGCTGCAGCCAGGGCGGAGAAGCCGGGATGGGGGATTGGGGATCGGGGATAGGGGAGGGCGTCATGATCCCGATCTCCGCGGCGAACCGCTCTTGCCTCTGTCGAGTCCCGGATCCCCGTTCCCCGGTCCCGGCTTCACCGCGATCAGCGAGATCACCTCGAAGTGCGGCGGGCGCTTTTCGCGCGTGACCGTCTCCAGGCTGGAGACCTCCAGCCCGGCCTTGTCCACGAACTTGCGCAGTTCCTTGTCGGTGAAGCCGAGGTTGACGTGGCCGTAGGCCTCCACCGCGGCGCGGTGTTCGTGCTTGGCCAGCGAGCACAGCAGCAACCGGCCGCCGGGGCGCAGCACGCGCGCGGCCTCGGCCACGGCCTGGGCGGGCTTGGCCGCATAGGTGAGCGCGTGCATCAGCACCACCAGGTCGAAGCTGCGGTCGGCGAACGGCAGCGCGTGCATGTCGCCCTCGCGCACCTCCACGTTCTTGAGCTTGCGCAGGCGCTCGCTGGCGGCGGCGACCACGCGCGCGCTGGTGTCGATGCAGACGTAGCGGTGCGAATGCGGCGCCACCAGTTCGGCCAGCACGCCGTCGCCGGAGGCGATGTCGAGCACGTCGCCGGTCTCCAGCAGCGGCAGCGCGGTGCGCGCCAGCGCCTCCCAGGTCCGGCCCGGCGAATAGTGGCGCTCCATGTCGCCGGCCACGGTGTCGGCCCAGTTCTGGTCGGCCGCGCGCATCGCCAGCACGGCGGGGACGCGCTCGGCGTCCTGGCGCAGCAGCGGATCGTCGCTGCCGGTGCTCAGCGCCTGCCAAAGCGCGCGCTGGGCGGGGTCGAGCTGGGCCTCGTCGAAGCGGTAGTAGGCCGAGACGCCGGCGCGACGGTCGCGGACCAGGCCGGCTTCCTTGAGCTTGGCGAGATGGGTGGACACGCGCGGTTGCGCCAGGCGGGTGATCGCCGACAGCTCGGCCACGGTCAGCTCCTCCTGCTCGAGCAGGGCCAGCAGGCGCACGCGGGTGGCGTCGGCGAAGACCTTCAGGCGGGTCGACCAGTCTTCCAGGTCCATAAATATCTCTGTATCGCGATATCGAGATATTTTCGCGGGGCGGGCGGCCGGGGTCAACCTACATACGCATGCGAATGGTTGTGGTTAGAATTGCGGCCTCCCCGCAGGGCGGCGCCTCCATGGGCGGCTCGAGCGGGGTCGTCGCCCATGCCCCGGGAGGGTCCCCACGTGGATTTCAGCTTTACCGAAGAACAATTGATGATCCAGGACGTCGCGCGCCGGATCGCCCAGGAGAAGATCGCGCCGAGCGCGGAGCATTTCGACCGGACCGGCGAGTTCCCCCTGGAAAACATCCGGCTGCTCGGCGAGAACGGCCTGATGGGCATCGAGGTGCCGGTCGAGTACGGCGGCGCCGGCATGGACCCGGTCAGCTACGTGCTGGCGATGGTGGAGGTCGCCGCCGGGGACGCCGCGCACTCGACGATCATGTCGGTCAACAACTCGCTGTTCTGCACCGGCATCCTCAAGAACGGCACCGAGGCGCAGAAGCAGACCTACGTGCGCGCGATCGCCGAGGGTGCCCACGTCGGCGCGTTCGCGCTGACCGAGCCGCAATCGGGCTCGGACGCCTCGGCGATGCGCTGCCGGGCGGTGAAGCAGGCCGACGGCAGCTTCGTCATCAACGGCAAGAAGAGCTGGATCACCTCCGGCCCGGTCGCCAAG
Source organism: Pseudomonas sp. Hp2 (assembly GCF_006386585.1). Lineage (NCBI taxonomy): Bacteria > Pseudomonadati > Pseudomonadota > Gammaproteobacteria > Pseudomonadales > Pseudomonadaceae > Pseudomonas > Pseudomonas sp. Hp2. The sequence continues at coordinate 230,414 of NZ_VAHJ01000002.1, forward strand.
TACATCATCCTGTTCGCGATGACCGAGCCGGAGAAGGGCTCGCGCGGCATCACCGCGTTCATGGTCGATACCGACCGGCCGGGGTTCTCGCGCGGCAAGACCGAGCCGAAGCTCGGCATCCGCGCCTCGGCCACCTGCGAGATCGAGTTCGTCGACTACGTGGCCCGTCCGGAGGACGTGGTGGGTGCGGAGGGCGAGGGCTTCAAGACCGCGATGAGCGTGCTCGACGCCGGCCGCATCGGCATCGCCTCGCAGGCGGTGGGCATCGCCCGCGCCGCCTACGAGGCCACGCTGGAATACGTGAAGGACCGCAAGGCCTTCGGGCAGGCGATCGGCAGCTTCCAGATGACCCAGGCCAAGATCGCCGACATGAAGTGCAAGCTCGACGCGGCGCTGCTGCTGACGCTGCGCGCGGCCTGGCTGAAAGGACAGGGGCGGAAGTTCGGCACCGAGGCGTCGATGGCCAAGCTGGTGGCCTCGGAGGCGGCGATGTGGATCACCCACCAGGCGGTGCAGATCCACGGCGGCATGGGCTATTCGAAGGAAATGCCGCTGGAGCGCTATTTCCGCGACGCCAAGATCACCGAGATCTACGAAGGCACCTCGGAGATCCAGCGCCTGGTGATCGCGCGCAACGAGACCGGGCTGCGGTGAGACTGGGATTGGGGATCCGGGATTCGAGATTCGGTAAAAGCAGGAAGGCCGCCCTCGTGGCGGCCTTCCTGCTACAGGGACCGGGCATCGCTTTTACGAATCCCCAATCCCGAATCCCGTGCCCCTCAGAACTCGCGCGCGTAGCCGCTGTTGACGATCACCTTCTGCAGCGCATCGGCGACCTTGATGTTGCCGGCCACGATCTGGCGCGTTTCCGGACCCTTGTTGTCCATCCGCGCCGGCGCGGCGCCCTTGAAATCGCAGACGCGGCCGCCGGCCTCGCGCACCAGCAATACGCCGGCGGCGATGTCCCAGGCCTTCACGCCGGCCTCGAAGTAGGCGTCGGCGCGGCCGCAGGCGACATAGGCCAGGTCGAGCGCGGCCGAGCCGGTGCGGCGGATGTCCTCGGCGTGCGCCAGCAGCGCGTCCACGCACTTGAGCTGGGCGCTGGCCCGGGCCCGCTCGCGCGGCGGGAAGCCGGTGTTGATCACGGTGCCTTCCAGGTCCTTGCGTTCGGTGACGCGGATGCGGCGGTCGTTGAGGACCGCGCCGGCGCCCTTGCTGGCGGTGAACAGCTCGTTGCGCAGCGGGTCGAAGATCACCGCGTCGGTCGGCTCGCCGTTCTCGACCAGCGCGATCGAGACGCAGTAGTGCGGGAAGCCGCGCAGGTAGTTGCTGGTGCCGTCGAGCGGGTCGATCACCCACATCTGCCGGCCGTTGCCCTGCAGGCCGCCTTCCTCGCCGAAGATGCCGTAGTCGGGGTAGGCGCGCTTGAGTTCCTTGACGATCACCTTCTCGGCGTCGGCATCCACCTCGCTGGCGTAGTCCATGCGTCCCTTCTGCACCACGTTCAGGGCTTCGAGCTTGTTGATGTTGCGCAACAGGACGTTGCCGGCGAGGCGGGCGGCCTTGACCATGACGGTGACGGCGGGTTTCTGCATGGCGAAGACTCCCGTGAAGGCAGAAGGACAGGACTGGCGGGGGAAAAGAGCGGTCCGGCGCGGGGCCGGCCGCGCAGTTTACCATCTACGGCCGATCCGCTCCCGAATGGCCGTTCATGTCTGTCTCGCGTCGCATCCGTTTCGTCCTCGTCGGCACCCAGCACCCGGGCAACATCGGCGCCGCCGCCCGGGCCATGAAGACGATGGGCCTGGCGCGGCTGGTGCTGGTGGCGCCCGAGCGCCTGCCGGACGAGGAGGCCTACCGGCGCTCGGCGGGGGCCGAGGACCTGCTCGGGGACGCGCCGGTGTTCGCGACCCTGGCCGAGGCCGTGTCCGATTGCACCCTGGTGCTCGGCTGCACCGCGCGTTCGCGGCGCGTGCAACTGGAAGAGCTGCTGCCGGCGGTGGCGGGCAAGCGGGCCGTGGACCGGGCCCAGGCCGGCGGCGAGGTCGCGGTCGTCTTCGGTCGCGAACGCACCGGCCTGACCAACGAGGAACTGCAGCTGTGCCACCTGGCGGTGCACATCCCGTCCGATCCGGACTTCAGCTCGCTCAACCTGGCCGCGGCGGTCCAGGTGCTGGCCTACGAGGTGCGGCTGGCGATGCTGGCGGCCGCGGACGCGCCGGTGCAGGCGAGCGAGCCCGGGTTCCGCGAGGGCCCGGCCAGCCATGCGCAGATGGAAGGCCTGTTCGGCCAGCTCGGCGAAACGCTCGACGAGATCGACTTCCACAAGGGCCGCTCGCCGGACTCGGCGATGCGCAAGCTGCGCAGGCTGTTCGCCAAGGCCGAGCCGACCGAGCAGGAAGTCCGGTTGCTGCGGGGCATCCTGTCCGATGCCCAGCGCATGGCGGGACTGGCGCGCAAGTACATGCCTTCCGAGGAATAGGCGGCGGCCCCGGCGTCGAATGCGGCAGGGTACGGAACGCCTGCGCACGCGGAAGCGAAGGCTGCGCGCTCCTTTGCCGTTCCACCGCCATCGGGTTTCCGCTAGGCTCTGGCGGATTTTTCCGGGGGGATATCGCTCTTGTTGGTTCCACGATTGAGCGGGCGGCCAGGTGCGGCCCGTGCTGTCCCGACGACATGCGCCGGCGGCTCCGATGCTTGACGGCGCAGGTGCGATGACCCGGTTCCGGTTCGGCATGCAGGCCCGCTTCCTGCTGGGGATGGGCCTGGGCTTCGTGCTGCTGGCGGGGATCCTGGCGCTGCTGCTGCAGCGCCAGGCCTCGATGCAGCGCGAGGTGCGCGCGCTCAGCGGCGGCACCATCCACGAATTGTTCGAGCACGGCCTGCGCGCGCGCGGCGAGTCGATCGCCAATGCGCTGGCCGAGGTGATGGACGATCCGTTGCTGGAATCCAACATGAAGGAGGCCGGGCGGCTGGTCCACAACGCGGCGCGGCAGCGCCTGGTGAGCTACGCGCGCTTGTACGACGCGCAAGGCCGCCTGCTCATCGACGAGAGCGGGCGCTCGGTGGAGCCGGCGTTGCCGGACCCGCTGGCCCTGTCGGCGATGGTGGACCGGCAGCAGCAGGTGCGCCCCGTGGGCGACGTGCTGGACGTGGCGGTGCCGGTGCTGGGCGGCAAGCGCCTGATCGGCTGCGTGCGGGTCGGCATGTCGCTGGCGCAGGCGGCGCAGATCGAGGCCGAGGCCAACGAGCGCCTGCGCCGGCGCCTGGACGAAGTCGGCAAGCGCGACATGATCTGGTTGCTGCTGTTGCTGGCGGGGCTGGTCGCCGGCGGCGTGGCGGTCGCGTTCTATGTCCAGCGCACGCTGGTGGCGCCGATCCGCTGGCTGGCCGGCGCGGCGCGGCGGATCGAGAGCGGCGACTACTCGGTGAAGCCGTGGACGACGTCGCGCCGCGACGAGCTGGGCGAGCTGCTGCGCGCGTTCGGGCGGATGAGCGAGGGCATCGAGCGCCATGATCGCGAAGTGCGGCGGATGGCCTACACCGATGCGCTGACCGGGTTGTCCAACCGGTTGGCGTTCCGCCAGTCGCTGGACCTGCGGCTGGAGGCCGCACGCGCCTGCGGCGGCCAGCTGGCGCTGCTGTTCGCCGACATCGACGACTTCAAGCGGGTCAACGACACCCTGGGGCACGAGGCCGGCGACCAGGTGCTGTTGCAGTTCGCCGCCCGCATCGGCGCCGCGGTGAGCGACATCGGCGGCGAGGACGCGGTGCTCGCGCGCTTCGGCGGCGACGAGTTCGTGATGCTGGTCGGGACCGGGAAGGCGCAGGCGGCCTCGGCACGGCTGGCCGAGCGCCTGGTGCAGGAATTGCGCAAGCCGCTGCAGGTGCAGGAGCGCGAGGTGTTCCTGGGCACCTCGATCGGCATCGCGCTGTTCCCGGACGACGCCCACGACGCCACCGCGCTGTTGAAGAAGGGCGACATCGCGATGTACCAGGCCAAGATGGCCGGCAAGAACTGCCATCGTTTCTACAGCCGCGCGATGGACCACGCGCTCGAGCGCCGCGTGCACATGGAGCAGGAGCTGCGCGGCGCGTGGGAGCGCGGCGAGCTGCGGCTGGTCTACCAGCCGATCCATCGCACTTCCGACCGCGCCATGGTCGGGGCGGAAGTGCTGTTGCGCTGGAAGCACCCGGCGCTGGGCATGATCCCGCCGTCCACCTTCATCGACGTCGCCGAGCAGAGCGGGCTGATCGAGGAGATCGGCCTGAAGGTGCTGCGCGCGGCCTGCCTGGACGCGGTGCGCTGGCCGCAGCGGCCGGGCCTGCCGGACCTGTTCATCTCGGTCAACGTGTCGTCGCGCCAGCTGCGCGGCGGCGACCTGACCGACATGGTGGCGCGCTGCCTCGCCGAGTCCGGCCTGCCGCCTTCGCGCCTGCACCTGGAGCTGACCGAAACGGCGCTGATCGGCGACGAGATGCTGGCCGCCAGCCTGCTCGACCAGTTGCACCGCACCGGGGTCAAGGTCTGGCTGGACGACTTCGGCACCGGCTTCTCCGGCCTCAGCCACCTGCGCCAGGCGCCGGTGGACGGGGTGAAGATCGACAAGAGCTTCGTGGCCGACCTGCAACGCGACCCGGACGACCTGGCCCTGACCACCGCGATCATCGCGATGGCGCACTCGCTGGGCATCACCGTGGTGGCCGAGGGCATCGAGCGGGAAGGCCAGTTCGACCTGCTGCGCGAACGCGGCTGCGACCTCGGCCAGGGCTACTGGTTCAGCCATCCGCTGAGCAACGGCGAGCTGGTGCGGCTGCTGTCGTAGCGGGCGGGGCCCGGGTCTGGGGCCGTGTTGTGGGAGGGACTTCTGTCCCGACGGATGGTCGGCAAGGCCCTGCTGGGACTGGAGTCCCTACGGGAAGCAGGAAGCAAGAACCCGCGAAAAGCGCCGGGCCGCTTGACGACTGGAGCCGGGCAAAGATGCTTTTTCCGAATCCCGAATCCCGAATCCCGAATCCCGAATCCCGAATCCCGATAGCCCTACGCCAGAGGCCGCTTGCCGGTGTCGCCGGGGATCTCGCGCACGAGCCGCGGCACCAGGTAGCCGGACAGGCGCGCGGCCAGTTCGGCGTGCAGCGCGCGCGCGCGTTCGTCGTCGACCTCGAAGTGCGCGACGCCGGCGACGCGATCGAGCTGGTGCAGGTAGTAGGGCAGCACGCCGGCGGCGAAGCTGCGCTCGCTGAGCGCGGCCAGCGCCTCCACGTCGTCGTTGACGCCGCGCAGCAGCACCGCCTGGTTCAGCAACTGCGCGCCGGTGCCGCGCAGCGCCGCGAGCGCGGCGTCGACGGAACCGTCGAACTCGTTGGCATGGTTGGCATGGATCACGAACGCCACCGGCCAGGGCAGCGCGGACAGCCAGTCCAGCAGCGCGCCGTCCACGCGCTCGGGCAGCACCACCGGCAAGCGGCTGTGGATGCGCAGGCGCTTGAGGTGCGGGATGGCGCGCAGGGCCTCGGTCAGCTCGGCCAGTTTCGGCGTGGCCAGCGACAGCGGGTCGCCGCCGGACAGCAGCACCTCGTCGATGCCGGGATCGGCGGCGATCGCGGCCACCGCCTCGCGCCAGCCGTCGCGCGCGGCGGTCTCCTCCGCATACGGGAAGTGCCGGCGGAAGCAATAGCGGCAGTGCACCGCGCAGCTGCCGGTGGCGACCAGCAGGGCGCGGCCGCGGTACTTCTGGATCACGCCGGTGGCCTTCTTCGCCGCGCCGTCGCCGACCGCGTCGAGGGCGAAGCCCGGGACCACCCGCGTCTCCTCGACCACCGGCAGCACCTGCCGCAGCAACGGGTCGTTCAGGTCGCCATGGCGCATGCGCGCGACGAAGCCGCGGGGCACCCGCAGCGCGAACTGGGCCGCCGCTTCGTCGGAGATGCCCGCCGCCGCGGCGTCCAGGCCCAGCATGCCGAGCAGTTCGCGCGGGTCGCGCACGGCCTCGCGCCAGGCCTGCTGCCAGCGGCTGGCGGCGGCGCGGAGCGGGGAAGGCTGCAAGGAAATCGGGGCTGCGGTTATCATGTGCGGTCAGAAAACGAACGCCCGCCGGTCGCGGCGGGCTGGCGCTGAGTTTAAACAATTCCCATCCGGCCGGCCGCTCCCCGCGGCGGTTTTGCCTATCCGAGGAGCTACAGCATGGCCAGTTACGGCATGAACGACGTCAAGAACGGGATGAAGATCCTGATCAACGGCGAACCCGCGATCATCACCGACACCGAGTACGTCAAGCCGGGCAAGGGCCAGGCGTTCACCCGCGTGAAGTACCGCCTGATCAAGAGCGGCCGCGTGCAGGAAATCACCATGAAGTCGACCGACTCGGTCGAGGCGGCGGACGTGGTCGACACCGACATGCAGTACCTGTACAGCGACGGCGAGTACTGGCACTTCATGCAGCAGGAGACCTTCGAGCAGGTCCAGGCCGACAAGGCCGGCATGGGCGGCGCCGAGAAGTGGCTCAAGGGCGAGGAGGAGTGCGTGGTGACGCTGTGGAACGGCACGCCGATCGCCGTGCAGCCGCCGAACTTCGTCGAGCTGAAGATCACCGAGACCGACCCCGGCGTCCGCGGCGACACCTCGGGCGGCGGCGGCAAGCCGGCCACGCTGGAGACCGGCGCGGTCGTGCGCGTGCCGCTGTTCGTCGGCCAGGACGAAGTGATCCGCGTGGACACCCGCTCCGGCGAGTACGTCTCGCGCGTGAAGTGACGATCCGGCCCGCGGCCGCGGTTTTGCCGGATCGCGGTCCCCGCGCAGGCGGGGCCCCGGGGACTTGCGTCGCTGCCGCCGAGCAGCCGTTCCGCAAGCCCTGAAGCAGGAGTCCCTGGGCCCCCGCCTGCGCGGGGACGCCGGTGGACGCATCGCCTCGCCGGTTTCCGGCGGCGGCCTCTCCCACAACCGATGGCCCCAGCATGACCGAACCGCACAGCATTCCCGAGCCCTGCGACCTGCTGATCGAGGCCGGCTACGTCGTCCCGGTCGAGCCGCATGCGGTGGTGCTGGAAGACCATGCGGTGGCCGTGCGCGGCGGCGAGATCGTCGCGCTGTTGCCGCGCGAACAGGCGCGCGCGCGCTTCGCGCCGGCCGAGACGGTGTCGCGTCCCGAGGCGGCGCTGATCCCGGGCCTGGTCAACGCGCATACCCACAACCCGATGACGCTGCTGCGCGGCGTCGCCGACGACCTGCCGCTGATGACCTGGCTGCGCGAGCACATCTGGCCGGTCGAGACCGCGGTGATCGGGCCGGAATTCGTCGCCGACGGCACCACCCTGGCGATCGCCGAGATGTTGCGCGGCGGCACCACCTGCGCCAACGAGAACTACTTCTTCGCCGACGTGCAGGCGGCCGTCTACAAGAAGCACGGTTTCCGCGCGCTGGTCGGCGCGGTGATCATCGATTTCCCCACGGCGTGGGCCAAGTCCGACGACGAGTACTTCGACCGTGCCGCCGAACTGCACGACCAGTGGCGCGGCGACCCGCTGATCGGCACCTCGTTCGCGCCGCATGCGCCGTACACCGTCAGCGATGCCAATTTCGAGCGGGTGCGGATGCTGTCGGACCAGCTCGACGTACCGGTGCACCTGCACACCCACGAGACCGCCCAGGAGATCGCCGATTCGCTCGGCCAGCACGGCCAGCGCCCGCTGGCGCGCCTGGACCGGCTCGGCCTGGTCAACGACCGCCTGATCGCGGTGCACATGACCCAGCTGACCGAGGGCGAGATCCACCTGTGCGCCGAGCGCGGCGTGCACGTCGTGCACTGCCCGGAATCCAACCTGAAGCTGGCTTCGGGCTTCTGCCCGGCCTGTGCGCTGGTGCGCGCCGGCGTGAACCTGGCGATCGGCACCGACGGCTGCGCCAGCAACAACGACCTGGACATGTTCAGCGAGAACCGCACCGCGGCGATCCTGGCCAAGGCCGTGGCCAACGACGCCACCGCGCTGGATGCGGCCACCACGCTGCGCGCGGCCACGCTGGGCGGCGCGCGCGCGCTCGGCTTCGACGGCAGGATCGGTTCGATCGAGGTCGGCAAGCAGGCCGACCTGGTCTGCGTCGACCTGTCCGCGCTGGAGACCCAGCCGTTGCACCACGTGCTCTCGCAGCTGGTCTACGCGACCGGCCGCCAGCAGGTCAGCGACGTCTGGATCGCCGGCAAGCGCAAGCTGGACCGGCGCGAGCTGGTCGGCATGGACGTGGCGGCGCTGGTCGCCAATGCACGCCAGTGGCGGGCGCGGATTGCTACGATCCGGGCGAGTTGAACCAATTCTCGTCATTCCCGCGAAAGCGGGAAGCCATGGACGTTCGTGCAGATCGCCGGAAGTCGTCGCGGAAGTCCATGGATTCCCGCTTTCGCGGGAATGACGAACCAAGAGAACAATGACGAAATGAACAGCCCTCATTCCCATAGCGCCAACTTCGACCAGGCCGAGCTCGACAAATTCGCCGCGCTGGCCAACCGCTGGTGGGACGAGGACGGCCCGCAGAAGCCGCTGCACGCGCTGAACCCGGTGCGATTGCAGTACGTGGCCGGGCGCGTGGCGCTGCCCGGCGCGCGCGTGCTCGACGTCGGCTGCGGCGGCGGCCTGCTCAGCGAGGCGCTGGCCCGGCAGGGCGCGCAGGTGACCGCGATCGACCTGGCGCCCGAGCTGGTCAAGGTCGCGCGCCTGCACGGGCTGGAATCGGGCGTGCAGGTCGACTACCGCGTGCAGGCGGTGGAAGAACTGGCCGCCGCCGAGCCGGCCTCGTTCGATGCGATCACCTGCATGGAGATGCTCGAGCACGTGCCGGACCCGACTTCGATCGTCGATGCCTGCGCGCACTTGCTGAAGCCCGGCGGACGCCTGTTCCTGTCGACGATCAACCGCACGCCGGCCGCGTTCGCGCTGGCGGTGGTCGGCGCGGAGTACGTGGCGCGGCTGCTGCCGAAGGGCACGCACCGCTACCAGGACTTCATCAAGCCGGCCGAGCTGGCCTCCTGGCTGCGCCAGGCCGGGTTGCAGCTGGAGGACGTCAGCGGCATGGCCTACGAGCCGTGGCGCAACCGCGCGCGGCTGTCGTCGCGCACCGAGGTGAATTATCTGGCCTGCGCGGTGAAGGCATGAAGCCAAGTCCCGGGAAGCCGGGCGAAGGCGGGTGCGGCGACCTCCCGGCCCAGGCGTTGGCCGGTCCGGGCCCCGGTTTTCCCCGCGCGGTGCTGTTCGACCTCGACGGCACCCTGCTCGACAGCGCGCCGGATATGCTGGCGACCGCCAACCTGATGCTCGCCGAGCGCGGCCGCGGGCCCTTGGCGCTGGAACGGCTGCGGCCGGTGGTGTCCAAGGGGTCGCGGGCGATGCTCGGCGTGGCGTTCCCCGAGTTGCCGCAGGACGAGCGCGACGCGCTGGTGCCGGAGTTCCTCGACCGCTACGAGGCGCTGCTCGGCCGCCACGCGGTGCTGTTCGACGGCGTGGCGGCGATGCTCGATGCGCTGGAAGCGCACGGGACGACCTGGGGCATCGTCACCAACAAGCCCGAGTACCTGGCCCGGCTGATCCTGCCGCAACTGGGCTGGGAGACACGCTGCGCGGTGCTGATCGGCGGCGACACGCTGGCCGAGCGCAAGCCGCATCCGTTGCCGCTGCTGGTCGCCGCCGAGCGCATCGGCGTGGCGGCCGGGGAGTGCGTCTACGTCGGCGACGACGAGCGCGACGTCCTGGCCGCGCAGGCGGCCGGCATGCCGTCGGTGGCGGCGCTGTGGGGCTACCGGCTGGACGGGGACGACCCGTTGGCGTGGCGCGCCGACGTGCTCGCCGAACGACCGTCGCAGTTGCTGCGGCCGGAAGCCTGGCCGGCCGTGGCCGATCGCGCCTGATCGACGCCTACGGACCCGCCATGAGCCAATCCGCACTCGACAGTTTCCTCGACAAATGGCGCAGCCGCTGGCCCGAGTGGGAAGTGGCCGAGCCGTTCGTGCCCGAGCCCCGGCGCAAGCTGGCGCTGGCCTGGTTCGCGCTGCTGCAGGAATTCGAGGACATCATGAACATCGCCGGCGATCCGCTGCCGGCCGACGCCAAGCTGGCCTGGTGGCAGCAGGAACTGCGCGACTGGAGCAACCAGCGCTCGCGCCATCCGCTGGGCCGGGTGCTCGAGCCGGTGCGGGCGCCGTGGGCGGAACTGGCCGAAGCCCTGCCGGCGGTGCAGGAGGCGCGCACGCCACCGGTCTCGCTGGAGCAGGCCGTGCAGCTCCTGCTGCCGTTCGCCGGGGCCGCGGCCGCGGTGGAGCGGGCGTTGTTCGAGCGCCGCTCGCCGCGCGACGACGCGCGCGCGATCGCGGTGCAGTGGCTGCAGGCGCGCCATGCGGCGGCCGGCCCGGCGGCACGTCCGGCCGGCGTCGGCGAGGCCGAATGGCGCGGCCAGTTGCTGAAGGCATGGCCGGCCAAGCCCGCCATCGCCCAGCCGCATCGCATCTGGTCGCGGCTGGCGCGGCTGCGGCTGCAGCGCGAGCGTGATGGCAAGCCGCCGTTCGCGCCGCCGTTGTCGCAGCTGTGGCATAGCTGGCGTGCAGGCAGTGGTGGGGCGTAGCAGCGGTTTCCGCCGTCGTCTCCACGATCCGGATATCCATCCACGTCATCCCCGCGCAGGCGGGGATCCAGCGACTCCCGCGACGGCATGGCGGTCGGGTTGAAAGTCCCTGGATCCCCGCCTACGCGGGGATGACGATCTGGAAGGTGACCGCGATCTTCGGGAATCAGAAATCCGGCAGCAAGAAATTGCCCGCGCGCGCGCCATCGCCTTCCAGCGCCGCCATCGGCGCGCTCGCCTCGTCCTTCAGTTGCACGCCGGACAGCTTGCGCCGGAATGCCTCGCACAGCAGGTAGTCGAGCTTGTGCGCGGCCTCCGCATGGCCCAGGCCTTCGCCGCGGATGTTGGAGATGCAGTTGCGCAGCGCATCGTTGCAACCCACGCGCGGTGCCCAGGTGAGATAGAGCCCGAGGCTGTCGGGCGAACTCAGGCCGGGGCGCTCGCCGATCAGCACGACCGTCGCGCGCACCGCCAGCAGCTCGCCGATCTCGTCGCCGACCGCGACGCGGCCCTGGGCGACCAGCGCCACCGGCGCCAGCGACCAGCCGCGGCGCGCGGCCAGCGCCTCGATCCGTTCCAACATCGCCGGCGCATGCCGGTGCACGGCCAGCGCGGACAGCCCGTCGGCCACCACCACCGCCAGGTCGGCGCCGCCGCCGCGCAGGGCCACGTGGGCGCGCAGTTCCTCGACCGACGCCGCGTCCAGCCGCCGGCCCAGGTCGGGACGCTGCAGGTACGCGTGGCGGTCCGCCGCCGCGCTGTGCAGGCGCAGGTACGGCCGCCCGCGGGCCTGCAGCGCCTCGCACAGCGGTTGCGGGTCGAACGGCAGGTGCACCGCATCGCGCGCCTGCGCATGCGCGAGCTGGAAGTCCAGGTGCGCGGCGGTCGGCAGGCTCGTGCCGGCACGGCCGAGCGCGATCCGGGCGGGAGTGAGCCGGCGCAGGCGCGTCCAGGGATCGGGGCGCGGGTTCATGCGGCCTCGTCCTCGCCGCGCTGCAACGCCTGGCGGAACGCCGGCGGCAGGCTGCCGCCCAGCTCGAAGCGGCCATCCTGCAGGCGCAGTATGCCGTGGTTCTCCAGCCACGCCTCGAATTCCGGCGCGGGCCGCAGTCCCAGCACCTGGCGCGCATACAGCGCATCGTGGAACGAGGTGGTCTGGTAGTTGAGCATCACGTCGTCGGAGCCGGGGATGCCCATGATGAAGTTGATCCCGGCCGTGCCGAGCAGGGTCAACAGCACATCCATGTCGTCCTGGTCGGCCTCGGCATGGTTGGTGTAGCAGATGTCGCAGCCCATCGGCACGCCGAGCAGCTTGCCGCAGAAATGGTCCTCCAGCCCGGCGCGGACGATCTGCTTGCCGTCGTACAGGTATTCCGGGCCGATGAAGCCGACCACGGTGTTGACCAGCAGCGGCTCGAACCGGCGCGCCACCGCGTAGGCGCGCGCCTCGCAGGTCTGCTGGTCCACGCCGAAATGCGCGCCGGCCGACAGCGCGCTGCCCTGGCCGGTCTCGAAGTACATGACGTTCTGGCCGACGCTGCCGCGCCGCTGCGACAGTCCGGCCTCGTGGCCTTCCCGCAGCAGCGCCAGGTCGATGCCGAAGCTGGCGTTGGCGGCCTGGGTGCCGGCGATCGACTGGAACACCAGATCGACCGGCGCGCCGCGCGCGATCGCCTCGATGGTGGTGGTCACGTGCGCCAGCACGCAGGCCTGGGTGGGAATGCCGTAGCCCTGGATCACGCCGTCGAGCAGGCGCAGCAGTTCGCAGGTGGCCGGCAGCGAATCGCTGGCCGGATTGATGCCGATCACCGCGTCGCCGTTGCCGTAGAGCAGGCCGTCCAGCACGCTGGCGGCGATGCCCGCCGGATCGTCGGTGGGGTGGTTGGGCTGCAGGCGCGTGCTCAGCCGTCCGCGCAGGCCGAGCGTGTTGCGGAACGCGGTGCGCACGCGGATCTTCCGCGCGACCAGCACCAGGTCCTGGACCCGCATCAGCTTGGACACGGCCGCGGCCATTTCCGGGGTCAGGCCGGGCGCGAGCGCGGCCAAGGCCGCTTCGTCCGCCTCTTCGCCCAGCAACCAGTCGCGCAAGCCGCCCACGGTGAGGTGGGCGACCGGGGCGAATGCCGCCGCGTCGTGCCCGTCGACGATCAGGCGGGTGACCTCGTCGTCCTCGTAGGGGATCACCGCCTCGTCGAGGAAGTGCCGCAGCGGCAGGTCGGCCAGCGCCATCTGCGCCGCGACGCGCTGCCGGGCGCTGTCGGCGGCGACCCCGGCCAGGGCGTCGCCGGAGCGCGCCGGCGAGGCCTTGGCCAGCAGGTCCTTCAGGTCGGCGAACGCGAAACGCTCGCCGCCGACGGCATGGACGAAACTCATGCCGGCTCGGTGGCCTCGGCGACGACCGGCGCGTCCTGGCGCAGGCTGATCGCGCAGCAGCCGATGCCCAGCAGCATCAGCCCGGCGAAGATCGCCGCCACCAGCGGGTTGAACCAGACCATCGCCGCCAGGCAGACCAGCGCCAGCGCCAGCGCGATCCCCGGCACCACGGGGTAGCCGGGCGCGCGGAAGCTGCGTTCCAGGCCGGGCTCGCTGCGGCGCAGCTTGAACAGGCTCAGCATGCTCATCACGTACATCACGATCGCCCCGAACACCGACATGGTGATCATCGCCGCGGTCAGCGACATGCCCTGGATCTGTACCACGCCATCGCTGAGGATCGCCGCGATGCCGATCACGCCTCCGGCCAGGACCGCCCGGTGCGGCGTGCGGAACCGCGACAGCCTGGCCAGCCCGTGCGGCAGGAATCCGGCCCGCGCCAGGGCGAAGAACTGCCGCGAGTAGCCGAGGATGATGCCGTGGAAGCTGGCGACCAGGCCGAACAGGCCTATCCACACCAGCATGTGCAGCCAGGCCGAGCCGTGGCCGACCACGGCCTTCATCGCCTGCGGCAGCGGATCGTTGATGTTGGACAACTGGCGCCAGTCGCCGACGCCGCCGGCGAACACCATCACGCCGATCGCCAGCGCGACCAGGGTCAGGATGCCGGCGATGTAGGCGCGCGGGATGGTGCGCTTGGGGTCCTTGGCCTCCTCGGCGGCCATCGCCGCGCCTTCGATGGCCAGGAAGAACCAGATCGCGAACGGGATCGCGGCGAAGATGCCGCCGATCGCCGCCGGTCCGAACGCGTCGCTGCCGGCCCAGCCGTTGGCGGCGAAGTTGGCGAAGCTGAAACCGGGCGCGACCACGCCCATGAACACCAGCAGCTCGATCACCGCCAGCAGGGTGACGACCAGCTCGAACGTCGCGGCGATCGCCACGCCGAGGATGTTGAGGGTCATGAACACGGCGTAGGCGCCGATCGCGGCCACGCGCGGGTCGAGCCCCGGGAACTGCACGTTGAGGTAGGCGCCGATCGCCATCGCGATCGCCGGCGGGGCGAACACGAACTCGATCAGCGTGGCGATGCCGGCGACCATGCCCCCGGTCCTGCCGAACGCGCGCAGGCTGTAGGCGAACGGCCCGCCGGCGTGCGGGATCGCGGTAGTCAGCTCGGTGAAGCTGAAGATGAAGCAGGTGTACATCACCGCCACCATCAGTGCGGTGACCAGGAAGCCCAGCGTGCCGGCGGTGCCCCAGCCGTAGCTCCAGCCGAAGTATTCGCCGGAGATCACCAGGCCGACGGCGATGCCCCACAACTGCCAGGTGCCGAGGGTGGGCTTGAGCTTTTCGAGGGTCATCGTGCGGATCTCCGGCGGACGGTGGGGACGCATTCCGATGCGGGGCGCGGGTTCGCCACCGAGATACGGACTTGGTCATTGCCGCGTGAAGGCAACCCCTCGCTTATAAGCCCGCTATGGGCGCAGGATGCCGGCGCCGGCGGGTAGGTCCGGAAGAGGCGGGTAGGGGGCGGAAGTCTGTGGGAGCGGCTTCCCTCTGCAACAGCCTGCACATCCCTGTGCTGGGGTTCAATGAGAAAGCCTCATCGCGGCTGAAGCCGCTCCCACAAATGCGCGCCGCGATGGTGAACGGTTACTTGGTGCGTTCCAGCACCAGCAAAGGGTCGATTCGGACATCGAACCGCGCCAGGCAGAGGTATGGCGATGGGGATGATGAACGCGCCGCCGCGCGCCGCGATGGTGAACGGTTACTTGGTGCGTTCCAGCACCAGCGAAGGGTCGATTCGGACATCGAACCGCGCCAGGCAGAGGTATGGCGATGGGGATGATGAACGCGCCGCCGCGCGCCGCGATGGTGAACGGTTACTTGGTGCGTTCCAGCACCAGCAAAGGGTCGATTCGGACATCGAACCAATTCATCCCCCAATGCAGATGCGGCCCGGTCGCGCGCCCGGTCGCGCCGACCGCGCCGATCACCTGGCCTTGTTCGACACGGTCGCCGGCCTTCACGTCGATGCGCGACAGGTGCAGGAAGTTGGAGCTGACGCCGAAGCCGTGGTCGAGCAGCAGCGTGCCGCCGGTCAGGTAGAGGTCGGGCGCGGCGAAGGTGACCACGCCGGCGGCCGGGGCCTTCACCGGCGTGCCGGCCGGCGCCGCGATGTCCATGCCCGAGTGTCCCGAACCGGCGGCCTGGCCGTTGTAGACGCGCGCATTGCCGAAGCGGCCGCTGATCCGGCCCCGTACCGGCCAGATGAACGGCTGGGCGAAGTCGGTGCGCGCGTCGTCGCGCTCGCGCGCCGCGGTGACCTGGGCCTGCTCGCGGCGGATCCGCTCGGCGATCTCCGGCGGCGGATTGACCGTCTTGGGCGGCACGCCGTTGACGTACTCGACCGGCCAGTCGCGCGGCGCGACCGCGATGCTGGCGGTCTCGCTGCCGCCGTCGGGACGGACGATGCGCACCTGCACCGGTCCCTGCTCGTTGCGGCCGATGCCGAACACGACGCTGCCATAGCCGCTCACGCGCAGGCTGCGGCCGGCGTATTCGACCCGGCTGCCGGGCGGTACCTTGCCGATCACCAGCGCACCCTGCGACGCGCTGGCCGGGAACACCACGCGCGCGTCGGCCGGCGCCACCTGCGCATGGGCGGCGGGTGCGAGCGGAGCGGCCAGCGTCGCGGCCGCCAGCGCGGCCAGCACGAACCGGCGGCGCATCAACGCGCGAACGTCAGGCGCTGCCCGGCCGGCGCGCCGACCAGTTCGCGGCCGTTCCAGACCTGCTGGCCGTTGACCCAGGTGGAGGCCACGCGCGAACGGAACGTGGTGCCCTCGAACGGCGACCAGCCGCACTTGGACAGCACGTCCTCGCGCTTCACCGTGAACGGGATGTCCTCCACCAGCACCAGGTCGGCCCAGTAGCCCTCGCGCAGGAAGCCGCGCTCGGCCACGTCGAACAGTTGCGCCGGCGCGTGCGCGAACTTGCGCACTACCGTGGCGATGTCGAGCTTGCCCTCGTGCACCAGCTCCAGCGCGGCGACCAGCGCGTACTGCACCAGCGGCAGGCCGGACGGCGCCTGCACGTAGGGCTTCTGCTTCTCTTCCCAGGTGTGCGGGGCGTGGTCGGTGGCGAGCACGTCGATCACGTCCTCGGCCAGCGCGGCGGTCAGCGCTTGGCGGTCGGCGGCGTCCTTGATCGCCGGGTTGCACTTGATCAGGTTGCCCAGGCGCGCGTAGTCGGCGCGGTCGAAGCGCAGGAAATGGATGCAGGTCTCGGCGGTGATGCGCTTGCGCAGCTTGCCGTTGCCGTCCACCAGCGGGCCGCGTTCGAACAGGGCCAGTTCGTCGGCGGTGGAGATGTGCAGCACGTGCAGGCGGGTGCCATGCTTCTTCGCCAGCGAAGTGGCCAGCTGCGAGGATTTCAGGCAGGCCTCGCGCGAGCGGATGTCCGGGTGCATGTCTGGGGTCAGCGCGTCGCCGTGCTTCTGCTTGAACGCGGCCAGCGTGGCGTCGATGGTCGGCGTGTCCTCGCAGTGGGTGATGATCGGCGTCGGCGCGTCGCGGAAGATCGCGTCGAGCGTCTCGGGATTGTCCACCAGCATGTTGCCGGTCGAGGCGCCCATGAACACCTTGATGCCGGGCGCGGTCTTCGGGTCCAGCGCCTGGATCGCCGCCAGGTTGTCGTTGCTGGCGCCCAGGTAGAAGCCGTAGTTGCCCCAGGCGCGGCCGGCCGCGGCGTCGTACTTGGCCTGCAGCGCGGCGGCGTCGAGCGTGGGCGGGTTGGTGTTGGGCATGTCCATGAAGCTGGTCAGGCCGCCGGCGACCGCCGCGGCCGACTCGGTCGCGATGTCGCCCTTGTGGGTGAGGCCGGGCTCGCGGAAGTGCACCTGGTCGTCGATCATGCCGGGCAGCAGCCAGCGCCCGCCGGCGTCGACCACGACGTCGTCCTGGCCGGGCGTGATCTGCGAATCGATGCGCTCGATCCGGCCGTCCCGGCCGATGCGCAGGTCGGCTTCGAACTGCCGGCCTTCGTTGACCAGCCGGGCATTGAGGATGAGAGTGCGGGTCATGGGTGTTTTCCTGTGCAGCGGCAAGGGGGAAGATGCTCGGGTACCGGATCGAAGCCGCCCGGGTGGAACGGGTGGCAGCGCGCCAGGCGGCGTGCGGCGAGCCAGCTGCCGCGCAGCGGCCCGTGCAGGCCGATGGCGGTCATCGCGTACTGGGAGCAGCTCGGCTCGAAACGGCAGCGCGGCCCCAGCAGGGGGCTGATGAAGCGTTTATAGAAACGCAGCAGGGCGATGAGCAGGCGAGCGATCACCGCGCCATGATATGCCACTCCCGCAGCGCGTCATGGACTCCGGGGCCCGCGCGAGCGGGCCGGGGCGCGTCGGGACCAGGCGTGCGCGGCCGCCGCCGCGGCGCCGGTGGCCGGCGCGGGATTCCGCAACACGCTCTAAATGCGAGGTTGCCGTCACTGCTCGCGGTGGGCTATAAAGTCCCGCTTTCCCGGGCCCCGGGGGAAACAAGGAAGAGCGTTTCGTGGCTGCTAAAACACCTGCAAAGAAGGCCGCCAAGGCCGCCAAGAAGCCCGCCAAGCCTGTTGTGAAGAAGGTCGCGGCGGTGAAGTCCGCTTCCAAGCCGGTCGCCAAGGCGGCCAAGAAGCCGGCTGCCGCCAAGCAACCGGCCGCCAAGAAGGCGCCTGCGAAGAAGGCCGCTCCCGCCAAGAAGGCGGCGGCCGCACCGGCCAAGCCCGTAAAGAAGACCGCGACCAAGGTCGCCCCCGCCGCCAAGAAGCCGGCGGTCAAGAAGGCGACACCGGCCCCGGCTACCATCGCCAAGCCGGTGGCTGCCAAACCCGCACCGAAGCCGGCCAGCAAGCCTGCGCCGGTCCAGTCCGTTCCGGCCAAGGCTCCCGCCCCGGCTCCCAAGGCGGTCGAAGCCGCCAAGCCGTCCGCCAAGCCTGCAACCCCCTCAAGCAAGAATCCCGTGCCTGTTTCGAAATCCTCAGCGAAAACCCCCAGCAAGACCGAATCGTCCGCCAAGCCCGCCGCGACCCGTCCGGTCGGCAAGGTCGCCGTCGCGGTGACCTCCAAGCCCAATACCCCGGCCCGGCCCAGCAAGTTCAGGGTGGTCGAGTACAAGATCGACGAGGCCACCGGCCGTCCGATCCTCCCCGCCGGCTACAAGCCCGCGCCGGACGAGGAATACATGAGCCCGCTGCAGCAGGAGTACTTCCGCCAGCGGCTGCTGCAGTGGCGCGCCGACCTGGTCGAGGAGTCCAAGCAGACCATCGAGAACCTGCGCGAGGAAGTGCGCGACATCGGCGACGAGGCCGAGCGCGCGACCCGCGAGACCGAGAACTCGCTGGAACTGCGTACCCGCGACCGCTACCGCAAGCTGATCGGCAAGATCGACAGCACGCTCAAGCGCCTGGACGCCGGCGACTACGGCTACTGCGTCGACACCGGCGAGGAAATCGGCCTGGAGCGCCTGGAAGCGCGCCTGACCGCCGAGCGCACCATCGATGCGCAGGAACGCTGGGAGCACATGCAGAAGCAGCAGGGCGACTGATCGCGCCGTCGCTGCGGTACAACCGAGCCCCGCGCCTTGCGCGGGGCTTTTTCGTTGCAGGATGATCCAGGCTCGATCCAGCCCATCGTTCGCCGTGCCCGACGCCCCCGATCGCCTGCCTTACCGCCTCGGCTGCCCGTCGTGGAACGAGCCGGCCTGGCGCGGCAGCCTCTACCCGGCCGGCCTGCGGATGGCCGACAGCCTCGGCCACTACGTGCGCACCTTCAACGCGGTGGAAGGCAACACCACCTTCCATGCCAGGCCGGCAGCGGCCACCGTGCAGCGCTGGGCGGCGACCATGCCGGGGGATTTCCGCTTCTGCGCCAAGCTGCCGCGGGACGTCAGCCACGAGGGCGACCTGCGCGAGCGGTTCGAGGCGACGGAGCGGTTCCTGGCATTGCTGGCGCCGCTGGGAGCGCGGGTGGCGCCGTTGTGGTTGCAGCTGCCGGCCGGGTTCGGCCCGGCGCGGCTGGACGAGCTGGCGGCCTGGCTCGACCGTTTCGCCGCGCATGCGCTCGCGGTGGAAGTGCGCCATCCCGCGTTCTATGCCCGCGGCGACGAGGAGCGGGCGCTCAACCGCATGCTGCATGCGCGTGGCGTGGAACGCATCTGCTTCGATTCGCGCGCGCTGTTCGCGTGCAGCCCGGAAGACCCGGCCGTGGCGCATGCGCAGGCCCGCAAGCCGAGGCTGCCGGTACGCGCGGCGGCTTTCGGTACGTCGCCGCAGGTGCGCTTCATCGGCGGCCCCGACCTGGACGCGAACCAGCCCTGGCTGGAACCGTGGCTGGACAAGGTGGCCGGCTGGATCGAGGAGGGGCGTTGCCCGTACGTGTTCCTGCATACGCCCGACAACCATCGCGCCGCCGAACAGGCGCTGCGTTTCCACGCGGGCCTGCGCGAGCGCCTGCCGGGGTTGGCGGAACTGACGGCGCCTTCGTCGGCGGTGCAGCCGAGCCTGCTCTGAACGCGCCGGCCTTCGCAAGGGACCGAAGGCCGGGCGCCGTCTCAATCGATCGTGGCCGGTCCGGCCGCGCCGGGCACGAGTTCGCAGGCGATGCCGCGCTCTTGCAGGGCGAGCAGCAAGCCACGGCCGGCTTCGTCGACGAAGCCGGCGCCCGCGCGCAGGCAGACCACCTTGCGGCCGGCCTCGACCGAGGCCAGCACCTGCGGCAGCAGCGTCGCCGCGTCAGGGGCGACGCGATGCGCCTCGGCATCGCGCCGCGCCAGGTCCAGGATCGCGGGCGCGACGTCGGGAGCGGCCAGGATCAGGTCGGCCAGGTTCAACTGGCGCAGCGCCTTCAAGGTCAGCAGGCCGGGATCGCCGTCGCCGCACCCCACGAGTGCCGCGCTGCCGCGCACGGGCAGGTCGCCGGCCGCGTCCAGGGCGGCCTCGAAGGCTTGCCGCGCCCGCTCGGCGTCGCCATTGCGCAACAGCACGGGCACCTCGCCGTCGAGCACCCGCTCGAACCAGCGCCGGCGCAGCGCCATGTCCGGCAGGCGCTCGCGGATGCGCGCGCGATGGCGGGAGAACAGTTCGGCCAGCGCGCCCAGCGAATGGTCGAGCTCGGTCTCCAGCCGCTCGCGCAGGCGCCGCGCCAGCATCGGCGCGGCGCCCGCGGAGGAGATGGCGACCAGGATCGGGTCGCGGTCGACGATCGCCGGGACCTGGTAGCTGGACAGCTCGGCGTCGTCGACCACGTTGACCCAGCGCCTGCGCGCGCCCGCGGCCTCGGCCACCCGGCGGTTGAGCGCGGCGTCGTCGGTCGCGGCCACCACCAGCCAGGCCGCGTCGATCCAGGCCGGATCGAACTCGCCGTCCAGGCGCTGCAACTGCCGCCGGTCGAGCAGGTCCTGCAGTTCGGGGATCCACTCGCGGGCATGCACCACGACGTGCGCGCCTGCGTGCAGCAGCGCCTTGATCTTGCGGCTGGCGACCTCGCCGCCGCCGATCACCAGCACGGTGCGGCCGCGCAGGTCGGCAAAGAGGGGAAAGAGGGGCATGCGGACTCCGGGGTGCTCGCGCGGACGCTATGTTGCATGGCACCATCGAGCGACGTCCACGCCTCCGCCCTTCGCCAATGCGTGTCCTGCTGGTCAACGATACCGAAAAGCCGATCGGGCAGTTGCGCGAGGCGCTCGAGCGGGCCGGCTACGAGGTGTTGGAGGACGTCGCGACCACGGCCGCGCTGCTGCACGCGGTGCAGCAGCGCCAGCCGGACGTGGTGGTGATCGACGTGGAATCCCCTTCGCGCGACACCCTGGAGCAACTGGCGATGCTGCACAGCCATGCGCCGCGTCCGGTAGTGATGTTCTCCGGCGACGGCAACGACCAGCTGATCCGCGCCGCCGTCGGCGCCGGCGTGACGGCCTACGTGGTCGACGGCCTGTCGCCGGCGCGGCTGGCGCCGGTGGTGCAGGTGGCCCTGGCGCGCTTCGAGCAGGAAAGCGGCATGCGCCGCCGCCTGGACGAGGTGCAGCAGGCGCTGGAGGACCGCAAGCTGATCGAGCGCGCCAAGGGCTTGCTGATGCACAAGCGCGGCCTGTCCGAGGCCGACGCCTACGCGGCGCTGCGCCAGCAGGCGATGAAGCAAGGACTCAAGTTGGCCGAGGTGGCGCGCCGCATCGTGGCCATGGCCGACCTGTTGGGATGAGGACATGAGCGAAACCGATCTGCCCCTGCTGCGCGTGGCCTACATGCCGTTGATCGATTGCGCGCCCCTGGTGGCGGCCAGCCGGCTCGGCCTGGATCGCGCCCAGGGCCTGCGCCTGCAACTGCACCGCCAGGCCTCCTGGGCCGCGGTGCGCGACCGCCTGCTGTCCGGCGAGGTCGAGGCGGCGCATGCGCTGGCGGGCCTGGTCTACGGCATCGAACTGGGCGTGGCCGGGCCGCGTGCGCCGATGGCGCTGCTGATGACGCTCAACCACAACGGCCAGGCGATCACGCTGTCCTCGGGACTGGCGGATGCGCTGGCGGCCGGGCGTAGCTTGCCGCAGGCGCTGCGGGACCTGGGCCGGCCGGCGGTGTTCGCGCAGACCTTTCCCACCGGCACGCACGCGCTGTGGCTGTACTACTGGATGGCAGCCTCGGGCGTGGCGCCGATGCGGGACGTCGAGGTGGTGACGATCCCGCCGCCGCAGATGCCTGGAGCGCTGGCGGCGGGTGCGATCGACGGCTATTGCTCGGGCGAGCCGTGGGCTGCGGTCGCGGAGATGCAGGGCGTGGGCCGGCGGGTGATCCGCAGCGGCGAACTCTGGCCGGGGCATCCAGAAAAAGTACTGGCTTGCCGGCGCGATTTCGCCGCGCTGCAGCCGGAGCTGGTCGAACGTCTGACGGCCTGTGTACTGGCGGCCTGCCGCTGGCTGGATGCCGATCCGGCCAATCGCGTGCGTTGCGCACAGTGGCTTTCCGAGGCGGAGGTCATCGGCCGGCCGGTGGAGCATCTGGCCGCCTGCCTGGTGGGCGGTGACGACCCGGCGGCATTGGCGTTCCATCGTGGCGGCAGGGTGAACATGCCGTGGCTTTCGGACGGCGAATGGTTCCTGGCTCAGTTCCGGCGCTGGGGCTGGTGTGGTCCGTTGCTGGACGAAGATGGATTGCTGCGCGATATCCATCGATTGGAAAACTATCGACATGCTGCCGAGCGCGTGGGGGTGGCCGTGCCGAATGAGGAAAGGCGGGTGGTGCGGTTGTTCGATTGGGCTAGTTGATCGTGTCTGGCTTGAGGCGATTCACAGAAAACTTTGATTCGTCATTCCCGCTTTCGCGGGAATGACGAGTTCGAGCGTGCCGGGGGCGGAAGCACACGGGGCTGCCATTCTGCGGCGCACAAATATGGTGCGTTACGCCCGAATACGGGGCGTGGAATGCAGGCGAAACATGCTGGCCGATTCAGGGAGGCATCTTGAAAGCCTTGTGAATCAACGAATTGAGCCGCTGCCGCCAAGGCGCGAAAACTTGGCACGCTGATTGCTTGATACGTCCTGCGCAGGCAACGGCGTCTGCGCATACAAACCATTCGACGCACCAGGCCAACGGCGGTCCGGGGTGTCCAGGACAACGGCGTCCTTCCGGTGCGAACCGGAGGGGCGCCGTTTTTTTTCGCCAACGCTGATCCGGAGATGCATGCATGAATCGCTCTTTCTGGCGATCGGGGCATACGCCCACGCTGTTCGCGTCGTTCCTGTACTTCGACTTGAGCTTCATGGTCTGGTACCTGCTCGGTCCGCTGCAGGTGCCGATCGCGGAGGCGCTGGGGCTGGATACGCAGCAGCGCGCCTTCATGGTCGCCGTGCCGATCCTGTGCGGCGCGGTGCTGCGGCTGTTCCTGGGCATGCTGGCCGACCGCATCGGCGCCAAGCGCGCCGGCGTGCTGGCGCAAGTGGCGGTGATCGCCAGCCTGCTGGGCGCATGGCAGCTCGGCGTGCACAGCCTGGGCCAGGTGGTGGCGCTGGGCATGCTGCTGGGCATCGCCGGCGCGTCGTTCGCGGTGGCGTTGCCGCTGGCCTCGCGCTGGTATCCGCCGGAGCACCAGGGCACGGCGATGGGCATCGCCGGCGCGGGCAACTCCGGCACGGTGCTGGCCGCGTTGTTCGCACCGGTGCTGGCGGCGATGTTCGGCTACCGCGACGTGTTCGGACTGGCCTGCATCCCATTGGCGCTGACGTTGCTGGTGTTCGTGCTGGCGGCGAAGGACGCGCCGGTGCCGGTGGCGCGCAAGCACTGGGCCGACTACGGCAGGGTGCTGGTCGGCAACCGCGATTCGTGGCGCTTCATGTTCTTCTATGCGATCACCTTCGGCGGCTTCGCCGGATTCGCCAGTGCGCTGCCGGGCTACTTCCACGACCAGTTCGGCTTCGATGCCAAGCATGCCGGCTGGGCCACCGCCGCCTGCGTGCTGGCCGGTTCGGTGATGCGGCCGCTGGGCGGGGTGATCGCCGACCGCGTGGGCGGCACGCGGTCGCTGCTGGGCGTCTATCTGCTGGTGGCCGTGCTGGTGGCGTTGGCCGGGTTCGGCGTCGGCGGCGCATGGATCACCCTCGCGCTGTTCGTGCTCACGCTGCTGTGCCTGGGGGCCGGCAACGGCGCGGTGTTCCAGTTGGTGCCGCAGCGCTTCGGGCAGGAGATCGGGGTGATGACCGGGCTGATCGGCATGGCCGGCGGCATCGGCGGCTTCGCGCTCGCCGCCGGGCTCGGCGTGCTCAAGCAGCACACCGGCAGCTATGCGCCCGGCATGTGGTTGTTCGCGCTGTTCGCGCTCGGCGGCTGGGCGTTGCTGGCCGGGGTGAAGCGCGAATGGCGCAGCCAGTGGGCCGCCGCCGGCGCGGCGCGGGTCTGAGGTGAGGACGCCATGAAACAACCCAGACTGGTCGTCATCGGCAACGGCATGGCCGGCATCCGCACGCTGGAGGAGCTGCTCAAGCTCGCGCCGGGCATGTACGACATCACCGTGTTCGGCGCCGAGCCGCACCCGAACTACAACCGCATCCTGCTCTCGCCGGTGCTGGCCGGCGAGCAGGACTTCGACGACATCGTGCTCAACCCCCTGTCGTGGTACGCCGAGAACGGCATCCGCCTGCACCTGGGCAAGGAGGTCGTGCGGATCGACCGGGTGCGCCGGCGGGTGATCGCCGCCGACGGCACCGAGGCCGAGTACGACCGCCTGCTGATCGCCACCGGCTCGCTGCCGTTCGTGCTGCCGGTGCCGGGCAAGGACCTGAAGGGCGTGATCGGCTACCGCGACATGCACGACACCCGCACCATGATCGAGACCGCGCGCAGCAAGCGCCACGCGGTGGTGATCGGCGGCGGCCTGCTCGGGCTGGAGGCCGCCAACGGCCTGAAGCTGCGCGGGATGGACGTGACCGTCGTGCACCTGGCCGGCTGGCTGCTGGAGCGCCAGCTCGATCCGGTCGCAGGCGGCCTGCTGCAGAAATCCTTGAGCGAGCGCGGCCTGCGTTTCCGCCTGGAGACGTCCACCAGCGCGATCCTCGGCAACGAGGCCGGCGAAGTGGTCGGCGTGCGTTTCGCCGACGGCAGCGAGATCCCGGCCGACCTGGTGGTGATGGCCGCCGGCATCCGTCCGAACACCCGGCTGGCCGAGGAGGCCGGCATCCATTGCTCGCGCGGCATCGTGGTCAACGACAGCCTGCAGAGCTTCGACCCGCGCGTGTACGCGGTCGGCGAGTGCGCCAACCACCGCGGCATCGCCTACGGGCTGGTCGCGCCGCTGTTCGAGCAGGCCAAGGTCTGCGCCAACCACCTGGCGCAGTTCGGCATCGGCATCTACAGGGGCTCGGTGGCCTCGACCAAGCTCAAGGTCACCGGCATCGACCTGTTCTCGGCCGGCGATTTCATGGGCGGCGACGGCGCCGAGGAGATCGTGCTGTCCGACCCGGCCGGCGGCGTCTACAAGAAGCTGGTGATCCGCGACGACAAGCTGGTCGGCGCATGCCTGTACGGCGACACCGGCGACGGCGGCTGGTACTTCAAGCTGCTCAAGGACGGCACGCCGGTGCAGGACCAGCGCGACCAGCTGATCTTCGGCGAGACCGCGCTCGGCGATGCCGGCACCGCCGGCCAGGACCGCGCCAGCGCGATGGCCGACGGCGACGAGGTCTGCGGCTGCAACGGCGTGTGCAAGGGCACGATCGTCAAGGCGGTGCGCGAGCAGGGCCTGTTCACGGTGGACGAGGTCAAGAAGCACACCAAGGCCGCCAGCTCGTGCGGCTCGTGCACCGGCCTGGTCGAGCAGATCCTGATGAACTGCCTGGGCTCGAACTTCCAGGAGACGCCCAAGACCAAGGCGGTGTGCGGTTGCACCGACCTGAGCCACGGCGAACTGCGCAAGGCCGTGCGCGAGCACCGGCTGCTCAGCCACGTCCAGGCCTATGCGTTCCTGGAATGGCGCACGCCCAACGGCTGCGCGACCTGCCGCCCGGCCCTGAACTACTACATGCTCTCGACGTGGCCGCACGAGGCGGTGGACGACCCGCAGTCGCGCTTCATCAACGAGCGCGCGCACGCCAACATCCAGAAGGACGGCACGTTCTCGGTGGTGCCGCAGATGAAGGGCGGGGTGACCAACCCCTCCGAGCTGCGCCGCATCGCCGACGTCGCCGACAAGTACGCGATCCCGATGGTCAAGGTCACCGGCGGCCAGCGCATCGACCTGCTCGGGGTCAAGAAGGAGGACCTGGTCGATGTCTGGCGCGACCTCGGCATGAAGTCCGGGCACGCCTACGGCAAGTCGATCCGCACGGTGAAGACCTGCGTGGGCAGCGAGTTCTGCCGCTTCGGCACCCAGAACAGCACGCAGATGGGCATCGACCTGGAGACGATGCTGGCCAACATGTGGAGCCCGCACAAGGTCAAGCTGGCGGTGTCCGGCTGCCCGCGCAACTGCGCCGAATCCGGCATCAAGGACGTGGGCATCATCGCGGTGGACTCGGGCTGGGAGATCCACGTCGGCGGCAACGGCGGCATCAAGACCGAGGTCGCGCGCTTCCTGGTCAAGGTCAGGACCGCCGAGGAAGTGAAGGAGTACACCGGGGCGTTCCTGCAGCTGTACCGCGAGGAGGCGTACTACCTCGACCGTACCGTGCACTACATCGCGCGGGTGGGACTGGATTACGTCAAGCAGAAGGTGGTCGACGACGCCGGGAGCCGGCGCGCGCTCTACGAGCGCCTGCTGTATTCGCTGGACGGATTGGCCGATCCGTGGAGCGCGCGCGTCGCCGGCGAGCGCAACCGGGAATACCAGCCGCTGCGGATCGCCGCACCGGCCGCGACGGTGGAGGAATGAGCATGGGCACGGGCCGCTGGATACGCGTGTGCGCGCTGGACGAATTGCCGCCGCTGGGCGCGCGCGTGCTGGAGATCGAGGGAATGGCGCCGATCGCGTTGTTCCGCACCGCGGGCGACAAGGTGTTCGCGCTGCGCGACCGCTGCCCGCACAAGGGCGGGCCGCTGTCGCAGGGCATCGTCAGCGGCGAGAGCGTGACCTGCCCGCTGCACGGCTGGAACATCGGGCTGGACAGCGGCCAGGCCTGCGCGCCGGACGTGGGCTGCACGCCGCGCTACCCGGTGAAGGTCGAGGACGGCGCGGTGTGGATCGTGCCGCGCGAAGCGCTGCAGCCGCAGGCGCTGGAACCGGCATGAGCGAAGGCGCCACGCCGGCAGCGCCGGAGGCGGCCGTAGGGGAGGCGGTCGCGGTCCGTCGCACCACGCGCTCGACCTGCTGCTACTGCGGCGTGGGTTGCGGCGTGCTGATCCACAGCGAGGCCGATGCGCAGGGGGAGCGCATCGTCGGGATCGACGGCGACCCGCAGCACCCGGCCAACCATGGCCGGCTTTGCAGCAAGGGCCGCAGCCTGCCGCAGACCGTCGCCGGCCACGCCGGGCGGGTGCTGGTGCCGGAGCTGCGTTCGCAGCGCCAGGCGCCGCGGCGGCCGGTCGACTGGGACGAAGCGCTGGACACGGTGGCGGCGCGGCTGGTCGGCATCGTGCGCCGGCACGGGCCGGACGCGGTCGCGTTCTATCTCTCCGGCCAGCTGCTGACCGAGGACTACTACGTCTTCAACAAGCTGGCCAAGGGCCTGGTCGGCACCAACAACATCGACACCAACTCGCGGCTGTGCATGTCCAGCGCGGTGACCGGCTACAAGCTCGCGCTCGGCGCAGACGGCCCGCCGACCTGCTACGAGGACCTGGAGCGGGCCCGGACCGTGCTGTTCGCCGGCAGCAACATGGCCTATGCCCACCCGGTATTGTTCCGCCGCCTGGAGCAGGCGCGCGCCGAGGATCCGCAGGTGCGCTGGATCGTGGTCGATCCGCGCCGCACCGACACCGCCGCGATGGCCGACCTGCACCTGGCGATCCAGCCGGGCACCGATGTCGCGCTGTTCAACGGCATGTTGCACCACCTCGTCTGGGAGGGCCTGGTGGACGCGGAATTCGTCGCCGCGCATACGGAAGGGTTCGCCGACCTCAAGCGCCTGCTGCGGGACTACACCCCGCGCATGAGCGCGGAGATCTGCGGCATCCCGCCGGAAGACCTGGTCCAGGCGGCGGAATGGTTCGGGCGCAGCCCCGCGGCGCTGTCGCTGTACTGCATGGGCCTGAACCAATCGGCCCACGGCACTGACAAGAACCTGGCGCTGATCAACCTGCACCTGGCCACCGGCCAGATCGGCAAGCCGGGCGCCGGGCCGTTCTCGCTGACCGGCCAGCCCAACGCGATGGGCGGGCGCGAGGTCGGCGGGATGGCGACGATGCTGGCCGCGCACCGCGAGATCGGCAGCGACGCGGACCGCGCCGAGCTGGAACGCTTGTGGGGCCTGCCCGAAGGACGGATCTCGCCGCGGCCGGGCGCGGCCGCGGTGAAGCTGTTCGAAGGCTTGCGCGAGGGGCGCATCAAGGCGGTCTGGATCGCCTGCACCAACCCCGTGCACTCGATGCCGGACATCGCCGGCGTGCGCGAGGCGCTGCAACGGGCCGAATACGTGGTGGTGCAGGAGGCCTTCGCCGGCACCGACACCGTGCCCTACGCCGATGCATTGCTGCCGGCCTCGAGCTGGGGCGAGAAGGAGGGCACGGTGACCAACTCCGAGCGCCGCATCACCCGCGTGCGCGCCGCGGTCGCGCCGCCGGGGCAGGCGCGCGCGGACTGGTGGATCGCGCGCGAAGTGGCGCGGCGGATGGAGGCGAAGCTGGAGAACTCCAATGCTTCTTCTTCGTCATTCCCGCGAAAGCGGGAATCCATGGACGTTGGCGCCTTGCAAGTGAAGCCCATGGATGCCCGCTTTCGCGGGAATGACGAGACCAGAAATTGGTGGGACGGCACCTCAGCCGCGCCGACATTGTTCGGCTTCGACACGCCCGCCGCGATCTTCGAAGAACACCGCAGCCTCACCCTCGGCCGCGACCTCGACATCGGCGGGCTCGACTACGCCAGGCTGGAGAGCGACGGCCCGCAGCAGTGGCCGTTCCCCGCCGGCGCCCGCCAGGGCCTGGCACGCCGCTATACCGACGGGATCTTCGCCACCGCCGACGGCCGCGCGCGCTTCCACGCCACCGCCTACCGTCCGGTCGCCGAGGCGACCTCCGCACGCTATCCGCTGCGCCTGCTGACCGGCCGCCTGCGCGACCAGTGGCACGGCATGTCGCGCAGCGGGCGCGTGCCGGCGCTGTTCGCGCACAGCCCCGAGCCGGGCCTGCGCATGCACCCGGAGGACGCGGCGCGACGCGGGTTGCAGGCCGGCGAACTGGTGCGCGTGAGCAGCAAGCGCGGCGAACTGGTGCTGCCATTGGAGCTGTCCGACGAGGTGCGCTCGGGGTGCGTGTTCGCCGCGATGCATTGGAGCGGCCAGTTCCTGTCCAGCGGCGGCATCAACGAGGTCAGCATCCCGGCGGTGGACGCGCGCTCGCAACAGCCCGAGCTCAAGCATGCGGCGGTGCGCGTGGAAAAGGCCGAGTTCGGCTGGCACCTGCTGGCGGCGCGGCGCGGCGACGCGCTGGCGCTGCAACGCGCGCTGCAACCGCTGCTGCGCGAGTGCGGCTACGCCGGCCTGGGCCTGCATGCCGAGCCGGGCGCGCCCGAGCTCGGCCATTGGACGGTGCTGCGCGCGGCCTGCGCCACGGCGCCGGATGCGGCCTGGATGCAGCGGCTGGTGGATGCGCTGGACCTGCCGGCCGGCCCCGACACGCTGGAATACCGCGACGCGCGCCGCGGCCTGATCCGCCGCGTCGGCTGGCGCGTGCACGACGGCCACAGCCATATCGACGGCCTGCTGCTGGCCGAGCCCCAGCGCAGCGCCGCCAGCCAGGGCCTGCTCGACGCCGCGCTGTCCGGGCAGCCATGGCAAGGCACGCGGCTGTCGGTGTTCTCGCAGGGCGCCGGCGCGCGCCGCGACCCGGTCGTGTGCAGCTGCCGCCAGGTCACCGAATCGGCGATCCAGGCCGAACTGCAGCGCGGCGCGGATGTCGCCGCGCTCAAGCAACGCCTGGGCTGCGGCAGCGTCTGCGGCTCCTGCGTCCCGCAACTCGCACGGATGTACCAGCAACAGGCCCAGCCGGCCTGATCCCCAAGTCCAAGCCCCTACGCCAGGAATAACGCCATGCCGATCACCGAATCCCGTCCGCGCGAGGTCGTGCTGCTGTCCGCCGGCCCCGGCGACCTGGAGCTGCTCACGCTCAAGGCGGCCAAGGCGCTGGCCGCGGCGCAGGTGCTGCTGCTGGACGAACTGGTCGATCCGGAGATCGTCGAACTGGCGCCCCGGGCGCGGGTGATCCGCGTCGGCAAGCGCGGCGGCTGCCGTTCCACGCCGCAGGACTTCATCTGCCGGCTGATGCGCCGCTATGCCCTGCAGGGACTGCGCGTGGTGCGGGTCAAGGGCGGCGATGCGCTGATGTTCGGCCGGGCCGGCGAGGAGATCGAGTTCCTGCGCCGCGCCGGCATCGGGGTGCGCATCGTCAACGGCGTCAGCGCGGCGTTCGCCGCCGCCGCCGGGCTCGGCATCTCCCTGACCCATCGCGAGCATTGCCACGGCGTCACCTTCGTCACGGCGCATACCCAGGACCATGGCGAGCCGGACTGGGGCGTGCTGGCCGCCACCGGCACCACCCTGGCGATCTACATGGGCATGCGCCGCGCCGGCGCCGTGGCCGACGGCTTGCGCCGGCATCTCCCGGGCAGCACTCTGGCGGCGGTGGTGCAGAATGCCAGCCGGCCCGACCAGCAGGCGCACCTGACCACGCTGGACGGATTGGCGGCGCTGGCCGAAGGGCTGGACACCGGCTCGCCCGGCGTGATCCTGGTAGGGGGCGCGTTGGCGCAGGCGTGGCCGCTGGCGATGCGATCGGAGGAGAACGATGGAGTTGCAGGCGAGGAACGAGCGGTCCGGACAGGCCTTGCACGGGCGCGATGACGCCGGCCGCCGATGATCGGCTGCGACGAAGCGCTGGCGATCGTGCGCCGCGCCGCGCCGCGCATGCCGGCGGAATCGCTGGCGCCGGCCGAGGCGCAGGGCCGGGTACTGGCCGAACCGGTGGTCAGCGGCGCTTGGTTGCCGCCGTTCGACAACGCCGCGATGGACGGCTTCGCGCTGCAGGCCCGTGGGCTGGTGGTGCCGGCGGGCACCGAGCTGCGCGTGGACGGCCGCCAGGCGGCCGGCGACCGCGGGCGTGCCGCCACCGGCGGTGCATGGGAAATCATGACGGGGGCGCAGTTGCCGGACGGCCTCGATACGGTGGTGCCGGTGGAGCGCGTGCAGGTCTTGGCGCAGACCGGGGCCGGCCCGGGGACGATCCGGCTGCTGGACCCGGCGACGCCGGGCCAGCACCTGCGCCGGCGCGGCGAGGACGTGGCCGCCGGCAGTACCGTGATCGATGCCGGCACGCGCGTGCTCGCGCCGCAGCTGATGTTGCTCGCGGCATTGGGCGTGGCGCAGGTGGCCGCGCGGCGGCGGCCGCGGGTCGCGGTGATCGCCACCGGCCGCGAGCTGGTGGCCGATCCGGCGGCGGCGCTGCAGCCAGGCCAGATCCGCGACAGCAACCGGCCTTTCCTGGTCGCGCAATTGCAGGCGGCCGGCGCCGACGTGGCATGGCACGGCGTGGTCGACGACGACGCGCCGGCGTTCCAGCGCATCCTCGACCGCGTGCTGGCGCTGGGCGTGGACCTGGTGGTGAGCACCGGCGCGGTCTCGATGGGGCATTACGACTTCGTGCCCGAGGCATTGCGCGCCCGGCGCGCGCGGATCGGCTTCCACAAGGTCGCGATCCGGCCCGGCAAGCCGTTGCTGTTCGCCGAACTGGACGAAGGCCCGTTGTTCTTCGGCCTGCCGGGCAACCCGGTCGCCAGCGCGGTAGGATCGCGCTTCTTCGTCGAACCGGCGTTGCGCGAGATGCTCGGCCTGCCTGCGGAAACGCCGCTGCGCGCGCGCCTGGACGGGCGCGTGGGCAAGCGCGAGGGCCTGCGTTTCTACGCGCGCGCGCACCTGCGCTGCGACGACGGGGGGCAACTGCGCGTCGGCGTCCTGCCGGGGCAGGAGTCGTTCCGGCTGATGCCGATGCTGGCCGCCAATGCCTGGGCGGCCTTGCCCGAAGGCGTGGCCGAAGCCGCCGAGGGCGATTGCGTGGACGTCTTCGGGCCCGGGCACTGGCAGCCGGTGCGGTTCCAGGAGCCGCACGCATGAGCCTGCCGGACCGGCAAGCCTGGACCGGACTGGTGCTGGCCGGCGGCGGTTCCACGCGCATGGGCCGCGACAAGGCCGGGCTGGACTGGCAGGGGCGGCCGCTGATCGAGCACATGCAGGACCTCCTGCGCAGCGCCGGCGCGCATCGGGTCGTGGTCAGCGGCGACTATCCGCAGTACGACGCGATCGCCGACCGGCGGCCCGGCCTGGGCCCGCTGGGCGGCCTGCACAGCGCCGCGGCGGCGTTGCCGGACGGAACGCTGCTGGTGGTGCCGGTGGACATGCCGAGGCTGACGACCGCGCTGCTGTGCCGCCTGCTGGCCGCGCCGGCCGAGTGCGCGGTCTTTTCCGGGCAGCGCCTGCCGATGCGGATGCGGCTGGACGAGGCGAGCCGCGCGACGCTGGACCGCCTGGTCGCGGCCGCGGAACGCGAACGTTCGCTGCGCGCGCTGCAGCAGGCGCTGGGATGCGCCGAACTCGCGCTCGACGCCGGTGCCGAAGCCGCGCTGGCCAACTGCAATACCCCGGAGCAATGGGAGGCGCTTCGCGCATGAAAGTACAGATGCAAGGGCAGGGCGTGCGTTTCCGCATCGACGAGGCCGAGCTTGCCGCCCTGCTAGCGGGGACCGAGGCGGTCAACCGGACGGTGCTGCCCGGCGCCGGCGAGCTCGTGCAGTCCCTCGTCCTGGGCGCGCGATCCGCGCCGGCGCTGGACTGCGGTGCCGGCCACTGGCGCCTGAGCCTGCCGCGCGCGGACGTGGAAGCCTACGTCGCGCGGCTGCCGTGCCGCGACGGCCTGGAGTACCAGGTCCAGGGTCTCGCGCTGGCGTTCGAGGTGGACGTGCGCGACAGCGCGCGCAAGCGCCTGCCGCGGCAAGCCCCCGCTACAGGTCGCGCAGGTCGAGGCGGCGGAGCCTCGGCGCCTTCCAGGCCGTGACCGCGACCACGGCCAGGGTCACGCAGCCGCCCAGCACCACCGCCGGCACCAGGCCGATCAGCCGCGCCATGGTGCCGTCGTAGAACGCGCCCAGCTCGTTGGACGAACCGATGAAGATGCCGTTGATCGACGATACCCGGCCGCGCATCTCGTCCGGCGTGGCCAACTGCAGGATGGTCTGGCGCACCACCACCGAGACGCCGTCGCACATGCCGTAGGCCAGCAGGATCGCCGCCGACAGCCAGAAATGCCGCGACAGGCCGAACGCGATCGTGCACAGGCCGAAGCCCGCCACCGCGCACAGCAGCACCCGGCCGGCATTGCGCTGCAGCGGATGCCGCGCCAACCACAGGCCGACCAGCACCGAGCCCAGCGCGGGCGCGCCGCGCAGGATGCCCAGCCCTTCCGGCCCGTAGTGCAGGATGTCGTGGATGAAGGCCGGCAGCATCGACACCGCGCCGCCGAGCAGCACCGAGAACATGTCCAGCGCCATCGCGCCGAGCATGATCTGGTTGGAGAACACGAAGCGCGCGCCCTCGGCGATGCTGCGGAAGATCGGCGCGCGCGTGCCCGAGTGCGCCGGTTCCTCGATCCGCAGCACCAGCAGCGCCAGCATCGCCGCCAGCGCGACGCCCGCCGCGACCGCATAGGCCAGCGCACTGCCGCCGAAGCCGACCAGCACGCCGCCCAGCGCCGGGCCGATCACCATGCCGGCCTGGAACACCACGCTGCCCAGGCTGGCGCCGCGCGCGTAGGCCTCGCGCGGCAGCGTCTTCGCGAACAGCGCGTTGTAGATCGGGCTCAGGAACGAGCGCACCATGCCGGTCAGCGCGATCGCCGCGTAGATCGGCCAGACGCCCCGTATCGGGATCCACCCCCGGGCGACCGCCAGCAGGATCGCGGCGGTGGCGACCAGCCCCAGCGTGGCGGCCATGCCGAGCCGGCGCCGGGGCAGGTGGTCGACCAGGTAGCCGGCGAACGGCGCCACGCAGAAGAACGGCAGGATCTCCGCCAGCCCGATCAGCCCCAGCGAGAACGGGTTGCCGGTGATCTGGTAGATGTGCCAGCCGACCGTGACCGCGACGATCTGGTACGAGAGCATGCCGCAGATGCGGTAGGCCAGCACCAGCACGAAGCCGGGATGGGCGAGCAGGCCACGGATGCCGCCGTCGGCGGGGGCCGCCCCGCTCACCGGGTCTGCGCCTGGGCGGTATCGCGGATGAAGCCCAGCATCGCGGCCACGCCGTTGCTGCGGGTCGGCGAGAGATGCTTGGACAGGCCGATGTCGGCGATGTAGCTCGGCTCGGTGGCGAGGATCTCCGCCGCGCTGCGCCCGGAGTAGACGCGCAGCGCCAGGTAGATCAGCCCGGAGACGATGGCCGAGTCGCTGACGGCATGGAACACGAGCCGCTCGGCGTTGCCCTCCGGCACGATCCACACCATCGACTGGCAGCCATGCAGGCGGTGTTCCTCGGTCTTCCACTCGTCGGGAAAGGCGGGCAGCTTGCGGCCGAGGTCGATCAGGTACTGGTAGCGCTCGGACCAGTCGCCGAAGAACGAGAATTCCTCGGCGATGGCGGCCTGGGCCTCGGCGGCGGTGGGTTCGAGCGGGAAGGGGGAATCGGTCATTGGAAAACTCGGAATCTTGCGATCTGGGCCCCTCTCCCTTTGGGGGCGAGAAGGCACGGTTTGCGCGCCACTGGCGCGTGCCCGGGAGCGCCAGTGGCGCGGGCCGGTGCACGGGTGGGGGTGAGGGTACGAGGGCGCAGCCCCTACTGCTGAACTGCACTAGGCTTCGCCCGTACCCTCATCCGCCCCTGCGGGGCACCTTCTCCCAGGGGGAGAAGGCAACAGCTTCAAGCACGCTTCCAGCGTACGCCCTGCGGCGTGTCCTCCAGCACAACGCCTTCGCCGGCCAACTGCTCGCGGATCGCGTCGGCGCGGGCGAAGTCGCGTGCCTTCTTGGCGGCGGCGCGCTCGTCGATCAAGGCCTGGATGCGGGCGTCGTCCTCGCCGGAGGCACCACGGTTGAACCAGGCTTCGGGCGCCTGCTGCAGCAGGCCGAGCGCAAGGCCTGCGCCCAGCAGTTGCGACTTCAGCCGCGCCTTTTCTTTCGCGTCCTCGGCCTTGCGCGCTTCCGCGGCGATGCGGGCGACCTCGGCCAATGCCTGCGGAGTGTTGAGGTCGTCGTCCAGCGCCGCCTCGACCGACGCCGGGATGGCGGGCTCGGCCGGTACGCCGGCGAGGTCGCGCAAGGTGCCGTAGAGCCGGTCCAGCGTGTTCCTGGACTGCTCGATCAGGGCATCCGACCAGTCCAGCGGCTGCCGGTAGTGCGCGGAGAGCAGGGCATAGCGCAGCGCCTCGGGCGGATGCTTGCGCACCAGGTCGTGGACGCGCTCGATGTTGCCGATCGACTTGCTCATCTTGGCGCCGCCGAAGTTGAGCATGCCGTTGTGCAGCCAGAACCGCGCGAAGGTCTTGCCCCCGTGGGCGCATTCGCTCTGCGCGACCTCGTTCTCGTGGTGCGGGAACTGCAGGTCGACGCCGCCGGCGTGGATGTCGATGGTCTCGCCCAGGTGCGCGGCGGCCATCGCCGAGCACTCGATGTGCCAGCCCGGGCGACCGCGGCCCCAGGGCGAATCCCAGCCGGGCAGGTCGTCGGAGGACGGCTTCCACAGCACGAAGTCGCCCGGGTCCTTCTTGTAGGGGGCGACTTCCACCCGCGCGCCGGCAAGCATCTCCTCCGGATCGCGCCGGGACAGCTTGCCGTAGCCGTCGAAGCTGGCGACCGAGAACAGCACGTGGCCCTCGGCGGCATAGGCGTGCCCGCGCTCGATCAGGCCCTCGATCATCGCCACGATCTGCGGGATGTGCGCGGTGGCTTCCGGCTCGATGTCCGGCGGGGCCACGCCGAGCGCCGCCATGTCCTCGCGGTAGGCGGCGGCGAAGCGCTCGGTGATCGCCGAGATCGGCACGCCCTGTTCCTTGGCGGCGGCGTTGATCTTGTCGTCCACGTCGGTGATGTTGCGCGCGTAGCGCAGCGCGCCGTAGCGCCGGCGCAGCAGCGCGGCCAGCACGCCGAACACCACCGGGCCGCGGGCGTTGCCGATGTGGACGTAGTTGTAGACGGTAGGCCCGCAGACGTACATCGTGGGGCAGGCGGGATCGAGCGGCGCGAACGGTTCGACCCGCCGCGTCAGGTTGTTGTGCAGGCGCAGGCTCATCGGCATCGGGGGTGGAAAAGCCCGACGATTCTACGCTCAGGGAAGGGGCTGGGGCATGCCATCGCTCCCGGGGGCGGTTCGCGCCGGGCCCGGAGCCCTGCGGGGGCATGCCGGCCTGGCCGCCGGGACGAGCCGCGCGGCCAGGTTGGGGATCTTCCAACCCGCGGACCGCCGCGCGTGCCCGCACCGTGGTCGCACGGTCGTGGAGGAGCGGCTCGTTTCCCCTTGGTCCCGGCGCGTGCCGTCGCGATGCCGTGCCATAGCACACTCCGCGCCGGGTTGGTGCCCCCGGACGGGTGGCGTTCAGCCCCGGGCGCGGGTCCGTCCCTACACTTAAGGAATTACTTACATCCGCCTGCCGGTGCTGATGCGTTCTTCCATCCTGCTCCTCATGCTCTGCTCGCTGGCCTGCCTACCGCTTTGCGCCTGGGCGGCGGGGCAGGACGATGCGGTCAAGAACCGGGTGGTGGTGGTCGAGAACGTCAAGCTGGATTACGCGCAGGTGCTCAACGTCGAGCCGGTCTACCAGACCTTGCGCGCGACGCGCACTGAAGAGCAGTGCGAACCCGAGCCCGAGGTCCAGGCCAGGCAGGCGCCGGCCGAAGAGGGCCGGTTCTCGCGGATGATGGATTCGGTGAAGGACATCTTCAGCAAGCGTCCCACGACGCCCGAGCCGGCGCAGTCGCCGGCCCCGCCGCCGACCAGCACCCGGCGCAACTGCAAGATCGTCGAAGTCCCCCGCGAGTTCCGCCGGCCGATCGCCTACGACGTGGACTATGTCTACAAGGGCACCAAGTACCGCTCGCGCCTGCCCGAGGACCCGGGCAACCGGCTGCGGGTGCGGGTGTCGGTGACGCCCTACATCCCCGACGCGATCCTGGCGCCGGCGCGGTAGGGCGAGTCCCTCGCGAGAGCACGGCACAGCCATGCGCCGGGGTTTGAACGGCGAGCCCCTCCGAGAGCCGCGTTTCCATGTGAAGAGATCCGGCTCCGGGCGCTTGCGCCCGCCCGCCATGCGTGCGAGGATTCGCGCCCTATGAAGCCGACCGCTTACCAGCACGACACCAGCGCCGCCCGGATGGCCTCCGGCATGACCTCGCGCGCGCGTCGACCGGAACCCCACATTTCCGCTGGGTAACCGGAGCGTCGTGCTGTCCGTTCGGAAAACCCAGCCTGAGGCTGGGTTTTTTCGTTTTCGGGCCGGCAAGGTTTCAACCGCAATAAAACCGCGCATCCCGCGCACCCGCCGCAGCCGCGTCGGCCCCACGCAACAAAGGATCGATCGATGTCCCTCAAGCATTTCCTGAACACCCAGGACTGGAGCCGCGCCGAACTCGACGCGCTGTTGACCCAGGCCGCGCTGTTCAAACAGAACAGGCTCGGCAACGAGTTGAAGGGCAAATCGATCGCGCTGGTGTTCTTCAACCCGTCCATGCGCACCCGCACCAGCTTCGAGCTGGGCGCGTTCCAGCTGGGCGGGCATGCGGTGGTGCTGCAGCCGGGCAAGGACGCGTGGCCGATCGAGTTCAACCTGGGCACGGTGATGGACGGCGACACCGAGGAGCACATCGCCGAGGTCGCCCGGGTGCTGGGCCGCTACGTAGACCTGATCGGCGTGCGCGCGTTCCCGAAGTTCGTCGACTGGAAGTACGACCGCGAGGACATCGTGCTGAAGTCCTTCGCCAAGTACTCGCCGGTCCCGGTCATCAACATGGAGACCATCACCCATCCGTGCCAGGAGCTGGCGCACGCGCTGGCGCTGCAGGAGCACTTCGGCACCTCCGACCTGCGCGGCAAGAAGTACGTGCTGACCTGGACCTACCATCCCAAGCCGCTCAACACCGCGGTCGCCAACTCGGCGCTGACCATCGCCACCCGCCTGGGCATGGACGTGACCCTGCTGTGCCCGACCCCGGACTACATCCTGGACGAGCGCTACATGGACTGGGCCCGGCAGAACGTCGCCGAGAGCGGCGGTTCGCTGCAGGTCAGCCACGACATCGACAGCGCCTATGCCGGCGCCGACGTGGTCTACGCCAAGAGCTGGGGCGCGCTGCCGTACTTCGGCAACTGGGAGCCGGAGAAGCCGATCCGCGACCGGTACAAGCACTTCATCGTCGACGAACGCAAGATGGCGCTGACCAACAACGGCGTGTTCTCGCACTGCCTGCCGCTGCGCCGCAACGTCAAGGCCACCGACGCGGTGATGGATTCGCCCAACTGCATCGCCATCGAAGAGGCCGAGAACCGCCTGCACGTCCAGAAGGCGATCATGGCCGCGCTGGTGCGCGGCCGTGATTCGTGATTCGGGATTGGTGATTCGTAAAGGCAAGCCCGGCTCCTGCCCTTAACTGTTCAATCGTAGAGAGATACCCCCATGTCGCAGCAAACCGCTTCTTCGAATCACCAATCACCAATCGCCAATCACGAAAGCAAGCACATCGTGCTTGCTTTCAGTGGCGGCCTCGACACCAGCTTCTGCGTGCCCTACCTGCAGGAGCGCGGCTGGAACGTGCACACCGTGTTCGCCGACACCGGCGGCGTGGACGACGAGGAGCGCGAGTTCATCGAGAAGCGCGCCACCGAGCTGGGCGTGGCCAGCCACGTCACCGTCGACGGCGGCCCGGCGATCTGGGCCGGCTTCGTCAAGCCGTTCGTCTGGGCCGGCGAGGGCTACCAGGGCCAGTATCCGCTGCTGGTGTCCGACCGCTACCTGATCGTCGATGCCGCGCTCAAGCGCGCCGCCGAGCTGGGCACCAACGCGATCGCGCACGGCTGCACCGGCATGGGCAACGACCAGGTGCGCTTCGACCTGGCGGTCAAGGCGCAGGGCGACTACCGGATCGTGGCGCCGATCCGCGAGATCCAGAAGGAGCACACCCAGACCCGCGCCTACGAGCAGAAGTACCTGGAGGAGCGCGGCTTCGGCGTGCGCGCCAAGCAGAAGGCCTACACGATCAACGAGAACCTGCTGGGCGTGACCATGTCCGGCGGCGAGATCGACAAGTGGGAAGCGCCGGGCGAGGGCGCGCGCGGCTGGTGCGCGCCGCGCAGCGCGTGGCCGGTCGAGCCGCTGACGGTGACGCTCAAGTTCGTCGAGGGCGAGGCGGTCGAGCTGGACGGCAAGGCGCTGCCGGGCGAGCAGATCCTGGCCAGGCTCAACAAGCTGTTCGCCCCGTACGGCGTCGGCCGCGGCGTCTACACCGGCGATACCGTGATCGGCCTGAAGGGCCGCATCGTGTTCGAGGCGCCGGGCCTGGTCTCGCTGCTGGCCGCGCACCGCGCGCTGGAGGACGCGGTGTTGACCAAGCAGCAGAACCGCTTCAAACCGGACGTCGCGCGCAAGTGGGTGGAGCTGGTGTACGAAGGCTTCTACCACGATCCGCTGAAGACCGACCTGGAGGCGTTCCTGAAGTCCTCGCAGGCCAAGGTCAACGGCGAGGTGGTGCTGGAGACCCGGGGCGGCCGCGTCGATGCGGTGGCGGTGCGTTCGCCGCACATCCTCAACGCCAAGGGCGCGACCTACGCGCAATCGGCCGACTGGGGCGTGGAAGAGGCCGAAGGCTTCATCAAGCTGTTCGGGATGAGCTCGACGCTGTACGCGCAGGTCAACCGCTGAAGCCGCTTTCTTCTCCCGCTCGCGGGAGAAGGTGGCGTGCAGCGCCGGATGAGGGCCCTATGTCGGCAAGAAGTCGCCCCCATCCGCCCTTCGGGCACCTTCCCCCGCAGGCGGGGGAAGGGAACATTTTCGTCTGGTCTGGAAGATGAGCCGGTTACGCATCAGCACCGACAAGCACGAGCTGGACGTGGACCTGGTCCACCGCTTCCTCTCGACCGAAGCCTACTGGAGCCGCGGCATCCCGCGCGCGACGGTGGAGCGCGCCATCGACGGCGCGCTGTGCTTCGGCGGTTATGCCGAGGGCGCGGGGCAGGTGGCATTCGCGCGGGTGATCACCGATGGCGCGACCTTCGGGTATCTCGCCGACGTGTTCGTGCTGCCGGAGCATCGCGGCCGTGGCTACGGCAAGCAACTGGTGGCCGCGATCATGGCGCATCCTCGCCTGCAGGACCTGCGCCGTTTCATGCTGGCGACCTCCGACGCGCACGGGCTGTACGCGCAGTTCGGTTTCGCCGCGCCGGCCAGGCCGCAGTCGCTGATGGAAATCTCGCGTCCCGACATCTACCAGACCGCCGACGCGGCCCACTGATCCCCTTATGACCGAACTGCTCGAACACACCCTGGCGCACCTGGACAAGCTGGTGTCCTTCGACACCCGCAATCCGCCGCGCGCGATCGGGACCGATGGCATCTTCGACTACATCCGCGGGCAACTGCCGGGGTTCGCGGTCGAGGTGGTCGACCACGGCGCCGGCGCGGTCAGCCTGTACGCGGTGCGCGGCAAGCCGAAGTATCTGTTCAACGTGCATCTGGACACGGTGCCCGACTCGCCGGCCTGGACCGCCGACCCGCACGCGATGCGCCGGCTCGACGACCGCGTGGTCGGCCTGGGCGTGTGCGACATCAAGGGCGCGGCCGCCGCGCTGATCGCCGCGGCCAACGCCGGCGACGGCGACGCGGCGTTCCTGTTCTCATCCGACGAGGAGGCCAACGATCCGCGCTGCATCGCGGCGTTCCTGGCGCGCGGCATCCCCTACGAGGCGGTGCTGGTGGCCGAGCCGACGATGAGCGAGGCGGTGCTGGCGCATCGCGGCATCAGTTCGGTGCTGATGAAGTTCGCCGGCCGCGCCGGCCATGCGTCCGGCAAGCAGGATCCTTCGGCGAGCGCGCTGCACCAGGCGATCCGCTGGGGCGATCGCGCGCTGGACCACGTCGAGTCGCTGGCGCACGCGCGTTTCGGCGGCCTGACCGGATTGCGCTTCAACATCGGCCGGATCGAGGGCGGGATCAAGGCCAACATGATCGCGCCGGCCGCCGAGCTGCGCTTCGGTTTCCGGCCGCTGCCGTCGATGGACGTGGATGCGCTGCTGGCGACCTTCGCCGGCTTCGCCGAGCCGGCCGCGGCGCATTTCGAGGAAACCTTCCGCGGCCCGAGCCTGCCGTCCGGCGACATTGCGCGTGCCGAGGAGCGCCGGCTGGCCGCGCGCGACGTCGCCGACGCGCTGGAGCTGCCGATCGGCAACGCGGTCGATTTCTGGACCGAGGCCTCGCTGTTCTCGGCCGGCGGCTACACCGCGCTGGTCTACGGCCCGGGCGACATCGCCCAGGCGCATACCGCCGACGAGTTCGTGACGCTGGAGCAACTGCAGCGCTACGCCGCGTCGGTCCACCGCATCATCAACGGCGCCGGCTGAGCCGCGTCCTTCCTCCATCCGCATGAACATCGAAATGTCGCTGCCCGCCGCCACCAAACAGACCCGCCAGACCATCGTGCGCCTGCTTTCGAGCATGGCCAGCGCGAAGGAGATCAGCCAGTACCTCAAGCGCTTCTCGCAGCTGGACGCCAAGCGTTTCGCCGTCGTCAAGGTCGGCGGCGCGGTGCTGCGCGACGAGCTCGAGGACCTGACGTCCTCGCTGACCTTCCTGCAGGAAGTCGGCCTCACGCCGATCGTGCTGCACGGCGCCGGCCCGCAGCTGGACCTGGAGCTGTCGGCGGCCGGCATCGAGAAGCGGACCGTCAACGGCCTGCGCGTGACCTCGCCGGAGGCGCTGGCGATCGTGCGCAAGGTGTTCCAGGCGTCCAACCTGCGCCTGGTCGAGGCCTTGCAGCAGAACGGCGCGCGCGCGACCTCGATCACCGGCGGCGTGTTCGAGGCCGGCTACCTCGACCAGGCCACCTACGGGCTGGTCGGCGAGGTCAAGGCGGTCAACCTGGCGCCGATCGAGGCCAGCCTGAAGGCCGGCTCGATCCCGGTGATCACCAGCCTGGGCGAGACCGCCAGCGGCCAGATCCTCAACATCAACGCCGATTTCGCCGCCAACGAGCTGGTGCGCGAACTGCAGCCGTACAAGATCATCTTCCTGACCGGCACCGGCGGCCTGCTCGACGAGCACGGCAAGGTGATCGACTCGATCAACCTGTCCACCGAGTACGAACACCTGATCCAGCAGCCGTGGATCCATGGCGGCATGAAGGTCAAGATCGAGCAGATCAAGGACCTGCTGGACAAGCTGCCGCTGGAGTCGTCGGTCTCGATCACGCGCCCGGCCGACCTGGCCAAGGAGCTGTTCACCCACAAGGGCTCGGGCACGCTGGTGCGGCGCGGCGAGCGCGTGCTGCGCGCCACCGCGTGGAACGAGCTGGACCTGCCGCGGCTGAAGAACCTGGTCGAATCCAGCTTCGGGCGCGAGCTGCTGCCGGACTACTTCGAGCGGACCCGGCTGCTGCGCGCCTACGTCAGCGAGAACTACCGCGCCGCGGTGATCCTCACCGACGAGGCCGAGGGCGTGTACCTGGACAAGTTCGCGGTGCTCGACGACGCCCAGGGCGAAGGCCTGGGGCGCGCGGTCTGGAACGTGATGCGCGAGGAGACCCCGGACCTGTTCTGGCGCTCTCGCCACAACAACCAGGTCAACATCTTCTACTACGCCGAGTCGGACGGCTGCTTCAAGCAGGAGAAATGGAAGGTGTTCTGGTACGGGATGGACGACTTCGAGCAGATCCAGCGTTGCGTGGCGCACTGCGCGACGCGGCAGCCGACGCTGGTGGGCTGAGATGGCACCGGGCCGGCTGCCGCCGAGCACAGGGACGTCCCGCGCGATCGCGTGGCGCCCATGCGCCGCCGCGGTTTTCTCCACCCTCGATGCGGGACGCGCGGCGGTGGCCCGCCGCGTGCCGTCCCGCCTGGAAGCACACGCATGAGCAAGCAATACACCCTGGGCATCGTCGGCGCGCGCGGCCACACCGGCAGCGAGCTGATCAAGCTGGTCGCCGCGCACCCGCGCATCGAACTGGCGTTCGTGTCCTCGCGCGAGCTGGACGGCCGGCGCGTGGCCGAGCACAACGCCGCCTACTCGGGCGAGCTGCGCTTCGAGAACCTGGACGCCGACGCGGTGGCGGCCAAGGGCGCCGACGCGGTGATCCTGGCGCTGCCCAACGGCAAGGCCGCGCCGTTCGTGGAGGCGCTGGAGAACGCCGCGCCGCAGACGGTGATCGTGGACCTCTCGGCCGATTACCGGTTCGATCCGGGCTGGTACTACGGGCTGCCGGAGCTGACCCGCGAGCGTTACGCCGGCCAGAAGCGCATCAGCAATCCGGGCTGCTACGCCACCGCGATGCAGCTGGCGATCGCGCCGTTGCTGGACCAGCTGGCCGGCCCGCCGCAGTGCTTCGGCGTGTCCGGTTACTCCGGCGCAGGCACCACGCCGTCGGACAAGAACGACGTCGAGCTGCTGCGCGACAACCTGATGCCGTACTCGCTGACCAACCACATGCACGAGCGCGAGGTCAGCGCGCATCTGGGCGTGCCGGTGGAGTTCATGCCGCACGTGGCGCCGCACTTCCGCGGCATCACGATGACCGTGAACCTGTGGCTGCAGCAGCCGCGCAGGCGCGAGCAGGTCAAGGCGCTGTATGAGGCGCGCTATGCGTACGAGCCGCTGGTGGAGGTGATCGACGAGGCGCCCTGGGTCAGCCGTGTCGCGGGCCGGCACGGGGTGCAGATCGGGGCGTTCGCGATGGCGCCGGACGGCAAGCGCGTGGTGGTGGTGTCGACCCTGGACAACCTGCTCAAGGGCGCGGCGACCCAGGCGATGCAGAATCTGAACCGTGCGCTGGGATTGGACGAGCTGATGAGTATCCGGGATTCGGGATCGGCGGCTGGGGATTCGTAAGCGCCCCCTCACCGCCGAAGCGGATCCGCTTTCGCCAATCCCGAATCCCGAATCACCAATCCCGAGAAAAAAACCATGAGCAATCTCCTCTGGCAGAAACCCGGCGTTGCCGTGGATGCCAAGATCCAGGCCTTCCTGGCCGGCGACGACGTGATCCTGGATCGCGAGTTCTTCCTCTACGACATCGCCGCGAGCAAGGCGCATGCCGAGGGCCTGCAGCGCATCGGCATCCTCTCCGCCGACGAACTGGCCGGGCTGCTGCGCGAGCTGGATGCGCTGGCCGGCGATTACCGCAGCGGTGCGTTCGTGCTCGACGAGCAGTACGAGGACTGCCATTCGGCGATCGAGTTCCGCCTCACCGAGCGCCTCGGCGATGCCGGCCGCAAGATCCACACCGGCCGCAGCCGCAACGACCAGATCCTGGTCGCTACCCGGCTGTGGCTGAAGGACAAGCTCAAGCGCGTCTTCGAGCTGAGCCGCGAGGCCGCCAAGGTCGCGCTGGACCGCGCCGGCGCCGAGAAGGACCTGCCGGTGCCGGGCTATACCCACATCCAGCGCGCCGTGGTGTCTTCGGCGGGCATGTGGTGGGCCGGCTGGGCCGAGGCCTTCATCGACGACGCGATCCGCGCGGCCGACACGCTCGCCCTGGTCGACTGCAATCCGCTCGGCACCGCCGCCGGCTACGGCGTCAACCTGCCGCTGCAGCGTGGCCACACCACCGCCGCGCTCGGTTTCGCGCGCATGCAGGTCTCGCCGATCTATGCGCAGCTCTCGCGCGGCAAGTTCGAGCTGGCCGCGCTGGAGGCGCTCGGCAGCGCCACGCTGGACCTGCGCCGCATCGCCTGGGACCT
Organism: Pseudomonas sp. Hp2; assembly: GCF_006386585.1. NCBI lineage: Bacteria > Pseudomonadati > Pseudomonadota > Gammaproteobacteria > Pseudomonadales > Pseudomonadaceae > Pseudomonas > Pseudomonas sp. Hp2. The sequence continues at coordinate 274,970 of NZ_VAHJ01000002.1, forward strand.
GTCGCTGTTCACCAGCGCCGAGTTCGGCTTCGTCGCGCTGCCCGCGCAGTACACCACCGGTAGCTCGATCATGCCGAACAAGCGCAATCCGGACGTGATCGAGCTGATGCGCGCCACGCACGCCAGCGTCGCGGCCGCGCGCACCGAGATCGAGCAGCTGCTGTCGCTGCCGTCGGGCTACCACCGCGACCTGCAGGCCAGCAAGGGCGCGATCTTCCACGGCTTCGGCCGCGGCCTGGCCGCGCTGGAACTGCTGCCGGCGCTGCTGTCCAACCTCGACTGGCGCGAGGACCGGCTGCGCGCGGCGATCGACTCGGGCATGTACGCCACCGACGTCGCCGTGGAAGCGGCCGTCGCCGGCGTGCCGTTCCGCGAGGCCTACAAGGCCGCCGCCGCCGCCTCCGACACGGCGGGGCAGGGACGCACGCCGGAAGGCAGCCTGGCCGCGCGCGTGTCGCCGGGCGCGGCCGCCGACCTGCAGCTCGACGCGCTGCGGGCACGTTGGGATGCATTGAGCTTTTGATCCTGTAGGAGCGGTTTTTTGTGGGAGCGGCTTCGGCCGCGATGAGGCTTTGCCAGTAAAACCTGATCGCGGCTGAAGCCGCTCCCACAAAAAGCCGCTCCCACAAAAATCGATTGATCTACGGAAAACGATTCGATGAAGCACTATCTCGTACTGGCCATGCGCAAACCGGACTTCGACGAAGCCGTCGTCGCCCCGCACCAGGCCTTTCTCGACGACCTGCGCGCACGCGGGCTGCTGGTGCTGACCGGCGGCTTCAGTGACAAGAGCGGCGGCGCCTACGTGCTGAAGAACGTGGGCAGCCTGGACGAGGCCCGGGCGATCGTCGCCACCGATCCGCTGGCGGTGCGCGGTTCGTCCGAACTCACCGTGCACGAATGGAACGCTCGTTGAGCCGGGAAACGCCATGACCGACGCCGCCGCCCATGCCGCCGCATGCTTCGCCGAGCAACCGTTGCCGCCGTGGCGGCGCGCGGTGCTCAAGGTCGGCAGCAGCCTGCTGGCGGCCGATGGCGGCGGGCTCACGCCGCGCTTCGCGCTGGGGCTGGCGCAGTTCGTCTCGGCGAACCTGGCGGCCGGGCGCGAACTGGTGATCGTCTCCTCCGGCGCGGTCGCGGCCGGGCGCGCGATCCTGCCGAGGGCGGCCGAAGCCGGCGCGGCGATGGCGGCGCGGCAGGCCCTGGCCGCGCTCGGGCAGGCGCAGCTGATCGCGTTGTGGCAGCGCTTCTTCGAGCGCCCGGTGGCCCAGGTGCTGCTGACCCACGACGACCTGCGCAACCGCCGCCGCTATCTCAACGCCCGCGCCACCCTGACCGAATTGCTGGCGCTCGGCGCGCTGCCCGTGGTCAACGAGAACGACACGGTGTCGGTGGACGAACTCAAGCTCGGCGACAACGACAACCTGGCGGCGATCGTCGCCGCGCTGGTCGATGCCGATGCGCTGTTCATCGCGACCGACATCGACGGGCTGTACACCGCCGATCCGCGCACCGACCCGCAGGCGCGGCCGATGCAGGACGTGCCCGAGCTGACCGGCGAGGTGCTGGCGATGGCCGGCGGCAGCGGCAGCAAGGTCGGCACCGGCGGCATGCGCACCAAGCTGGAGGCGGCGGCCAAGGCCGGCGCGGCGGGGATCGAGACCTACCTCTTCAACGGCCGCAGCAGCGACGTGGTACGCGGGTTGGCGCAGGACCGGCTGCGCGGCACCCGCATCCGCGCGGCGAGCACCCGCATCGCCGCGCGCAAGTACTGGCTGCGGCATGCGCCGGTCGAACCGGGCGCGATCCTGGTCGACGCGGGCGCGGCCGCGGCATTGCGCGAGAAAGGCGCTTCGCTGCTGCCGGGGGGCGTGCTCGGCGCGATAGGCGACTTCCGCCGGGGCGACATGGTCGAGGTGCGGGTGAGCGAAGAGGGCGGGCAACGCCTGGCACGCGGGGTCGCCCAGTATTCCGCGCTGGACATCCGCCGCATCGCCGGCCGGCATTCGCGCGACATCGAATCGCTGCTCGGTTACAACTACGGCGAGAACGTGATCCATCGCGACGACCTGGTATTGCTGTGATGGTTCCCCCGTGAGCGGGACTCCAGTCCCGACGCTTTTTCGATAATGTCGGCCGGCACTGAAGTCCCTCCCGCCACCGCAGCTGCTCCCCTTGGAACGATTCCGGGTATTCCCATGACCTCAGACATCAAGACCCTCGCCCTGCAATGCCGCGACGCGGCCCAGACGCTGGCCACGCTGTCTTCCGATGCCAAGCGGGCCTTGCTGGAGTCGATGGCCGCGGTATTGGAGGACGATGCCGATGCGATCCTGGCCGCCAACGCGAAGGACCTGGATGCGGCGCGCGAGAAGGGCACCGGCAACGCCATGCTGGATCGCCTGGCGCTCGACCCGAAGCGGCTGGCCGGCATCGCCGCCGCGCTGCGCGAGGTCGCGGCGCTGCCGGATCCGGTCGGCCTGGTGACGCGCGAGGACGTGCGCCCCAACGGCATCCGCGTGCAGAAGGTGCGCGTCCCGCTGGGCGTGATCGCGATGATCTACGAGGCGCGCCCGAACGTGACCGCCGACGCGGCAGCGCTGTGCATCAAGGCCGGCAACGGCGTGATCCTGCGCGGCGGTTCCGAGGCGATCCATTCCAATACCGCGATCGCCGCGGCGCTGAAGCGGGCGCTGGCCGCGGCCGGTGTCCCGGAGGCCGCGCTGACGCTGGTCACCGATTTGCGCCGCGAGACCATGCTGGAGCTGCTGCAGCTCAACGACATCGTCGACCTGGCGATCCCGCGCGGCGGCGAGGGGCTGATCCGTTTCGTCGCCGAGCATGCGCGCGTGCCGGTGATCAAGCACTACAAGGGCGTGTGCCACCTGTTCGTGGACGCCTCGGCCGACATCGACCTGGCGGTGCGGCTGCTGGTGGACGGCAAGGTGTCGCGCCCGGCGGCCTGCAATTCGCTGGAAACGCTGCTGGTGCATGCCGACATCGCGCCCGCGTTCCTGCCCAGGGCCGCCGAGGCGCTGCGGGGCTACAAGGTGGAGCTGCGCGGCGACGACGCCACGCGTGCGCTGGTGCCGGGCATCGCGCCGGCCACCGACGAGGATTACGCCGCCGAGTACCTGGACCTGGTGCTGGCCGTGCGCGTCGTGCCCGGCCTGCAGGCCGCCATCGACCACATCCGCCATTACGGCTCCGACCACACCGAGGTGATCGCCACCGGCGATGCCGGCAATGCCGAGGCCTTCGTGCAGGCGTTGCGTTCGGCGGTGGTGATGGTCAACGCGTCCTCGCGCTTTTCCGACGGCGGCGAGCTGGGGCTCGGCGCAGAGATCGGCATCTCCACCACGCGGCTGCATTCCTATGGCCCGATGGGCCTGGAAGCGCTGACGGTGGAACGCTTCGTGGTGCGCGGGGAAGGGCAGACCCGCAACATCCAGTAGCGTCTCGTAGGAGCCGGTCCCACGGGCAGATACTCGCTCGCCTATGGCTTTCGTCACGGTAACGATGCGCTTCTGACTGGCTAGACTCCGCAGGTTCCCACCGGAGTCCGCCCATGCCCGTTCTTCGCCCGCTCGCCCTGGCGCTCGCCTGCGCCGTCCTGGTCCCGGCCGCTTTCGCCCAGACCTCGCCGATGACGCCGGACATCACCGGCAAGCCTTTCGTCGCACCGGACGCGGCCAACGACTACGTCAAGCGCGAGGTGATGATCCCGATGCGCGACGGCGTGAAGCTGCATACCGTCATCGTGGTGCCCAAGGGCGCCCACGGCGCGCCCATCCTGCTCACGCGCACGCCGTACAACGCGGACGGGCGCGCCGAGCGGCTGCTGTCGCCGCACATGAAGGACCTGCTGCCGCAGGGCGACGACGTGTTCGTCGATGGCGGCTATATCCGCGTGTTCCAGGACATCCGCGGCAAGTACGGTTCCGAGGGCGACTACGTCATGACCCGGCCGCTGCGCGGGCCGCTCAACGACACGCCGGTCGACCACGCCACCGACGCCTGGGACACCATCGACTGGCTGGTGAAGCACGTGCCCGAGTCCAACGGCAAGGTCGGCATGATCGGCTCCTCGTACGAAGGCTTCACCGTGGTGATGGCGCTGACCGACCCGCATCCGGCGCTGAAGGTCGCCGCGCCGGAAAGCCCGATGATCGACGGCTGGATGGGCGACGACTGGCTCAACTACGGCGCGTTCCGCCAGGTCAACTTCGACTACTTCACCGGCCAGCTGACCCAGCGCGGGAAAGGCACGTCGATCCCGCGCGCCGGCCGCGACGACTATAGCAATTTCCTCGCCGCCGGTTCGGCCGGGGACTACGCCAAGGCCGCGGGCCTGGAGCAGCTGCCGTGGTGGCACAAGCTGACCGAGCATCCCGCCTACGACGCGTTCTGGCAGCAGCAGGCGCTCGACAAGGTGATGGCGAGGACGCCGCTGAAGGTGCCGACGATGTGGCTGCAAGGCCTGTGGGACCAGGAGGACATGTACGGCGCCAACCACAGCTACCAGGCGATGGAAGGCCGCGATGCTCGCAACGACCGCAACTACCTGGTGATGGGGCCGTGGCGCCACAGCCAGGTGAACTACGGCGGCGCCTCGCTCGGCGAGCTGGACTTCGACGGCGACACCGCGCTGCAGTTCCGCCGCGACGTGCTCAAGCCGTTCTTCGACCAGTATCTGGTCGATGGCGCGCCGAAGGCCGATACGCCCCCGGTGCTGATCTACGACACCGGCGCCAACCGCTGGAACCGGCTGCAGAAGTGGCCACTGAGCTGCGAGAAGGGATGCCAGGCCAAGGCCCGGCCGCTGTACCTGGCCGCGGGCGGCGCGCTTTCGTTCGACGCGCCGAAGGCCGGGCAGGGCGAATACGAGGAATACGTGTCCGACCCGGCCAAGCCGGTGCCGTTCGCGCCGCGCCCGGTGAGCTTCGGCGACCGCGACATGTGGACCACCTGGCTGGTCAAGGACCAGCGCTTCGTCGACGGGCGTCCCGACGTGTTGACCTTCGTCAGCGAGCCGCTGGCCGAGCCGATGCGCATCGCCGGCGTGCCCAAGGTCAACCTGCAGGCATCGACCAGCGGCACCGACAGCGACTGGGTGGTCAAGCTCATCGACGTGTATCCCGAAGAGAACGCGACCGATCCCAGGATGGCCGGCTACGAGCTGCCGGTATCGCTGGCGATCTTCCGCGGCCGCTATCGCGAGAGCTTCGAGCATCCCGCGTCGCTCGCCGCCGGCCAGCCGTTGCAATACCGCTTCGACCTGCCCAACGCCAACCACACGTTCCAGCGCGGGCACCGGGTGATGGTGCAGGTGCAGTCCAGCCTGTTCCCGCTGTACGACCGCAATCCGCAGACCTACGTGCCGAACATCTACTTCGCCAAGCCCGGCGACTACCGCAAGGCCACGCAGCGCGTGTGGCATACGCCGGAGCGGGCGAGCTTCATCGAGTTGCCGGTGCTGTGAGGGAGGGCGGAGCCCGGGCACAAAAAAACGCCGGAAAGCTGAGGCTTTCCGGCGTTCCGAATGTCCACCATCCTGGCGGATGGTCGGGGAGACAGGATTCGAACCTGCGACCTCTACGTCCCGAACGTAGCGCTCTACCAGACTGAGCTACACCCCGAATGAGCCGCGCATGATACCGGGATATCGCGGCTCCGGCAAGCGCTTTCGATGAACCGGGGGCGGCCGGGGGACCCGCGCCGGCCGCCGGTAGGCGCGCAAAAAGGCCGGCTTGCGCCGGCCCTTGCTGAACTGGTCGGGGAGACAGGATTCGAACCTGCGACCTCTACGTCCCGAACGTAGCGCTCTACCAGACTGAGCTACACCCCGCGGTGGGCGCACATGATGCGGGATCGCTCACGGCGCGGCAAGTCTTGCCTTCAGCGTCCGTTTCCCGGCGCATCCTCCTCGCGCATCTCGAACCACATGCCGTTGAGCACGGCGGCCAGCGAGGCCAGGCCGGTACCGAGGATCCAGGCGAAGTACCACATTGTCGTTTGCTCCTTTGGGCGAGTCCTTCGCAAGAGCCCGCACAGCCATGTGCGGGGATTCGACCGGGCAGGTCCCTCTGCAAGAACCCGCACGTCCATGTGCGAGGATTCGACGGGGCAGGTCCCTCTGCAAGAGCCCGCACATCCATGTGCGGGGATTCGACTGCGGGAAACCCGGCGATCAGTAGGCGTTGGGGTTGCTGCCCAGCTCGTCGGCGGTGACCTTGCCCTTGAGCACGCGGTACACCCAGGTGGTGTAGGCCACGATGATCGGCAGGAACAGCGCGGTGACCAGCAGCATGATCCACAGTGTCAGGTGGCTGCTGGAGGCGTCCCACACCGTGAGGCTGGCGGCCGGCACGCTGGAGGAGGGCAGCAGGAACGGGAAGATCGCCAGGCCGACGGTCAGGATGACGCCGGCGATGCCCGCGCCCGAGGCGAGGAAGGCCAGCCCGCCGCGGCGGCGGCGCAGCAGCAGCGCGCTGGCCAGCAGCCCGAGCAGGCCCACGGCCGGGGCGAGCAGCGTGGCCGGCATCGCGCGGTAGTTGTGCAGCCAGCCGCCGGCGCTGCCGAGCGCGGCGGTCTTCAGCAGCGGGTTGGTGTCCAGGTCGGTGGCCTGGGCCGAGGTGATCGCGTAGCCCGGCAGCCAGGTGGCGACCAGGACGCCGCCCAGCGCGAACAGCGCGAACGCGGCGACCGCGGCGAGGCTGCCGTACTTCGCGGCGCGCTCGGCGACCGGGCCGTCGGTCTTCAGCACCAGCATGGCCGCGCCGTGCGCCACCAGCATCGCCACGCTGAGCAGCCCGGCCAGCAGGGCGAACGGCGTCAGCAGGCCGAAGAACGAGCCGGTGTAGAACACCCGCATGCTCTCGTCGAAATGGAAGGGCACGCCCAGCAGCACGTTGCCCATCGCCACGCCCATGATCAGCGAAGGCACGAACCCGCCGACGAACAGGGCCCAGTCCCAGTTGTTGCGCCAGCGCGGGCTGGCCAGCTTGCCGCGGAACTTGAAGCCGACCGGGCGCAGGATCAGCGCGAGCAGGATCACGAACATCGCCAGGTAGAACCCGGAGAAGCTCACCGCGTACAGCGGCGGCCAGGCGGCGAAGATCGCGCCGCCGCCCAGGATCAGCCATACCTGGTTGCCTTCCCAGACCGGGCCGATGGTGTTCACCACCAGCCGGCGCTCGGCGTCGTCGCGGGCCACGAACGGCAACAGGGTGCCGACGCCCAGGTCGAAGCCGTCCATCACCGCGAAGCCGATCAGCAGCACGCCGAGCAGCAGCCACCAGATCACGCGCAGCGTCGTGTAGTCGAGCAATACGAAATCCATGAGGGGTCTCCTGGCTTACGGCTGGCCGCCGGCCAGCGCTTCGGTGCCGAGGGGGGCATCGGGCGATCGCGGCGCCGGCAGCGGCGGGGCGAGTTCGTCCGGCCCCTTGCGGATCGACTTGAGCATCAGCTTGATCTCGATGACCATCAGCACGGTATAGATCGCCACGAACCCGCACAGCGACAGCAGGATCTGGTGCAGCGCCAGGCCCGAGGCGGCGTAGAACGTAGGCAGCACGCCTTCCACCGCCCAGGGCTGGCGGCCGTACTCGGCGATGAACCAGCCGCATTCGATCGCGATCCACGGCAGCGGCAGCGTCCACACCGCCACCCTCAGGAACCACCTCTTCTCCTCGAAGGTGTGCTTGCAGGCGAACCAGAACGCCACGACGAAGAACGCGATGAGGTAGAAGCCGATGCCCGCCATCACGCGGAAGGTCCAGAACAGCGGCAGCACGCGCGGCACGGTGTCCATCGCCGCCTGGGCGATCTGCTCGGGAGTGGCGTCGAGGATGTCCTCGCGATAGCGCTTGAGCAGCAAGCCGTGCCCCAGGTCCTGCCAATGGCGCTCGAACATCTCGCGCGCCTCGGCGTCGTTCCTGTCGGCGCGCAGGCGCTGCAGCGCGCCGTAGGCCAGCTGGCCGCCACGCACGCGGTGTTCGGCGCGCTCCACCAGTTCGAGGATGCCCGGGATCGGCTGGTCGAGCGAACGGGTGGCGATCAACCCCATCAGGTAGGGGATCTTGATCGCATGGTCGTTCCGGTGCGTGGCCTGGTTGGGGATGCCGAACGCGGTGAAGTCGGCCGGGGCCGCCTCGGTTTCCCACATCGCCTCGATCGCGGCCAGCTTCATCTTCTGGTGCTCGTTGGCGGCGTAGCCGCTCTCGTCGCCCAGCACCACCACCGAAAGCGACGAGAGCAGGCCGAACGCGGCGGCGACCGCGAACGAGCGGCGCGCGACGTCGCGGTGCCTGCCGCGCAGCAGGTAGAACGCCGAGATCGCCATCACGAAGGTCGCGCCCAGCACGTAGCCGGCGCTGACGGTGTGCACGAACTTGGCCTGCGCCACCGGGTTGAACAGCACCGCCATGAAGTCCACCACCTCCATGCGCATCGTGTCGGGGTTGAACACCGCGCCGGTCGGGTTCTGCATCCAGCCGTTGGCGATCAGGATCCACAGCGCCGAGAAGTTGGTGCCCAGCGCCATCAGCCAGGTGACGGCGAGGTGCTGCACGCGCGAGAGGCGGTTCCAGCCGAAGAAGAACAGGCCGACGAAGGTCGCCTCCAGGAAGAACGCCATCAGCCCTTCGATCGCCAGCGGCGCGCCGAACACGTCGCCCACGTAGTGGCTGTAGTACGACCAGTTCATGCCGAACTGGAACTCCATCACGATGCCGGTGCCGACGCCCATCGCGAAGTTGATGCCGAACAGCACGCCCCAGAAGATCGTCATGCGCCGCCATACGTCGCGCCCGGTCATGACGTAGACGCTCTCCATGATCGCGATCATGAAGGACAGCCCCAGGGTGAGGGGCACGAAGAGGAAGTGGTACATCGCGGTCAGTGCGAACTGCAGCCGCGACAGTTCTACGACTGTCGAGTCGATCATGGCTGGCTACCTGGTGGGTTCCTTGGGAAGTGCTGCGGCGGATGATCGGCCGGGATGGTGTGCCCCGCGTTGATCCAGATCAATGCGACGATTTGCCCCATGGCCGATGCTGGCGCTCCGGACGGAAGGCCCGACTACAATCACGGACCGATCGAAGCCTGTGGAGCGCGTCATGCACTTTGAGATGGGATCTGCCGGTCGCCGGTCCTCCTCCTTGAAGTCACGTAGGGAAAGCCGACATCGCATGGCGCTTTGCCCGGTCGGGCCGATCCAGGCGGATACGTGCGCGACTTCCGCCTTGCGCCTCCGCGTGCGCCACGCTTCGATGGAGTGGTCTTGAGCGCCCGCCCCGCGCGCGTCAACGGTACGTCCGGATCGCGTCGACGGCACGTGAAATGGCTGGCGAGCCTGGCCCGCGACGCCAGGCGGACCGATGCCGGAGCCGCGGCGGCGACGGGCATGTCCGGCCTGCTGCTGGTGGCGCAGGCGGCCGCGATCGCGTGGATCGTGCACGCCGCCTTCGAACTGCACCGGCCGGTGGCCACGCTCTGGCCGGCATTCGCCGTGTTGGCGGCGACGCTCGCCGCGCGTTCGGGGCTGCAGTCCCTGTCGTCGTGGTGGGCGGGCGAAGTCGCCGATGCCGCGCGCCTGGCCCTGCGCCGCCGCGTCTACCGCCGGCTGGCGGAACGGGGCCCGCTGTGGCTGCGCCAGCGCCGCACCGGCGAGTTGGGCGAACTGCTGTTGGCGCATGCCGATGCGCTGGAGGGCTACTTCGCCGGCTACCGGCTGGCCCGCGTGGAGGTCGCGGTCGTGCCGCTGGCGATCCTGGTGGCGGTGGCCTGCGTGGACCGGGTGGTACCGATCATCCTGTTCTGTACGGCGCCGCTGATCCCTTTCTTCATGATGCTGGTGGGGTGGGGCGCGGAGGCCGCCGGGCGCGCGCAACTGGCGGAGCTGGCCCGCATGGGCGGGCACTTCGCCGACCGGCTCAAGGGCCTGGGCCTGCTGCGCGTGTACGGACGCGGCGAGGCCGAACTGGAGGGCATCGCCGCCGCCGCCGAGGGCGTGCGCGTGCGCACGATGAAGGTGCTGCGGATCGCCTTCCTGTCCTCCACGACCCTGGAATTCTTCGCCTCGGTGAGCGTGGCGATGGTCGCGCTGTACCTGGGCCTGGGCTACCTGGGCATGCTGCCCATCGCCGGCGCCGGTTCGCTCGGCGTGGGCGTGTTCTGCCTGTTGCTGGCACCGGAGTTCTTCGCGCCGCTGCGGCGATTGGCGGCGCACTACCACGATCGCGCCAACGCACTGGCGGCCGTGGCCGAGGTGGAGCGGTTGCTGGGGACGACCGACGTGCCGGCCGGGCCGGACGACGCGGCGCCGGCCCGGCCGCTGGAAGTCGCCGAGGCGCATGCGCCGCTGCTGGAAGCGCGCGACCTCGCCCTGCGCCCGCATGGCGCGCCGGCCGCGGTGCTGCGCGGCGTTTCGCTGGCGTTGCAGCCCGGGCAACGGCTGGCCCTGGTCGGGCCGAGCGGCAGCGGCAAGAGCACGCTCCTGGAAGCGATGGCCGGCTGGCTGCCGCCCGAACACGGCCGCCTGCGCCTGCGCCCGGGGGTGAAGGTCGGCTACGCCGCGCAGCGGCCTTACCTGTTCCACGGCAGCATCGCCGACAACCTGCGCCTGGCCGACCCGCAGGCCAGCCTTGCTCGCATCCGCGCGGTGGCCGAGGCGGCGCAGGTGATGCGGTTCGCCGCGCGGTTGCCGGACGGGCTGGACACGGTGATCGGCGAGCGCGGCTTCGGCCTGTCCGGTGGCGAGGCGCGGCGCATCGCGCTGGCGCGCTTGCTGCTGCACGAGCCCGACCTGCTGTTGCTCGACGAACCCACCGCCTTCCTCGATCCGGATACCGAGGCCGACCTGTTGCGCACGCTGGGCAGCTACGCGCGCGGCCGCGCCGTGGTGATCGCCACCCACAGCGCTGCCGCCATGGCCTGGGCCGATAGCGTGTATCGCCTGCGGCCGGAGCGGGCCAGGCCGGGGGCCGTGCCATGAAGGAGCGGCGCGACGAACTGGCCTGCGTGTTCCGCCGCCATCGGGGGCGGCTGGCGCTGTCCGCGTTGCTGGTGCTGGCCACGATGCTGGCGGGCGTCGGCCTGCTGGGCCTGTCCGGCGGCTTCCTGGTCGCGGCGGCGCTGGCCGGCGTGGCAGGGGGCCAGGCCGGTTTCAATTTCTTCTCGCCGTCGGCCGGCATCCGGGCGCTGACCTTCGCGCGGATCGCGTCGCGCTACGGCGAGAAGCTGGTCGGCCACGACGCCACGCTGCGGATCGCCCGCGACCTGCGCGTCTGGTTTTTCCGGCGTGCGCTGCCGCTGGCGCCGGGCCGGTTGTCGGCCAGTCGCATCGGCGAGCTGATGGCACGGCTGATGTCGGACATCGGCGAGGTCGATGGGCTGGCCGTGCGCGCATTGGCGCCATTGGCCGCGCTGCTCGGGGTCGGCCTGCTGGGCATCGCCGCCGCGGCGGCGATCCATGTCCCGGCCGCGATCGCGATCGCGGCGACCGGGCTGGCGATCGGCGTGCTGGTGCCATGGCAGGTCGCACGCGGCGCGCAGGCGCGCGAGCGCATGCGCGCGGCACGGCGCACCGCTCTGCGCACGGCGGCTTTCGAGGGCATGGAGGGCGCTGCCGATCTGCATGCGCTGCAGGCCGAGCCGGATTGGATCGCGCGCGTGGATCGCGCCGCGGAGCAGGTGGCGCTCGGCGATCGCCTGCAACGCCGCCGGCTCGTCGCCGGCACGGCCTTGCACCTGGCCTGCGGCGGCGCGGGCCTGCTGGCGATGCTGTACATCGCGCTGTCGGCAGCCGAGCGGGGGGCGGTCGCGCCGGAAATGGCCGCCGCGCTGGTGTTCCTGATGCTGGGGCTGCTCGACGTGTGGGCCGGCGCCGGCCTGGCCTGGCAGGCCTTGCAGTCGGGACGCGTCGCGTCGCGGCGCCTGCAGGCGATCGTGGACCAACCGGCCGGCACGGGCGATCCGGTACGGCCGGTTTCGCCGCCGGCACGCGGCGAATTGCGTTTCGAGGACGTGCATTTCGCGTGGCCCGGAAGCGGGCGCAAGGTGTTGGATGGCCTGCACTTGCGCATTGCGCCCGGCGAGCGCATCGCCATCGGCGGCGATAGCGGTTGCGGGAAGACCACGCTGTCCTCGTTGCTGTTGCGGCTATGGGATCCGATGCAAGGCCAGGTGAGCTACGGCGGCATCGACCTGCGCGCGATGGCGCAGGCGGAGTGGCACCGTCGCATCGCCTGGCTGCCGCAGAACGCGCCGGTATTCGCCGGCAGCCTGCGCGCCAATCTCCTGATCGGCGATCCGCATGCCGACGACGCGGCGCTTTGGCGGGCTTTGCGGCAGGTGAGATTGCACGATTGGGCGCAGGCCCAGGGGGGGCTGGACACGTGGGTCGGAGAGAACGGCGCGACCTTGTCGGCGGGGCAGGCGCGCCGGCTGGCGCTCGCCCGGGCGCTGCTGCGCGACGCACCGGTACTGCTGCTCGACGAGCCGACCGAGGGCCTGGACGTGGACACCGCGCACGCCATGCTGCTCGATCTCGCGCAAGCGCTGGACGGCCGCACGCTGGTGATGATCAGCCACGACGACTTGCCCGATGGCGTGGTGCATCGGCGTTACCGACTGCAGGGAGGGCGCCTGCAGCCCGCGGACGCAGGCATGGCCCCTCTTCCTCCGGGGTGAGAAGGCACGGTTTGCATGCCAATGGCTCGCAAGCCACACGCCTGCACGCCGAGGCGAGAAGGAAAATCCGGCGTCTCGCTACACCTTCATGATGGAGACCGGATGCGAATGGGCCAGCAACGTCCTATCGATCGAGAGCGTCAAGAAACGCCTGCACCGCGGGCCCGAACCGCTCGAAATCGACCAGGAATGCGTCGTGTCCCTGCGGCGAGTCCAGCCCCAGGAACTGCGCCTCGGCGCCGCCCCGGCGCAGGCCTTCGGCGATCTGCTCCTGCTGCTGCACCGGGAACAGGATGTCGGTGTTGGCGCCGATCGCCAGCGCCTTGCCGACCTTGATCTTCGCCAGCCCGGCCAGCACGTCGCCGTCGGCGTACTCGGCCAGGTCGAACCAGTCCATGGAGCGGCTCAGGTAGAGATAGCAGTTGGGGTCGAAGAAGCGCACGAAGCGCCGCGCATGGCCTTCCAGGTAGCTCTCGACCTGGAACTCCAGGCCGAACGGGTCGTCGTCGGCCTGGTCGGAATCCAGTCGCACGCGCCCGAAGCGCCCGTCCCATTCCAGGGCCGAGCGATAGGTGATGACGCCGAGCTTGCGCGCCATGCGCATGCCGTTCTCGGGGTAGCGGGTCTCGTCGTAGTCGCCGCCGTTCCAGTTCGGGTCCAGGCGGATCGCCTCGCGCTGCAGCGAGCGGATCGCGATCGAGAACGGCAGCGCCTGCGCGCTGCCCGAGATGTTGATGTGGCTGCGCGCGATGCCCGGGTGCCGCAGCAGCAGCGCCAGCGCGGTCATGCCGCCCATCGAGTTGCCGATCAGGCAGGCCAGCTGCTGGATGCCGAGCGCGCGCACTACCGAGGCCGCGGCATCGGCGACGTCCTCGATCGAAAGATCGGGAAAGGACAGCCGGTAGGGCTGGCCGGTCGCCGGGTCGATCGAGGCGGGCCCGGTCGAACCCTTGCACGCGCCGAGCGAGTTCACGCAGACCACGAACCAGCGATCGGTATCGATCGGCTTGCCGGGGCCGACCATCGCCTCCCACCAGCCGTTCTCCGGGTTGCCGGCGTTGCGCGCGGCATGCGCGTTCGGCGACAGGCCGGTGACGATCAGGATCGCGTTGCCGCGCCCGGCATCGAGTTCGCCCCAGGTCTCATAGGCGATGCGCGCGCCATGCAGCGCGCCGCCGCGCTTCATCGGGAAGGGCGAGGGCAGGGCGTGGAACTGGCTTCCGGGCGGGATGAATTCGGTCATCGGGAAATCTTAAACGGGACTGGGGGCTCGGGACTCGCGGAAGCGCGTCAAGGCCGGCCATGATCTTCCGAGCCACCCGCCTGCAGTCCCGGGCCGCGGCCTTTGCCGATCACCAGTTCGACCGGCGCATCGGCCGGCAGCTTCACCCGCACCGGCGCCGATTCGATGTCGCCGTCCTGGCGCATGGCGTTGCCGCTGGCGGAGAGCCGCGCGAACACCTCGACTTCCGGCAGCGCCGACAGCTTCTGCGTCGGCATCGGGCCGTCGCCGTCGTCCAGCGTCGCCGTCAGCGGCAGTTCCTGCAGGGCGTGCTTCTCGACCGCCACCGGCATCGGCGGGCCGCCCGGGATGCGGGCGATCACGAACACGCTGGCATCGCCACGCAGGCGCACGCGCGCGGCGAAATCGGGATCGAGCGCGACTTTCACGGCCAGGGCGCGCGGCGCCGGCGCGGCGGCATCGAGCGGCGGTTCGCCGGCCTCCTGGCGGGCCAGGTCGATCTGTTCCAGCAAGCCGGCGCGGGTGCCGGCGTCGACCTGGTCCAGCAGCGGTTCCCAGGTGCGCGCGGCCTGCGCCGGCTGGCCGGCCTGGCGCTGCGCCACGCCGAGGAACCAGCGGGCGCGCTGGTGGTCGGGTTGCAGCGCCAGGGCGTGCTCGAGCCACTGCACGGCGGTGGTGTCCAGGCGCTGGCCGGAAGCGGCCTGCATGCGCGACTGCGCCGCGGCGACCAGCACCTCGGGCTGGTCCGGCGCCAGTTCGCGCGCGCGCGCGAACGCATCGCGCGCCTCGGCGAAGCGCTGCTGGTTCATCAGCGAACGGCCCAGCAGCAGCCAGCCTTCGACCTGGCGGGGATCGCGCCGCAGCGCCTCGCGCAGCTGCGCGATGGCCTCGTCCAGGCTGCGCGGCGTATCGGCCTGGACGGGTACGGCGTCCACGGCCGCCGGCGTGCCGACCAGGCGATACATGGCCAAACAGGCGAGGCCGAGCAGCGCCACGCCCGCCAGCACCACGCCGCGCGATTGCCGCCACAGCGGCCAGAGCACCGCGCCAAGGGTGGCGGCCACGAGGACGGCGGCGATGCAGGCGAACAGCGGCATCACCACTCCTGCTCGTCGCCGGCTGGCGGCACGCGCCCATCGCGGTGGCGCCGGACCATGCGCAGCACGATCGCGCCGCCGATCAGCAGCAAGGCCAGCGGGCCGAACCACAGCACCCAGGTGCGCCGCTCGAGCTGCGGGCGGTACAGCACGAACTCGCCGTAGCGCTCGACCAGGAACTGCTTGATCTGCGCGTCGCTGCGGCCGCGCTGCATCAGGTCGAGCACCTCGCGGCGCAGGTCCTGGGCGATCTGCGCGTTGGAATCGGCCAGCGACTGGTTCTGGCACTGCACGCAGCGCAGCTCGGCGGTCAGTGCGTGGAAGCGCGCCTCCTCGGCGGCGCTGCGATAGTGCAGCGGCGTCGGGTCGCCGAGCGGTTCGGCCAGGGCCGGCGCGGCCAGCAGCGCGAGCAGCAACAAGGCCTTCTTCATTGCGCGGCGCGGGCGGCAGGCGGAGGGGGCGCCGCGGTGCGTTCGGCCTTCTCCAGCGCCGGCAGCAATTGCTTGTGGATCACCTCGTCGGTGAGCGCGCCGCTGTACTTCCAGCGCACGATGCCGTTGCCGTCCACCAGGAAGGTCTCCGGCGCGGCGGCCACGCCCCAGTCGATCGCGGTGCGGCCCTCGGGATCGAACAGCACCAGCAGGTACGGATTGCCGAGCTGTTCCAGCCAGCGCAGCGCCTCGTCGCGGTCGTCCTTCCAGTTGTAGCCGACCACCCGCACGCGCTTGCTCAAGGCGAAGCGGCTCAGCACCGGATGCTCCACCTGGCAGGCCGGGCACCAGCTGCCCCAGACGTTGAGCACGTACGGCGCGCCTAGCAGGTCGCGGGCGTGCACGCGGGTGTCGGGCTCGTGCAGCAACGGCAGGTCGAAGTCGGGGGCGCGCTTGCCGATCAGTGCCGACGGCAGCGCATCGCGGTCGCCATCGCCGGAGCGCTTCACGGCGTAGGCCAGCAATGCCGCCAGGGCGAGGAACGCCAGCACGCCGGCGACGATCGCGGCGGTCGGCAGGCGGCGGGGGCTTGTATCGGACATCAGGACTTCTCCGGGGTACGGCGGAACCGCCGGTCGGCCGCGGTCACCAGGCCGCCCAGCGCCATCAGCAGCGCGCCCAGCCAGATCCACCGCACGAACGGCTTGAGGTGGGCGCGTACCGCCCAGGCATCGTTGCCCAGCGGTTCCCCCAGCGCAACGTAGATGTCGCCGGACAAGCCAGGGTGGATGCCGGCCTCGGTCATCACCTGGCCGCCGCTGGCGTAGCGGCGCTTCTCCGGGTGCAGGGTGGCGACCACGCGGTCGTCGCGCAACACGCTGAGCGTGGCGCGGTCGGACAGGTAGTTCGGCCCCTGCCGCTCGTCGAGGCGGTCGAAACGCAGTTCGTAGCGGCCCAGCGGCAGCGACTGGCCCGGCCCGAGCGCGACCTCGCGCTGCACGCTCAGCGCCTCGACCAGCAGCGCGCCGGCCAGGAACACCGCGATGCCGCCGTGCGCCAGGCACATGCCCAGCATCTCGGGGGTCAGGCGGCGGCCCTGCGCCTGCCAGCGGCTGGCGACGAAGCGCAGCGTGCCGAACATCACCCAGGCCGCGCCGAGCACGCCGAAGGCCGCCTTGAGCCGGCCCTGCGGCGCCACGAACCAGGCCAGGCAGGCCGCGACCAGGGCCAGCAGCGCCCACGGCAGCAGCATCGCCAGCGGCCGCGAAGCCTGCTCGCGCTGCCAGCGCGTCAGCGGGCCGAACGGCACCAGCGCCACCAGCGGCGCCATCAGCAGCACGAACAGCGTGCCGAAGTAGGGCGGGCCCACCGAGATCTTGCCGAGTTCCAGCGCGTCGGCCAGCAGCGGGTAGAGCGTGCCCAGCAGCACCATCGCGCAGGCGCAGCTCAGCAGCAGGTTGTTGACCAGCAGCAGCGTCTCGCGCGAGGAACCGGCGAAGCGCGCGCGCGCCGCATCGGCCGGGTTCTCCAGGCGCGGCGCACGCAGCGCGTACAGCAGCAGCGAACCGCCCACCACCAGCAACAGGAACACCAGGATGAACAGCCCGCGCGAAGGGTCGGCGGCGAAGGAGTGCACGCTGGTCAGCACGCCCGAGCGCACCAGGAACGTGCCCAGCAGCGACAGCGCGAACGCGGCGATCGCCAAGAGCAGCGTCCAGCCGGCGAAGCTGCCGCGCTTCTCGGTCACCGCCTGCGAGTGCAGCAAGGCCGTGCCGGCCAGCCATGGCATGAAGCTGGCGTTCTCGACGGGGTCCCAGAACCACCAGCCGCCCCAGCCCAGCTCGTAGTAGGCCCACCAGCTGCCCAGCGCGATGCCGAGGGTCAGGAGGGCCCAGGCGACGTTGGTCCAGGGCCGCGTCCAGCGCAGCCATTGCGCATCGATGCGGCCTTCCAGCAGCGCGGCGATCGCGAACGCGAACGGCACGGCAAAGCCGACGTAGCCGGCGTAGAGCATCGGCGGGTGGACGATCAGCCCGGGATCCTGCAGCAGCGGGTTGAGATCGCCTCCTTCGACGGGCGCGGGCAGCAGCCGCGCGAACGGATTTGAGGTGAACAGCAGGAAGGCCAGGAAGCCGAGGCTGACGATCGCCATCACCCCCAGCACCCGCGCGACGACGCGCTCGGGCAGGCGGCGCGACGCCAGCGCCACCGCCGCCGTCCACAGCCCCAGGACCAGCGTCCACAGCAGCAGCGAGCCTTCGTGCGCGCCCCAGACCGCCGAGTAGCGGTAGACCAGCGGCAGCAGCGAGTTGGAGTTCTCGGCGACGTAGCGCACCGAGAAGTCCTGCGTCACGAACGCGTGCGTCAGCACGCCGAACGCGCCGGCCAGCAGCGCCAATTGCGCGAAGGCCGCCGGCCGCGCCACCGCCATCCACGCCGCATTGCCGCGCTGCGCGCCGGCCAGCGGCAGCACCGCCTGCAACAAGGCGACCAGCAGGGCGAGGATCAGCAGGATGTTGCCGAGTTCAGGAAGCATCGGAGAGCCAGGCCCCGGGAACATCAAGAGCGGCTGCCATGCGGCCGGCGCCGCTTCCACGGGTCCCGGCCTTCACGGCGCCGCCTCCACCTGGTGCTTCTTGTGCGCCGCGCCCATCTTGTCGGCCACTTCCTTGGGCATGTAGGTCTCGTCGTGCTTGGCCAGGACGTCCTCGGCGACGAATACCCCGTCCCGCATGCGCCCGGTGGCGACTACCGCCTGGCCCTCGCGGAACAGGTCCGGCAGGATCCGGTCGTAGCTCACCGGCAATTGCGCATCGCCGTCGGTGACGCGGAAATGCGCCTGCAGCGAACCGGGCGCGCGCTGGAACGAGCCCTTCTCGACCATGCCGCCGAGCCGGAACCGGGCCTGTTCGCCGGCCTCGCCGCGCAGCACTTCGGAAGGCGTGTACAGATAGGCGACGTTGCGCTGCAACGCCATCGCCACCAGCGTGGTCGCCAGCCCGCCGGCGAACACCAGCACCAGCACCCACAGCAGTCGCCTGCGCCGTACCGGGTTCATCGCACCAGCTCCGCATCGGCGGACGCGGCGGCCTGGCCGCGCCGGCGCGCGCCGCGCGCCCTGGCCTGCCGCAGCGCCCTCCGCACCTGCCAGCGCGCCGCCAGCGCCTCCCACAGCAATACCAGCGCGAACACCGCGTAGGCGGCGATCACATACGGCAGGTAGCTCATGCGCGTTCCTCCGCCAGCTTGGCCACCCAGTCCTTGCCGGCCTCGCGGCGCAGGTTGTCGGCGCGCGCGCGCACCAGCAGCGAGCCGGCGAACCAGAACTTGGTGGCGAACACCATCAGCCACAGCGGGGGCAGCATGCTCGGGTCCATGCTCGATTCCCCGAACAGGCGGATGGTCTGGCCCTGGTGCAGCGAGTTCCACCACACCACCGAGTAGCGGATCACCGGCAGCAGGGCCACGCCGACGATGGCCAGCAGGCCGGCCGCGCGGGCGGCGTTGCGATGGTCGTCGATGACCTGGTACAGGCCGATCACGCCCAGGTAAAGGAACAGCAGGATCAGCTCGGTGGTCAGGCGCGGGTCCCAGTCCCACCAGGTGCCCCACATGGGCTTGCCCCAGATGCTGCCGGTGAGCAGGGTGACGAGGGTGAAGGCGGCGCCGATCGGGGCGCAGGCCATGGCCAGTATCTCGCACAGCTTGATGCGCCAGATGAGGGCGATGGCCGCGTACAGCGCCATCAGGCCGAACACGAACAGGCTCATCCAGGCGCTGGGCACGTGGATGTAGAGGATGCGGAAGCTGTCGCCCTGCTGGTAGTCGGCCGGGACCACGAACAGGGCCTGCCACAGGCCCAGGCCCAGCAGCACCAGCGCGGCGGCGTAGCACCACGGTGCCCAGCGCCGGGCGAAACGGTCGAAGAACGGGGGCGAACCGAGTTGGTGGAACCAGCGGACGACGAGGTTCATGCGATGGCGGTGGGCTCTCGGTGTTGTCTTGGGTTCCGGTCAACTCAACGAAATGCGGATCGCGGCGGCGGCCGCCAGCGGCGCCAGCACCAGTCCTGCGACCAGCCCGGCCCCGAGCAACAGCAACGCGCCCACGGCATCCTGTCCCTGCGCGCTGGCGGCGACGCTGCCGGCGCCGAACACCAGCACCGGCACGTACAGCGGCAACGCCAGCAACGCCACGAGAATACCAGAGCGTTTCATGGTGACGGTCAGGGCCGCCACCACGGCGCCGAGGAGGCTCAGCAGCGGCGTGCCCAGCGCCAACGATGCCAGCAGCATCGGCAACCGGTCATGCGGCAGGTGCAGCAATTCCCCGAGCAGCGGCGTGGCCACGATCAGCGGCAGCGCGCTGGTGGCCCAGTGCAGCAGCACGCGCACCAGGATCAGCCAGGACAACGGCACCGGCGCGAGCAGCCATTGCTCCATCGAGCCGTCCTCGACATCGCCGCGGAACAGCGAGTCCAGCGACAGCAGCCCGGCCAGCAGCACGGCGAGCCACATCACCGCCGGCGCCGCCTGTGCCAGCAGTTCCGGGCGCGTGCCCAGGCCGAGCGCGAACAGCACCACGATCAGCAGCGCGAACAGCGCCGGCTGCAGGGCGTCGCCGCGGCGCCGCCACAACAGCCTGAGGTCGCGCGCGACCAGCGCCCGCGAGGCCTGCCACAACGACGGGGTGGGCGAGGGCACGCTCATGCGGCACCTCCCAGCACCAGCATTCGGGTGCGCACCGGCGGCGCGGCGTAGGCGCCGTGCGTGGTGACCAGCGCACCGCCGCCGCTGCGCAGGTGCGCCGAGATCATGCGGTTGACCAGGTTGATGCCGTCCAGGTCGAGGTTGGCGTACGGCTCGTCCAGCAGCCACAGCGGTGCCGGCGACAGCCACAGCCGGGCCAGCGCCAGGCGCTTCTTCTGCCCGGCCGAAAGCTGGCGCACCGGCGTGTCCTCGTAGCCGGCGAGCCCGGCGATCGCCAGCGCGCTGCCGGGCATCTGCTTGGTGCGACGGCCGTGCAGGCCGCACAGGAAGTGCAGGTTCTCCAGCGTGGTCAGGTCGGCCTTGAGGCCGGGCAGGTGGCCGAGATAGGCAATGAAACGGCTGCGGTCGCCGCGCTTGGCCGGCCTGCCGTCGATCTCGATCCGGCCCGACTCCAGGTGCAGCAGCCCGGCCAGCAGGCGCAGCAGCGTGGTCTTGCCGGCGCCATTGTCGCCCTGGACCAGCAATGCCTCGCCGGCATCGACATGGAAATCGATCGGGCCGAACACCGGCTCCTCGTTGCGGGTGAAGGCCAGCGCATGCGCGGCAAGCAGGGGCGGCGCGGAGTACAGCGGATCGGTCATCGGTGAGTGGCGCCGGGCAGGGCGGAAGGCGGGCGGCATTGTAGCCGGGGATTCCTTCTCCCTGCGGGAGAAGGTGGCGCGTCCCCTCACCCCGACCCTCGCTTCGCGCCCCGGCCCACGCCAGCGGCGTGGGCGCTCAAAGGCACGCACGCCAGTGGCGTGCAAGCCATGCCTCCTCGCCCCACCGGGAGAGGGGCTAAACTCGCGATCCCACGTCTCCTGGATCGCGCGATGCCCCTGACGACCAAGCTGCCCAAGGTGGGCACCACCATCTTCACCGTGATGTCGCAACTGGCGGCCGAGCACGGCGCGGTCAATCTCGGCCAGGGCTTTCCCGATTTCGCGGTGCCGCAGCGGCTGGTCGACGAACTGGACGCGGCGATGCGCGCCGGCCACAACCAGTACCCGCCGATGACCGGCGTGGCGCCGCTGCGCCAGGCGATCGCCGGCAAGGCCTTGCGCTGCTACGGCGCGCAGGTGGACGCCGATGCCGAGATCACCGTGACCAGCGGCGCCACCGAGGCGATCTTCAACGCCATCCACGCGGTGGTGCGCCCGGGCGAGGAAGTGATCGTGCTCGACCCGGCCTACGACTGCTACGAGCCGGCGATCGACCTGGCCGGCGCGCGCGCCGTGCACGTGCCGCTGGATCCGCGCACCTTCGCGCCGGACTGGGCCAGGATCCAGGCCGCGATCACGCCGAAGACCCGCCTGCTGATGATCAACAGCCCGCACAATCCGTCCGGCGCGATGTTCTCCGCCGACGACATGCGCACGCTGGCCGACCTGCTGCGCGGCACCGACATCTTCCTGGTTTCCGACGAGGTCTACGAACACATCGTGTTCGACGGCCGCCGCCACGAGTCGGTACTGCGCTGGCCGGAACTGCGCGAGCGCGCCTTCGTCGTTTCCAGCTTCGGCAAGACCTATCACTGCACCGGCTGGAAGATCGGCTACGCGATCGCCCCGCCGGCGCTGACCGCCGAATTCCGCAAGGTCCACCAGTACAACACCTTCGCGACCTTCGCCCCGGCCCAGCATGCGTTCGCCGCGATGATCCGCGACGAACCGGAGCACGACGAACGGCTGGGGGCGTTCTACCAGGCCAAGCGCGACCGTTTCCGCGAGCAACTGCTGGGG
The DNA here is from genome assembly GCF_006386585.1 of Pseudomonas sp. Hp2. NCBI lineage: Bacteria > Pseudomonadati > Pseudomonadota > Gammaproteobacteria > Pseudomonadales > Pseudomonadaceae > Pseudomonas > Pseudomonas sp. Hp2. Next base: position 296,927 of record NZ_VAHJ01000002.1, read on the forward strand.
ACCCGGCTCAAGCCGTTGCCGGTGCCGGGCGGTTACTTCCAATTGGTCGACTACTCTGCGGTCAGCGACCTGCCGGACACCGAGTTCGCGAAGTGGCTGACGATCGAGAAGGGCGTCGCCGCGATTCCGTTGTCGCCGTTCTACGAGGCGCCGCCGCAGGGCCAGCGCCTGGCGCGGCTGTGCTTCGCCAAGAACGAGGCGACGCTGGATGCGGCGATCGAGCGGTTGAAGAAGCTGTGATTGGTGATTCGTGATTGGTGATTCGAAAGAGCAGAATCACCATCAGCCATCGCGCTTCCGCTTTTCCGAATCACGAAATCACCAATCCCGAATCACGGATCCCATGAACGACTTGCGCATTTCCCTCGTCCAGGGCGACACCCGCTGGCACGATCCGGCCGGCAACCGCGAGCACTACGCCGCGCTGCTGGCGCCGCTGGCGGGCACGACCGACCTGGTGATCCTGCCGGAAACCTTCACCAGCGGTTTTTCCAACGATGCCATCGAGCGGGCCGAGGGCATGGACGGGCCGACCGTGGCCTGGATCCTGGAGCAGGCCGCGCGCCTGGACGCGGCGGTCACCGGCAGCGTGCAGCTGCGCACGCCCGCGGGCGTGTTCAACCGGCTGCTGTTCGCCACGCCGGACGGGACGCTGGCCCACTACGACAAGCGCCACCTGTTCCGCTACGCCAACGAGCACCAGCGCTATGCCGCCGGTCGCGACCGGCTGACCGTGGAATGGAAGGGCTGGCGGATCAATCCGCAGGTCTGCTACGACCTGCGCTTCCCGGTGTTCTGCCGCAACCGCTTCGATGTGGAGCGGCCGGGGCAGCTCGACTTCGACCTGCAGGTCTTCGTCGCCAACTGGCCTTCGGCGCGGGCCTATGCCTGGAAGACCTTGCTGCGCGCGCGGGCGATCGAGAACCTGTGCTACGTCGCCGCGGTCAACCGGGTCGGCATCGACGGCAACCAGCTGCACTACGCCGGCGACAGCGCGGTGATCGACTTCCTCGGCCAGCCGCAGCTGGAAATCCGCGAACGCGAGCAGGTGGCGACCACCACGATCTCCGCCGCGGCGCTGGCCCAGCACCGCGAGCGCTTCCCGGCCATGCTGGACGCGGACGCGTTCGAGCTGGGCTCCGCCAACGCCGATCGCTGAACGGAACCACGCCGTCCGGCCCCGCGTTGTCGCGGCCCGGACGGCGGCACTGCTAACCTCGCCGCCGTGTTCACACCAGGACGTTTCCCGTGACCAAGACCCTGAGCCTGATCGCGCTGCTGGCCGCGGCCTCGCTGGCCCCGCAGGCGCGCGCCGCGGGCAACATCGACTGCGAGCTGCGCTTCAACCTGTCCGGCTGGTCGATCTTCTACAAGACCGCCAACGGCACCGGCACCATCACCTGCGACAACGGCGCCAGCATCCCGGTGAAGATCGTCGCCAAGGGCGGCGGGCTGACCGTCGGCAAGTCCAAGATCGTCAACGGCAAGGGCAAGTTCACCGGCGCCTACAGCCTCAACGACCTGATCGGCACTTACGGCGGCGCCGAAGTGCACGCCGGCGCGGTCAAGTCGAGCAACGCGCAGGTGGTGACCAAGGGCGACATCTCGCTGGCCCTGGCCGGCACCGGCGAAGGCTGGGACCTGGGCGTCGGCTTCGGCAAGTTCGTGATCTCGCGCCGCTGAGCCGGGCCGGGCGGCTTCCGCCCGCGTCGCTCCCCAAAGGAAAAACGCCCCCGGAGGGGCGTTTTTTCGTGGCCTGGATCCGGCCTCCGGCTCAACCGCCGCGCGGACCGCGGCGCGGACCGGTGTTGCCGCCGGGACCGCGGCCGCCCGGGCGGTTGCCGCGCGGGCCACCCGGGCCGCGATTGCCGCCACCGGGCCGCCCGCCGCCCGGACGGGCGGCGCCGTACGGGCTCAGGCCCGGCGTGGCGTGGTCGGACGGGAAGCTCGGCGCGTTGCCCGGATGCCCGTACGGGTGCTTGCGCTGGCCCTGGCCGGCGCCTGCGCCGCCGCGGGCCTGGCCCGGGCGCCCGGCGCCGGGGCCTTTCGGCTTGCCGTAGGGACGGCCCTGGCCGCCCGGGCCGGCATTGCGATGCCCGCTCGGGCCGGTGCTGACGCCTTCCGGCACGTACCAGCTGCGGAACGCGGCCGGATTGCCCTCGGGCAGGCTGCGGTCGCCCTTGGGCTTGCGCTGCTTGAACGGCTTCTGCGACTGCTTGGCCGCGGCCTCGCCGGTGACGGTCAGGCCGCCCTTGAAGCCGCCCTTGCCGCGACCGCGGCCGCGATCCTCGCGCACGTTGTCGAAGCGGCGCAGTTCGCGGCCTTCGTCGGCGGTGTTGTGGCCGTTGACGTAGGCGCCGGCGCTGCGGCCGCCGGCGACGTGCACGGTGGCCTTGGCGGCGCGGCGCTGGCCGATCACCGGCTGCAGGGTCAGCGCCGACGGCGCGCCTTCCTCCAGCTTCAGTTCGGCGCGCAGCGCCTCGACCTGCGCGCTCGGCAGTTCCACGGAGTGGCCGCGCAGCAGCTCGCGCGGCAGCGCGATCTTGCCGTAGCGGGTGCGCTTGAGCCGGCTGACCTGGCAACCCTGCGACTCCCACAACCGGCGCACCTCGCGGTTGCGGCCTTCCTTGACCACCACGCGGAACCAGTCGTGCGAGTCGGTGCCGCCGATGCGCTCGATCTCGTCGAACTTGGCCGGGCCGTCTTCCAGCGCCACGCCGCGCGCGAGGCGGTCGACGATGTTGTCCGGCACCTTGTCCTGGCCTTCCGGCGCACGCACGCGCACCACGTACTCGCGCTCGACCTCGAAGGAGGGATGCATCATCGCGTTGGCCAGCTCGCCGTCGGTGGTGAGCAGCAGCAGGCCGGTGGTGTTGATATCGAGGCGGCCGATCGCGATCCAGCGCGCGCCCTTGAGCGCCGGCAGCGCCTCGAAGATGGTCGGGCGGCCTTCCGGGTCCTCGCGCGTGGTCACTTCGCCTTCGGGCTTGTTGTAGATCAGCACGCGCGCCGGCTCGGTCAGGGCGCTGGCGACGAAGCTGCGGCCGTCCAGTTCGATCCTGTCGCCGCTCTTGACCGACATGCCGGTCTGCGCGACCTCGCCGTTGACCTTGACCAGGCCGTCGGCGATGCGCTGCTCGAGCGCGCGGCGCGAGCCCAGCCCGGCCTGGGCGAGCACCTTGTGCAGGCGCTCTTCGAGCTTGGAATGTTCGGGGGCGCTGTCGCGCTTGAGCGAGAGTTTGTTCAACGACAGCTTGCGGGTGGTGTCACTCATTGTTCTGGCTCCGGCCGGCGTTTTCCTCGTCGGCCTCTGGTTCTGGATCGGCTTCGTCAACAGCCACGGTCGTCGTCGCGACGGCGTTGTCTTCGTCTTCGTTCACGTCTGCCGCGCGCTCGCCCGGCGCGGCTTCGGGTTCGCCCTGGCGGGCGTCGTGTTCTTGGTCTTGCGATGCGTCTTGTTGCGATGCGTCCTGCGGGCCCGGGGCGTCGTCGCCGCCGACGTCGTCGTTGGCGCTCGCATCCCCGGGCGGCGAGGCGCTCGCGGCGAGCGGCGCGGCCGGCTGGCCTTCGGCGTCGAGCGGCAGTTCCGGGTCCAGCTCGCCGATGTCCTTCAGTTCCGACAATGGCGGCAGCTGGTCCAGGCTCTTGAGCCCGAAGTAGTCCAGGAACGCCTTGGTGGTGCCGAACAGCGCCGGCTTGCCGGGCACGTCGCGGTGGCCGACCACGCGGATCCACTCGCGTTCCTCCAGCGCCTGGATGATGTTGCTGCTCACCGTCACGCCGCGCACCTGCTCGATCTCGCCGCGAGTGATCGGCTGGCGGTAGGCGATCAGCGCCAGCGTCTCCAGCGTGGCGCGGGTGTAGCGGGTCTTGCGTTCGGTCCACAGCCGCGAGACCCAGGCGTGCACGTCGGACTTGACCTGGAAGCGGAAGCCGGAGGCGACCTCGACCAGTTCCACGCCGCGCTCGGCGCAGCCTTCGCGCAGCAGCTCCAGCGCGCGCGCCACGCTGCCGGGGGGCGCGGGCTCGTCCTCGGGGAACAGCTCGTTCAACTGGGCCAGGGTCAGCGGCTGGTGGCTGGCCAGCAGCGCGGCCTCGACGATACGGGTGATCAGCTGTTGGTCCATGGTTGCTCAGGTCGACACGGCGGGTTCGTCGCTGTCGTCGAACTCGCTCGAGAACTGCAAGGGCTCGTTGGTGTTGTTCAACGCCAGCGACTTGACGTAGATCGGGGCCAGCGGCGCTTCCTGGACGATGTCCAGCAACTGCTCCTTGGCCAGCTCCAGCAGCGCCAGGAAGGTGACCAGCACGCCGAGCTTGCCTTCCTCGGCGGTGAACAGCGTCTCGAACCGGTAAAACTTGCCGTCGCCCAGCCGGCTCAGCACGTCGCCCATGCGCTGGCGCACGCTCAGCGCCTCGCGCTTGATGGCATGGCCCGAGAACAGCTCGGCGCGCTTGAGCACGTCGTACAGCGCCAGCAGCATCTCCTTGAGCTCGACCGGCGGCGGCAGCTTGATCGCGGCACGGTCCGGCACGTGGGCATGCGCCGGGGTGGTGTCGCGGTCCTGGCGGGGCAGGGCGTCGATGTCCTCGGCGGCCTGCTTGAAGCGTTCGTATTCCTGCAGCCGGCGCACCAGCTCGGCACGCGGGTCCTCTTCCTCGCCCTCGGCGCTGGGCGGCCGCGGCAGCAGCATCCGCGACTTGATCTCGGCCAGGATCGCGGCCATCACCAGGTACTCGGCCGCCAGTTCGAAGCGCAGCTCCTGCATCACGTTGATGTAGTCCACGTACTGCCGGGTGATCTCGGCGACGGGGATGTCGAGGATGTCGAGGTTCTGGCGGCGGATCAGGTACAGCAGCAGGTCGAGCGGGCCTTCGAAGGCATCGAGGATGACCTCGAGCGCGTCCGGCGGGATGTACAGGTCCTGCGGGATCTGCAGCAACGGCTGCCCATGCACCAGCGCCAGCGGCATTTCCTGCTGCTGCGGCGGGCTCGGCGATGTCGGGGCAGTCGCGTCGGACGCGAGTTCGGAGGTCATCAGCTCGGATCGGTGTTGCGTTGCGCAGCCGCTGCGGACCCGGTCCGGCGCGGCCTTTCGTATCTCGTTGCAATCCCTGTCACGCCGGACAGGCGTGATTCCACACAACAAACCAGCACGACGCGCCCATCGGCACGACGGCATGACAGCTCTGAAGAGGTCGTCTAGCGCGGCGATCCGGTGTCGGGCGAATCGGTCGTCGGGGCGGGCGGGGCCGGGAGCCGACGGGCCGCCTGTATCCAGCCGCGTGCAGTGAAGCCAAGGGTAATGCGTGGCGATGGCCGGTGTCTAGGGGCGCCCTGGACCTCGAACAGGTGGCGTTGGGCCTGGAGACCCGCGCATGGCCTTGTCCGGCCAGGTCCGGGCGATGCCGGGCTTAGAATGTCCGCCGTTCCATGTGCGGAGTACGGGCAAGCTGATGTGGTACGTGATCGAAGGGTATGACGGCGAGCGGGCGCTCGAGGGCCGCAGGACGGCGCGGCCGGCGCATCTGGAGCGCCTGAAGCAGTTGCAGGCGGAAGGCCGGTTGCTGGTAGCCGGGCCCTGTCCGGCGATCGATGCCGAGGATCCGGGCGACGCCGGTTTCAGCGGCAGCGTGGTGATCGCCGAGTTCCCTTCGCTGGAGGCGGCGCGCGCCTGGGCGGACCAGGACCCGTACGTGGCCGCCGGCGTCTACGTGCGCGTCGACGTGCGCCCGTTCCGCAAGGCGCTGCCATGAGCCCGCGCGAAGCGCGCATCCGTGCCGCACTGGAGGCGGCGTTCGCGCCGGTCGAGCTCGAAGTGGAGGACGACAGCCACCGTCACGCCGGCCATGCCGGCGCGCGCGACGGCCGCGGGCATTTCAACGTGCGCATCCGCAGTGCCGCCTTTGCCGGCATGACGCCGCTGGCGCGGCACCGGGCGGTGTATGCCGCCCTCGGCGAGATGATGCAGACCGACATCCATGCCCTCGCGATCGACGCGGCGCCGCCGGCGTGAGGAGGGCGATGTCCCGGGACATCGAGGGGACAAGAAATGGCCAGGAATGCCTGGATTTTTGTTGCGATGCAGCGAATGTGAAGGTCGGGTGACGAACTTCTAAGTAACTGAAATTTAAGATTTCCGTGGGCTGCGTCGGAAAACCGGCGGCCCCGGGTTTCCTAAACGGCTTGAAAACGATTACAGTCCGCCCGGTTTCATGCAGTCTCGGCCGCGGAGGGCGGTACGTTGACCAGAGCTACGATCACCATCAAAGACGTGGCACGCGAGGCCAAGGTCTCGGTCGCCACCGTGTCGCGGGCCTTGAACGGGCATACCAACGTGGCCGAGCCGGTGCGCCAGCACGTCCTGGCGGTGGCCGAGCGACTGCGCTACAGCCCGCACGCGGCCGCCCGCAGCCTCAGCAGCCGGCACACCCAGACCATCGGCGTGGTGCTGCCCGACCTGTACGGCGAGTTCTTCTCCGAGCTGGTCCGCGGCATCGACGGGGTGGCGCGGGCGCGCCGCCAGCACCTGCTGGTCTCCAGCTACCACGGCAACCAGGACGAGCAAGGCCAGGCGCTGCGCGCCATGCGCGGGCGCGTGGACGGCTTGCTGGTGCTCTCGCCCTACGCGGAGAACCCGGGCTTCCTGACCGCCAACCTGCCGCCGGCGCTGCCGACCGTGCTGATCAATACCCGCCTGCCGGACGAGCAGTACCCGGTGCTGAGCATCGACGACCATGCCGGCGCCGTGGCGATGACCGAGCACCTGCTCGCGGCCGGCCACCGGCGCATCGCCTTCATCGCCGGCCCGGAATCCAACTTCGACGCGCGCGAGCGCCTGCGCGGCTTCCGCGACGCGATCGCCGCGCACGATGGCGAAGCATCGGGCATCGAGCTGCCGGGCGATTTCGACGAGGCGTCCGGCTACCGCGCCGGGCAGGCCTTGCTCGCGAGCGGTCCGCTGCCCGACGCGGTCTTCGCCGCCAACGACATGATGGCGCTGGGGTGCCTGTACGCGCTGACCCATGCCGGCGTGCGCGTGCCGGCCGACGTCGCCCTGGCCGGTTTCGACGACATCCCGCTGGCCCGCTTCGTTCATCCGCCCTTGACCACGATGCAGGTCAGCATCGCGGAACTGGGCGGGCAGGCGATGACCCGCCTGCTCGCCCTGATCGATCATCCAGGCGCGGTCGACAGACAGCGCCAAACCCTCGTTCCCGCGCTGATCGTGAGGGAATCCTGCGCATCGAGGTGACGTTTGCCGCGCCGGCGCCGGGTTTCCGCGTCGCAGGCGCTTTTTTCAGGCGGCCTTGCCGCCTTTGCCGGTAGTTGGGGAACCGTATCCACGCCGTAACCAGGAATCGAACCCCGGGAGGGTCAGAAATGGCAGATCAACGAAATACCGAAGCAGGACGACCATCACGCAGGCTGCTTGCCTGCGCATTGGCCAGTTGCCTGGCGCTGGCGGCCGCGCCGGCTTTCGCGCAGAGCACCGCGGCGACCATCCGCGGCCAGGTCACGGCCGATTCGGCCCCCGCCACGGACGCCAGGGTGACCGCCACCAACGTGGCCACCGGGCTCAGCCGCACCGTCCAGGTCGGCGCCGGTGGCGGCTATGCGGTGGCGGGCCTGCCGCCGGGCACCTACCGCGTCGAAGTGCAGTCCGCGGGCGGCAGCAACAGCCAGACCATCACCGTGCAGGTCGGCCAGACCGCGACGTTGAACCTGGGCGTGGGCGGCGTGGCCGCCAATGCCGGCGGCGGAGCGGCCACCACGCTCGATACGGTGCAGGTCACCGCGCCGTTGGCGGTGGAGACCAAGACCTCCGAGGTGGCCACCTACGTCACCACGCGCCAGATCGAGGCGCTGCCGCAGACCTCGCGCAACTTCCTGGCGTTCGCCGACACCGTGCCGGGCATGCGCTTCGAGACCAGCCCGAGCGACGGATCCACCCGGCTGCAGTCCGGCGCGCAGAGCGCGAACAACATCAACGTGTTCATCGACGGCGTGGGCCAGAAGAACTACGTGCTGGCCGGCGGCATCACCGGGCAGGATTCCAGCCGCGGCAACCCGTTCCCGCAGCTGGCGATCGGCGAGTACAAGGTCATCACCTCCAACTACAAGGCCGAGTACGACCAGCTGAGCAGCGCGGCGGTGTCGGCGGTGACCAAGTCGGGCACCAACGAATTCAAGGGCAGCTTCTTCTGGGACTACGCCAACACCGACATGCGGGCGACCCGGGAGACCGAGAAGGAGCAGGGCGGCAAGGACCGCTCCAAGGACGAGCAATACGGCTTCGCGTTCGGCGGCCCGATCGTCAAGGACGTGGCGCACTTCTTCGTGACCTACGAGGGCAAGGACTACATCGCGCCCAAGGACGTCGTTCCCGGCCAGGGCTACAGCGTGTCCGACCTGCCGGCGTTCCTGCAGTCCTCGGTCCGCAACAGCTCGGTGCCGTTCCACGAGGACCTGTACTTCGGCAAGATCGACTGGTCGATCGGCGAGAACAACCTGCTGGAGCTCACCGCCAAGCGCCGCGAGGAGACCGACCTCAGCAATGTCGGCGACCAGAACACCGAGTCGTACGCGACCGACAACAAGGTGGACGAGACGCGCATCGACCTGCGCTGGCAGTTGACCGCCGGCGACTGGCTCAACGACGCCCACCTGACCTACGAGAAGGCCTTCTGGTCGATGGAGCCGAAGAATTTCGGCGCCGGCTACGTGCTGACCGACGGCGAGGGCAACACCGGCAACGTGATCCTGGCGACCGGCGCCGGCTCGGGCGGCTACCAGCGCAAGGGCCAGCAGGGCCATTCGTTCCAGGACGACCTGACCTTCACCGGCTGGGAAGGGCACACGCTGAAGATGGGCGTGAAGTACAAGCAGGTGGACCTGAAGACGCTCGAGCAGCAGCCCTACAACCCGCAGTTCTACTACGACATCGGCGACAGCACGTCGGTCCCGTACTACGTCAGCTTTTCCTCCGGCATCACCGGTACCAGCCAGGGCCAGCTGAGTTCCAAGAACAAGCAGTTCGGCATCTACTTCCAGGACGACTGGGAAGTGACCGACCGGCTGACGCTCAACCTGGGCGTGCGCTGGGACTACGAGAAGACGCCGAGCTATCTCGACCACGTGACCGATCCGGACGTGGTCGCGGCGATCTACGGCCAGGACCCGAACGCCCCGGCCGGACAGACCTACGCGCAGACGCTGGCGCTGGGCGGGATCGATATTTCCAACTACATCAGCGACGGCAGCAGCCGGCATGCGTTCAAGGATGCCTGGCAGCCGCGCCTCGGCTTCTCCTACGACCTGTCGGGCGACGAGAAGCACGTGCTGTTCGGCGGCGCGGGACGCGCCTACGACCGCGACCTGTTCGACTACCTGGCGCTGGAGCAGACCAAGGCCACCTACGGCAGCTACGGCTTCAGCATCGACACGGCCGGGCACCCGTGCACCGTGGGCAGCGGCACCTGCCTGGCCTGGGACGAGTCGCTGCTGCAGCAGTCCACCCTCGATGCGCTGGTGGCGGGCAACTCGGCCGTCGGGCGCGAGGTCGACCTGCTGTCCAACAACCTCAAGGTGCCGTATTCGGACCAGTTCAGCATCGGCATCCGCGACACGTTCCGGATGTTCGGCTACGACTGGAACAGTTCGGTGACGCTGCAGCGCATCGTGTCCAAGGACGGCTTCGTGTTCCTGCTGGGCAACCGCCTGCCGGACGGCAGCTTCTTCGAGCCGGGCACCATCTCCGGGCCGCCGTGGAACAACGGCGTGCCGGGATACGGCTCGCTGATCCTGGGCACCAACGGGCTGGAGACGCGCAACAACTCGCTGCTGCTCAGCCTGGAGAAGCCGTACACGAACGAGTCGCCCTGGAGCCTCAACATCGCCTACACCTACAGCAACGCCAAGGAGAACCGCCAGTTCGGCGAGCACTACGCGCTGGACTACCCGACGCTCTCGGACTACGGCTGGTTCACCTCGAGCGGCGTGGCGCGCCACCGCCTGGTGGTGAGCGGCGTCGCCGACGGGCCGTGGGACACCACGTTCTCCGGCAAGCTGACCCTGTCCACGCCGGAGTACTACTACACCGACTATTGCCCGGTCGGCGTGGACGGCCAGTGCCGCATCCGCCAGTTCCATCCGGACACGACGCTGGGCTTCAAGCAGCTCGACCTGGCGGCTCAGAAGGTGTGGGACACCGGCTCGAACATCAAGCTGCGGGCGCGGCTGGACGTGCTGAACGTCTTCAACTGGAAGAACTTCGACTCCTACAGCGTCGATTGGGACAACGGCACGGCCACCGGCTTCGACCAGTACGTGACCCGGACCGCCAAGCTTTCGTTCGGACTGGATTGGTAGTGCCGCGGCCGCGGTTGCGCTCCCGGGAGGACGCGACCGCGGCCGAGGATGTATCTTCTCGAAGGTTTTTGAAATCGATTACATGAGCGGGGTTTGATGAACAGGGGACTATTCTCGAAGTGGCTGGCGGTACCTTTGGTGGCATGCCTGGGACTGGCGGCGTGCCAACGCGAAGAATCGCAGCCGGCCAAGCCGCAACCTGCCAGGCCCCCCGTCATCCTGATCGAGGCCAACGTGCCGCCGCGCCCGCTCAAGCCCGAGTTGCCGCCGCTGTTCAGCGACATAGAACGGCGTACCTTCCAGTTCTTCTGGGACACCACCAACCAGGAGAACGGCCTGACGCCGGACCGCTACCCGTCGCGCCCGTTCGCCAGCATCGCGTCGGTGGGCTTCGCCCTGACCGCCTATCCGATCGGCATCGAGAACGGCTGGATCAGCCGCAACCAGGCGATCGACCGCACGCTGACCACGCTGAAGTTCTTCCGCGACGCGCCGATGGGGCCGCAGCGGGCGGGACGGGCCGGCTACAAGGGGTTCTACTACCACTTCCTCGACATGCAGCAGGGCCAGCGCTACAACAGCTGGGTCGAACTGAGCAGCGTGGACACCGCGCTGCTGATGATGGGCGTGCTGTTCGCGCAGTCGTACTACGACGGCGACGATCCGCGCGAGAAGGAGATCCGCGAGATCGCCGACGCGCTGTACAAGCGCGTGGACTGGGCCTGGATGCAGAAGCGCGCGCCGCTGGTGTCGATGGGCTGGTTCCCGGAAAGCGGCTTCATCAACCACGACTGGATGGGCTACAACGAGGCGATGATGCTGTACGTGCTGGCGCTGGGCTCGCCCACCCACGCGGTCGCCCCGGAAGCGTGGGAAGTGTGGACCCGCACGTACAACAACGACTGGGGCGTCTACCAGGGACAGGAGTACCTGTCGTTCGGCCCGCTGTTCGGCCACCAGTACAGCCATGTCTGGATCGACTTCCGCGACATCCAGGACCAGTACATGCGCGAGCGCGGCATCGACTACTACCTCAACAGCCGCCGGGCCACGCTGGCGCAGCGCGACTACGCCATCGAGAACCCGATGAAGTGGAAGGGCTACGGCGAGAACGTCTGGGGCCTGACCGCCAGCGACGGTCCGCAGAACACCAGCCAGGAATACCGCGGGGAGCAGCGCCAGTTCCGCCACTACTCCTCGCGCGGCGCCGGCCTGCGCGAGAACTTCGACGACGGCACGATAGCGCCGACCGCGGCGATCTCCTCGCTGCCGTTCGCGCCGGAGGTGGTGATCCCGGCCACGGTGGAGATGCACAAGCGCTACGGCGACTTCCTGTATTCCAGCTACGGCTTCCTGGACGCCTTCAACCCCAGCTTCAACTACGACATCCCGCTCAAGACCGGGCGGCTGATCCCGGACCGCGGCTGGGTGGCCAGCGACTACATCGCGATCGACCAGGGGCCGATCCTGGCCGGCATCGCCAATTACCGCGACGAGTTCGTCTGGACGGTGATGAAGAAGAACAAGTACATCCGCCGCGGCCTGGAACGCGCCGGCTTCACCGGCGGCTGGCTGACGCCGGAAGGCGAGTCGCAGCCGGCGCCGCAGAAGGACGAGGAAGCGGCCAAGGCACGCGCGCTGGGCATCGCCGAGTCGCGCGCGGCCGCGGCCGAGGCACAGGAGAACCCGGCCCAGCGCCAGCAGAAGCCCGAGTGACGCGTGGCCAGCATCCGTAACCTGATCGCCGCCGCGCTGCTGCTCGCCGCCACCGCCTGCAGCGGGCCGCCGCAGGGCGAGACCATCCGCTTCTGGGCGATGGGCCGCGAGGCCGAGGTCGTCAGCGGCCTGATCGACGACTTCGAGAAGGAGAACCCGGGCATCCACGTGGATGTGCAGGCGATCCCGATGACGGCCGCGCACGAGAAGCTGCTCACCGCCTTCGCCGCGGACGGCCTGCCGGACGTGTGCCAGCTCGGCAATACCTGGATCCCCGAGTTCGCGCTGCTGGACACGCTCGAACCCCTGCAGCCGTACATCGACCGGTCCACGGTGGTCGACCCGAAGGACTACTTCCCGGGCATCTGGGATACCAACCTCATCGACGGGCAGGTGGTCGGCGTGCCCTGGTACGTGGACACGCGCCTGCTGTTCTATCGCAAGGACATGCTGCGCGAGGCCGGGGTGACCAGGCTGCCGGTGACCTGGGCCGAGTGGAACGACGCGATGGCCGCGGTGAAGAAGCACGTCGGTCCCGACCGCTACGCGATCCTGCTGCCGCTCAACGAGTTCGAGCAGCAGCTCTCGCTCGGCCTGCAGTTCGACGATCCGCTGCTGCGCGACCACGACAACTACGGCAACTTCCGCGGCCCCGGCTTCCGCAAGGCGCTGGCGTTCTACGCCAACATCTTCGAGCAGGGCTGGGCGCCGAAGATGTCGGAGACCCAGATCTCCAACGTCTGGGACGAATTCTTCGACGGCTTCTACGCCTTCTATCTGTCGGGCCCGTGGAACATCCGCGAGTTCGGCCTGCGCGAGCCGCCGGCGTTGAAGGGGCAGTGGGGCACGATGCCGCTGCCGGGCCCCAACGGGCCGGGCGCGGGCATCGCCGGCGGCGCCAGCCTGGTGATCTTCCGTTCCTCCGAGCACAAGCAGGCGGCCTGGAAGCTGATCGAGTTCCTGTCGCGGCCGCAGGTGCAGGCGCGCTTCCACGCGCTGATCGGCGACCTGCCGCCGCGCCGCAGCACCTGGGACGCGCCCTCGCTGGCCAGCGACGAACTGGCCAAGGCGTTCCGCGAGCAGCTGGAACGGGCCAAGCCGACGCCCAAGGTGCTGGAATGGGAGCGGATCGTGCAGGAGATGCGGCTGGTGACCGAGCGGGTGGTGCGCGGCGGCGAGCCGCAGGACAAGGCCGTGGAAGAACTGGACAGGCGCGTGGACGAGATCCTGGCCAAGCGGCGCTGGATCTATGCGCAGGAACATCCGTCGCCGGCCACCGGGGAGGCACGGCCATGAGGCGCAGCTCGCTGGCCGGCTGGGTCTTCGCCGGCCCGGCCCTGATCGTGATCGGCGTGTTCTTCGGCCTGCCGGTGCTGTCGGCGCTGGCGCTGAGCGTCACCGACTTCGACCTCTACGCGCTCGCCGACGCCAGCCACCTGCGCTTCATCGGGCTGGGCAACTACATCGACCTGCTGCAGACGCCCATGTTCTGGAAGTCGTTGTGGAACACCACGTACTTCGTGGTCGTCGGCGTGCCGCTGTCGATCGCGGTGTCGCTGGGCGCGGCACTGCTGCTCAACGCGCCGGCGGCCCGCTTCAGGGCGCTGTTCCGCACCGCGCTGTTCGCGCCGGTGGTGACCACGCTGGTGGCGGTGGCGGTGATCTGGCGCTACCTGTTCCACACCAGCTACGGCCTGGTGAACTGGGCGCTCGGCCACCTGGGCATCCCGCCGGTCGATTGGCTCGGCGACCCGGCCTGGGCGATGCCGACCATCATGCTGTTCGCGGTGTGGAAGAACTTCGGCTACAACATGGTGATCTTCCTGGCCGGCCTGCAGGCGATCCCGCACGACCTGTACGAGGCCGCGCGCATCGACGGCGCCAACAAGCGGCAGCAATTCCTGCACATCACCCTGCCGCAGCTGGGCCCGGTGCTGCTGGTGGTCAGCGTGATCACCGTCTCCGGCTATTTCCAGCTGTTCGCCGAACCGTACGTGATGACCCGCGGCGACCCGCTGCAGAGCACGGTCAGCGTGCTGTACTTCATGTTCGAGGAAGGCTTCAAGTGGTGGAACCTCGGCCGCGCGTCGGCGGTCGCGTTCCTGCTGTTCCTCATCATCCTGGCGGTGACGACGGTGATGCTGCGGCTCGGCCGCAAAAAGGAGTTCCTGTGAGTCCCTCGCAAAAGCGGCGCACGTCCATGTGCGCGGGTCCTTTTTCATGAGCCGGGAAGTGGGCCAATCGCGCTGGAACGGCGTGCTCGTGAACGGGGGGCTGGCGCTGATCGCGCTGGTCAGCCTGGCGCCGTTGCTCTGGATGGTGTCGGTGTCGTTCATGCCGCGCGGCGAGGCCAGCCATTTCCCGCCGCCGCTGCTGCCTTCGCACGCCACGCTGGACAGCTACCGCGAGCTGCTGGCGCGCACCGGCATGGCGCGCAACTTCGCCAACAGCCTGCTGGTGTCGCTGTCGATCACGCTCGGCTCGCTGCTGGTCAACACCATGGCCGGCTACGCCTTCGCCAAACTGCGCTTCGCCGGGCGCGAGCGGATCTTCCAGATCCTGCTGGCGGCGCTGGTGATCCCCGCGCAGGTGGCGATGCTGCCGCTGTTCCTGCTGATGAAGCAGTTGCACCTGGTCAACAGCTTCGGCGGGGTGGTCGTGCCGGCGCTGGCGACGGTGTTCGGCATCTTCCTGGTCCGCCAGTACGCGCGCGGCATCCCTGACGAACTGCTGGAGGCGGCGCGCATCGACGGCGCGAGCGAGCTGCGGATCTTCTTCCAGATCGTGCTGCCGATGCTCAAGCCGGTCCTGGTGACCTTGACCATCTTCACCTTCATGGCCGCCTGGAACGACTTCATGTGGCCGCTGATCGTGCTGACCGACCAGGAGCACTACACCTTGCCGGTGGCGCTGGCGGCGCTGTCGCGCGAGCACATCATGGACGTGGAACTGATGATGGCCGGGGCGGTGGTGACGGTGATTCCGGTACTGTTGCTGTTCCTGGCGCTGCAGCGCTATTACATCCAGGGCCTGCTGCTGGGGAGCGTGAAGGGGTGAGAATGGCGCGGTTGGGGGGCAGGGATGGCATGGACCTGGAGCGAAACGCGATGAGACGGTGGCGATGAGATTGCGATCCTG
Source organism: Pseudomonas sp. Hp2 (assembly GCF_006386585.1). NCBI lineage: Bacteria > Pseudomonadati > Pseudomonadota > Gammaproteobacteria > Pseudomonadales > Pseudomonadaceae > Pseudomonas > Pseudomonas sp. Hp2. The sequence goes on from NZ_VAHJ01000002.1 coordinate 312,153, forward strand.
GAAATGGCCGGTCGCCGGCCTGGTGATGGCCTGCACGGTTTCGCAAGCGTCCGCGACGGAGGCCCGCGTGCTGGATGGATTCGACGACATATCCGCCTGGAAGCTGGTGGTCTCCAACCAGGTCAGCGGCTCGCTGCGCCCGGTGGCTTCCCCCGGCGGCGGCAAGGCGCTGTGCCTGGACTACAACTTCAACGGCGTGTCCGGCTACGTCGGCATCCGCCGCGAGCTGCCGGTCCAGTACCCGCAGAACTACGAGCTCTCGTTCAACATCCGCGGCGACTCGCCCGCCAACGACCTGCAGTTCAAGCTGATCGACGCCAGCGGCGACAACGTGTGGTGGGTCAACCGGCCGGGATTCGCGTTCCCCAGGAACTGGACCAAGGTGGCCTATCTCAAGCGGCACGTCGAGAAGGCCTGGGGCCCAAGCCCGGACAAGGAGCTGCGCAGCAGCGCGGCGGTCGAGTTCACGATCTACAACAAGGTCGGCGGCAAGGGCACCGTATGCTTCGACCGCCTGGCGATGGCCGAGCTGCCGCCGCCCGACGAATCGCCGTATGCCGCCCATGTCATCGCCGACACCGCACCGGCGCTGGAGCAGCGCATGGCCGACGGCAAGCCGGACACGTTCTGGCTCAGCGGCAACGTCAAGCAGCAGACCGTGACGCTGGACCTCGGCAAGGTGCGCGAGTTCGGCGGCGCCATCGTCAACTGGGTGCCGGGCCTGCAGGCCTCGGTCTACGAGGTGCGCTCCTCGGTGGACGGGCGCGAGTGGAAGCTGTTGCGCGACGTGGTCGCCGGCGGCGGCGACACCAGCTGGCTGGCGCTGCCCGAGAGCCAGGCGCGCTACCTGCGCTTCGACCTGAAGGACGGCCCGAACTTCCGCTACGGCATCAAGGAGATCAAGGTGCAGCCGCTGGCGTTCGCGGCCACGCCGAACGACTTCGTCAAGTCGCTGGCGGCGCAACTGCCGCGCGGCAGTTTCCCGCGGGGCTTCTCCGGCGAGCAGCCGTACTGGACCATCCTCGGCCTGGACGGCGGCACCGAGCAGGGCTTGATCGGCGAGGACGGCGCGGTCGAGGTGGCCAAGGCCGGCTTCAGCATCGAGCCTTTCCTGCTGGTCGGAGGCAAGCGCCTGGCATGGTCCGACGTCGGCAGCCGGCAGAGCCTGCAGGGCGGCTACCTGCCGATCCCGAGCGTGGACTGGCACCACGAGCAGGCCGACCTGCGGGTCACCTCGTTCGTGCAGGGCACGCCGGACAACGCGCAACTGGTGGCGCGCTACCGTCTGAGCAACCCGGACAAGGTGCCGCACGACGTCACCCTGGCGCTGGCGATCCGGCCGTTCCAGGTCAATCCGCCGTCGCAGTTCCTCAATACCCAGGGCGGCGTCAGCCCGATCCAGCAGCTGGCGTTCAACGGACCGATCGCCAGCATCAACGGCAAGCCGCGCGTGTTCGCCGCGCAGGCGCCGGATGCCGCTTTCGCGACCGCCTTCGACAGCGGCATGGACGTGGCGCACCTGCTCGACAAGCAGGTGCCGGCGACGGCGCAGGTCAAGGACGCCACCGGCCTGGCCTCCGGCGCGATGCTGTACCGCTGGACGCTGCAACCGGGCCAGGCGCGCGAGATCGCGCTGGTCATTCCGCAGACCGGCCCGGCGCAGATGCCGGCCGGTTTCGACGCCGAGAAGGCGCAGCAGCAGGTGGCGCAATCCTGGCGCGACAAGCTCGACCGCGTGCGCATCGAGGTGCCGGCGGAAGGCCAGCCGGTGGTGGACACCCTGCGCACCGCACTGGCGCACATGCTGATCTCGCGGATCGGCCCGCGCCTGCAGCCGGGCACGCGTTCGTACTCGCGCAGTTGGATCCGCGACGGCGCGATGATCTCCGAGGGGCTGCTGCGGCTCGGCCGCGAGGACGTGGTGCGCGAGTACGTGGACTGGTTCGCGCCGTACCAGTTCGAGAACGGCATGGTGCCCTGCTGCGTGGACGACCGCGGCAGCGACCCGGTGCCGGAGAACGACAGCCACGGCGAGCTGATCTTCAACATCGCCGAGTACTACCGCTACACGGGCGACAAGCCGTTCCTGGAACGCATGTGGCCGCACGTCACCGGGGCGTACGGCTACATGGAGCAGCTGCGCCTGAGCGAGCGCACGGAATCCAACTTCATGGTCGACCCGGCCTTCTACGGGATGATGCCGGTGTCGATCAGCCACGAGGGCTATTCGGCCAAGCCGGTGCACTCGTACTGGGACAATTTCTGGGCGCTGCGCGGCTACAAGGACGCGGTGGCGATCGCCGAGGCCCTGGAGCGTCCCGAGGACGCGGCCCGGTTCGCGGCCTCGCGCGACCAGTTCCAGCAGGACCTGGACGCCTCGCTCAAGGCGGCGGTGCGCCAGCACCAGATCGACTACCTGCCGGGCTCGGCCGAACTGGGCGATTTCGATCCCACCTCGACCACCATCGCGCTGGCGCCGGGCGGCGAGCAGGGGCGGTTGCCGCCGGAGCTGCTGGACGGCACCTTCGAGCGCTACTGGAACGAGTTCGTCGCGCGCCGCGACGGCAAGCGCGAATGGAAGGACTACACCCCGTACGAATGGCGCAACGTGTCGGCGTTCGTGCGGCTGGGATGGCGCGACCGCGCCTGGGACGCGCTGTCGTTCTTCTTCAAGGACCGCACCCCGCAGGCGTGGAACCAGTGGGCGGAAGTGGTCTCGCGCACGCCGCGCGCGCCGTTCTTCCTCGGCGACCTGCCGCACGCCTGGGTGGCTTCGGACTTCGTGCGCTCGGTGCTGGACATGTTCGCCTACGAACGCGAGAGCGACGACAGCCTGGTCATCGCCGCCGGCCTGCCGCCGCGCTGGTTCGAGGGGCAGGGCGTGGCGATCTCCGACCTGCGCACGCCGCAGGGGCGACTGGGCTACTCGATCAAGCGCAGCGACAAGCGGCTGCTGCTGCAGGTGCAGACCGGGCTGGTGCTGCCGGCCGGCGGCGTGGCGTTCCCGTGGCCGTACGCGGGCGAGCCGGGCGAGGCCACGATCAATGGCGAGCAGGCGCAATGGCAGGGCAACGAGCTGCGCATCCGGCAATTGCCGGCGCAGGTGGAGGTCGAGGTGCCGGCGTCGGTGCGCCGGGCCGAGCGCAAGGCTCAATGACGGGTCCGGCGCGGCGCGCGACGCGCGCGATGGCGGCGGTGCTGCTGGCGTTGGCACCGCTGGCCGCCGCCGCCCGGGACGAGGTGGCGGGCATGTCGCTGGTGACGCTTAACCTGCACCACGACCGGGGCGACTGGCCGGCGCGGCGCGAGTACATCGCCGGCGAACTCGCCGCGCTGCGTCCGGACGTGATCGCCTTGCAGGAAGTGATCGAGCGCGAGGGCAGCGTCGCCAACCAGGCGGCCTGGCTGGCGCAGCGGCTGGGCTACGACTACGAGTTCGCCTCGGTGGACCCGGCCGGCGCGCCCAAGCGCTACGGCAACGCGCTGCTCACCCGCCGGCCGGTCCTGGCCCGGCACCAGCGCCTGCTGCAGCCGCTGGACGACTATCGCGTCGCCGCGCAGGTGCGCATCGACGTGGACGGGCAACCGGTCAGCGTCTACGTCACCCATCTCAACGAGCGCGCCGACGGGCGCGGACGCGCGACCCGTACCCTGCAGGTCGCCGACCTGCTGCGGTTCGTCGCCGACACCGCCGGCGGGGCGCCGGTGGTGATCGCGGGCGACTTCAACAGCGCCGCCGATGCGATCGACCTGGAAGCGCTGCGCAAGGGCTACGGCGACAGCTATGGCAGCGTGCACCGCGACGCCCGGGTGAGCACGCTGAACATGGAGGTCTACGACAGGCCGGCGCGGATCGACCACGTGTTCTTCCAGCAGCAGCGCCTGCTGGCGCGCGAGGCGAGGATCCTGTTCGATCTGCCGGACGCCCATGGGCGCTGGGCGTCGGATCATTACGGCGTATGGACACGGCTGCAGTTCGCGCCATTGCCGGCGCGGTCGATGGTGGATGCATCGTCGACGAAGCCTTGACCTGAAGCCCTTCTCCCGGCGGGGCGAGGAGGCACGGCTTGCGCACCACGGGTGCGCGTGCCTTTGAGCGCCCACGCCGCTGGCGTGGGCCGGGGCGCGAAGCGGGGATTGGGGTGAGGGTATGAAGGCGAAGCCCCCGGCCCCGTGCCCTCATCCGCCCCTTCGGCGCACCTTCTCCCCTCGGGGGAGAAGGGAATAGCTCACCCCGCGGCACGCACCTGCCGCACGATCGCCGCGGCCTTGGCCGAGGTGTCGCGGATCTTGTCCCACTCGCCGCCGGCGACCCAGTCGTTGGGCACCATCCACGAGCCGCCGATGCACAGCACGTTCGGCTGCGACAGGAACTCGGCCGCGTTGGCCTCGCTGATGCCGCCGGTCGGGCACAGCTTGAGATCGGCGAGCGGTCCGGCCAGGCCCTTGAGCATGGCCAGGCCCCCGACGGCGCTGGCCGGGAACAGCTTGCACACGCGGAAACCGCGCGCCATCAGGGCCAGGAACTCGGTCGGCGTGGCCGCGCCCGGGACCACCGGCAGCGGCGCCTGCGCCAGCGCATCGGCCAGCGCCGGCGGCGTGCCCGGGGTCACCAGGAAGTCGGCGCCTGCATCGATCGACTGCTGCATCTGTTCGGCCGAGAGCACGGTACCGGCGCCGACCACCACGTCCGGCAGTTCCTTCTTCAGCACCGCCAGCGCTTCCATCGCGACCGGCGTGCGCAGGGTCAGCTCGATCGCCGGCAAGCCGCCTTCCAGCAGCGCGGCCGACACGCGGCGGGCCTGGTCCAGCGTGTGGACGGTCACCACCGGCAGGATCCCGGCGGCGCGGAGCAGTTGTTCGGCTTTCTGTTGGTGCTGGGCGATGCTCATGGCGTTCTCGGTGTCGTAAAGCAGGAATTGGGGATTCGGGATCGGGGATTCGGGGCGGTGTCCTGGCTCTGCCAATCCCCGATCCCGAATCCCCGATCCCGGCATTTCAAGCGTCCTTGGCTTCGTGCGGGGCTTCCGCCGCGACCGGCGTATGGCCCAGGTCGTATTCGGCGTCGTATTCCCACAGGCTGCCGTCGGCGTTCATCGGTCCGCAGGAGATCGAGATCGCGCCCTGGTCGGCCGGGCCGACCACGCGCCGGTTGATCGCGAACAGGTTGCGGCCCAGGTCGTTGCCGGCCGGCGCGGTGTTCGGCGCGATCTCGCGCGCGGCCCATTCCTCCGGCGATACCTTCACTTCCAGGGTGCCGGCCTCGCCGTCGAGCACGACGATGTCGCCCTCGCGGATCCGGCCGATCGGACCGCCGCGCGAGGCTTCCGGCGTGACGTGGATCGCCGCCGGGAACTTGCCGGAAGCACCGGACAGGCGGCCGTCGGTGACCAGCGCCACGCGCCGGCCCTGGTTCTGCAGCATGCCCAGCAGCGGCGCCAGCGAATGCAGTTCCGGCATGCCGTTGGCGCGCGGCCCCTGGTAGCGCACCACCGCGACGAAATCCTGCGGCAGCAGGCCGGCGGCATGCAGCTTGTTGAGCATCTGCGGCGCATCGACCACCACCGCGGGCGCCTCGATGCGGCGGTACTCGGGCTTCACGGCCGACAGCTTGATCAACGAACGGCCCAGGTTGCCGCGCAGCAGGCGCAGGCCGCCCTGCGCCTCGAACGCATGGGCGACCGGGCGCACCACCGCCTCGTCGGCGCTGGCCTGCGCGCCCGGCACGTAACCGACCTTGCCGCCCTCGTGCAGCCGCGGTTCCTGCGCGTAGGCGCGCATGCCGCCCTCGACCACGGTCGGCAGGTCGTCATGCATCAGCCCGGCGTCCATCAGCTCCCGGAACACGAAGGCGGTGCCGCCGGCGGCGTGGAAGCGGTTCACGTCGGCCTCGCCGTTGGGGTAGACGCGCGCCAGCAGCGGCACGGTCCGCGAGATCAGGTCCATGTCGTCCCAGGTCAGGACGATGCCGGCCGCGCGCGCCACCGCGATCCAGTGGATGGTGTGGTTGGTGGAGCCGCCGGTGGCCATCAGCGCGACGATCGCGTTGACGATGGCGCGCTCGTCGATGAGCCGGCCGAACGGGCGGAAATCCTGGCCCAGCGCGGTGATCGCCAGGGCGCGCTCGGTCGCCGCGCGGGTCAGCGCGTCGCGCAACGGCGTGCCGGGATTGACGAACGAAGCGCCCGGCAATTGCACGCCCATCGCTTCCAGCAGGACCTGGTTGGAGTTGGCGGTGCCGTAGAAGGTGCAGGTGCCCGGCGCGTGGTACGAGGCGGCCTCGGCTTCGAGCAGCTCCTCGCGCGTGGCCTCGCCGGCCGCGTAGCGCTCGCGCACTTCGGCCTTCTTCTTGTTGGGGATGCCCGGGGTCATCGGCCCGGCCGGCAGGAACACCGCCGGCAGGTGGCCGAAGGCGAGGGCGCCGATCAGCAGGCCCGGCACGATCTTGTCGCACACGCCCAGGTAGACGGTGCTGTCGAACATGTCGTGGCTCAGGCCGATCGCGGCGGCCTGGGCGATCACGTCGCGCGAGAACAGCGACATCTCCATGCCGGCGCGGCCCTGGGTGACGCCGTCGCACATCGCCGGCACGCCGCCGGCGACCTGGGCGGTGGCGCCGAGCGCGCGCGCGGTCTCGCGGATCAGCTCGGGATACTGCTCGAACGGCTGGTGCGCCGAAAGCATGTCGTTGTAGGCGGTGACGATGCCGAGGTTCGGCGTCGCGTCGGCGCGCAGCCGGCCCTTGTCGGTCGGGCCGCACGCGGCGAAGCCGTGGGCCAGGTTGCCGCAGCTCAGGCGGGCGCGGAACGGGCCGTCGCGCAGGGCGGCATCGATGCCGGCGAGGTAGGCCGCGCGCGACGGCGCGCTGCGCTCGCGGATGCGTTCGGTGACGGCTTGGATGTTGGGATGCAGGCTCATTGGCTACCGGCTATGAGTGGAGCGGGAAGGACCCGCTTTTCGTTAGGTCCCCGCACATGGATGTGCAGGCTCTTGCGAGGGACTCGCATCTTCAAGTCCCCGCACATGGATGTGCGGGCTCCTTAAGGGCACCAGTGCACGCGCAGCCGCGGCCCGGGCAGGTCGATGGCGGCGCGGATCGGGTATTCCAGCGGATCGTCGCCGGCCAGTGCCGCTTCCAGCACCTCCAGCTTCTGCTTGCCGCGCAACAGCAGCAGGCGCGTGCCGGCCATGGCCAGCCCGGCCGGCGTCAACGTGATCCGCAGCGGCCAGCTGTTGGAGCCGGGGCAGCCGGTGGCGTCCAGCGAAGCGTAGGGCGCCGGATTGGCGAGCGCCTTCGGCAGGTCGGACGCGCCGGGAAACAGCGAGGCGGTATGGCCGTCGCCGCCCATGCCCAGCACCGCCACGCACGGCGCGGGCGCGTGCCGGGCGTGCAGGTTGGCCGAATGCACGCATTCCTCGATCGGCTTGCCGGGACGGACCAGCGGCACGAAGCCCATGCCCTCGGCATGGTCGAGCAGGCTGTGCCCGACCAGCCAGGCATTGCTGTCCGGATCCTGCGGCGACAGCCAGCGCTCGTCGACCAGCCCGGCCTCGACCTTGCTCCAGTCCAGCGCGCGCGTCGCCAGCGATTCGTACACCGGCGCCGGCGTGGTGCCGCCGGACAGCAGCATGCGGGCGTGGCCGTTCTTCTCGATCTCGTGGGCGAGGATGCCGGCCAGTTCGCTGGCGACGCCCTCGATCCAGTCCTGGGGCTCCTCGTGGCGCACCAGCGCGATGCGCTCGTGGTTCTGCAGCTTCATCGGATCACCTCGCGTTCGGCATCCACGGCGTACGCGGCCGCGCCCAGCAGGCCGGCCTGCGGGTGCATCACCGCCAGCGACGGGACGCGCGACATGATCGACGAGAAACGGCCCTTGTTCTCGAAGCGCTGCCGGAAGCCGGAATGCAGGATCGAGTCCAGCAGCCGCGGCACCAGCCCGCCGGTGAGGAACACGCCGTCCCAGGCGCCCTGGACCAGCACCAGGTCGCCGGCGATGGCGCCGAAGATCGCGCAGAACAGGTCGACCGTGCGCGTCGCGCGCGGATCGCCGGCGGCCGCGCGCGCGGTGATGTCCTTCGGTTGCAGCGGCCCCGGGTCGACGCCGGCGATCTCGCTCAGCGAACGGTAGATGTTCACCAGCCCCGCGCCGCAGATCAGGCGCTCGTTGGAAACGCGGCCGAATTGCTGCGACAGGATCTCCAGGATCCGGATTTCCTCCGGCGTGCCCGGCGGGAAGCTGGCATGGCCGCCTTCGGTTTCCAGCGGATAGCAGCGGCCGCCGCGGATGACCAGGCCGCCCACGCCGAGCCCGGTGCCGGGACCGATCACCGCGTAGTTGCGCGGTTGCGTCACCGGCGCAGGTTCCCAGCCGGCGCCGCCGACCTGCACCACGTCCTCGGGCCTGAGCAGGCTGATCGCCATCGCCTGCGCGGCGAAGTCGTTGATCAGGTGCAGGCTGTCGAAGCCGAGCATGCCGGCGGTGCGGCTGCGCGAGATCACCCAGGGGTGGTTGGTGATGCGGGCCTCGTCGCCGTCGACGCGGCCGGCCACCGCGAACACGCCGCGCGCGGTGGGCACGCCGGTCTGTTCGAGGTAGTGGCTGGCGGCGTCGCCGAGCGAGGGGAACTCGACCACCGGGTACTCGCGCACGGTGTCGGCGAGCAGCGGGACCGAGGCGTCGATGTCGGCCAGCGCGAAGCGCGCATTGGTGCCGCCGATGTCGGCGACCAGCACGGGCTTGGACAGCGCCAGGTTCATGCGTCCGCTCCGTGGTCGTCGATGCCGGGCGGCAGGAACGCGCGCGCGCGTTCCGGGCCCCAGGTGCCGGCCGGGTAGGACTCCAGCGGCAGCCCGGCCTTCTTCCAGGCCTCGCTGACGCTGTCGATCCAGGCCCAGGCGGCCCTGACCTCGTCGTCGCGCACGAACAGCGCGTGGTTGCCGTTGAACGCATCCAGGAACAGGCGTTCGTAGGCGATCCGGCGATGCAGGCCGGTCGGCACCGACAGCTCCAGCTCCAGCGGCTGCAGTTCCAGCGCGCCCCATTCCGGGCCGGCCAGGCTGCTCATCAGGCCCAGCTCGATGTTCTCCTGCGGCTGCAACTGGAAGGTGAGCCGGTTGGGCACGGCCTGCTTGCGATGCGGACGCTCGAACAGCCAATGCGTGACCGGCTTGAGCGTGACCACCACGCGGGTGGTGCGCTCGGGCATGCGCTTGCCGGTGCACAGGTGGAACGGCACGCCTTCCCAGCGCCAGTTGTCGATGCGCGCGGTGACGCCGACGAAGGTCTCCACGTCGCTGCCTTCCGGCGGCTGGTAGGCCTGCGCGGGCTGGCCGTTGATGGTGCCGGCGGTGTAGCGGCCGCGCACGCTGTCGCGCGCGGCGTGCTCGGCGGTCAGCGGCCGCAACGCGCGCAACACCTTGACCTTCTCGTCGCGGATGCGGTCGGCCTCCAGCGAGGCCGGCGGTTCCATCGCCACCAGGCACAGCAGCTGCAGGATGTGGCTCTGGACCATGTCGCGCAGCGCGCCGGAGCGGGCGTAGTAGGCGTCGCGCCCGTCCACGCCCTCGCTCTCGGCGACCAGGATCTGCACCGACTCGATGTAGTTGCGGTTCCACACCGCCTCGAGCAGCGTGTTGCCGAAGCGCAGCGCGATCAGGTTCTGCACCGCGGCCTTGCCCAGGTAATGGTCGAGCCGGAACACGCGGTCCTCGTCGATCAGCGCGCCGATCGACTGCAGGATCTCCTGGGCGCTGGCCGAATCGTGGCCGATCGGCTTTTCCAGCATCAGGCGGTGCGGCGGCGCCAGCGCGCCGCCCTCGGCCAGGCCCTGGCAGGTGCTGATGTACAGGCCCGGCGGGATCGCCAGGTAGCTCACGCAGGGGCGGTCGGTCAGTTCGCGCACGGCATTGGCGACCGAGCTCGCATCGCGCAGGTCCACCGAGCGGTAGTCGATCCGCTGCAGCAACGCCTCGATCTGGGCCGCACTGGCGTGGGGCAGGGCCTGTTCCAGGCGCGGCCGCAGGATGTCGTGGAACTTGGGCGTGTCGTGGGGCGAAAGCGCCAGTGCACGGACCCGGAAATCCTCCGGCAGCAAGCCATCGATCGACAGGCGCAGCAGGGAGGGGAAGAGGTAGCGCTGTGCCAGGTCGCCGGTGGCACCGAACAGGAGGAGTGTGGTGTGCATGGATCGAGTTTCAGATTCCTGTGACATCGTTGTCAATGAAGTGGCCCAAGGGGTTCCAGGCGTTCTGGTGATCGGGTTGGCCGCATCGGTTCAAGGCGTATGCGCACACATCGGGATCCCTGCCCACGGAGGTGAGCCCCCGATTGTTGCAGCAAAGGGCCGGCATGTTTAGGGCGCACCGGGCATACCTGGACGATCGTTATGGAATGTCTGGCCCGGTACGGCGCGGAATGCGCGCAAGTCCGGTGCGATGGCGTCATGTTCCCTCCCGTTCGATTCCCCATGCCGTTCCCTACGACCATCGTGTCGAAGGAGCTGGCGCGACGTGTCCGGCCCTCGCGGGCGGCACGCCGCCGATGTTGCCAGTTGAAAACGATTACATGTCAGAATAAACCAATGCATTCGTTTGCGGTGGATCCTGCGACGATTGCCCGTCACTGACGTCGGGAGGGCCGGCGCAGTCGTATCCCCGGTCGAGGCGAGAAGATGGCGAAAGTGCAGTTGGACAAGGTCCGCAAGGTCTACGACAACGGCCAGGTGGCCGTGCAGGGGGCCAGTTTCGAGGTCGCCGATGGCGAGTTGATGGTGCTGGTGGGCCCTTCCGGCTGCGGCAAGTCCACGCTGCTGCGGATGATCGCCGGGCTGGAGGAGATCAGCGATGGAACGCTGCGGATCGGCGATCGGGTGGTCAACGACGTCGCCCCCAAGGACCGCGACATCGCGATGGTGTTCCAGAGCTACGCGCTGTACCCGCACATGACCGTGGCCGAGAACCTGGCCTTCGGCCTGAAGCTGCGCGGCACGCCCAAGGACGAGATCGCGCGGCGGGTGAAGGAGGCGGCCGACATGCTCGGCCTGGCCTCGATGCTGGACAAGCTGCCCAAGGCGATGTCCGGCGGCCAGCGCCAGCGCGTGGCGCTGGGCCGGGCGATGGTGCGCGAGTCGGCGGTGTTCCTGCTCGACGAGCCGCTTTCCAACCTCGACGCCAAGCTGCGCCACAGCGTGCGCACCGAGATCGCGCAACTGCATCGCAAGCTCGGCACCACGATGATCTACGTCACCCACGACCAGGTCGAGGCGATGACGCTGGGTCAGCGCATCGTCGTGCTCAAGGATGGCGTGATCCAGCAGATCGACACGCCGATGGCGCTGTACGAGCGGCCGGCCAACCTGTTCGTGGCCGGGTTCCTCGGGAGCCCGGCGATGAACGTGCTGCGCGGAAGGCTGGTCGCCGGGCCCGGCCTGGGGCTGCAGCTCGCGGGCGGGCGGACATTGCCGATCGAGGGCGCGGCCGTGTCCCCGGACTGGCTGGGGCGTGAGGTCGCGGTGGGCGTGCGCCCGGAGCACCTGCAGCCGGCGACGGCGGCCGGGCCGGCGTTCGACGCCGTGGTCGACGGACTGGAGCCGGTCGGCAACGAGATCTTCGTCAACGTGTCGCTGGACGGGGTGCCATTGGTGTTGCGCGTGCCGCCGCAGGCGCTGCCCGCGGCGGGCGAGGCGCTGCCGGTGGCGATCCAGGCGGCGCACCTGCATTTCTTCGATGCGGATAGTGGCGTGCGCTTGTCCGCGTCTGCTTGACGCGCTTCCCATGGCGGGAGCCGTTCCCACAAAAGCAGGTCCCGCAACGGGATCAGCGTGCCAGTCCATCCAGGAACGGAGCGACACGCGCGGCCTCGCCGCGTACCGTCAGGCCATCCTCCGCGCCTTCCAGCGGCAGCACCGCCAGCGCCAGGCCGTCGGCGACGCTGGCGACGCTGCCGATGGCCTGATCGTCGCGCCGCACTTCATCGCCCGGCTGGGCATCCACGGCGGTTTCGAGCAGGCGCGTGCTGCGCTTGGCCTTGCCGAGGAAGTGCGTGCGCGCCACGATCTCCTGGCCGGGGTAGCAGCCCTTCTTGACGCTGTAGGCGTTGAGCCGGTCCAGCCCGATCTGCTGCGGCGTCCATTGCTCGCGCTGCGACGCGTCCAATCGAGGCAGGCCCATGCGCAGGTCGAGCCTGCGCCATTCCTTGGCGAAGTCGTCGTCGGCCTGCACGAGCGCCGAGCGCGGTTGCACGCACAGCGTGCGCGCCGCCCCGGGGGTGCCGAGGTCGAACGACAGGCGGTCCTGCTCGATGCCGAGGCGGTCGCCGTCGGCCGGGGCGGGCGACAGCCGGCCGGACACGGCCAGGTCCTCGCGCGGCTCGATGCTCGTCTTGCGGCGGAACACGAAGCGGCGCAGTTGCTCGGCCATGGCGTGGGCACCGCCGTCCGGAAGCACCAGGTGGATGTCCTGCTCGCTTGGCCGGGCGAGCAGGAAGATCGCGATGACCCGGCCCTTGGGCGTGAGCCATGCGTTCCATTGCCAATGTCCAGCGGCCAGCGAGGCCACGTCGTTGGCGAACTGGGCCTGGGAAAAAGCCACCGCGTCCGGCCCCTGGAGCGCGATGATTTCCGCCTCCGGGAGCAGGATGAACGACGGTTCCGTAATGTGAAGGTTGTCAGGCACGGGGGGCAGGACTAAAATTTGCTGCGTTGCGAGACCCTCATGATAGGCCAAACAACCCCCACTCCCGAGACCGAGCCCGAAGCGCCGCCGCCCGCTGGAACGCATGATTCCAAGGGTGGAACGGAGCCGAAGGAGATCGGTGGCCGCGGCGGACTGGATCCGGTGCGATACGGGGATTGGGAGAAGAACGGGCGCTGCATCGATTTCTGATCAGCACCAGCCAACGCGGCGCAAGCCGCCCAGCCGAGAAAAACGAGTCCAGCGAATGGCGACCCAAGAACGACCATTGTCTCCGCACCTCCAGGTGTATCGCTGGCAGATCCAGATGGCCACCTCGATCCTGCATCGAGCCACGGGCATCGTTCTGTCGCTCGGTGCCCTGATCATCGCCACCGGCCTGCTGGTGCTGATGCTGGGCCCGGAACACTGGAGCTGCTTCACCCAGCTGGCTGGCGCCTGGTATGGCCAGCTCTTCCTCTTCATCTGGTCCTGGGCCTTCGCCTACCACCTGTGCAACGGCATCCGCCACATCGTGCAGGACTTCGCGTACGGCTACAGCATTCCCGCCTTCAAGCGCAGCAGCTGGCTGTCGGTGATCGGCAGCCTGGTGATCACCGCGCTGATCTGGGCCTACGTCCTGCTGGGAGCCGGCGCATGAGTCGCTTTCGTACCCCCCTCAAGAACGTGCGCGGCCTCGGCGCGGCCAAGACCGGCACCGATCACTTCGTCCACCAGCGCCTGACCGCGACCGCCCTGGTGCTGCTCGGCATCTGGTTCCTGGTGTTCGTGCTCGGCCTGGTCGGCTCGGACTACGCCACCGCCACCGCGGCGGTCGCCAAGCCGTGGAACGCGGTCCTGCTGGTCGGTTTCCTCGTGGCCTCGTTCTGGCATGCCCAGCTCGGCCTGCAGGTCATCCTCGAGGACTACATCCACAATTCGCTCCTGGCCCTTGCGCTGCAGACGACGGTGAAGTTCATCGCCGTGGTCGGCGGAATCGCCAGTGTCTTCGCGGTGGTCCGCATCGCGCTGGGCGGCGCCTGAGTCCTCGGGCGCCCAGAACAGGAATCCAGATTAGATGTCCGCTTACAAGATCACCGAACACAAGTACGACATGGTCGTGGTCGGCGCCGGCGGCGCCGGCCTGCGCGCCACCTTCGGCCTGGCCCAGAAGGGCCTGCAGACGGTGTGCCTGACCAAGGTCTTCCCGACCCGTTCGCACACCGTCGCGGCGCAGGGCGGCATCTCCGCCGCGCTCGGCAACATGGGCGACGACGACTGGCGCTACCACTTCTACGACACCATCAAGGGCTCGGACTGGCTGGGCGACCAGGACGCCATCGAGTACATGGTGCGCGAGGCGATCCCCGCGATCATCGAGCTCGAGCACTACGGCGTGCCGTTCTCGCGCACCGAGGACGGCAAGATCTACCAGCGCCCGTTCGGCGGCATGACCACCAAGTACGGCGAAGGCCCGGCCGCGCAGCGCACCTGCGCCGCCGCCGACCGTACCGGCCACGCCATGCTGCACACGCTGTACCAGCAGTCGCTGGCGCACAACGCGCGCTTCATGATCGAGTACTTCGCGCTCGACCTGATCTTCGACGAGGAAGGCGTCTGCCGCGGCGTGCTCGCGCTGGACATGGCCGAGGGCACGCTGCACCTGTTCCGCGCCCACGGCGTGGTGCTGGCCACCGGCGGCTACGGCCGCGCTTACTTCAGCGCGACCTCGGCGCATACCTGCACCGGCGACGGCGGCGGCATGGTGATGCGCGCCGGCCTGCCGATGCAGGACATGGAGTTCGTGCAGTTCCACCCGACCGGCATCTACGGCGCGGGCTGCCTGATCACCGAGGGCGTGCGCGGCGAGGGCGGCATCCTGCGCAACAGTAGCGGCGAGCGCTTCATGGAGCGCTACGCGCCGCACTACAAGGACCTGGCCTCGCGCGACGTGGTCGCGCGCTCGATGACCATCGAGATCCGCGAGGGCCGCGGCGTCGGCGAGCACAAGGACCACATCCTGCTCGACCTGACCCACCTCGGCCCGGGCGTGATCGACGAGAAGCTGCCGGGCATCGCCGAGAGCGCCCGCATCTTCGCCGGCGTCGACGTGCACAAGCAGCCGATCCCGGTGATCCCGACCGTCCACTACAACATGGGCGGCATCCCGACCAACTACCACGGCGAAGTGGTGCGCAAGATCGGCGACGACCCCGATGCGGTCGTGCCCGGCCTGTATGCGATCGGCGAGGCCGCCTGCGTGTCGGTGCACGGCGCCAACCGCCTGGGTTCCAACTCGCTGCTCGACCTGGTGGTGTTCGGCCGCGCGGTGGCCAACCGCTGCGCCGAGACGATCCGCACCAACCAGCCGCACAAGCCGCTGCCGTCGGACGCCTGCGACAAGGCGCTGGGCCTGCTGGACAAGCTGCGCCATGCCAACGGCGACACGCCGACGGCGGTGATCCGCGACAGGATGCAGCGCACGATGCAGGCCGACGCCGCGGTGTTCCGCACCAGCAAGACGCTGAAGGAAGGCTGCGAGAAGATGGCCGACATCTTCGCCTCGTTCGAGGACGTCAAGGTGACGGACCGTTCGCTGGTCTGGAACTCGGACCTGATCGAGACCTACGAGCTGAACAACCTGCTGCTCAACGCGGTGGCGACGATCAACTCGGCCGAGCAGCGCAAGGAAAGCCGCGGCGCCCACGCGCACGAGGACTATCCGGAGCGCGACGACGCCAACTGGCAGAAGCACACGCTGGTGAGCGTCGACGAGAAGGGCAACTGCAGCTTCGACTACCGCCCGGTGCACATGTACACGCTCACGCAGGACGTGGACGTCGTCCCGCCCAAGCCGCGCGTGTACTGATGCAGGCCCGGCGCATGGAACCGTCGAGCACCGCTCCCCGCACGATGGCCGGCCCGGCCCGGCCGGCGGTCGCGGCGGGAGTGCCGATCGACCGTTCCATGGCGCCGGCCGCCGCAGCCGCCCCGATCGCCGGATCCATCCTCTTTCCAATCGTGCGCGCCGTGCAGGCCTCCTTCGCGCCGCGCAGCGCCTGAGCCAACGAGAACAGCCATGGCAGAGTTCACCCTCCCCAAGAATTCCAAGATCGGCAAGGGCAAGCACTTCCCGGCCAAGGGCGCCAAGAACGTGCGCACCTTCAAGATCTACCGCTGGAGCCCGGACGCAGGCGAGAACCCGCGCACCGACACCTACGAGGTGGACCTGGACAAGTGCGGCCCGATGGTCCTGGACGCGTTGATCAAGATCAAGAACGAGATCGATCCGACCCTGACCTTCCGCCGCTCGTGCCGCGAGGGCATCTGCGGTTCGTGCGCGATGAACATCGACGGCACCAACACGCTGGCCTGCACCAAGGCGATCAGCGCGTGCGGCAAGTCGGAGGTGCCGATCTACCCGCTGCCGCACATGAACGTGGTCAAGGACCTGGTGCCGGACCTGACCCACTTCTACGCGCAGTACGCCTCGATCAAGCCGTGGATCCGCACCCAGACCCCGCCGCCGCCGGATCGCGAGCGGCTGCAGTCGCCGGAGGACCGCAAGAAGCTCGACGGCCTGTACGAGTGCATCCTGTGCGCCTGCTGCTCAACCAGCTGCCCGAGCTACTGGTGGAACGGCGAGCGCTACCTCGGCCCGGCGATCCTGCTGCAGGCCTACCGCTGGATCATCGACTCGCGCGACGAGGACACCGGCGCCCGGCTGGACGACCTGGAAGACCCGTTCAAGCTGTATCGCTGCCACACCATCATGAACTGCGCGCGGACCTGCCCGAAGGGGCTGAACCCGGCGCTGGCGATCGCCGAGATCAAGAAGCTGATGATGGCGCGCCGCGCCTGACCGCTGCGATGCGGGACGGTGGCCGCGGGTGCGGCCATCGGCGGACGGCACCGGCCCGAGGGTTTGGTGCCGTTGTCGTTTTTGGAGGGGCGTGCCCCTTGGAATGGAACCGACGATGGACGAATCCACCGAACTGAAGAAACTGCGCTGGCGCTGCCGGCGCGGCATGCGCGAGCTGGACCAACTGTTCGACCGCTACCTGGAGCGGCGCTGGAAGGCGGCTTCCGACGCCGAGCGGGCGGTTTTCCTACAGCTGCTGGATTGCGAGGACGATAAGTTGTGGCGCTGGTTCATGGGCTACGAGGAGTGCCCGGATGCGCGCCTGCTCGAACTCGTCGGTGTCATCCGCAGCCTGCCGGCTTGAGTGGCGGCCGTCGCGCTGGTCGATGGCGGCATGCGGGGTGTTGTCGGGGCTGGCGGTGGCGTCGCTATGGACCAGCGAGCTGCCGGGATGGCTCGCCCTGGCCGGCTCCGGCCTGGCGGCGGGATGGGGCGTGCGGCGCATCTGGCGCGAACGGGATGCGAAGCCGTTCGAGCTGGTGATCCCCTGGGACCCCGACCGGCCGGTGGTCGTCGCGGGTCGGCCGGCCGATACCTTCGATGTCGAGTGGCGCGGGCCGCTGGCGATGCTGCGCTGGAGCTGGCCCGGGCGGCGGCGCGATGGCCGGTTGTGGTGGCCCGACCTGCTGCCGCCGCCCGCGCGACGTGAACTGCGTCTGGCCGCGGCGGCCCGGGCCGTTCCGCCGGCCCGGCCACAGATGGCACCATAGCGTTCCTTTGTTCTTCGGAACGGACCCGCCCAACGGCATGTTCAAGCCCATCCCTGTCGCAATCGGACTGCGCTACCTGCGTGCCAAGCGCCGCAACGGCTTCATCTCCTTCATCTCGATGGCCTCGATCCTGGGCATCGCGCTCGGGGTCACCGTGCTGATCACCACGCTGGCGGTGATGAGCGGGTTCCAGAAGGAGATCCGCGACCGCCTGCTGCAGATGGCGGCCCACGCCACGGTCAGCGCCGAGGGCGCGCCGATGCACGATTGGCAGCACGCTGTCGCGGTGGCGATGCGCGACCCGCGCGTGGCGGGCGCCGCGCCTTACATCGAGAAGGAGGCCCTGCTGTCCGGCCCGCGCAACCAGCCGGCGATGGTGCGCGGGGTGATCCCGGCCGAGGAGGCCAAGGTCTCGGTGCTGGCGCAGAAGATGAAGCAGGGCTCGGCCGACAGCCTCACCCCGGGTTCGTTCAATATCCTGCTCGGGCAGGAGCTGGCGCTGTGGCTGGGCGTGAACGTCGGCGACACCGTCGTCGTCACGCTGTCGGACTTCCAGGGCACGCCGGTCGGCGCGCTGCCCAAGATCAAGCGCTTCACGGTCAGCGGCATCTTCGAGGCCGGTTACAACGAGATCGACCGCGGCCTGGCGGTGGTCAACATGGACGACATGGCGCGCGTGCTGCGCATGGACGGCGTCACCGGCGTGCGCCTGAAGCTGCACGACATGGACCAGGCCTTCGAGGTCGCCCGCGACCTGGCGCTCAACCTGCGCGGCCCGTACCGCGTCAGCGACTGGACCCAGGAGAATGCCAACCTCTACCACTCGCTCAAGATGGAAAAGACGGTGATGGGCATCCTGCTGTCGCTGATCATCGCGATGGGCGCCTTCAACCTGGTCTCCTCGCAGGTAATGCTGGTCACCGACAAGCAGGCCGACATCGCGATCCTGCGCACGCTCGGCCTCTCGCCCGGCGGGGTGATGAAGGTGTTCATGGTGCAGGGTTCGCTGATCGGCATCATCGGCACCGTGCTCGGGGTGGTCGGCGGCATCGTGCTGACCTTGAACCTGGAGCGCATCCTCGGCGCGATCGAGGCGCTGTTCAACGTCAAGCTGCTGCCGGAGGACGTCTACTACATCACCGGCCTGCCCACCGACATGCAAACGCACGACGTCGTCGTCATCACCATCGTCGCGCTGGCGATGAGCTTCCT
Source organism: Pseudomonas sp. Hp2 (assembly GCF_006386585.1). Taxonomy (NCBI): domain Bacteria; kingdom Pseudomonadati; phylum Pseudomonadota; class Gammaproteobacteria; order Pseudomonadales; family Pseudomonadaceae; genus Pseudomonas; species Pseudomonas sp. Hp2. The sequence continues at coordinate 330,667 of NZ_VAHJ01000002.1, forward strand.
GGCGACCCTGTATCCGGCCTGGCGCGCCGCGCGCACCCAGCCGGCGGAGGCCCTGCGCTATGAATGATTCCCTGCAGCCGGTGGTCCGCGCCGAGGCGCTCGCCAAGACCTATGCGGAAGGCAAGATGCGCACCCCGGTGTTCGACGGGCTGGAGCTGTCGATCGCGCCGGGCGAGACCGTTGCGATCGTCGGCGCGTCCGGCGCCGGCAAGAGCACGTTGCTGCACCTGCTGGGCGGGTTGGACATACCGACGTCCGGCGAGGTCTACGTGGACGGGCAGAAGATGTCGGCGTTGTCCGACGCCGAGCGCGGCAGGTTGCGCAACCGTTCGCTCGGCTTCGTCTACCAGTTCCACCACCTGCTGCCGGAGTTCACCGCGCTGGAGAACGTGATGATGCCGGTGCTGCTGTCGGGCGAGGACATCGCGCCTGCGCGCGAACGTGCGCTGCGGTTGCTCGATGCGGTGGGCCTGTCGCACCGCGTGGCGCACAAGCCGGGCGAACTGTCCGGCGGCGAGCGCCAGCGCGCCGCGGTGGCGCGCGCGCTGGTCAACCGCCCGGCCTGCGTGCTCGGCGACGAACCCACCGGCAACCTCGACGACCGGACCGCGGAGACGGTGTTCGAGTTGATGCTCGACCTCAATCGCGCGCAGGGCACGAGCCTGGTACTGGTCACGCACGACCGCGGCCTGGCGCGGCGGCTCGACCGGGTGCTGGAACTGCGCGAAGGGCGCTTGCACCAATTGGCGAAGGCCGAGGTCTAGGGCGGGCCGACGCTCCGCTCCGGCATGGGGAGGTGCAACAGGTGCCTTCGTGCGAGGCACCTCCTTGTGGGAAGGACTTCGGTCCCGACGGAACCGCCGGCATCGCCCGATCTTCTCTTCTTGCCAGAGAGGGCCCCTTCGCTGTGCGGGCGGATTTCCGTCCGCGCCGTCCCGCACGGACGGAAACGGCATGCTCGTCCGTCGCGCGACCGATCCCATCCAAGGCGGCCATCGAGGATGACGTGTCCCGATTCGGAAACTCCCGACGCGACGGTGCGTGACACGCCGCTGTTCCGAGCAGGCGAAGCGGCATAGCGTTGCCTGCGACGACCGCGGGTCGTCGATGCCCATCGATCGAAGGAGCGATCCGTGCAGGAAGCGGCCCGGCAGGACGCCGGATCTGACAAGGCGGGCGCATTCCCGCTGGTGACGACCTCGATCGGCCTGCTGGCCGGGGTGGTGGTCGCGCTGTGGTGGCCGGGCCTGCTGCCGCGCTGGATGTACCTGGCCGCGTTCGTGCCGGCGCTGCCGCTGGTCCGCCTCCGGCGCTGGGGTCTTCCGCTGGCCGCGGCATTGGTGGGCTTCGGGCTTGCCGGGCTGCACGCGGCCCATGCGCTTGCCGGCCAACTGCCCTTGGCCTGGGAGGGGCGCGAGGTCGTCGTGAGCGGCCAGGTCGAGGGCCTGCCGCAATCGGAGCCGCGGCGCACGCGTTTCCTGCTGCGGATCGACGACGACGTGGCGCAACCGGCGTTCCTGCGCGGCAAGCGGGTGCAGGTGTCGTGGTACGACGATTTCGGAGCGACCGCGCCCGGGCCGCGCAGCGCCGTGCGTGCCGGTGCGCAGTGGCGCATGTCGCTGCGGGTGCGGGCGCCGCGCGGGCTGAGCAATCCCGGCGGATTCGATGCGGAGCGGCATGCCCTGGGCAACCGGCTCGTGGCGACGGCGCTGGTGCGGCGGCCGGACGCGGCGGCCCAGCTCGCGCCACCGCACGGCGTGGACGCCTGGCGCGAGGCCATGTCGGCGCGCATCGATGCCGCGGTGCCCGCGCAAGGCGCGCCCTACGTGCGTGCGCTGGCGCTGGGCGATACGCGCGGACTGCAGGATCCGGACTGGGCGGTGCTGCGTTCGGTCGGGCTGACGCATCTCATCGCCATCTCCGGTTTCCACGTCGGCATGGTGGCCGCCTTCTTCGCCCTGGCGATCCAGGGCCTGTGGTGGCTGCTGCCGGCGCTCGGACGCCATTGCCCACGGCGGCACGCGGCCGCGCTCGGCGCCTTGTTCGGCGGGGCCGGCTACGCGGTGCTGGCGGGACTCTCGCTGCCGACCGTGCGCACCGTGTTGATGATCGCCGTGGCGGTGCTGGTCACGCTGGCGAGGCGGCGCGGCAACACGCCGCAGACCTTGGCGATCGCGCTGCTCGCGGTCTTGCTGTTCGACCCGCTCTCGGTGCTGTTCGCCGGGTTCTGGTTGAGCTTCGCCGGCGTGGCCTGGCTGGTATGGTGCCTGCCGGACCGGTCGATGCCGCTGCTGCGCGGCTTCCTGGCCGCGCAATGGGTGGCGACGATCGGCCTGGTGCCGCTGACCCTGGCGTTGTTCGACCAGGTTTCGCTGGTCGGCCCGCTGGCGAACCTGGTGGCGATCCCCTGGTGGACCCTGGTCGTGGTGCCCTTGGCCTTGATCGGCACGGGCCTGGAGGCGGTGGTGCCCGGTTGCGGCGCCTGGGCCTGGCATTTGGCGGCAGGGTGCTTCGATATCAGCTGGAGGCTGTTCCAGTGGCTGGCGCGAAGCCCGGCCGCCGCGTGGTGGGCACCGGAATCGGGGGCGTGGGCCTTGCTGCTCGCGCTGGCCGGCGCGTTCTGGATGCTGATGCCGCGCGGCACGCCGGGACGCGCGATGGCCTTGCTGCTGTGGCTGCCGATCTGCCTGCCCGATCGCGAACTGCCGCGCCACGGCGAAGCCGAATTGCTGGTGATGGACGTGGGGCAGGGCCTGGCGGTGCTGGTGCGTACCCGCGCGCATGCCCTGCTGTACGACGCCGGTCCGGCCGTGCCCGACGGCTTCGATGCCGGCGAGCGGGTGGTGGTGCCGGCGCTGCGGGCGAGCGGCGTGCAGCGCATCGACCGGATGGTGCTGAGCCATGCCGATGCCGACCATGCCGGCGGCCTGGGCGCGGTCCGCGCGGTCTTCCCGGTCCAGGATTCGCGCGCGCCGCCCGGCGCGCCGCTGCCGGACATACGGGCCGCTTGCGTGGCCGGCGACGAGTGGACCTGGGACGGCGTGCGCTTCCGCTTCCTGCATCCGTCGCCGTTCTTCCCGTACCTGCGCAACGAATCCAGTTGCGTGCTGCGGATCGAGACCGTCCACGGCGCGGCGCTGCTGACCGGCGACATCGGCGAGATCATCGAACGACGGCTGCTGCGCGACCATGGCGCCGACCTGCGCGCCGACGTGGTGCTGGCGCCGCACCACGGCAGCAACGGTTCCTCGCAACCCGGGTTCATCCGCGCGAGCGGGGCCAGGCTGGTGGTGGTCTCGGCCGGTCACGGCAACCGCTTCGGGCACCCGCGTGCCGACGTGGTGCGGCGCTGGCGCGAATCCGGCGCGGAGCTGCTGAACACGGCGCACAGCGGCGCGATCCGGATATGGTTCGGGCAGGCCGGCGTTCAGGTCAGGGAGCGCCGCATCTGGCGGGCCCGGCTCTGGGACGCTGCGGAACGCCGGCGGGCGGCTGCTATCCTATCGGCGAACGTACATGCGGCCGGTGCGCCGGAGGGTTGAAACGTGTTGGAACTGGTCAAGGCCGGCGGGTGGCCGATGCTGCCGCTGCTGCTGCTGGGCGTGGTCGCGCTGGCGATCGTCCTGGAGCGGCTCTGGAGCCTGCGCCGCAACGAGGTGCTGCCGCCGGGCCTGGGCGAGGAGGTCCGCAACTGGGCGGCGCACGGCAAGCTTGACCCGGCCCACATCGAATCGCTGCGCCGCAACTCGCCGCTGGGCACGCTGCTGGCGGCGGCGCTGGACGTGCGGGGCCGCCCGCGCGAGCTGATCCGCGAGCGCATCGAGGACACCGGCCGCCATGTCGTGCATCGCATGGAGAAGTTCCTGAACGCCCTGGGCACGATCGCCTCGGCCGGCCCGCTGCTGGGCCTGCTCGGCACGGTGGTCGGCATGATCCAGATGTTCCTCGGCATCCTGGACCATGGCGTGGGCGACGTGAACCAGCTCGCCGGCGGCATCGGCAAGGCGCTGGTCTGCACCGCCACCGGCATGATCATCGCGGTGCCGTCGCTGGTCTTCCATCGCTATTTCAAGGGCCGCATCGCCGGCTACGTGATCGAGATGGAGCAGGACGCGACGCTGTTGCTGGACGCGCTCGACGGCCGCCCGGCGCCGGTGGCCGCGGCCAAGCCGGCGGTGCCGCGTTCGCCCGCGCTGGCGAAGGGCTGAGCGGATGCGGATCCGCGACGACCGCGCCCAGGACGAGCCGCACATCGATCTGGTGCCCCTGATCGACGTGATCCTGGTCCTGATCATCTTCTTCGTGGTCACCACCACCTTCGACGCGCGCTCCACGCTGCAGCTGCAGCTGCCGACCGCCAGCGAGCAGAAGAATCCCGAACCACCGCGTTCGCTGAGCGTGCTGGTGAACGCCGACGGGCGCTATTTCGTCAACGACCAGGAAGTGCTGCGGCAGGATTCCGAATCGTTGAAGCGGACCATCGCGCAGGTGGCCGGCGAGGATCGCCAGCAGGACGTGCTGCTGCGTGCCGACGCCCGCACGCCGTACCAGGCCGTGGTGACGGTCCAGGACGTGCTGGGCCAGCTCGGCTTCCGCCGCATCGCCATCGCCACCGCACCCGACGTCAACAGGGACGGAAGCCACAAGTGAACGTTTCGACCGATGTGCCCGTCCAGGACTCGCCCTGGCGGACGTACCGACGCCTGCTGTCCTACGCCGGCGCCTACCGCGGCCTGCTGCTGCTCGCCGCGGTGGGCGCGATCCTGGAGGCGGTGGCCGGGTCCGGTTTCCTGGCGATGATGAAGCCGATCACCGACGAGACCTTCATCGCGCGCAACCGCGAAGTGGCGATGTGGCTGCCGCTGGCGATCGTCGGCCTGTTCGTGCTGCGCGGCGTGGCCGGGTACATCACCGACATGTCGATGGGCCGGGCCGCGCGCAGCATCGCCCGCGATTTCCGCGTCAGCGTGCTCGACAAGTACCTGCGCCTGCCAGGCAGCCGCTTCGACGCCGAGCCGGTGCAATCGATGCTGGTCCGGCTCGGCTCGGACAGCGACCAGGTGGCCCAGGCGGCGGTCGATGCGCTGAAGGTGATGGTGCAGCAGACCCTGCAGGTGGTCGGCGCGCTGGCGGTGATGATCTGGTACAGCTGGACGGTGACGGTGACGATCCTGCTGGTGGCGCCGCCGCTGGCCTGGGTGATGGACAAGGTGGCCAAGCGCTACCGCCGGGTCAGCCATCGCATCCAGGAGAGCAGCGCGCAGCTGATGCAGGCCGCCGACCAGGCGCTGTCCGGCAACCAGGAGGTCAAGGTCTACGGTGCGCGCGAGAGCGAGATGGTGCGCTACAGGCAGCTGGCGGACACCAACCTGCGCCTGGCGATGAAGGTCGAATCGACCCGCGGCATCTCCTCGGCCGCGGTGCAGCTGCTCGGTGCCATCGGCCTGGCGGCGCTGCTGTTGATCGCCGGGCGCGAGGCGCTCGCCGGCCGCCTGAGCGCGGGCGATTTCGTCGCGCTGATGACCTCGATGATGGCGATCATCCCGGCGCTGAAGAACCTCACCAACGTGCAGAACATGCTGCAGCGGGGCGTGGCGTCGGCGCAGCGCCTGTTCGTGGTGCTCGATGCGCCGGAGGAACAGGACGAAGGCACCCGCCGCATCGAGCGCGCGCAGGGCCTCATCGAGTTCCGCCACGTCACCGCGGCCTATCCCGGCCAGGCGCGCCCGGCGTTGGCCGACGTCAGCTTCGTCGCCGCGCCCGGCACGGTGACCGCCATCGTCGGCCGCTCCGGCAGCGGCAAGTCGAGCCTGGTCAAGCTGATCCCGCGCTTCTACGACCCGCAATCGGGGCAGATCCTGCTCGACGGCCATTCCTTGCAGGAGTACCGGCTGGCCGACCTGCGCAGGCAGATCGCCCTGGTCGGGCAGCAGGTGATGCTGTTCGACGGCAGCATCGCCGAGAACGTCGCCTACGGCGAGATGCGCAACGCCGGCGACGAGCAGCTGCAGCACGCGATCCGCGGCGCCAACGCGATGGAGTTCGTCGAGCAGCTGCCGGAAGGCGTGCAGGCCCAGGTCGGCGCCAAGGGCGGTCGCCTGTCCGGCGGCCAGCGCCAACGCCTGGCGATCGCGCGGGCGATGCTCAAGGACGCGCCGATCCTGATCCTGGACGAAGCCACCGCCGCGCTCGACAACGAATCCGAGCGCCTGGTGCAGGATGCGCTGCATCGCCTGATGCCCGATCGCACCACGCTGGTGATCGCGCATCGCCTGTCCACGATCGAGCATGCCGACCAGGTGCTGGTGATGGACCAGGGGCGCATCGTCGAGCGCGGCACGCACGCCGAACTGTTGGCGCTGGGCGGGTTGTACTCGCACCTGCACGGCATGCAGTTCCGCGAAAGGCAGGCATGAGCAGGGGCGAAACGCGCACGCCGGCGTACTGGTACGGCGAAGGTCCGATTCCGTTGGCGGCACGCCTGCTCGAGCCGCTGTACGCCGGCGCGACCGCGCTGCGCCGCAGCCTGTATCGGCGCGGTTGGCGCAAGCGCCAGCAGGTGCCGGTGCCGGTGGTGGTGGTGGGCAACGTCACCGCCGGCGGTACCGGCAAGACGCCGCTGACGATCGAACTGGTCAACCGGCTCAAGGAGGCGGGCTGGAAACCCGGCGTGGCCAGTCGCGGCTACGGACGGGACGAGGCCGGGAAGCCGCGCTGGATCGAGGCCGGCACGCCGGTCGAACTGGCCGGCGACGAGCCGGCCCTGATCGCCTGGAAGACCGGGGTACCGGTACGGGTCGATACCGATCGCGTCGCGGCCGCGCGCGCGCTGGTCGAAGCAGGCTGCGACATCGTCGTCTGCGACGACGGCCTGCAGCACTACCGGCTGGCCAGGGACGTGGAGATCGAGGTGGTCGATGCGCAGCGCCGCTACGGCAACGGGCACCTGCTGCCGGCCGGCCCGCTGCGCGAGCCCGTCGCGCGCGCGCGCGAATGCGACTTCCGGGTGATCAACCTGGGCCAGGCCAGCGATTCGCCGGAGCAGGCCGCGGCGGGCGTCGGGTTCGGCGAATGGGGGATGCGGCTGCGCATCGAGCTTGCGCAGCCGCTCGGCGGCGTGCGGGCCTGCCCGCTGTCAACGTTCGCCGGGCGCCGCGTGCATGCCGTGGCCGGCATCGCCCATCCGGAGCGTTTCTTCGCGATGCTGCGCAATCGCGGGATCGGGGTGGTGCCGCATGCCTTCGCCGACCATCACCGCTACCGGGCCGGGGATTTCGAGTTCGGCAGCCGCCTGCCGGTGCTGATGACCGAGAAGGACGCGGTGAAATGCCAGGGCTTCGCCGGCGACGGCTTCTACAGCGTGCCGCTGCAGGCGGAGCTGCCGGCGGCGTTCTGGGTGGCGCTGCTGGACAGGCTGGGCAAGCTGTCGCGCGAATGACCCGCCTGCGCCGCCATGCGCGGCCCGGGGGGCGAGGACGAGGGCGCCGTCGGGCGCCCTCGTCGCATGCCGCGCATCGCGATCAGAACCGGTAGTTGACCGACAGCCACCAGTTGCGGCCGGCGCCGTAGAAGTTCTGGGCCCAGTACAGGCTGTTGATGTACTTGCGGTCGGTGACGTTGTTGACGTTCAACGTGGCGCTGACCTGCGGGGTGAAGTCATAGCTGGTCATCACACCGACGAGGGCGTAGGACCCCTGGCGGGTGAAGATCTCGTTGCCGTCGAGGTCGGTGGCAAGCTGGTCGCGCGAGATGGCATCCTGCCAGCGCACGTTCGCGCCGATCTTGAGCTGCTCCAGTCCAGGGATCCGGTAGGTGGTCGCCAGCTTGGCGGTACGCCGCGGCACGTAGGTGCGCACGTTCTCGCCGTCCTCGCCCTTGATCCCGAGCTGGGTGTAGCTGGCGTCGACCTGCCAGTGCTCGTTCAACTGGCCCGCCAGCTCGGCTTCGTAGCCGGTGGAAGTGGCGTTGATGCCGTGGTAGGTCTGGATGTTGTTGATGATGTCGCCGGCTTCGGCGACGCCGTCCTGTTTGGCGCGGAAGAAGGCGAACGAACCGTTGACGCGGCCATCCAGCCATTGGCCCTTGATGCCGAGTTCGGCGTTGTTGCCTTTGACCGGATCGAGCACGCGGAAGTTGGTGTCCAGTTCGGTCTGCGGATTGAAGATCTCCGCGTAGCTCGCGTACAGCGCGTAGTTCGGGTCGAAGTTGTAGACCGCGCCGACGAACGGGGTGGTCTTGCTGTCGTCGTAGGCGTGCGCGCTGCCGTAGTTCTCGCCGCCGCTTTCCACGTGGGTGTAATTGACGCCAGTGATCAGCTTGAACCGGTCGCTCAGGTTCCAGCGGACCGTCGCGTAGGCGGTCTTGCGGGTCATGTCGAAAACGGCGCCATCGGAGTAGGCATCGAAGCTCGGCTTCGGATAGTCGCCGGTCCAATCCTTCAGGCTGGGGAGTGGGGTGCCGATGTCGTTGCTATACCAGGACAGCTGGTCCACGTCGTAGTGGGCCCAGTTCACGCCGGCCACGAGGTCGTGGCGACGGCCGCCCAATGCGAACGTGCCGCTGGCATAGAGATCGGCGTACTTCTGCGTTTCGTCGCTGGCGTAATAGGACGGATAGGAATACAAACCCAGCCCGGTAACGCGATCGGGGGTGCCGTAGACATAGAACAGGTCGCCCTCGGTCTCGATCTTGCGGTAGTTCAGCGCGGCCTTGAGCTTCCAGTCGTCACCGAGCGCCTGTTCCAGCTCCAGGAAGGCGCGCTTGTCCGTGCTTTCCCAGGCGCTCCAGTCGGCAGAAGTGCTGGTGGAGCGGGCGTAATCGGTAGGGCTGCCATCGGTGTAGTACAGCGGCAGCGCGCCCCACATCGCGCCCTTGGGCTTGTTCTGCTGGTAGCTGGCGCCGACGGTCAGCAGGGTGGTCTCGCTCAGGTCGGCCTCGACCACGCCGTAGAACACCTTCTTGCTGCGGCTGTAGCGGTCCAGGTAGCTGTCGCCGTCCTGCCAGGCGCCGACCAGGCGCCCGCGCACGCTGCCGCTCTGGTTGAGCTTGCCGGACAGGTCGGCATCGACGCGGTAGTTGCTCCACGAACCGCCGCCCACGGCGACGCTGCCCTGCGTGTCCCCGGTCGGGCGCTTGCGGACGAAGTTGATCGTCGCCGACGGATTGCCGGTCGAGGAGAGCAGGCCGTTGGCGCCGCGCAGTACCTCGACCCGCTCGTAGATCGCAGCATCCATGTCGCCTTCGGCACCGCCATTGGTGAACGGCAGGCCGAGCCCATCGACCTGGAAGTTGGTGATGTCGAAGCCGCGCGCGGTGTAGTAGGTGCGGTCCGTCTCGATCTTCTCGACGTTCACGCCCGCGGCCTGGGCCAGCACGTCGTCCGCGCTGTTCAGCGCGAAATCGTCCATTTGCTGGCGGCCGATCACGCTGACCGACTGCGGGGTTTCCAGCGGCGACAGGGCCAGCTTGGTGGCGGTGCTGGTCTCGCGCACGGTGTAGCCGTCCTGGCGCTCGGCGGTCACCTTGACCGAGTCCAGCGTCTTGGCGTCGGCGACGGCTTCCGCCCGGGCCGCCAAGGGCGCGGCCAGGGCGGCCAGCATCGGCAGGAACAGCGCATTGCGGCGCAGGGCGGTCTGCAGGAGCGGCACGGCGGAGGCCGGGCCCGGAGCGTTCGAAGTCATGGGGTCTATAGAATGTTGGGGGAATGCTGGTTCCCGCCGTGACGGCCGGGGTTCCGTCGTCGTCGCCTCCAAATGCGACAACGAATGAAAATTATTCTCAGTTAAACGCCTGGGTGGATGCAATCGATGCGGATGTACTTTGTTAAGGAAGCGTTCCGAATGGGCCGGCGCCATGGCTGAGCGCTTCGTCGTCGCCATTCCCGCCCGCTATGCCGCCTCGCGGCTGCCGGGCAAACCGTTGCGCCTGCTGGGCGGTCGGCCGCTCATCCAGCATGTGGCCGAGCGCGCCCTGGCGGCCGGCGCCCAGGCGGTCTGGGTGGCCACCGACGACGCGCGGATCGCCGAAGCGGTGGCGGGCATCGAAGGCGTGCACGTGGCGATGACCGCGTCCACGCACGCTTCGGGGACCGACCGCCTGGCGGAATGCGCGCGGATCGCCGGCTGGGCCGACGACGTGCGGGTGGTGAACCTGCAGGGCGACGAGCCGTTCGCGCCGGCGTCGGGCATCCGCGCGGTGGCCGAGCTGCTGGGCAGCTCGGGGGCCGAGATGGCCACGCTGGCCACGCCGATCGAGGATGCGCATGAGCTGTTCGACCCGAACGTGGTCAAGCTGGTACGCAACGCGCGCGGCGATGCGATGTACTTCAGCCGGGCCACGATTCCCTGGCATCGCGATGGCTTTGCCGTTTCGCGCGAGCGCAAGCCGGAGGGCGAGTGGCTCCGGCATATCGGCATCTATGGCTATAGCGCCGGCTTCCTGCGCCGGTTCGCGGCGATGCCGGCCGGTACGCTGGAGCGGATCGAGTCACTGGAGCAACTGCGGGTGCTGGAAGCCGGGTACCGGATCGCGGTCGCGCTGACGCCGGAGCAGTTCCCACCGGGCATCGACACACCGCAGGACCTGGAGCGCGCCGAGGCGCGGCTGGCGGCCCGATGAGGCTGTTGGTGGTGTGCCTGGGCAACATCTGCCGCTCGCCGATGGGCGAAGGCGCCCTGCAGGCGCGGATCGCCGGGGCAGGGCTGTCGGACGTGGTCGAGGTCGACTCGGCCGGCACCGGCGGTTGGCACGCCGGGGAGCCGCCGGACCGCCGCGCGATCCGTTGCGCGCTGGGACACGGCGTGGACATCTCCGGATTGCGCGCGCGGCAGGTCCGGCCGAAGGACTTCGAGGCCTTCGATTGGCTGCTGTGCGCCGATGCCAACAACCGCCGCGACCTGCTGCGGATCGCGCCCGCCGAGCACCGGCACAAGGCGGTGCTGTGGTTGCCGTGGGCCGGCATCGAGGAACGCGCGGACATCCCGGACCCCTACACGGGCGGCGCGGAGGACTTCGAGCGGGTATGGCGGCTGGTCGACCGCGCGGCCGCCGCGACTGTGGGCCGGTTCGCCGGCAACCGGGCATAATCGACGCATGAACGCCCAGCTCGCGCCGGAATTCCCGGAATTCCCGACCTGGCTCAATGCCAGGCCTTCCACGCTGCAGGAGCATCGTGGCCGGGCACTGGCGCTCGCGTTCGTCAACGCGGGCTCGGTGTGGTCGGCACAGCGCCTGGCCGAACTGGCGCACTGGCAGGCGCGCAATCCTGGGCGGCTGCGGGTCATCGTCGTGCAGGTGCCGCGCTTCGACAGCGAACGCGACCCGCGGCGCGCGCTGAAGCTGTTGCGCAGCCAGGGAATCGATGCGCCGGCGCTGCTGGACAGCGACTGGGAAACCTGGCGCCGGTTCCGCATCGAATCCTGGCCGACCGTCGTCCTGCTCGACGCGCAGGGCCGCGAACGGCAGCGCCTGGTCGGGACCGGAGGCGAGCTGGAGCGCGCACTGCAGGCGCTGTGCGAGGACCAGTCCCTGTCCGGCGACGACGACCCGCGCGGCGCGCGCGAGCTGAATCCCGAGCCGAGGCTGCCGCTGCGCTTTCCCACCGGCCTGGTGGCGACGCCGGATCGGCTCTACGTCGCCGACAGCGGCCACCATCGCATCTTGGAATGCAGCCACGGCGGCCGCATCTTGCGTCAGTTCGGCACCGGGACCGCCGATTTCATCGATGGCGGCACCGGCGAGGCCGCCTTCAAGCGGCCGCACGGCCTGGCGCTGGAGCGCGAAGTGCTCTACGTCGCCGATACCGGCAACCATGCGCTGCGGCGCATCGACCTGCGCAACGGGCAGGTCGACACGCTGTGCGGCAACGGCAGGGCCGGCGAACCGGTGGACGGGATCGTGGCGCAGCCGGGCGCGGTCGGCCTGAACCACCCGCAGGGCTTGGCGATCGCCGACAACCAGGTGCTGATCGCGATGTCCGGCGACAACCGGATCTGGAGCTACGACCTGGGGCACAGGCGGCTGTCGTGGCGCGCCGGGGCCGGCGCGCTGGAAACGCGCGACGGCAGCGGCCACCTGGCCGCCTTCGCGCAGCCGACGGCGCTGGCGGCGGTGCGGCAGGTGCTGTACGTCAGCGACGCGCTGGGCTCGGCGATCCGCTCGATGCAGCTGCGCGGCGACCTGGTGCAGACGCTGGTCGGGGGGCAGGGCGTGTGGGAGTCCGGCCACGAGGACGGCCCGCGGTCGCGCGCGCGCATGCAGTTCCCGCAGGGCATCGCGTTGGCGCCGGATTCGCCGGTGCTGTGGATCGCCGACAGCGGCAACGGCTGCCTGCGTTCGCTGCGGCTGGGCGGCGGCGAACTGGCGACCGTGGCCTTGCCGCGCCGCCTGCACGGACCCACCGGCCTCGCCGTGGCGGCCGGCGCGGTGTGGATTTCCGAAACCGATGCGCATGCCGTGCTGCGCTACGACATCGCCACCGGCGAGCTGAGCGACGTACCGATAGAAGAATGAAATCCAGAGCGTGTCATGTCCCTTCCCGTGAGTGCGAAGCCGCCCGGGGCGCGTCCAGCCAAGCGGCGCGGCGCGGCCCGGGCGGGCAGGCTGCGCGACGCGGCGGGCATCGCACCGGGCGGCGCATCCCATGAACAAGGGCACGGCACGCTCCAGGCCCAAGGCCGAGTTCGACGGAAAAGCGTTCGCCGCCAAGCTGAGCACGGCGCCGGGCGTCTACCGCATGTACGCGGCCGACGACACCTTGCTGTACGTGGGCAAGGCGCGGGCGCTGCGCAACCGCGTGGGCAGCTATTTCAACGGCAGCCCCAAGACCACCCGGATCATGTCCATGCTGTCGCAGGTCGCGCGCATGGACGTCACCGTGACCCGGAGCGAGGCCGAGGCGCTGCTGCTGGAGAACCAGCTGATCAAGTCGCTCGCGCCGCGCTACAACGTGGCCCTGCGCGACGACAAGAGCTATCCCTACGTGATGCTGACCCGCGAGCAGTGGCCCCGCATCGCCCTGCACCGCGGCCCGCGCGCGATCCCGGGCCGCTATTTCGGGCCGTACGCCAGCGTCACCGCGGTGCGCGAGACGCTCAACCTGATGCACAAGCTGTTCCGCCTGCGCAGTTGCGAGGACAGCGTGTTCCGCAACCGCTCGCGGCCGTGCCTGCAATACCAGATCGGGCGCTGCAGCGCGCCCTGCGTGGACCTGGTCGGCGCCGACGACTATGCCGAGGCGGTGCGCCGGGCCACGCTGTTCCTGGAAGGCAAGAGCGACCTGCTCGCGGACGAGCTGATGCAGGCGATGCAGCAGGCCAGCGAGAAGCTGGAGTTCGAGCGCGCGGCGCGCCTGCGCGACCTGCTGTCGTCGTTGCGCAGCATGCAGAACCGCCAGTACGTGGACGGCCGCGCGGCCGACCTGGACGTGCTGGCGGTCGCCACCCAGATGAACCAGGCCTGCGTGCTGCTGCTGAGCTTCCGCGACGGGCGCAACCTGGGCACGCGGGCGTTCTTCCCGCGCACCAACGGCGAGGACAGCCAGGAGGAGATCCTGGCGGCCTTCGTCTCGCAGTACTACGCCGAGCACGCGCCGCCGCGCGAGATCCTGCTGGACCGCGGCATCCCGGACCTCGACCTGATCGAGGACGCGCTGGGCGCCTCGGCCGAGCACAAGGTCTCGCTGAAGTGGAACGTGCGCGGCGAGCGCGCCGGCTACGTCGAGCTGGCCAGCCGCAACGCGCAGCTCACCCTGGCGACCGAACTCGACAGCCAGAGCGCGCAGCATGCGCGCAGCGACGCGCTGCGCGAGATGCTGGGGCTGGCCGAGCCGCTCAAGCGCGTGGAGTGCTTCGACATCAGCCACACCATGGGCGAGGCGACGGTGGCTTCGTGCGTGGTGTTCGATGCGAACGGCCCGGTGCGGGGCCAATACCGGCGCTACAACATCTCCGGGATCGAGCCGGGCGACGACTATGCGGCGATGCGCCAGGCGATCGACCGCCGGTTCCGCCGCGCGGTGGAAGAGAACGGCGTGCTGCCGGACGTGCTGCTGATCGACGGCGGCGCGGGACAACTGGCGCAGGCGCAGGCCGCGCTGGCCGACCTGGGGGTGGAGAACGTGGCGCTGGTCGGCGTCGCCAAGGGCGAGGAGCGCCGTGCCGGCCACGAGGCGCTGGTGTTGCCGGACGGCCGCGAGCTGCGGCCGGGCGCGGCGTCGCCGGCGCTGCAGTTCGTCCAGCAGGTGCGCGACGAGGCGCACCGTTTCGCCATCACCGGCCATCGCGGCCGGCGGCAGAAGGCGCGCATGACCAGCAAGCTGGAGGACATCCCGGGCATCGGCCCGCGCCGCCGCGCCAACCTGCTCAAGCATTTCGGCGGATTGGCCGGGCTCAAGGCCGCGGGCGAGGCGGAAATCGCGCGTGTGGAAGGCGTCAACGCCGCGCTGGCGGCGAGAATCTACGCTAACCTGCACGGGTTGCCGACGCCTGACGCGTCCGGCGAGTAGAGAACCAGATGAAGTTGACCATCCCCACCTGGCTGACCTTGCTGCGGATCGTGATGATCCCGGTGCTGGTCGTGGTGTTCTACCTGCCTTACAAGTGGACGAACTTCGCTTCGGCGGCGATCTTCGCGCTGGCCGCGATCACGGACTGGCTCGACGGCTGGGTGGCGCGGCGCTACCACCAGTATTCGGCGTTCGGCGCGTTCCTGGATCCGGTGGCGGACAAGCTGATGGTGGCGGTGGCGCTGTTCCTGATCGTGCAAGGCCATCCCACGCCGTGGATGGCGTTCTGGGCGGCGGTGATCGTCGGCCGCGAGATCGCGGTGTCGGCGTTGCGCGAATGGATGGCCGAGATCGGCCAGCGCGCCAAGGTGCGCGTGGCGTTGATCGGCAAGATCAAGACCACCGCGCAGATGGTGGCGCTGCTGTGCCTGTTGTACTCGGTGATGCCGGGGCGCATCGCCGGGGACGGCATCTGGATGGGCACGTTCGCTTTCCACGTCGGCGACTGGATGCTGGCGATCGCGGCGATCCTCACGTTGTGGTCGGGGTTCCAGTACCTGCACGCGGCGTGGCCGAGCCTGCGCGAGGACGAGAAGGCCGCGGCGCGCGGAGCGGCAAAAAAAGCCGGATCCAACAGTTGACAGGTTCCTCGTTCAATGTAGAATTTCGCCTCCCAAGCGGGAATAGCTCAGTTGGTAGAGCGCAACCTTGCCAAGGTTGAGGTCGCGAGTTCGAGTCTCGTTTCCCGCTCCAGATTCTCACGAGGCCCCGTACGCGGGGCCTCGTTGTTCCGGCGGAGGGCGCGCCGGGGATGTTCCAGGCCTGGTGGCAGAGTGGTCATGCAGCGGACTGCAAATCCGCGTACGCCGGTTCAATTCCGACCCAGGCCTCCACCGAACCACGCGTCGTGGTTCTCGAAAACAAGCGGGAATAGCTCAGTTGGTAGAGCGCAACCTTGCCAAGGTTGAGGTCGCGAGTTCGAGTCTCGTTTCCCGCTCCAAATTTTGATCCACAGACTTCTACTGGGGTCTGTAGGTCATTGAAAAAAGGAGCTTCGGCTCCTTTTTTCATTCCAGCGAGTGCCACGGAAATCCACCCACAGCTACCGTTTTTGAGTGACCAAATAAGGCACAAGAATATGGGTGGGTTGGCTACCGGATAGTTGCTGGGGCTGAGCGGGAACCATGACGAGCATAGGGCCTAAGTCATTACTTAGGAGTCTCGAAATGGCGCTCTCTGATCTGACCGTCCGGCAGGCGAAGACCACCGGAAAACGCTACACCCTCTCCGACAACGACTGCCTGGGCCTGATGGTCTCAGCCGCAGGCGGCAAGTCATGGCAATTCCGCTACTACTGGCTGGGCAAGCAAAAGCGCCTGTGCCTGGGTGGCTATCCTGCCCTCAGCCTGCGCGAGGCCCGGACCGAGCGGGACAAGGCCCAGGCCCTGCTCGCCAGGGGGATCGATCCCCAGGTCGAGCGCGACCAGAAACGGCACGCGGCCAAGCTGGCGGGCGAATACACCTTCAAGACCGTCTTCGATGCTTGGGTAGAGCATCGCCGCAAGGAACTCAAGGAAGGCCGTCAGAGCACGCTTTCCCAGATCCTGCGCATCTTCAACAAGGACGTGCTGCCCACTCTGGGAAAGATGTCGATCTACGACATTCGTCGCCCCCAGCTCCTGGGCGTCCTGGCGGCGATCGAGAAGCGCAAGGCGTTCACCACCGCCGAGAAAGTCCGCACCTGGTTCAACCAGATGTTCCGATATGCGCTGGTCATCGCCGAGGGACTGGAAGTCAACCCGGCCGCGGACCTGGACGTGGTGGCCGAGCCCAAGCCCCCGGTGGCCCACAACCCCTACCTGCACCTGCCCGAGATGCCCGAGTTCCTTCAGAGGCTCCGGCTCTACAACCCCCGTGGCTGGCAGACCCAGCTTGGCGTCCGGCTACTGTTCCTGACCGGGGTGCGCACCGGCGAACTGCGGTTGGCCGAACCTGAACAGTTCGACCTCGACAGGGGCTTGTGGATCATCCCGCCGCAGATCGTCAAGCAGCTCCAGGACGAAATGCGCAAGGCGGGGAAGCGGCCGCAGGACGTGCCCCCCTATATCGTGCCGCTGTCCCTGCAGGCCATCGAGATCGTCCGCTACCTCCTGGGCGCAATGCGGCCGGCGCAAAAATACCTGCTGTCGCACCGTAGCGAACTCAAGAAGCGCATCAGCGAGAACACTCTCAACAAGGCCTTGCAGCTCATGGGCTACGAGGGGCGTCTGACCGGCCACGGCATTCGTGGCACCATCTCGACGGCGCTCAACGAGATCGGCTACCCCAAGATTTGGGTGGACGCGCAACTTTCGCACTCCGACCCGAACAAGGTGAGTTCGGCCTACAACCACGCCAAGTACGTGGAGCCGCGCCGCCGGATGATGCAGGACTGGGCCGATCGCCTCGACCTGCTCGAACAGGGCGAAGTGGGAGCCGCGAGCGCGCACCTGACCATCCGTATCGACGGGGTGCCGGCGATGGCGGAAGTGGAGGACGCGATGGACGCGGCCCCCGCGGTGGCCGAGCAGGCTCCCTCCGTCGCCCCGCCAGTGGTGGCCACGCCCATCGTCGTGACCCCGAACAGCGGCGGGATCACGTTCCAGCGGCTGTCGCAGGTGCCGCCACCGCCGACGCATGCCCCGGAGCCCGAAGTC
Organism: Pseudomonas sp. Hp2; assembly: GCF_006386585.1. Lineage (NCBI taxonomy): Bacteria > Pseudomonadati > Pseudomonadota > Gammaproteobacteria > Pseudomonadales > Pseudomonadaceae > Pseudomonas > Pseudomonas sp. Hp2. The sequence continues at coordinate 347,866 of NZ_VAHJ01000002.1, forward strand.
TCTGCAATCCAGCGCGAGCGGGAAGAAATGCTGGCCATGTACGAGTCGCCGAACAACCTGCCGGTCCCGCTGTTCGGCAAGCTGGCCGGAAAATCCAAGGACCAGATCAACCGCGAGCTGAAGGCGGGCAAGCTGCTGTCCATCAGCTTGGGCAACCGGGGACAACGCGTTCCCGACTGGCAACTTGTACCGCTCAAGCACAGGCTGGCTCAGGTGCTCATGAATCAGTATCCACACGCGGATTCGTGGGACCTGTACCGCATGCTGACCCAGCCGCACCCTGACCTGGGGGACCGCGCGGCCATTGATACGGTCACGCCGACCAACGTGCCCGCGATCATCCGGGTCATCACGGGCGACTACCAGCACCATGCGGATACGCCCGAGACTATTGCCCCGCACCCCATCCCCGAGGATGTGCGGCAAAGCGTCCGCCGGTTGGTTGATAGCGCAGTGGTGCTTGAGGGTGCCTGACACTCGCGCTTCAACCTATGGCCGCGGGCGCCTGCTACGCAGCGCCTGCCCTGGCAACTTCCATCGCTCTGCGCTCGAACCGCTCAAAAACGGAGTCGGCTTGGGCGTGGGGCCGCTGCAGGTATGTCACGATCTCGTAGGGGCCGTCTGAAAGCGGGCGCATAGTGATCCCCCACGCATGGGCACGCTCAATGCGCGATTGCGCGGAGAGCCCCACTCCGTAGCCAGCGGTGACCCAAAGCGCCATCATCTCGAACGAAGTCACATGCTGAATGCTCTGTTGGCTCAACGGAAGGGAAGACAGTCGCTGATCGAGCAGTAGGCATGCCTCCGTCGGCCAGCGAAACACCGGATAGTCCAGAAGCTCGGCAAGCGTGATTTTCGCCTGGGCAAGTAAGGGGGACCCCAGCGGCATTGCAACGGCCATGTTCTCGACCCAGAGCGGCTGGCTTTTCACGGCCGGAGCACCAGTGTTCCGAAGCGACATTCCAGCGTCATAGCGGCCTTCCTCAAGGCCCGTCATCAGGTCGTCGCCTGAGGTCTCAAAGAACGCGATGGTGACTTCCGGCTCCTCCGCTCGCTGTAGGGCAAGAAGCGTTGTGAGGCAAGAGGATGGCACTCCAGGTGCGATAGCAAGCCTGAAATGGGAAAACTGGCTGGTGGCGTCATGCATGAGGGCCCCCAATAAGCGATCTGTCCAGAAAGGCAAACCAGCGTCGCAGGAAAGAGTGAAGTTTAACGTCGTTATTTTTAACGTGGTTAATTGTGGCAGATTGTTTGACGCTTCTGCTAATGCAGAAATCAACAATTCAGCCAGGCCGTCCTTCTGGCACATCGACGTATGAATCCGAGTCGGCGTTAGCCTTCGGACAGGCCGTGCGCGCTGCGCGCGTCGCTCAGGGAGTCGCGCAAGACGAGTTCGCATCTCGGGCAAGCATTTCGCGTTCTCACATGGGTAAGATCGAGCGTGGTGAGCACGTGCCCACGCTTCCGCTCATACTGAAAATTTCTACGGCACTCGGAATAAGCGCGGCTGACCTGATGACGGCGACCGAACGCAATCTGCGTGCCGACACTGATCCCTGAGTGTCTGGCCTGCCAGGCTTCGTCAACCGTCCGAAGAGTCGCGTAGGCGAACGATAAATCGCTCCACCGAAGCCGATAAATTGCTGCCGTCGGGCCGAAGCAGGTAGGTCGTGATCACGGCAGAATCCATCGCCAAGGGGCGGATCACCACATCCGGCCGTTGGGAGATGGGAATCTTGGTCGCCGTCATGAAGCCGATGCCGTAGCCGGCGCCGACCAAGGTGAGCATCATGTCGAGCGAGGATACTTCCTCGACAACATTCAGCTTGTGCTCCAACGTGTTGAGCAGCCGCTTGAGTTCGCGGCAATAGCCCTCGCATACCTGCGGGTCGCACAGGACAAGTGGATGGCCTTGGAGTTCTTGAAGTGGCACCTCCTTGTAGGTGAGCAATGAGTGTCGAGCTGGCACAGCAATCACCAGCGGGTCGCGCCAGATTGCTTCGGCAGCGATACCGTCGCCGACATCGGCCGTGTGCGCGAACCCGATCATGAAGTCGCCCGAACGCAAGCCACGCACTTGCTCTGCCAGAGGCACCTCTGACAAGCGTATTTCGATCTCCGGCTCCTCGGCGCGACAACGAGCCAGAAATGCCGACAGCCGTGGATCGATAGCTCCATCTGATACTGCAATGCGCAGGCTACCGCGCAAGCCCGCTGCCACAGCCTTGGCGTTTTCACGAGCCTGTTCCAGCACAGTGAATAGACGGCGTACATCTTGCAAGAAGACCGCACCCGCCGCCGTCAGAACTGTTCCTCGCCGGTTGCGGTCGAAGAGCACTACGCCCAACTCGTCCTCAAGTTCCTTGATGGCTCGTGATAGCGGTGGTTGTTCGATATGCAGGCGCTCAGCCGCCCGCGTGAAATGTAGCTCCTCAGCAAGAACTACGAAGCAGCGAAGATGGCGCAGCTCCATAGGCCACCCTCCCGTTCCGACTTATCCAACACTGTGCTATCTCCCTATAGAAGTGACTGCCATTCTGGCGGCGGCGAGTTCGGCCACGTCTTTGGAAACTTCTGGCTGAATGAGCCAGGGCTGGGTTGATCGTGCGATGGCCCGAGGCCGGCACAACACCAGGCGAGCCTGATCAAGTCCGTGGGGTGGTCAGGATCAGACGAAGGCTATGTCCAGCCATGCACGTCAATGGACGCCGTGCATCGCCTCCGTCCGACCCTTGGTCGATTGCGAACCAGGCGCCCGAACACGCCTGCGGTTGATCATCACCTGCGGATGCTGAGGCTCTGCTCCTGGCCCGAGCCAAGGCAAGTACCCCGTCAAAATCACAACGCCTTGGGGCAGCAGGCAAATGCCGGCGAAAATATTCGCCGGCTCCAGTTGCTGGCCGGGGACCTGCGGAGCCAGAATGCCTCTCACCAGAAAGTGTGAGACATCCTGATGCTTAGCCCGCGCCGGATGCTTACTGCCGCACTGAACCATGCGGGTCGATGACGTACTTGTATGCAGAACCCGCGTCGAACTCCTTGTACGCGGCGGGCGCGTCTTCGAGCTTGATGAACTTAGTGTTCATCATCGGCGAAAGGTAAGGCATGCGATCGTTCAGTATCGCCCGCATTAACGCGTGGTTGTAGTTGGCCGTCGGAGATTGACCAGCCGACATTCGCGGCGACTTGATCCAGGCGTTGGACCATTCCAGATCCATATGGCCTTTCTTGGCTTTCGGGTCTTTCGAGATCGGGTTTGCGCAGTACACACCGACCGTACTGGTCATTCCGCCGAAGCGGACATATTTGAGCATTGCGTTGGTAACAGCGCTCTCCACGATCTTGTCAGCCTCCGCGCCAAACCCGCGGCAGTCCACACCAACATAGTCGATGACGCGATCCACCTCCCTGTGCCCGGTAATGCGTTCGAGATGCTCCTCGATCGGCACGCCGTCGGAAAGGTTGATGGTTTCCACGCCGTGTGGCTTGAGAAGGTCCAGCCGCTCTTGAATGTAATCGGCAACGATGATGGCGCCTGCACCCAGAAGTCTGGCGCAGGCGGCACCCGCTCTGCCGACCGGCCCGGCACCGAAGATCAGGATGTTCTCGCCGACGACGTAGGCCGGTGCGGCTGGCCAGTCTGGGCCAGCGAACCCATGGAAAGCTGTGGGTAGTACGTCAGAGAGAAGGGTCAGATCGCGGATTTTTTCCATGGCGGCATCCTTGTCAGGGAAGCGAAGGAGATTGAAATCCGCATACGGTACGAAGAGATAATCACCTTGGCCCCCCGTCCAGCCACCGAGGTTGAACCCGTAGGCTCCGCAGTCGATTTCGGGGTTGGTGTTCTCGCATACATCGGAGCGCATATGCTTGCAGTTGTAACAACGCCCACACCCCACATTGAAGGGAACGGAAACGATGTCGCCCTTCTTCACGACTTCGACGTCTGATCCCACTTCGATCACTTCGCCGGTCATTTCATGGCCCATGGTCATTCCCTTGGGAACAGCAAACGAACCGCGATAAATGTGAAGGTCGCTGCCACAGATATTTGTGGTAACTATTTTGAGGATAGCGCCATGGGGTGCGCTTTTCCCTTGAGGGGTTATCAGCTCTGGAAATTTGAAGGTGTTGACCTTCATTTCCAAGGGCTTCTCGAAAGTCACGATTCGGTTACCGGTCGGAGTCATTTCGTCACCTCTGTGCGTTAATGTTTCCATCTTCTAAATCGAAGTGGGAAACGAGACTTACCGCTGTCAAGAAGAACGATCGTGGTACTGCCTAGCCGTTGGCCGCGTCTCCTTCTGCGGTCTTGACAGCATCGGATCAAGCTCAGAAGTGGTCAAACTGGAATAATCTATGTGCAGATAGGCACAATCTATCTACGCGGGCTCGTCGAGCCGTGCTCGTCTCCTAGCCGGGAGAGGGCAACGATCATCGCTACATCGCGCCTCCTAGCTTGATCTAGGAACAGTCAGCTCGACCCAGCGAAACATGAGGACGCCGCACGCAGCAGGTACTCCTGTCCCCCTAGTTGCCCCTGGACCTGGTGGACTTCGATGGGTTGCTCAGCACGTGGCGCCTGTTAGCGGCGCACACGGCATGCCTGCAATCTTCGCCTGGTTGAAGCAATACAGAGTTGCTCTTCAAGACTCGCTATTTCAGGGGGCTTTGAGATGAGTCTGCTTTGGGCTGGAACCGACGATGGATCGATATAACGGATTGAAGCGTGGCAGCGAGTTCGGGGGTGTGCACCATTTCGAGCAATGCACGCGATGACGGTGCCTCGAACGCATTTTTCCCAGCAACGAATCCGACATTTGAGTGCGACATTGGTCCATTGATTGCGATTGCGTGGAGATTTGGAATGTGCGCGAGTTGGCCGGCGAGAGATTGCGGAAGAACTGCCGAATATTTTCCTGTCGCCACGTGTGCCGATAGCACGTCAATTGAATCAGTGCGAATAGTCTGTGCGGTACATTGCGTCAGCCTATCTTGAATGGGTTCAGGTACTGCCGAGTTCAGCACGCAGAGTTGTCTATTGAGAACATGGTCCCACGTTGTGCTTCGGGGTTGCTGTGTTCTCGCGGCGTGAAAAAGGAAAATGCGTTCACGGTACAGAAGGTGAGTATCGAAGTATTCCCCTGGGATATCCTCCAAATGCATGAGTGCGATATCCAAATTGTTTTCTCGAATCGCCTGTAGCAGGGAAGAAGCGCCGGAAACCAGAACTGATTGTTGAAGTAAGGGCGTTTTTTCAGCAAGGGCGATGCTTAATGTGGGCGCTACACCGGCAGTTCCTGGGAGTATCCCTAGCCGGAATTGCCCCTCTATACCTCGCCGTAGTGCGGAGAGTTCTCGCTCCAGCCCTTTGCAGTCGTCATACATCTGCTGAGCCCAAGACAGTACGCGCATCCCTTCAGAAGTGAGGCCGTCATAGCGTCGGCCATGACGCACGATCTCGACACCCATGTCTTCCTCCAATTGCTTAATGCCCGCGGAGAGTGTCGGCTGAGAAACATTGCAGCTTTTGGCCGCGTTGCCAAAATGGCCTTCACGGTGCAAAGCAAGCAAGTATTCAAAGTTTCTTACGATCATATATTTTCTTCTGATAAAGTTGATTAGATTTTATACTTTCACGAAAAACCCTGCGCACGCTTCGATCCGCGTCCAACCTTGGACACATAGCTGGCACGCATGAAAGGCTGCTGCGCGCAGTGCCCATACAGTAGGTTCGACTCGTCATCGACGGTCAGCACCACAACGCACGGGACAGCCAATAGCGCGAACACAGGTGCTTCGCGCTGTGGGGCGAGTCGTCCTCATGTAGCTTAGCAGTTGGCGCGTTCTGGAAGGGAGTAAGCGTGAGTGGTGAGGCACGCAACCGCAAAAGGCGGTGCTAAGCTCTTGAGCTGTTCGGGTCGTGGCCGCGAGTCGTTGAAGCGGCGAGAGAATGGAGCCTGCCGTGGCCGTTGTGGCGCAGCTAGTACACCATGCCCCCAGCGTTTCCTTAGCTGCGATTGACGGACATGCCTGGCGGTAGCTCAATAACAGCCATTTATGGATGAAGGAACGAGGGGAATGAGGCAGATGAAGATATTCACGATTGGATTCACTAAGACCTCCGCGCGGTCCTTCTTCACCAAGTTAAGTGCTTCTGGTGCCAAGCGCCTTGTCGATGTTCGCCTGAATAATGTTTCGCAATTGGCCGGCTTCGCTAAACGCGAGGATCTTCGATATTTTTCCGAGGCGTTGTGCGGGATGGAATATGAACATCTACCAGCACTTGCTCCAACCAAAGACATGTTCGAGGAATATAAAATAAAAGGGGGAGATTGGGATATCTACGCCAGGAAATTTCTGGATTTAATGTCGTCCCGAAAGATTGAGTCAATCGATAAAGAAAAGATTGATAACAGTTGCCTGCTTTGCAGCGAAGACAAGCCCCATCACTGCCATCGGAGGCTAGTGGCCGAGTACCTTGCAGGCAAATGGCCGAATGTTGAGATCGTGCATCTTTAGAGGGGCGACGTAGCTCCACGTTTCCAACGCCTCGTCTGGAGGGCTGAGAGAGACAAAGGCGCGTATCGGCGGGAGCCGGCGCCACACATTGGGCGTACAGAGCAACCTCGCCCGCCACGGCTCGATGTCGGCGCTCAACGAGGCGAGTGGCTCCAGGTGCATTGGCAGACGGGCCGCTGGCTGACGTCGTGGCGATCGGCGGATATGCACTGGGAAGCCCGCCCATGTGTTGGGCTATCATGTTGGCGACGCCTGCGCCCAGGTGGGGCGCGGCAGGATCGCCGTCATTTACACCCCAGTTTGGTACTGCTATAGGTCTTCTGAAATAGCCGATACATCAGGACAAATTGAAGTAGCTCAATTAGGAGATATCTAATGTCAACCGGTACGTTCATTCTGCACTCCAGCTATACGCCGGCGGGGGACCAGCCAGAGGCGATAGCGCGCCTACTGTCGGACATAGAAGAAGGTGCGACACACCAGACGCTGAAAGGTATCACCGGCTCAGGTAAGACCTTTACGATGGCGAATGTGATTCATCGTCTGAAGCGGCCCACATTGATCTTGGCTCCTAACAAGACGTTGACCGCGCAGCTTTATGGTGAAATGAAGCACTTCTTTCCCGAGAATGCTGTCGAGTACTTCGTTTCCTACTACGATTATTTTCAGCCCGAGATCTATATGCCGGGCACCGATCGTTTCATTCCAAAGGACTCGGCCATCAACGACCACCTTGAGCGCCTACGCCTGTCCACGACCAAATCCTTGATTGAGCGCCGCGATGTGATCGTCGTCGCTTCGGTGTCTTCAATCTACGGCCTGGGTGACCCGGATGCGTACCGAGCGTTACAGATCGCTCTGTCCCCTGGCGTCAAAATAAACCAGAGAGAGCTGATTCGTCGCTTGGCTCTGCTGCAATATGATCGCACTGAGCGCACTCTCAAACGTGCAACGTTTCGGGTGCAAGGTGATGTGATCGATATCTTTCCTGCTGATTCCGAGCATAGGGCAGTTCGGGTGGAACTGCTGGATGACTCTGTTGCGTCTGTTCAATGGCTAGACCCTGTTACAGGTAAAACGCTGGGGGCAATTGACCATTACTTGGTTTCGCCAAAGACGCTTTTTGCACCGCCCACGAATAAAATAGATTCCGCGTCCAAGAAGATACTCGCTGATATGGAAGAGCGGGTTGCCGAGCTTAACAGAAATAATCGCTTGGTCGAGGCAAACAGGCTGTACGAGCGGATCACGCATGACGTGGAGATGATGCGCGAGGTAGGCTATTGTTCGGGGATGGAGAATTATTCCTGCTACTTCAGCGACCGGGACCCGGCCTCGCCTCCGATCACATTGCTGGATTACCTGCCGAAAGATGGGCTTCTGTTCGTCGATGAATCCCACGTCATGGTGCCACAGATATCCGCAATGTACCGGGGGGATCAGGCGCGCAAGGAGACGTTGATAGATTACGGGTTCCGCTTGCCTTCGTCTAAGAACAATCGCCCGTTGAACTTTGGTGAATTCGAGAAGGTCAAGCCACAGACCATCTTCGTTTCCGCGACGCCGGGTGACTACGAGTTGAAGGTGTCGAAAGACAGGGTTGTCGAACAGGTTATCAGGCCGACGGGACTGCTTGATCCCGAGGTTGAGGTGCGCAAATCGGATGGGTACATAGATGATCTGCTTGCTGAAATATCGAAGTGCGTGAAGAAGAAAAATCGCGTGCTCGTGACCACGCTGACGAAGGTCAGTGCAGAAGAGCTAACGGATTTCTTGACGGACCATGGGATTCGAGCGCGCTACATGCATTCGGACATAAAAGCGGAGGATCGTGTTGAGATCATCAATGGCCTGCGCGCAGGAGAGTTCGATGTTTTGATTGGGATTAGCCTTTTGCGCGAAGGGCTGGATATTCCCGAGGCATCATTGGTTGCTATTCTCGATGCGGATCGGGCAGGCTTCCTGCGGTCGGCCCAGGCACTCATTCAGATGATAGGTCGAGTTGCTCGGAATGAAAACGGAAAGGCGATCTTGTACGCCGACGTGACGACTCCGGCGATGAAACAGGCGATCGATGAGACAAATAGGCGCAGGCAGCTTCAAATTGCCTTTAACGAAGAAAATGGAATTTCTCCGGTCTCCTCTGTGCGAAAACTAGCAGGAGAAGAGACGAGTACGGAGGAGCCCACAGTTCATACCGAGGCTTTTTGCGAGAATTTGTCCGACCTTTGCGACCAAATTACTGCCAAGGAGCAACAGTTGCTCGAATTTACTGATACTGGCGACGAGCAGCGCGTGGAAGATATCCGTCATCAGTTGGATGGGTTGTACCGGCAATTTATTTATATCTAATCGTTCGCCGGCATTGGATTGCATGGCCGACCGATCTGCACTTGGCGCAAGGGGCAGACGGTCGGCTCATCATTCAAACGGAGGGGTGAACCGCCGAGGCTCAGTGCCCCGCTTTCCAAGGCAGGTGTCCTACAGCGTCTTGCGGCGTGTCAGCGCAAAGCTGGCAACGATCCAACGGCGACCAGCATTTCATCAAATACCGCTCGAACCCTTCCCGGAATGGGGCCACGCTGAGGCCGATAGACGTACAACCCCCATGCCGGAGGTTCTTCGGTCTCCAGCACTCGCACGAGCTTCCCGCTGGCAATGTAGGGGGCAGCCATGTAGTCCGCCAGTTGCGCGAACGCGATTCCGGCCAACGCTGCCCCCATTTCCATGTCGGCGTTGTCGGCGACGAGGGTGGGAGCGGTGGGTGTCCACTGGCGTCCCGCCTTGAAGTGCCAAGGCCAGGGGCGGCCGGTATTGATATCCAAGGCCACGGTGACCGGCAGGCTGCTTAGCGCATCGATGTTTTCAGGTACACCCACTTTCTTGATCAGGCGCGGAGCGGCAACGATTGGGAGTCTCATGTCGGCCGCCTTGCGCGCGACGAAGCGGCTATCGCGCATGAATCCGACCCTGATCCCAACGTCAATCCCTTCGTCAACCGTGTTGCTGATGCGATCGGACAGGCGCACATCCAGAGTGATACCAGGATGACGCGCGGCCACGCGTTCCAGTGCAGGCAGCACCGCTCTGGTGCCCAAACTGTGCGGTGCGGTGATGCGAACCGTGCCGGACAGGGATGCCTGCTGGTCGGACCCAGGCGTCCGCCATAGATCCTCGAACCGCTCCAATGCCGGGCGCACCTGGTCTAACAGCCCTTCGCCGAAGGCGGTGATGCGCACCTGGCGTGTGCTTCGATGAAACAACACCTCGCCGTAGTGTTGCTCCAGTTGCTGGATGGCACGGGTGACACCTTGCGGAGAAGTCCCCAGCCGGACGGCCGCATCGCGAAAACTGCTGCTTTCGGCCGCCACCCGAAAGATGCGCAGTAGTTCCATTTCCTTGTTCATGACGAACACCTCATGGCCAGTTTCGCTGCTCGTTAATTGTTCCAGATAGTGGAATTATAAAATCGCAACAATTCCATATACAAGGGAGGCGCGGTTGCCCAAACTGGCAACACCCCCGAATGCTCCGCGCCTAACAACCCAACAAGGAACGCGAATGAACGCTGCGACTCTCATCACCGCCTACTACGACGCCTTCAACCGCGGCGATCGCGAGGCCATGCTGTCCATGTTGACCGATGACGTTGCGCACGACTTGAACCAAGGCGCTCGTGAGGTCGGTCGCGAAGCCTTCCGCGCCTTCCTGCGGCGCATGGATCGCTGCTATGGCGAGCAACTGCGCGGCATCGTGGTGATGGTCAGCGCCGACGGCCTGCGCGCAGGCGCGGAGTATGTGGTGCATGGCGAATACAAAGTGACGGACGACGGACTGCCGGAAGCACAGGGCCAGCGCTACGTGCTGCCGGGTGGCGCGTTCTTCGACATCCGCGATGGCAAGATCGCTCGTGTCACCAACTACTACAACCTCGGCGACTGGATCGCACAGGTCGGAGGGGATGCCTGAAATGACCAGCGACGTGCAGGTGCTGGTTCGTCGTGGATCGGACATTGCCGAATGGTTCGACACCGTGGCACATCTGCGGGCGAAGGTCTTCCGCAGCTTTCCATACCTGTACGAGGGCGACATCGAATACGAGAAGCACTACCTTTCCATGTACGCTCGTTCGGCAGACAGCCTGCTGGTGCTCGCGCTCGCTGATGACCTGGTCGTGGGTGCGTCCACGGGGTTGCCTCTCGGCGATGCAGAGCCGGCCTTCCAGGTGCCGTTCGCCGATCGAGGAGTCCCGATGGAGGCAGTGTTTTACTGCGGCGAATCAGTCCTGCTCCCGGCCTTCCGGGGGCTTGGCCTGGGCCACCGCTTCTTTGACGAACGCGAAGCGCATGCTCGTTCGTTGGGCGGCATGCAGTGGACATCGTTTGCGTCGGTGGATCGAGCAGACGACGATCCTCGGCGTCCTTCCAACTACCGCAGTAATGATCCCTTCTGGACCCGTCGTGGCTACGTGCGGCAGTCGGACATGAAGGTTACGCTGCCCTGGAAGCAGGTGGGTGAGCCAAGCGAAACCGAGCAGACGCTCACGATGTGGCTGCACTCCCTGGAGAACGCGAAATGAAAGTGGCAGTTGCGAAATACGCAGTGGGCCAGCCCACGGACTTCGAGGCATTTGCTGCGCGGCAGCGACTGGTTCTGGAGGAGGCGCGTCGTGGCGGGGCGGAACTGGCCGTGTTGCCCGAGTATCTATCCCTCGAACTGGCTGCAACGTGCGAGCCGAGCATTCGCCATGATTTCAACGCCTCTCTGGCCGCGCTGCAGGCCTTGCAGTCTCCGTGGCTGGCACTGTATGCCGACTTGTCGCGCGAGTTATGCATGACCATTCAGGCCGGTACGTTTTTGACCCAGGTTGGACTGAACCGCTATCGCAACCGGGCTTGGTGGTTTGCGCCTGACGGTACACGCGACTACCAGGACAAATTGCAGTTAACGGGGTTCGAGAAAGACACCGGCGTCATCGAGGGTGGCGACGAACTCAAGGTGTTCGATCTGAAAGGCGTGCGTGCCGGCATCGCTGTCTGCTACGACAGTGAGTTTCCATTGCCCGTGCGAGCCCAGCGAGAGGCGGGGGCGCGCCTGCTGCTGGTCCCGAGCTGTACCGACACCCGAGCAGGTGCAACCCGGGTCCGTGTGGGCTGCATGGCGCGGGCACTGGAGAACCGAATGTTCATCGCGCAGGCCGTGACGACTGGAACTGCCGACTGGAGTCCGGCGCTGGACACGAACACTGGCGAGGCCACGATCTACGCACCAATGGATCGTGGATTCCCGGAGGATGGCATTCTCGCGACGACTTGCGGCACGCAGACATGGGCGATCGCTGATCTTGACGTAGATGCGCTCGAACGAAACCAAGAACAGGCCCAGGTTGCAGTCGATCGCGACTGGGACGGTCAGATGTTGCCTGCACTGCGGAATGCTCGGTACTCGGGTCGTAAGGTCGCCTAGCCGGGGTCATCTTGATAGCTTCAGCTCGATGAATCCGTGTACATAGGCCATGTCTATCTGCACATAGATTTTTCCAGTTTGACCAGTTTTGAACTTGCCCCGATGCTGTCGATACATGCAAAAAATATTCATTGATTTGAATGTTTTGCGCTTCTTGGGAACAAATCTGTACTAGCCTGTAAGAGTGCTCGAAGAGCACAGAATTTGTGGCGAAGTTCGGCCGCATATACTATGGGGGAGTATTGTATAATGCGGCGATGTACCCAAGTAGAGAGGTGTTCGATGCCACACAGCCCGGAAGAAAAGAAGCAAGCACTGACGCGCATCAGGCGCATCAAAGGTCAGGTAGCGACTCTTGAGCAAGCGCTTGATGCAGGTGCGGAATGTCCTGCAATTCTTCAGCAGCTTGCGGCCGTTCGTGGGGCAGTCAACGGATTGATGGCAACCGTTCTGGAGAGCTATCTGCGGGAAGAGTTTCCCAGTAGCGAAATCAGGAGCGATTCGCAGAACAAGTCCATTGACGAGACCATCTCTATCGTCCGCTCCTATCTGCGGTAGAGGCACCAGGGTGCCCTCGGTGAGGGCAAATTTAGTTAGCTAGTAAAGGAAGCGACATCATGAAATCACGTGCAGCAGTTGCCTTTGGGCCAGGAAAGCCGCTAGAAATCGTCGAGATCGACGTCGAGCCGCCGCGCAAGGGCGAGGTGCTCATCAAGATCACGAACACCGGCGTTTGTCATACCGACGCCTTCACCCTGTCGGGCGACGACCCCGAAGGTCTCTTCCCGGTCGTGCTGGGTCATGAAGGTGCGGGTATCGTCGTGGAGGTGGGTGAAGGTGTGACCAGCGTGAAGCCTGGCGATCACGTCATTCCCCTCTATACCGCCGAGTGCGGCGAGTGCCTGTTCTGCAAGTCCGGCAAGACCAACCTGTGTGTCGCGGTTCGTGCAACCCAGGGTAAGGGGCTGATGCCCGATGGTACGACTCGCTTCTCGTACAACGGTCAGCCGCTTTACCACTACATGGGCTGCTCGACCTTCAGCGAATACACGGTCGTCGCCGAAGTCTCGCTGGCCAAGATCAACCCGGACGCCAATCCCGAGCACGTCTGCCTGCTGGGCTGCGGCGTGACCACCGGCATCGGCGCCGTGCACAACACGGCCAAGGTACAGCCCGGCGACTCGGTGGCCATCTTCGGCCTCGGCGGCATCGGTCTCGCTGCGATTCAAGGTGCACGCCAGGCCAAAGCGGGCCGCATCATCGCCATCGATACCAATCCGGCGAAGTTCGAACTGGCTCGTACCTTCGGCGCGACCGAATGTCTCAACCCGAAGGACTTCGACAAGCCGATTCACGAGGTTCTGATCGAGATGACCGGCTGGGGTGTCGATCACACCTTCGAGTGCATCGGCAACGTCGACGTGATGCGTTCGGCTCTGGAAGCTGCCCACCGCGGCTGGGGCCAGTCGATCGTCATCGGCGTGGCTGGTGCTGGCAAGGAAATTTCGACCCGCCCGTTCCAGTTGGTCACCGGTCGCACCTGGAAGGGTTCGGCTTTCGGTGGGGTCAAGGGCCGCACTCAGCTTCCCGGCATGGTGGAAGACGCAATGAAAGGCGAGATCGATCTCGCCCCGTTCGTCACCCACACCATGGGCCTCGACGACATCAACAAGGCCTTCGACCTGATGCATGAAGGCAAGTCGATTCGCACGGTGATCCACTACTGATCACCCACTATCCATTCAACACCAACCACCAAGGAAATTAACCATGTCCAATCCTGTCATTTCCGGCGACGGTATCTTCTCGCACGTCTTCGTCGGCGCCGCCGACCTCCAGAAGTCGACCGCGTTCTATGACGCCGCTCTGGGTGCTCTCGGCATCAAGAACCTCGGTCCTTTCGGCAACGGATGGGTGCTTTTCGGTCGCGAAAAGCCGGCTTTCATCATCGCTCGTCCGGGCAATGGTGAAGCGCCTTCCGGCAACGGCGTGACGGTCGGCTTTGCGGCCGCCACTCCCGCCGAAGTGGACGCCTTCCACGCCGCCGGCCTTGCCGCAGGCGGCACCGACGAGGGCCAGCCCGGCCCGCGTGGCCACCTGCCGGGTGCCTATGCGGCCTACCTGCGTGATCCGGCGGGCAACAAGGTTTGCGCGTACACCTTCGTCTGAAAGCCAGGAAGCTGAGGGCGTTCTGAAAAGGCCAGCACAAGCCTCTACACGGCGAGCCTATTGGACGGACCGTGTAGAGCGGTGCCCGCTCATGAAGATCGGCCCGCAGCCATGTGCGAAACGCATGGCTGCGGGCATTTGCTTTGAAGCGTGTTTTTCAACCAATGAGAAATGAGGTCGTTATGCAAGAGCCGGCCAACATCAATACGACGACCGTACAACCCGCCCCGACCGCCACCGTGTACGGCATGCCGGCCTATGCCGATCGTGCTGCGGCCGTGGGTGAAGTGCATGCGCGCCCGCATCTGTTGATTCAGGCCCCCCGCAGCATATTGCAGCTCGCTTTCATTACCGAAGGCGATCAGGCCAGGGATCAGATGGCGATGAGTGAGTTGTCTCATCGCTTCGGCGTTGCCGAACCCGACCATGCTACGCCGCTTCACGGCGTGACATGGGATGAAGGAGACCTGCACTGCGAAAAGCACACCGAGTTCTCGACGTATCTATGGTGCGCTTCGCTGGATTCCGAGACGGGAGAGCCGTGCGGCGAAAATCCGTTCAAGCATGGATTTGTTCCTCCCGGCCCGGTCGTATCCGGCATCCGTTTGAGACTTCTTCCGTGGACGCCGGAAACGGAGAAGGAGGTCGATCGCTTCGATCCTGCCAGCCTGTGCTACTCGCTGGTGGAGAACGGCTCTGCCGCCATCCTGACCGACTTTCGACAGGATGAGGATGGCCTGACGCAGATGCTCGTCCTGGCCCGCGATTTGACCCCGGCGCGGGCGGGTGCGCTGGCTCAACGTCTGCTGGAGATCGAGACTTACCGCACCTTGGCGTTGCTGTCCTTGCCGTTGACGCGGTCGATGACGTCGGAGCTGCGGCGCATGGAGTCGCGCCTTGCGGCGATCACCGACGAGATGTGTACGAGCTTGGTGGAACGGCGCGACAGCGACGTGCTGCTGTCCGAATTGACCGCCCTGGCTGCCGAGCTGGAAGCTGGCGTTGCGGCGAATCTCTATCGCTTCGGCGCCAGCCGTGCCTACTACGAGATCGTCGAGGAAAGGCTGGCAGCGCTTTCGGAAGAAGCCGTATCCGGGTACTTCACCTGGGCGGATTTCCTGCAGCGTCGCATCGCTCCCGCCATGCGGACATGCCAATCCGTAAAGGAGCGCCAGACCAAGCTCTCCGACAAGCTGACCCGGGCCATCGCGTTGCTGCGTTCCTGGATCGACGTCGAGCTTGAACGCCAGAACCGCGATCTGCTTGCGTCGATGAACAACCGGGCCAAGATGCAATTGCGCCTTCAGCAAACCGTCGAAGGCCTGTCGGTCGCGGCAATTTCTTATTACGTCGTGAGTCTTCTCGGCTATTTACTCAAGGGCATTCCGATGGTTCACGACAGCGTGGCGCCGGTGATGGCGGTTCTGGTGCCTGCGGTGATGCTGACGATCTGGTGGATCGTGCGCAGGATCAGACACGCCCACGGTGACACGGCAGCGGAAGAGAAATCTTCCTGAAGAGCTGCCGTCCTGGTGCGCGAGAGCTGCGCCGTTCCTTTGAACATAGGAGAACACCATGGAACGCATCGAACATCACGCCAGCTTTGATGGTTGGCAGGACGTTTATCAGCATGAATCCACGACGCTCGGTTGCACGATGAAGGTCGGCGTCTATCTGCCTCCGCAGGCACAGCACAGCAAGGTGCCGGTGCTGTACTGGCTTTCAGGCCTCACCTGCACCGAGCAGAACTTCATCACCAAGTCCGCCGTCCAGCGCTACGCAGCCGAACATGGCATTGCCGTCGTCGCGCCCGATACCAGCGCACGCGGCGAAGGCGTTGCCGACGATCCCGCCTATGACCTCGGACAGGGGGCGGGTTTCTACGTCAACGCCACGCAGGAACCCTGGGCTGCGAATCATCGGATGTATGACTACGTGGTGCAGGAACTACCGGCGCTGATCGAGGCCCACTTTCCCGTGACGGCGGAGCGGAGCATCAGCGGCCATTCCATGGGCGGGCATGGCGCCCTGGTCATCGCCCTGCGCAACCCGGGCCGTTATCGAAGCGTCTCGGCCTTCTCGCCCATCGTCGCGCCCACCCAGGTTCCCTGGGGACACAAGGCCTTCGAGGCGTACCTGGGCAGCGACCGGGAGGCGTGGAAGCAGTACGACACCGTGGAGCTGATTCGCACCGTGCAGGAGCGTCTGCCGCTGCTGGTGGATCAGGGCTTGGGCGACGAGTTCCTGGAGAGTCAGCTTCAGCCCGATCTGCTGCGCAAAGCCTGCGACGAGACGGGGCACCCGCTCACGTTGAATCTGCGCCCTGGCTACGACCACAGCTACTACTTCATTGCCAGTTTCATTGGCGAGCATATGGCATACCACGCATCGGCGCTGAAACGCTGAGAGAGATGAGATCAGGTTATGACAAAGACCTCCAAAAACCGACATCACGTCGTCATTATCGGAGCGGGCTTCGGCGGGATCGAGGTTGCCAACGAGCTTGCTGGTGCCGAGGTCGATGTGACGATCATCGATCGGCGCAATCATCACCTGTTCCAACCCTTGCTTTACCAGGTTGCAGGGGCGTCACTTTCGACATCCGAGATCGCATGGCCTATTCGCTATCTCTTCCGCAATCGCCCGGAAGTGAACACCTTGATGGCGGAAGTGGAAGGCATCGACCAGGACGCGCGTCAGGTCATTCTCAACAATGGCTCACGCCAAACCTACGACACGCTCGTACTCGCGACAGGCGCTACCCATGCCTATTTCGGACACGACGAATGGGGGGCTTTTGCGCCGGGGTTGAAGACGCTGGAAGATGCCACGGCCATTCGGGGCCGAATCCTCGCGGCTTTCGAGGAGGCCGAGCTCACGAGCGATCCTCAGCAGCGTGCCGCGCTGCAGACGTTCGTCATCATCGGTGGTGGTCCCACCGGGGTTGAATTGGCCGGGACCATCGCCGAGCTTGCACGAGACACGCTGGCGCGTGACTTCCGCTCTATTGACCCGAGCACGTCCCGGGTTGTACTGATCGAGGCGGGCCCGCGTCTGTTGTCGGTCTTTCCAGAGGATCTTTCGGCCTATACGCGCCAGGCACTCGAAAAGCTCGGGGTCGAGGTCGTGCTGGGTACGCCGGTCACCGAATGCTCGGCCGACGGCGTGGTGTATGGCGGCAAGCCCCTTTCGGCCAAGACCATCGTCTGGGCCGCAGGGGTCAAGGCGTCTCCCGCGGCTCGCTGGTTGGGTGCTGCGTCTGATCGTGCGGGTCGAGTGGTCGTTGGTCCCGACCTGACGGTGGCTGGTCGCCCGGAGGTCTTCGCCATCGGCGATACCGCCTCGTGCACTATGGCCGACGGGAAGCCCGTACCGGGCATCGCCCCGGCCGCCAAACAGCAAGGGAAGTACGTCGCCAACCTCATTGGACGGCGTTTGAAAGGCAAGTCCGCTGACGGGCCTTTCATATACCGGCATCAGGGGAACCTGGCCACCATCGGCCGCAGCCTGGCCGTGATTGACATGGGGCGGGTTAAGCTGCGTGGTGCCTTTGCGTGGTGGATCTGGAAGCTCGCGCATATCTACTTTCTGATCGGTACGCGAAATCGTCTCAGCGTCGCTTTGAGCTGGGTATGGAACCACAGCATCGGCTACCGCGGCTCTCGCATCATCATGCATGCGATTGCCGACAAAGAGCCCACAGCGTTGGATAAATCCGGCTCTCTGGATTGAGGTGCCCACCTTATCGGAACGTCAACTATCAGAAATGCCAGGGAGAGCAACTTGACCGATCTATTCACGACAAAGCCCAAGCCTCCCTTGGCCGAACTCCTGCGGCCCAAGACGCTGGATGAATTCGTCGGGCAACGGCACTTGCTCGGCCCCGGCAAGCCGCTGCGTCTCGCGTTCGAGGCGGGCAAGTTGCACTCGTTCATCCTCTGGGGGCCGCCAGGCGTGGGCAAGACCACCCTGGGGCGCCTGGCCGCCAGTGCGACCGACAGCCGATTCATCGCCATCTCGGCCGTGCTGGCCGGGGTGAAGGACATCCGGCAAGCCATCGACGAGGCCCAGGCTGAACTGGACAACCATGGTCGATCGACGGTGCTTTTCGTCGATGAGATCCATCGCTTCAACAAGGCGCAGCAGGATGCCCTGCTGCCCCATGTCGAGTCGGGGCTCCTGACCCTGGTGGGGGGGACGACCGAGCATCCGGGGTTGGCGGTCAATTCCGCACTGCTCTCGCGCGCGCAGGTCTATACCCTCGAACCGCTGTCCAGCGACGAACTGAACCAGCTCTACGAACGCGCACTGCCGCATCTCCAGGGCGTCAAGTTGGACGCGGACGCGCTGGACCTGCTAAAGGGCTTTGCCGATGGCGATGGCAGGCGCTTCCTCAATCTGCTTGAGCAGGTGACGAATGCGGCGTCGGGCGCGGGCAAGACCGTGGTCGATGGCGAGTTCGCCAATCTGTCCACGAGTCCATCGCTGCGCAGGTTCGACAAGGGCGGTGACGAGTTCTACTGGCAGCTCTCAGCCTTCCACAAGTCGCTACGGGGCTCCGACCCCGATGCGGCCCTGTATTGGCTGGCCCGCATCCTCGACGGCAGCGGCGACGTGAGCCAGGTGACCCGCCGCATGGTGGTGATGGCCAGCGAAGACATCGGCAATGCCGACCCGCAGGCGCTGCAACTGGCACTCAATGCCGCGCTGGCCTACGACAGGCTGGGCTCACCCGAAGGCGAGATACCGCTGGCCCAGGCGGTGACTTACCTCGCTCTGGCCCCCAAGTCGAATGCCGCCTATGCCGCCTGGGATCAGGCCAAGGCATTCGTCAAGCGCAGCGGCTCCCAGGCTGTGCCGCTCCATCTTCGCAATGCGCCGACGAAGCTGATGAAGCAGATGGGCTATCGCGAAGGCTACCGCTACGCGCATGATGAGCCCAACGGCTATGCCGCTGGGCAAACCTATTTTCCCGAGGGCGTGGCGCGGCCGGGCTGGTACCAGCCAACGGACAGGGGCGTCGAGCGAAGGCTGGGAGAAAGGCTCACTTGGCTGCGCTCGCTCGATGACGCGACGCCGCTAAGCCCGTACACTTGACCGATATCCCCCCCGAAATCGGCCCATCGCTACCTCACGAACTACAGAATAAGAACATGCCAGACGCTTCTCTCGGTGAATCCTCTGCGAATATCAGACGGAGTCGAGTTGCCCGCTATCTACGCACTGAGTCCGGGGCGGCGGTGCTGCTGGTGATCGTCACGGTTGTGGCGCTGGCGTGGGCGAACTCGCCGCTATCCGATGCCTATTTCGGGTTGTGGCACCTGGACGTCGGGTTCAACTTTGGGCCATTGGGCCTGCACATGGATCTGCATCACTGGGTCAACGACGGCCTGATGGTCGTCTTCTTCTTCCTGATCGGCCTGGAGGTGCGTCAGGAGTTCGCCCACGGATCGCTCCGGGATCGCAGCCGTGCCGGTCTCGCCCTGATCGCGGGTGTCGCGGGTGTCGTGCTTCCCGCTCTGGTGTACGTCCTGCTCGTGGGGCTGGCCGGAGGTCAGGGCCTGCACGGGTGGGGTGCGGTGGTCGGCACCGATACGGCGTTCATGCTGGGCACCCTGGCGATCGTCGGTCCGCGGCTGTCCGGTCAGTTGCGTGTGTTCCTGCTCACCCTGACCGTGGTCGATGACTTCCTCGCCGTGTCCATCATCGGCATCGTCTATAGCGAGGAGATCCGGGTCGTCCCGTTGTTGATCGCCCTCGCCAGTCTCGTTGCGCTGTGGTGGCTGGGGCGCACCCGCCAGTGGCGGGCAATGCCGTATGTGCTGATCGTGATCGTGCTGTGGCTCGCAACCCTGTACTCCGGCATCCATGCCTCCCTCGCCGGGATGGCCGCGGGGCTGCTGATCCCCGCCTATGCGACGCAACGTCACGGGGTCGTTGCGGCAAGACAACTGTTCCGCGACTTCTGGCAGTCGCCGAGTGCCGCATCGGCCCGCGCGGTGGACTGCGGGCTGTCCCGGGGTATCTCGGTGAACGAGCGATTGCACGAGTTCCTGCGGTTGCCGACGGCGCTGCTGATCGTGCCGATCTTCGCCTTGGCGAACGCCGGGGTGGACCTGCGTG
Source organism: Pseudomonas sp. Hp2 (assembly GCF_006386585.1). Lineage (NCBI taxonomy): Bacteria > Pseudomonadati > Pseudomonadota > Gammaproteobacteria > Pseudomonadales > Pseudomonadaceae > Pseudomonas > Pseudomonas sp. Hp2. Next base: position 368,146 of record NZ_VAHJ01000002.1, read on the forward strand.
GCGGGCTGCTCGCTGAGGCCTTCGGCTCGCCCGTGACCTGGGGCGTCATCGCGGGGCTCGTGCTCGGCAAGCTCCTGGGCATCGGGCTCACCACGCTCGTCGCCGTCCGTCTCGGCCTGGGCCGGCTGCCCGAGGGCGTCGGGGTGGGGAGCGTGTTCGGTGGGGCGGCGCTGTCCGGGATCGGCTTCACCGTGTCGCTGCTGATCATCGGGCTCGCGTTCGGCACGACCTCCGACCTGGGCCGCCAGGCGACGGTCGGCGTGCTCGTGTCGATGATGCTCGCCACGTTGCTCGGGTGGCTCATCTTCAAGGTTGCCGCTCGCAGGTGGGGTGAGGAGACCGCCGATCTGCCGATGGTGCTTGAGCCGCCGGTCGATCCCGAGGTCGATCACATTCGCGGGCCAGAGGACGCGCAGCTCACGCTGGTGGAGTACGTGGACTTCGAGTGCGAGTACTGTGCGCACGCTACCGGTTCTTGGGAGGATCTGCGCGCCCACTTCGGGGACGACCTGCGGTATGTGGTGCGCCACTTGCCGCACCACCCGCATGGGCCGATCGCCGCGCGTGCGTCCGAGGCGGCATCGAATCAGGGGATGTTCTGGCCGTGGCTGGACTTCGTGTTCACCCGTCAGCACGCGCTGGAGCGCGAGGATCTGATCGGCTACGCCGCAGAGCTTGGGCTCGACGTCGATCGGTTCATCGCGGATCTCGACAGCCCTGCGGTGATCGAGCGTGTCGAGCGCGACCTCGCCAGTGCGGTCGCCAGCGGTGCGCACGCCACGCCGACGTTCTTCGTCGAGGGTCGCCGCCTGCGCGGCAGCTACGACGCCCGCTCTGTCACCGCAGCGCTCGAAGCTAGCCGCCGCGGCACCCGAACTCAGGAAGTCCCGTCCTGAGCGGGACGAACTACCGGATAAAAACATGCCAAACAATTCTTTCGGTGAATCCTCTTGTACCGCTGCCGCCAGCGGCATGGTGGAAGTGCGCGGCGCGCGCGAGCACAACCTCAAGGACGTGGATGTCGCCATCCCGCGTAACGCGCTGGTGGTGTTCTCGGGTGTCTCCGGCTCCGGGAAGTCCTCGCTGGCCTTTGGCACCATCTATGCCGAGGCCCAGCGGCGCTACTTCGAGTCGGTGGCCCCCTATGCGCGGCGACTGATCGACCAGGCCGGCGTACCGGACGTCGATGCGATCGACGGCCTACCGCCGGCGGTGGCGCTGCAACAGCAGCGGGGCTCCAGCAACGCGCGTTCCTCTGTGGGCAGTGTGACCACCTTGTCCAGCCTGGTGCGGATGATGTATTCGCGCGCTGGCGCCTACCCAGCCAACCAGCCCATGCTGTACGCCGAGGATTTTTCGCCCAACACGCCGCAGGGAGCGTGCCCGACCTGCCACGGCCTGGGCCATGTGTACGAGGTGACCGAGGCCAACATGGTGCCCGATCCCTCCCTGAGCATCCGCGAGCGGGCGATCGCCTCCTGGCCCCCCGCCTGGCAAGGCCAGAACCTGCGCGACATCCTGGTCAGCATGGGCTACGACGTTGACCGACCGTGGAAGGACCTGCCGAAGAAGGATCGCGACTGGATTCTGTTCACCGAGGAAACACCGACGGTGCCGGTGTACGCCGGCTTCACGCCTGCCGAGACCCGCGCCGCGCTCAAACGCAAGATGGAGCCGAGCTACATGGGCACCTTCACCAGCGCCCGACGGTATTTGCTGCACACCTTTGCCAACACCCAGAGCGCGCTGATGAGAAAGCGCGTGTCCCGGTTCATGGAGGGCAAACCGTGCCCCACCTGCCACGGCAAGCGGCTCAAGCCCGAGGCGCTGTCGGTCACGTTCGCCGGCGTGGACATCGGCGAGTTCATGCAGATGCCGCTGGATCAGTTGGCGGCCTTGCTCGAACCCATCGCCCAGGGCGATTTCCGCGCCCATGCAGCGGGGGCGGCTACGGACAAGGAAGCGACCCGACGCGACCGTGCCGAACGCGCGGCCTCCGGCCGCGCCGTCCATGCGGTATCGCCCGACGTGCGCCGCACCTCGGCGCTATCGGAAGAAAAGCGCCTCGCCGCGCAGCGCCTGGCCGGTGGCGTGATGGCGCGCCTGCGTCAACTGCGTGGGCTGGGTTTGGGTTACCTGACGCTGGACCGAGCCACGCCGACGCTTTCGGCCGGCGAGTTGCAACGCCTGCGGTTGGCCACGCAATTGAGTTCCCTGCTGTTCGGCGTCGTGTACGTGCTCGACGAACCCTCGGCGGGCCTGCATCCCTCCGACAGCCAGGCCCTGTACGACGCGCTCGACCGGCTGCGCGATGCGGGTAACTCGGTGTTCGTGGTGGAGCACGACCTTGACCTGATGCGCCGCGCGCAATGGCTGGTCGATGTCGGGCCGGATGCCGGGGAGCGTGGCGGCCGCGTGCTCTACAGCGGCGAACCGGATGGCCTGCGCAAGATTGCCGAATCGCGTACTGCACGCTACCTGTTCGACGAGATCCCCGCGCCGGGAAGCCGAGCACGCGAAGCGACCGGCTGGCTGGAGCTGCAGGGCATTCACCGCCACAACCTGCATGGCGTGGATGCACGCATTCCGCTGGGCGTGCTAACAGCCGTCACGGGTATCTCCGGCTCCGGCAAATCCAGCCTCGTCGCGCAGGCCCTGCCGGAGTTGGTGCTGCTACACCTGGGCCACGAGCCTGAAGACGATGCGGCCGATAACGCCACCAGTGAAGGGCCGGCCGTGATCGAAGCGACCGGTGGTCATCTGGCGGGCGACGTGGACGCCATACAGCGCCTGGTGCAGGTGGACCAGAAACCGATTGGGCGCACGCCGCGGTCGAACCTGGCTACCTACACCGGCCTGTTCGATCATGTACGCAAGCTGTTCGCCGCCACGCCCGATGCGCGACGCCGCCGCTATGACGCCGGACGGTTCTCGTTCAACGTTGCCAAGGGGCGCTGCGAGACTTGCGAGGGCGAGGGTTTCGTGAGCGTGGAACTGCTGTTCATGCCCAGCGTGTACGCGCCGTGCCCTACGTGCCATGGCGCACGCTACAACGAGGCCACGCTGAAGGTGCAGTGGAACGGGCGCAACATCGCCGAGGTGTTGCAGATGACCGTGGACGAGGCCAGCGAATTCTTCGAGGGTGAAGATGCGGTGGCAAGGCCACTGCAACTGCTGCGTGATATCGGACTGGGCTATCTGCGCCTGGGGCAACCGGCCACTGAGCTTTCCGGTGGCGAGGCGCAGCGCATCAAGCTGGCGACCGAGCTTCAGCGCAGCCAGCGCGGCCGAAGCCTGTACGTGCTCGACGAGCCGACCACCGGACTGCATGCGTCGGATGCCGACCGGCTGCTGGTGCAGTTGCAGCGCCTGGTCGATGCCGGCAATACCGTGGTGATGATCGAGCACGACATGCGCGCGGTGGCCCAGGCCGACTGGGTGATCGACGTGGGGCCGGGCGCGGGCGCTGCCGGCGGCAGCATCGTAGTGGCGGGTTCCCCTCAGCAGGTGGCCCGAACGTCTGGCAGCCGAACCGCTCCGTTCCTTGCACAGGAGTTGGCGCGGGCCGAGTAGCTCAGTTCGCTAAATGTTGCCAGCTTTCGCGGGGCATTGATCGCCACACGGTGGTGGCGATCAATGCCCGAATCGCGTCATCCTTCCTGAGTCAGAGCAAGATAGGGATTGTTGGGCGGTATTTCGGGGAATGCCAAGGACCCATCTTCCAGGAGGTAGCCATGCAGTCGGCGGGACTTCCTCGGGCCCGTGACTTCACAAGTCCAAATGTTCAGGCCATTGGGGTGCTTGCGATGTAGCTGCAGCTTCTCGAAGCGCTTCTGCATCCACTGCCAATCCTGTTGATTCTCCTGCTTGGCAAGCGCGCCCACTTCGGGATGCTCCTGCGCATAGCGTTGGAACACACCAGGGCTGACCAGGTAGGCCGTGTCATTCACCGTATGCACGAGCGCCTTCGCGTCGTTGATGATGAGCCGTCGTGAGGCGATTCCCTGCTTCAGCCAAGCCATGAAATGTTCCCCGGATGGCTTCGTCGCCGATGACAGAGGCGTAGGCGCAGGTGCAGGTGATGGAAGGGAGGTTGCGGCTGTCGCTGGCGTGGGAGTGTGGAAGAACTCCTCGGCATCCTGGCCAACGCCGGCCGACTCACCCAAGCCCACCATCGCGAGCAAGTCCTCCATGACGTCGGGCATGGGCTGGGCTGCGGGAGGTGAAACGATGGTGGTGCCGTCGCCCTCCCAAATTGGAGGTTCTTGACCTCCCTGCGCTGGTTTCCCCGAGACAGTAGGCGCGGGAGCCGACGTGCTGGCATCGTTTTCTGCGGGCGTCGCGTCGATCTCTACCGTGCCTGCGAAAGGTGCTGGTCGCTCGCCAGACTCCCAGATCAGCGCGGGAGCGAGACGCAACAGGGTGAACGAATGGGACCAGCCGGTCGTGCTGGTCACGGTCGCGCGCCAGACCGCTTTGCCGTCCGAGGTAGGCTGGAGCATGCCGTGATCCTGCAGCACGTTGAACACGGCAGTGTTGTTCGCAGGAATGCCATCGATCCCTTGAGACAGGAGATGTGCGCGCAGTTTGTCCGAGACTGTCTTGCTCACCAGCCACAAACCATCCTCGGTGAGCCAGCCATCGGAGGCTTCCGGCTGGTTCAGCTTCAACTGTTCCTTGAGCAGGTAGCGCAACCCGTCCAGCAGCTTGCGTTGCAGTGCGTGCTTGGGCGCTGCCATGGCGCGGGCTGGATCGCCGCCCAACTCCTGAGCCACGGAAGCGCGGTCGGCCTGTACGACCAGTTCTCCCAGCACGCCGGCGTGCTCGTACTGTCCGGCCAGGACGTAAAGCAGCGGTGCCCAGAGAGATGGATAGCCGCTGAGCCAGTCCAGGATGTGGCGATCGAGCAGTTGGCGGTAGAGCAACCCCGTCGCGGCGCTGTGCAGGCGGTACTCGCGGTCTTCGCGGTAGCGGAATCGGTATGGCTGGACCAGAGGGTCATGCCACGGATGCCACACGGTCCCGTCGGCCAGTTCGACGTGCAGATCGACGGCGATCTTGCCAACGTCGTGGAGCAGCGCGGCATAGGCGACGGCGGCGGTCCAGGCCTCAGACTGCGCCGCCTGATCCTCGGGACTGGCACCGATGGGTAGCAAATGGGACTGCCGGAGCTTCAGGCTGTAGGCGACGATTTCCAGGCCGTGGTCCAGCATGCCGCCGGGGTATGCGTGATGATGCGCCTCGGAAGCCGGGAAGGCCTGGACCAGCTCGGCGTAGCGTTCCAGCGGCGCCCGGTACAAGGTGGCGAACTGCCTGCGCGAGAGCGACGTGCGCTGCCAGATGTGTTCCAGCAGCTTCTGTCGGCGCGGCGTCGCCAGCAGCGAAGCGGCCGACCCAGGCCGCAGCAGCCCTTTCGGGAGATCGATGGCGGGTGCTGGCGATGGATCGGCAGCGACCGAGGGCCGTTTTCGCTGGAACAGGGAGAGCATGTGAGGTGTCCTAATGACGGGCCGACCGGGAGGCCTTTTGGCCTTTTCGAGGTAGGGCCTTTCCCCTTGCACCCCATTCCCTTGCCATTTCGGCCCTTTGGCCTTTAACCGTTTCGGTATAGCGGGGCTTGGATTGCGGCTCCACCGTCAATGTGGAACTCGCTCGAATGCATTGGACGGCGACCAGGCGCTGGCCTCGGTCTATGCTGCGAAGACGCTGCTTCCGCCAGGTAGGTTGCTCTCTAGGCGACAAAGTTGACAAGCGCGACAAAGGCGACTAGAGTGAATCCTGTCTCAAACCTACTCGGGAGATGACCATGCCCACTGCCATTGAATTCATTGCCGACCGTCTGCCGCGCGTCACGGTGGAAGATGTGCGCCGCTTCGCGGATACCGTCGAAATCCGGGATGCCACGGCTTTCGCGGCCGAGTTGCAGGCGTTCGTCCACGAGCGTGTGGAAGCGGTGACACTGCCCGCTAACTTGGAGGGCGAGACCGTTGGTCAGGCCCTTGCACGCAAGGCGGCCGCGCTGCGCGCCGACACGCGCTGGGCACCGAATGAAACCGACGTCCAGCGAGGCCGCGCTGTGCTGCTGGAAGCCTTCAACCAGCCGCACAACCTGCCGCCCACCGAGTTCGCCAAGCTGGCGGACAAGTCGCGCCAGCAGATCTACAAGGACATCCTCGCGCGTCGGCTGCTGGCGCTGAACGTTGGGCCGCGCGGTCAGAAGCTGCCCGACTGGCAGCTCGACCCGGTAAAGCAGCAGTTGACCCAAACCGTGCTTCAGGAGGTCGAGGGTATCGATCACTGGACGATCTACCGCGCACTGTCCGAACCGCTCGAAGGCTTGGGCGGTCGCTCGCCGGTGGATGCGGTGACGCATGGCACGATCGACGACGTGGCCGAGGCCGTGTTCAACGTGCTGGGCGTTCAGGTGCATTGAAGCGAGACCGCCATGAGCCACGAGCTGCCTTCGTTCCTGATCGATGCCGGTGAACTGCTCCAGCATGTGAGCCGCGTCGTCTATCGGGGCAGCCCGCTGTACTATGGCCGCGGCAGCACCAATCGCTACGACGACCCGGCCCGGGCCTACGGCGTGCTCTACCTGGGGCGCGACCTGCCCACGGCGCTGATGGAGTCGGTGTTTCACAAGCATCAGTGGCTTGATGACGCGAAGCGCTCGATCGCGTTGAAAGAAGTCCAGGGCAGGATGGTGCGCGCCGTAGGGGTGGTGGCCGACGTGCTTCTGGCCGATCTCACGGCACCGGGCGTCATGGCGGGCTACTTTGGTCTGAACCTGGAGCAGTTGGCCAGCCGTGACTACACGCACACGCAGCAGGTGTCCGCCCAGGTGCATGCGATGCTCGGCGACGACGGCCAGCCGCTGTTCGACGGGGTGCTCTATCCGTCGCGCAACAACTATCCCGCCAAGAGCATCGCGCTGTTCGAGCGTGCGGAAACGAAGGTCAGCGTCATCGAGGACATCGATCTGGTTGACCATGCGGACTGGCCGCGTTTCGTTGCCACCTACCGCATCGGCGTGGAACCCGACCCCGGCCCGGTAGAACCGGATGACGGATCGTCCTGAAGCAGAAAGAGAACATATTGAAGCCCCAATCTGAATGACGTGGAGCACACCGGAATAGGCATCCCTCAGTAGCAGGAGACGACCATGAATACCACAACCCGCACCAGCACTGCAGAACGTCTCGGCCGCGCCTTTGGCCGCGGATGGCGCGCCTATGCTCGCGGCGAACGGCGGGCGTCGAACTGGCTGGTATCCAAGGGACTGCCGCGAGCTGGCGCCGCCGCGATTGTGTGGATAGTCAAGCTGGCCGCGCTCGGAGTGTTGCTCTACAGCACCTTCTGGCTGGCTCTGCTGCTGGTGTTGGTCATGGTGGTTGCCTGGATGGCCCGCAATGCCGACCTGGGCGATGAATTGCCCGAGCCAGAGTGGCGAAACGGACCAGCAGGGTTTGGCCTATACACCTACGACGGTTTTCGCATTGATCCTCATGTCGAGGACGATTAATTCGTCACAGAGCTGTGTTCTGGAGGTGCCGATAAATCTGCTCGCGTACTTCGGTGTCTGCCACTCCCCAGGTTTTCACCTGCTTTCGGATAGCGCGTGGAAGGTTGAGCAGAACCTCGTGGAGATCGGTATCGGACAGGGATTTGCCGGTCGCATCCAACACTGTGTCATGAAGGTTTGCCATGCACGCTTCAAGGTCATGTGCTTGATCATCAGCCGCAGCAAAATCTGCTGAGCCGTCTAGATGAATTGGGCCAGTGATGAAATCGACCCCTTGCAGCCGAAGCACGGCTTCGAGCACCGACTTTCCCTCGCCGCTCGGCACGATGGATGGGTAGCGAAGAGTGTTGGTGGTCATCGTGTGAAATCCTGGCGTTGCAGTTGGTCAGGATCGCTGCATCTTTCCCTACGATAAGCCTACTACGCCGCGGGGGTTGTCGGCGCAAAGATCACTTTTTCCCCACTGCATTGATCGCAATACTTCCACCCTTGCCGCCAGCGGCCTTGGCATCTCCGGTGGCCCCGGCGAGGCCTTGCAGCACGTTGCCGGCACGAACGCCCGCCCAAGCCAAGGCCATGATCCAGAATGTAGGCAGCACGATGAACATCGTGCCCATGACGAACATCAGGAGCAGGTCGCCAAAGGCATTGTTCAACCCCACCAGCGGATCGAAGTTAGTGTGTGGCCGGTTCCAGCCGAAGCCCCACCCATAGAGCGCATCGAGGATGGTGCTGTCGATCCAGCGTGCGAGTTGGAACCAGAAATCGGTGAAGAACAGCGCGAACTGCACGACGCTGACGGTGACGACCGTCTTCAGGTCATAGGTTCCGACGACCAGTACGAGCGGGATGCAGATGACCAGTGCCATCTTGAGCAAGGCAAGCACCATGGGCAGCGCTTGGCGCACCACGTCCATGGCGGGAAATGCGGCAAGTGCCCCGACCGCCATTCCTACATCCCCCGTGGCCCGCGTCACGATGTTCGGCAGGGTCTTGTCGATCTGGCCGCCGTAGTCGGTATAGACCGAACCCTGGGTGAGCTTCTGCTGTCGCGGTGACGCGATGGTACGGACCACCGAATCGTCCACCTCGGTACGGCTCAGGAACCCGGCCCAGCCCGCCAAGCGATTCAACAGGCTGGGGTCCACCTGGCTCAGCAGCCGTGCCCGCAGGCCGTTGCTGCCATCGGCCCACCACTGCCTGCAGGTCGGGTAGCCGCCGCCACTGGCCACCTGCGCAAGCCCTGCGTCGCGGGTGTCGTCATAGGGCCATGACTCGCGCGCCGTGCTGGAACGGTAGCTGTCGTAGTAGCCGCCGGTATCCGTGAAAAACCTCGAACCGATCCAGGTCACGTCGTTCATTTGAGCTTCGTCCAGCTCCGGCCGCGCCATGAACAATTTAGCGCGTGCAGGTCCGTAGCAGTCGTGTGTGAAATCGGCCACTTCCTGAGCCAGAACCGGGTCATTGATGCGGGTAGCGTCGATCTCCATGCGCATCTGTCGCAGGTCTGTCCCGCACGGGATTGCCGCCACCGAGGCGCTGGTGACGGCGCGCGAGAGCGCGTGCATGAAGGCCCACCAGACCGGCACCTTGGCACTCTGGTTGTTGATGGTGCTGAAGGACTGGGACCAGCCGGTATCCGTGGGCTGCGGCACGTTGACCTGGCACTGGGCCGAGCGCGAGCTGTCGTACTGAATTGTGTTGAGGTCCACGTCGATGAAGGGGATGCCGGCGAACATCACCACCACGATGGCGACGAACACCCGGTTCTCGATGCGTGCGGCCGAGAGCACGCCCTTGTTGCCTTCGTCGGCACCTTCCGCACGGGCCTTAAGCCATTCCTGCACGATGATCGCCACGAAGGGCAGTGCGAATACCCCGCTGGATACCAGTACCGCCCAGATGCCGTTGTTGACGATCCAGGACACCAAGGTCAGGTAGTACTCCAGGTAGTCGGTTGTGAAAAGCGTCATGGCTCGGACTTCCCCTCAGCCCTGCATCAACAGGCTGGCTTCAAGCGCCACGATGGCAACGACGCCGGCGATCTCGCTGCGTACCAGGCGGCGCCGCGCTTGCGCGTCGTCCTCACGCGCAAGCAGCCGGCGACGCATCCAGACCCAGCCGTAGGCCGTCGCGCCATACAGGCACAGCCGCCAGACCAGGAAGTAGCCCGCTGCTGCCGCCAGCCAACGCTCCCAGCCCGCGACGCTTCCGACGAGGTAGATGCCAACGATGTTGGCACCCACGGCGACGGCCGCGAGTACCACCGTCCACAGCAGCGCCTTCGCTGCGCGCCGGTTGAACAGCCAGCGCGGGCGCAGCCAGGCCGCACGCATCAGGCTCATGGCCGGCCTCCCGGATTGCCCTTCTGCAACTGATCGAGGCGGTCAGGCACCGGATCGCCTTCGTAGATGCCACGCGAGCCCGCCGCGCGCGTGCCGTGGCGCTGGATGATCGCCATGGGCGAGTTGTTCGCCAGCTCCCGGCGCAGCTCCAGCTCGGTCTTGAGGTTGCGAATCTCGCGATCGAGCGTGTCGCTCTCGTGGTTCACCGCCTCCACGGCGAGCTGGTTGGCCGCCACGTTGGGCTCCTTCTTGCCGGTCAGCAGCGTGCGTTGCAGCAGTAGCGCCTTCTCCAGCACCGACGCCAGCGCAACCTCGGACGCCAGGCGCTGCGACAGCAGGTGCTGGTCCGGTTCGTCGCGCAGTGCCTCGACCACGCCGCGCGTGATGGGCAGCGACGCGCTGCCGGCCTCCCGCAGGTTTTCGGGCGTCGTGTTCTTCGCCTTGGAGACCAGGTCCTGGAGCGCCTGCAGCTTGGCGTCGTACTCCTCCTGGATCAGGGGCGTCAGCCCGACGCCGGGCACCGTCTCCGTCTTGGTGCAGGCGTCGCAGGTGCGCTGCTCCTTCTCGCCGAGCACCCGTGTTGCCCACTCGATGGCCGCCTGCGGCGTGGTCCAGGTTTGGCACGACAGGCTCGTGCAACTGGCCGGAGCGATTGCCGACGTGTCGGTCACCCCGCGGCCATTGACCAGGTTGTAGCCCGCGCGGGTGACGTCACCGACCACCTTGATCGCGGGCTGACCGGAGCCGCCGGCATTGCTTCCCCCGACCCAGGGCACGCCATCGTTGCCACGGCGCGTCTCGGCCTGCTCGATGGCCGAGACGGCATCCGTGCTCGAAACAGCGTCACGCAGTGCCAACCCCTCTGCCATCTGGCTCCAGCCGAGTTGGCCGCCAGCCGTTTCGGCCATCTTTTCGGCCATGGCGCGGCACGTCAGCTTCGAGCGGTCGAAATCCAGCCGCGCTTGCAGAACGCCGTTGGTGAGCAGGTTGTAGAGGCCTGGATCTGCACGCTGGATGATCAACGCCGGCAGGGACGCCACAGCACTCGTAGCACTCTGGATCACCGAGGACATGATCTGCTGAAAGCCATTGGTGACACCGTTGAGTTGATTCTTCAACGTGGTCTGAATGCTCATGTCGCCGCAGATCAGATTGCTGTTCCAGCCGACACCCACGCCGAGCGAGCGCATGCCGGCTGCGCGGCCCATCGAAACGGCGCTGCCGCCGCCGATGGAGTACATGACGTCATCGCCGATGACGTTGCCGCTGGTCTGGTAGCCTAGTTGGCCCCAGGCCACGCCGCTTGCCAGAACCAACGCGCCGGTAATCGCCAAACAGATCATCTTGCCACGAGCCGGTGGGGAGAACTGCATAGAGTCGGAACGCTTCATCGCGACACCTCAAAGGAAATCAACGCTGCCAAGGAACACCTGTCCACGGCGTTCGCAGCAGGCATACGGCCGCCACAGCGCCCAGGCGTAGTCGCCTTGCTGGGCCTGGGTCAGGAAGCCGGTGCGTGGGAAAACCGTGCAGGACGAGGACAGGACGGGCGTGAGTTCCTGCCACTTGCCAGTCGAGGCATCACCCTCCATCAGCGCGCCGGCGGGCCAGTAGCCATCGCGGGCGTTGGCAAGCAGCGGCTGGTACACGTGCAACTGCCCCCGGCGAGTGACGATATCTCCCGCACGCTGGGCCACCACGGCCCCCGATTTGTGGTCGTCGGTCTGGTGCAGGAAGCCGCCGCGGGGATACACGTTGCCCCAAAGGCTCATCGTGGTGCGTGCGCCGACCTCGCGCATGCCGGGAATCAATGCCTCCGGGTAGGCCATCTCGGGCACGTTGTAGCGCCAGGCAAGCGTGTCCAAGGTGCTGAGCAGATACGGCATGAATGCCGTTCCCGCGCCCTCGCAGAAGTAGCCCGAGGACGAAACAAACTGGTTGAACACCTCGACGCCGGGATGGCCGATCACCTCGGCGTTCTTGAATTTCGCGAGATTGTTTTCGTGATCCTCGTTCGTCGTTCCATCGCCGCCCGCTTGGGCGGACGGATTGGCCGTACTCATCGCCCGGACTTCAACCCACGGGTTCTCGCCCGTGTTGCTGTAGCTGGAGACGACCGCATCGGGGATGTAGTGGCGCACCTTGACAGAGGTGCGCACCGTGCATCCTCCCCAGGTGCAGTAGAGCCAGTAGCAGATACCCACCACCCGGTACTCCAAGCAATCGGGCGAGGCCACCGAGGCAACGATGGCGGTGGTGTTCAAGGCGTAGCTACCCGTGGCGCTGAGCAGCATCAAGGAAGCCACGCCGGCCCGCATGCGGCGCATCAGGTCGAATGGTCGCGTCATGGCTGGGTCCTCCGACGCTGCTCGATGCGCGCGACAGCGCGGGCCACATCCGGCTCGCCATAGACCACGTAGCGCTGATCCACCACGACAGCCGGGATGCTGGTGATGCCCAGGCTCCATGCGTCGGTGACGCCCTGGTATGCGGAAGCGATGCGGCGCTGTAGGTCGGCGCCGCCTTGGTTCAGCCGACGCTTGACGGTGGCCGCCGCCTGTTCGGGGGCGGCGGGCAGTTCCGCAGAAAGCTCCGCTTCAATCCGGCGGGCTTCGTCTAGCACGATCAGCCGCTCGCCGCCCATGGTCTTGACCGGGTGGTGGCTGTCGGTGACGACCAGTACGTCGGCTGCGAAGGTGACGGGGCTGAACACGGCCAGGGACGCCGGCAGCGCCACGACGAGACCAAGGGTTCGCCAGCCCGACGCGAACGTGGAAAAGGATGCCGGCATGTCGCGTGCCCCGAAAGTTGATCAGGGCCATAGTCAAACGCGAACCCGATGCCACCCCAACAAACAATGCGCATCGCGGGCTGCCCGCATACCTGCTTGTCCCGCGCCATAAAAAAACGGAGGCCGAAGCCTCCGCGAGGATCAATGAAGCAATGCGACCGTTACAGCAGGCCTGACTCCGCAAAGGAGAACGGGGAACCTTGGCCTACGATGATGTGATCCAGTACCCGTACATCGATGAGCGCCAGCGCGGCCTGCAGTTGCTGGGTCAGCACACGATCCGCGCTCGACGGCTCGGAGATGCCCGAGGGGTGCTGGTGCGCGAAGATCACCGCGGCGGCGTTCAACTCCAGCACACGCTGTACGACGACACGTGGATAAACAGAAGTCGAGTTGATCGTGCCCCTGAACAATGGCTCGTAGGCCAGCACCTGGTGCATGCTATCCAGGAACACAGCGGCAAATATCTCGTTGGGTTCAGCGACCAGTTTCACGCGCAGATAGTCCCGCACGGCGGCCGGCCGGCTGAGGCATGGTCCAGCTTTGAAGATCCGTTTTTCCAGCAGCACGATGGCCTGCTGGATGATCCAGTCTTCGTGTTGGGCAGCTACGGCGGAAAGCGACTCCACACAGGAGTCATTGATGGCGAAAGACATGGCGAACCTCCAGACGGTGAGATCGGAGGGCGCGCGCCCCCGAGGGCAAGCCCTCCTGGGGATGAGAATGAAAAGATGCATCCATCACCGCGATTGGGGTGACCGTTCGCGGCCAGGATGCAAGGCGAACGAGTCGCGGTCAGCGCAGAGGACTGCGCCGTAGCCTTGAAGACCGGGGCTACCTGGGCATGTCGCCGACGACGTCGGCAGGCATTTCGGATGTGGGTGTGCTGGTCGGACCGTCAGCCGCCAGCATGTCCATGGCTGACAGCAAGGCATCGCCCTCGATCGGCCCCTGCAGCAGGATGGCCTGGCCCGTTTGGCGATCGAGCAGGCGCAGCGACGGCGTGGCGGTTACGCCGCTCTTGGTGGCTTCCGCAGCCTGGGCGCGGATAGCCGCACTGGGCCTTTCGCTTGCCATGCACTGCTCGACGGCTGGCGTCGATTCGGGGTAGCGCAAGCCATCGGGCAAGCCCTGGCCGTCGCTGCGCGTGTGGGCATAGACCCATTCGATCGCCTGCCAGAACGCGACATGCCCACCTGCTTCGGCAGCGCATTCCACTAGGCGTGCCTCGGCTGACGCGGCCGGCTCGTGCTCGGCCAGCGGCTGGTGGTGCCATTGCAGCGCCACGTCGGTGTTGTTGCCGATCCACCGCTTGAGCTGCGGGAAATATTCCCGGCAGAACGGGCACTCCAGGTCGGCATAGAGCGTCAGCGTGAAACGGCCTTTGGGGTTGCCCATTAGCCAGGGCGGCCCGGCCACCGGTGCCATGCTGACCGGCGTGGGCGGCTGCGGCGGGGATTCGCCGGGCGACCTCGACACAAGCCAGATCAGCAGCAGCGCGACCAGCACAGCAGCCAATGCCCAAGGCCAGCGGGGTCGCCCGTTGCGGCGGCGGAACGCCTGGACCTGCATCGGAATGGAAGGACGTTTCTGTTCCATGGCGTTCTCCGTCTTACGACAGTTCCAAGGCCGGCGACTCGATGCCGCGCGCCTGGTCGATCTTCTCGGCCACCTTGAAGGCCGCTTCCAGTTCGGTGCAGCCGTAGTGCTGCATGAGCTGGTAGCGCTCGGCCTTCTCTTCGGGTTCGGTCTGCGCCAACGCCAAGTACAGGCTGGGCGGCACGGCGCGGAACAGCACTTCCATGCTCTTGGAAAGGATGACGCCCTCGGTGAACTTGCCCGCTTCTTTGCGCGCCGAGAGCATCAGCGCTTTCTGCGCGGGCGAGAGTTCGCGGAAGCGTGCAATCTTCTCGACCTCATCGGGCGGCATCGACAGGCAGATCCACCACTCAATCATGTTGAGCATGGGCTCCGCGGCACGCGGCAGATCGTCGATATTTTGTGTAGCCAGCCAGAACCAGGCCCCTAGCTTGCGCCACATTTTTGTAATTTTTACAACGTAGGGCGCAAGCAGCGGGTTCTTCGTGATGATGTGGCCTTCGTCGGTCACATTGATGATCGGACGGCCCAGGTACTGGTCGCGCTCGGCGATGTTGTTCACCGTGCTGATCAGGCTGATGTAGGCGATGGAGAGCTGCGCGTTGTAGCCCTCCCGGGCATAGGTCGCGAGATCCACCAGCGTGATGTCGGCCTCGGGCCACGGCGTGCCATCGCGATCGAACATCTCGCCGTCCGTGCCTTGGCAGAACATGTCCATCGCGTCCGCCATCTCCAGCAGCCGCACGCGCCGCATCTCGGGCAGCGTCGGGTCCTGGCCGCGCGTGCGCAGCGCGTTGCGCACGTCGCGCGTGAGCACCGTGCGTTTCTCGGCCACGCAGTGCTCGGCGGCATCGAGGATGCACTGGCGGATCAGCGAGCGATCGGCCCGCGTCATCCGGGCTTCTTCCTTGTCCTCGCCGCCTGTGATCATCAGCCGTGCCGTGATCTCCAGTTCACCCAGCACGTCGCGCTGCTCGTCCTCCTCCATGACCGAGGAATCGGCTGGCAATTCTTCATCCAGTGCATCGGCATCCAGCGTCTGCACGTTGCCGGGCGTTTCGATCAGCCGGCGAGCGTCGGCGAACGGCGCTAGGCTGATGCCCGAGCCAGGAGCCAGCTTGACCCGGTTCACGGTCAGACCCAGGCGCTTTGCGAAGTCGCTGAACAAGCCGAAGCTGTTGCCGGCCTCCACGATGAACAGCCGCGGCCGGTAGATGGCCGTGACCTGGTTCAAGAGGTTGTTGAGCGTTGCGCTCTTGCCCGAGCCGGTGGGGCCGAACAGGAACAGATGGGCGTTCATCTGCCTGTCCAAGCGGTTCAGTGGATCAAACGTGATCGGCCCGCCGCCGCGGTTGAAGAACGTGTTGCCCGGATGACCCGTACCCTGGCTGCGACCCCACGCCGGCGAGAGATTCGCCACATGCTGGGCGAACATCAGTTGGGTGAACCAGTTCCGTCGATCTTGCGCAGGGTTGTAGCAGCACGGTAGCCAGCGCAGGTAGCTGTTGAGCGGCGCGACTTCATCGTCCTCGCGCACAGGCTGCAACCCCGCGTTGAGCATCACGTTGGCGAGGTCCAGACCGCGCCTGTCAAGTTCGGCTTCATCGCGTCCGCGCAGATAGAAGGCCAGCGTGCCGCGGTAGAGCTTGTGCGCGCTGCCGATGAGCGAGCGTGCCTCCTGCACATCCTTGAGCGTTTGTTCCGATGCCAGTGTTTCGCCGACAGCCTTCTTCGCCAGGTGATTCAGGTGCGATTCGAGGATGTCCTGGGGCGTCGCCACCATGGTCAGACACATCGTAGTGTCTTCGGGCATCTGATCGAAAAGCGTGTTGATAGCGTCCCCCTTGCGGGTTTCGCCGGTCAGGTGCCCCGTACCGGGCGGCATGCGTAGCCGGTCGGTGACCAGTACGCGATGCGGCATACCGTCGAAGTACCAGGTGCCGTGCTCGGCATCGGAGCGAGGCTGACCGAAGAATAGCCGTTGACTGAAGTCCCGACCACTCGCCAGCTCGATTTCACCTTCCTCCACCTCGTCGGGATAGCGGGCCAGCGCATAGAAGCGCTCTCGCTCCTCTGCGCCGGGCCCGAGCATCGTGGGGCGTGGGTTGAACCAACGCAGCAGCCAGTCGTGAACATCGGCCGCGACCATGCGCCGGGCCTGGATGCCGGCGTTCGCCAAGCCGCCGCAGAGGCGATCGCAGACGATGTTCAGCATTTGCTCGGGTGTCTGGCCGCGGCGGTTCGCCTGCCCGGCGGCCCGGCGATAGACCACCATGCGCACGCGCCGCGTCTGGCCGCGCCAGCGCAACCGCGTGACCACCGTATCCTCGAACAGTCCGCCGGGCTTGGCCACCGCGCGCAGGTGGTGGCCAAAGAAGCGGAGGTAGAACTCGGTGAAGGCCGTGCTGCGGGCGCGCGGCTGCACGTAGTCGCGTAGCGTCTGCATGTACTGGTCGAAGCTGGGCTCGTCCTGTGCATAGAGCTGGAGCACCCACGGGTTCTCATCCAGCTCATCGAACGAGTCCTGGAGCGCGTTTTCGAGCGCATCGCGGGCATGAGCGAGCCAGCCCGGCTCCCGACCTTCGGTGCCTAGCGGGACCAGTTCGTAGAAGGCCGCGACCGATTGCCCGTCCTCCAGCAGCATGGACTTCGACGGCGGCAGGAACTCCACCCACGGCAGCAGCTCCGCGAATGACTGCGCAACGTCGTACATCGCCTGCTCGTCCGCCACGGTCGCCGGCCTGCGGCCCTGGACCGTCGCTCCGGGTTCGGCAATGCCGGCCTGGCGCAACGCCTCGACGTGGCGCTGCCAGCCGTCCGGCTGCTCGTCATTGCCACCATCGGATGCAGCCAGCTTCGGCCAGGGGAGTTTCCAGCGCATCAGTAGTCCTCCACGCGCTCGCCCGGCATGGCGTACTGCACTCGCTGGTACAGGGGAAAGACCGTCGTGTAGCCCGGAACCGGCACGGGATCGGTGCCCGCCAGGTGCGGGTACACATACATGACAAGATCGGGGTTCGGCAGGCGGTGGAACTGGCGATAGACCTCGTTGCGCGCCGTGCGCGTGTAGCGCATCTGCTCGGTGGGCGCGGCCTCCACGTCGGCCTCGGTCAGCGGCCGGCGCAGGCTCTGGCGTGCATCGAGCAATTGCCTGCGCGCCACCTGGCCGGCGCCACCACCCCCGTCACCGGCGTTCTGCTGCCAGATGTCCATCATCGTGCTGTCGCCGTGGGGGAGCAGCTTTTCCTTGCTGGTGGCACAGCCGCCGAGCACCGCGACGGCGAGGGCCAGCGCCAGGGCCTTATTCAAGTTCGAGAGCATGGCTTTCTCCTGCGCGGTGATCGACCTTGCGGCCTTCGGGATCGAAGTCGATGGCGAGCGGCTTTTCGAGGTGGACGGCGACCTTCGCGCCGGGCTGGACATAGACAGCGGCGAACGCCTGGCCGTACAGCTTGTTCACCCAGTCGGCCATGTCGCGCACGCCACCGGCCAGGATGCGGCCCACGGCTTCATTGCCCGAGATACCGACGCTGCCGATGGAGCCGTCGGCGCCGACGTAGGACATCTGGCCGCTGTCGCTGTCGATCAGCGAGGCGACGCCGGCACCGGCGGCGGTAATCAGGGCTTGCGAGCCAAGGTACTGCTGGGCGTTGCTGCGCCGCTCCCCGCTGACGCAGGGAATGCCGTATGGGTCGCTGATCCAGCCCAGGCCTCCACTTTGAGAGTTCTGCTGCTGGTTGTTTTGCTGGTTGCCGTCGCGGTCTTCGGGGATGGTGCGGATCGTGCCGTCGTGGAAGACGAAGGTGATGCTGCGTACCTGGCCGCGCACGCACGAGAGCGTCCAGTCGCCCGATGCGGTGCCGCTGAACACGGCACCGGCCACGTCGGGAATGTCGATGCCATTGGCGGTCAGGTTGTCCTGTCCGACCAACACCTTGAAGGGGTACGGATCGTTGACGGTTCCGTCGATCGGCACGCGGCCGATCAGCGCCGTCATCGCCACCGACCCCATCAGTGTCGAATTGGTCGGTACGGTATAGACCGCCTTGGCGCTCTTCACGCCTGCGGCGCGTGCGCCCGCGTTCGCCACGGTTTCGGCCGTGGTTTCCAACGTGCTCTGCGCGGGGCCGAAGCTCGTCGGGAAGCTCATGCCGCTACCCGTGCCACGACTGCTGTTGCGCCCCTCGGCTTTCCTCGCATCGTCGGGTTCGACCCAGCGCACGCCGCCTTCCATGCCGGCCTCGTCGCCGTCACGCAGCCCCAGACCCACCGGCAGGTCGGCATGGCCGCCGCCACGTCCGCCGATACTGTCCAGGCGCCGTTGCAGGTCGGCCAGCAGTCCTTCGGTCTGCTGGCGCGCGCTGGCTGCCTGCTCTTGGTCGCGACGCAGGTTGGTGCGCTCGGAGTCGAGGGCCGAATTGATGCGCTGGTCAATGGAGTTCTCGCGCTGGCGCAGTCGCTGGTTTTCTTCGCGCTGGGATTTGTTGTCCGAGAGCGCGGTCTGAAGCTCGGTGCGCAACTGCTTCACTTGGGCAACGAGCGTCGCCACGGTGTCGCGCGGGGTATCGCCCTCGATGCCCAGCGCCTTCATTTCCGCTGGCGTGAGCTTGGCGCCGGCATCCGCGGTCGGTGGTGCCGAAGTGCTGCCTCCCGAGAACAGCCGGATGGCGACGAACAGCACCAGCACGGCAACCGGGATCATCAGCCACTTCAGGAGTCCATTACTGCGCATGGCGGACCTCCTTGCGGTCGGTGCCATCCTGGGAACCGGCTTCCGGTTGCGGGAGATGCACGGCCGGGTCGAAGCGGTTGACCGCTGGTAGCAGCGATTGCGCAAGGCCACGCCCGCGCGTCACCAGGTACAGGACGGTCGTGTCCTCGGGCGTCCCGCGCGGGCCAAGCGCCTCGTGTTGGAAGGTGGCGGTGAGGAAATCGCCTTGCAGCACGCGCGGGTCCAGGGTGATCCAGCCGCTGCTGCTGTTGGTCAGGCGCACGGCGGTCACCCACTGGTCTTCCAGACGCCATGACGCGAGCGCGACCGCGCGCACGGGCAGCGTCGGCATCAGCGTGCCGAGGTCGAGGCCACTGCGCAGGTTCACCCGCATGACGCTCGGCAGCGGCTCCACGGTGCGTAGCGGCGCGTAGAGGTTCTGTGCGGCGAAGCGCGTCAGGACAACCGACACCGGGGTCTCGCGTCGCGCCGCTCGCGCGCCGGCCTGGTCCTGGGCGCGCGCCGGAGCTTCGTTGTCATCGCCGGGCTGATCGCCATAGCGCGCCGGGGTGCTGTTGCCCTCGACGATGCGCACTGGTTCCAGCTCGGCTTCGCCGTCCTTGGCTGGCTCCGCCGCAATGTCCAGCAGGATCAGCGCGCCCGTGTCGGCGTCCTGCAATTGCAGCCGCGTGGGCTCGATCGGCTCGCTAGCACGCAGGTACACCGCGCCGCCCGCGCTCTGCACCCGTAGGCGCTCGCCGACGCCCGCAGGTACGCCCACGCGGACGTTGCGGTCGATGAACACGATGCGCTCGTGGCCGACCTTCAGCGGCACCGCCAACGGCATACGTTCCCAGCGCAGGATCTCCACCGCCTGGACAGCAGGAGCCGCGGCCACGGCCAACAGCCCCAGCAGCGTGAGTACAGGATGCTTCATGGGGTTTCTCCTTGGGGCGCTTGCGGAGACAGGCCACCAGACGCCGGGCGCGTCGGCTCCGGCGTGCTGATGCGCTGGGGCGCGCCCTCATAGCAGTCGAGCGCCAGGCCGAACGGGTTGCGGGCAGGATCGACGTCCACCCGCGTGACCTTCACGGGATAGCGCACCAGAGCGCGCTTGACTTGCTCGGCGCCGTAGTACTCGTCGGCGGTGATGTCCAGCGTCACTACCCAGTCGCGGTCGGAAACCACGCGTACGCGGGCCGTGGGGTCGTCGCCGTAGCCGCGGCCGGGGATTTCGTAGATGCCGCGCACGCGCTGGCGCAACTCGCCCGTGCTGCGGCGGTAGTCGTAGTCCGCGCGCAGGAAGGCCTGGCAGGATGGGGTGAGGTACGGCGAGAGCGTGTGGAGGTTGCGCGCGTAGTCCTCTTCGCCATTCGTCGGCCAGCGGTTGAGCGTCTGGAACACGTAGAACGTGAACGCATAGACCGATTCGGGCGGCACTTCCCACCACTTCCTGGTACTGCCGGAGCGCAGGTCAGGCGGAACGTGGATGGTCAGATCGCGGGGAGCGCTCCACCAGCCGCCACCCATGACCAGGGCGACGATGATCAGGGCGCCAGCACCCAGGCGAAGCGTCTTGATGTGCGCCTGCAGGTGGGTGATCTCGTTCTTGAAGCGGCTCATCGTGCGCTCCTTCGGGTGGTCCAGAAGCCGGAGCGCGAGATCAGCACATGGCCGCCTACCCAGCCCGCCATCAGCGGATGGCGTGTGGCAATGCGCCATTGCAGTTGCCGATACAGCCAGGTGTCGGGACGCCCGCGCTTGAGGCGGCGAAGAATGCCGCCGCCGATGAACACGCCGAAGGCCACGCCCAGGACGACGAACGTGGGTGCTAGCGCGATCGTGCGGAACACCCACGACAGCGGTGCGCCGACCAGCAGACCGGCGGCGCCGGACAGGCCGCAGCAGATCCACAGCTCGTCGGCGGTGAGACCGCGCACCACAACGGGATGTCGATTGAGCCGGTGCGGAAGGAACGTGACCGTCCCGTCCGCACGGACGTGCTGCTGCTCGGACATACCGGCCTCGCTTACAGGATGCCGGTGGCTTCGGTGAGCAGCCAGATGCCGATCACGAGCAGGACGGCGCCGATGGCGACCGTGAGGCCGAACTGGCCCCACGTCTTGCGGCCTGTGTGGATTTCCGCGTAGGTCCCGTAGGCGTGGTAGCACACGCCGATGAACATGGACGCCACCACCAGCAGAGCCACGAGCATGATGATGTCGTAGCCGTAGTTGCGGATCGTTTCCATGATGCCGTTGCCTGTGCCGCGGGTCGGGTTCTCCAACTGCGGCAGACCCTGCGCGAACGACAGCGCGGGCAGCGCTGCGGTGCCCAGGGCCACGGTGGCGCGCTGGGCAAGACGGGAAGTGAGGATGCGGTTTTGCATGGTCATGCCTTTCAGGTCAGGAGAGGAGGAAGAAAGTCAGGACGAGGTACATCGCGACGAATCGGATGCAGACGCCGAGGAACTGGCGCTGGTTGAGGCGGCTTTCGGACCACCCCACGTAGGCCGTTCGCATGGCCCAGACGCCCCAGACGAGCAGGACCGCGAACACGACGCCGACCAGGACGGTCGCCATCGCTGAAGGCGCGATGCCGCTGTTGGCTTGAAATGCCGAGACCTGGGCGCCGTTCATGGCTTGCCCTCCGTGGTCGTCGGCGGTGATGGCGGGACGATCCGCTCCGTGCGGTAGTCGCCGATCAGTTCGGAGGCGTCGCGCGGCTGGGCGCGCGACGGTGTGAGATGGGCCTGGATGCCGGCGCGCACGCGCGCCAGGTCAGCCAGCAGCCTCGGGTAATCGAAGTGGTAGCGCTCGCCCGGCTGGATGGGGGCATGCGTAGCGCTGTCGGCGACGGTGCGCTCCAGCGCGTCGAGCTGGCGCAGCGCTGCGACCAACTCCTGACGCTGCGCCGGGGACTCGGCCAACGCCATCGAGGACTGACCCAGTACAAGGGCCGTCACGAGAAAAGTGGGCACGCCGCGATGCGCGGCGCGCAGCCAGATCGGAGCCAACATCGCGCCATTCCTGTGTGATCAGCAATGGCTCGATCGTGGAGATCGGGGCTGTTTCAGGCCGCAAACAATAGGAACCTGCAGATGACCGGATTGATCTGCTAGAGGTACTTCTTGAAGCTGCCCGCAGTCAGGCTCACGGCCAGTCCCAGCAAGGCGGCGCTCGGCAACAGGATCAGCAATGGATGCACCGAGATCGGCAGCGCCAGGTACGTGATCCACGGCAGCACGGCCAGCGGCATGAGGCTGGCTTTCGCACGGTGGTAGATGAACCCGGATTCGCGGCCCGCGCCGAACCTGCGCACGTCGCGTCGCACCAGACCGTCAATCAGACCGACGAAAGCGGCCGTGAAGATCAGTGGCAACGTGAGCACCAGGACCAGCAGGCGCACCAGGAAGGTCAGCGTCGTGAAGGCTGCGGCGATGAGGTAGCTCTCGGCCCAGACATAGACTTGGCTGATGTAGTAGCGGAAGTTGCGCGTCTGCTCGTGGCTGGGCGCGCGGACGCGCTCGGCGGTCTGGCTCATGCGCGCCAGCAGCCCCGAGCGAACGAACACCCATTCGTAGCCTGTATCCACCAACTCGTGCGCCGTGCGCCCTGGCTCCTGCACGACCACGCTGCGCGTGAAGTGGCTGGACAGGTGCCCAAGCTCGTACTGCAACATCTGCTGGGAATGGCGCCAGCCCTGATCCTTCCAGAACAGGTGCATGCCGACGCACTCCACCACGATCGAGAACAGCAGCGAGCCAATCAATACCCCGAGCAGGCGAAATGGCAAGGTGATGGTGCCGACGATCAGACCCTGGCGCTGGTTCTGCTCCCGCTGCGCGGTCGAGGCGGCGTCCTTCATGGCGCGGCCTCGTCGGTACTGTGGTCGGTGTCGGTGGCCACCGCAGCAGGCTCGGCTGGAGCAGCATCGTCCAGCAGGTCATCGGGCAAGGCCGCATCCTGCAAGGCAGGGGAGCTAGTGAAATCCCACCACTGCGTGGCCTCGCTGTAGCTCTGGCGCATGTATCCGGCCAGTTGCTGCAGATCCGCCGGCATCACTTCATCCGGGTCTGGTGTCGGCAGCGGCATGCGAACCTTCCAAAGCTGGCCGCCTTGCAGCAGCGCGAAGCACTGGCCTTTTGGCAGGCCGACTACGTGCGATGGCTCGATCATCGGCACGCTGGACATGCTGATGCGGTCCTGGGTGTTCGACGTGAAATCCGTCGCGCCACGGATGTCCGAGCTGTCGGTCGCCCCTGAGACGATGGTGGTGGTATAGACCTCGACCTTCGGCAACTGCCGCGTCAGCAGTTCGGCGGTGGCCGTCTCGCGCACGCGCAGCATGAACAGGTTGTTGAAGTTGCCGATCACCTGGCCAGCTTTCGCGCGGTTGCCGATACGGGCCTCGATGTCCGAGAGGGTCTGCGTGTACGCGGTGACTTGCAGCCCGGCGCCGCCGCCTTTGTTGATAAGCGGCACGAATTCGTCACCCATGAGTTCATTGAATTCATCCGCATGGACGTTGATCGGCACGCGCGCGCCAGCCGAAGCGTCAGGCAGGCCATCGTCGATCCCGTGCTTGTAGATATGACCCGCGACCGAAACCAGGTCGGAGAACATGGAGTTGCCGACCGCTGCGGCAACCTCGGCGTCGGACAGCGCGTCCAGTCCCACATAGACGATGGCGCGCTTCCTGATGACTTGCATCCAATCGAAGATCGGGCGCGGGTCGGTCAGGTCGGAGTAGTTCGGGGCCAGGAGTTGGGCGATCTTGCCGCTGGTGAGCTTTTCCAGCAGCGGCAGCAACGATGCGACGATCTTGTCGAAGTAGGTCTTGTCGTACCGAACTGCCGAGCGCAGGCCGTCGAGCACCGGGTCGTAGTTGCGCGCCTGGGAGAGGTACTGCTCCAGCGCGACCACGCGCTTCTCGCGCCCGATCATGTTGCGCGGGATGTTCTTCTCGTTGAGCTTGGCCTCGATCTGGACGATCACCTCCCAGGCCTTGGGCTCGGTCTTGGCGAAGTAGTGCTGGGCGTACTCGATAAACAGTGCGTCGATGTTGATGACGTGCCGCTGGATCAGCATGTAGTCCGGGCGCTGCCCCAGTTCCACCAAAGCGCGGGCAATGATGTTGACGAAGCGCCACGCGAACTCCCGGAAGGCCGCGCTGTTGCCTTCACCGGAGAGTTGCCCTGCGATACGGGTGGCGACTTCCGAGATGCGACCGAAGCGTCCTACCGCGTTGTAGCGGGCGCTGATTTCCGGCCAACCGAGATGGAAGATGTAGAACTCGCCTTCACGGCCTGTGCGCTGGGCTTCGACGTACATCCGCTTCAGGAGATCCGCGTCGCCCTTGGGATCGATAACGATCACGACCTCGTGCTCGCCGGCAGCGTTCTTGCGACGGATGTCCTGAGTCACAAACAGCTCGGCCAGCCGCGTCTTGCCCACGCGCGTCGTGCCCAGCACCAGCGAATGTCCGACGCGCTCACCCAGCGGCAGGCTGACGTCCACCTCGTCGGGTTCGATGCCATGCAGCCGCGGCAGGCCACCTACAGGTGGCAGCGGGCGCACAGGGTTGAAAGGAACGTCCCAGCCCGTGAGAGCGGAGAGCCGGGACAGCGGGAACGGCGCGAATTCCAGCCGTTCCTCCAGCCGACGCGCCAGGCGATAGGCCGGTGTCGGCTCCGCGTAGCGGCGAAACTCCGGCCGGTATGTCTGCATGAGCCTATGGGTGTGCTTCTGCTCCCACAGGAATCCGCGCCCGATGAAAAGCCGCTGCTGGCTGACGGGCACATCCTTGCTTGTCATCACGTAGCGCGGCAGGCGGCGGATGTTGCGCCTGTAACGCAGGATGACGCGAGCGTCGCGGTAGCGGATCGCGCCGTAGGCGCCGAACGCCAGGGCGCTGCCGACGCCCATGGCAGGGCTCAGCGCGAGCGACCACGGGGCCACCAGGGACAGAAACGCGGCGCCTGCACACGCTGCGACGGTGTATAGCTCCACCGCTGGGCGTAGCAGAACCTCGATCGGCTGTTTCCCCGACATGGCTTCATTGCTCGATGCCGGTGGCCGTGATCAGCGCCGGGTAGTGCCGCAGGCCCAGGCGATCGGCCAGGTCGTCTCCGGCTACGGGCGCGAGCGGCACGCCCGGCACCAGGGCACGCAGCCGTGCCAGGCCCTGCGCGGTCTCGACATTGACCACCAAGCCGACCGCGCCGCGTTCGCGCAAAGCAATGCCGCGGCGCTGCAACCAGGCCCGGGAGGCGTCGTCGTCGCCGATGACCACGAACGGCCGCAGGCCGGGCGCTTCGATCACGCGCCGCGCGACGGTGCCAGGCGTGAGTTTGGCGCTGCGCACCGGCAGCATCGCTGCCTCGTCCGCGGGTGTGGCGGGAACCTGTGGCGTCGGAATGGGCGGCCGGGCCGGGACATCGGCGCGCGGCTGGAGGTTGAGGGCCTCGTAGTACGGCAGCGCCGACGTGCCACCGCGATCTTCGACCACGATCAGCGGATCGCCGGCACGCGATGCCAGCGGCAGACCCGCCAGCAGCACAAGCAGGCCCCGCAGGGCCAGATGGGATTTCGTCATGGGGAAGTCTCCTGGCGCGTGGCGAGCACCGCGGCGTTTGGGCGTGCGCCCTGCACACGCGCGAGATGGCGCGACACGCTGCGCCGGTAGCGGGCGGCGGGCTCGCCGCCCGCAGGACGGTGGTAGCGGCCGATCGCCAACAGCCAGTCTTCGCCGGACGTGTGCTGCTCCTTCAGGATCTCAGCGGCGATGGCGAGGTTGCGATAAGGGTCCAGCAGGTCGCACGCGCTGGTGAAGCGGTGCTTGTGGTAACCGAGGTTGATCTGGCCCAGGCCTGCATCGATGCGCGTGTGGGGCGTGGCGCGCATTGCCTGTTGCAAGCCCGAGCAGGCGTCGGCGCGCGTGGCGAAGCGGCGCGACTGGCCGGCGACATTGAGGGACCACGGCCACGGGACGATGCGCCCGTTGCGCCGAACACCGCTCTCCTGCAAGGCCACGGCGTAGAGTACGGTCGAGGGGATGCCCGCCCGCTGTGCGGCGAGCTGGTAGGCCGGTGGTGGAACCTCCTGGGCATGGACGGCGCAGGCGCACAGGCCGGTAGCAAGCAGCAGTGCGCGCAAGAGCTGCGAGACGGAGGTCGCTACGGTTGACGCTGCCATTGGCCGTTCACCTCGCGCACAGCCGCGGGCAAGTCACCGGGCAGGCCCAGCGACAGCCAGCGGCCGCCGTCGTGGTTGAGGGTAATGCTGCCGCTGCGCACGCGCGCCGGGTCGATCTGCGCGCGCTTGGCCCAGTCGCGGATGCGTGCATCGTCCTGGCGGCTGCCCACCATATACAGGTCGAACTCGGCACCCGAGGATTGCAGGCGCTGCACGAGCTGCCCACAGGCCGCGCAGCCGTCCTTGACGAACACCGCCATTCGGCCGCTGCCGCGCGCGGTGCCGGCGCCCGGCCCGTCGTCGGGCAGGTTCACGCGCTGCATGCCGGGGTTCAGGCGCTGCCAGGCTTCGTCGTAGGCGCGTTGGTAGGCGAGCAACTTCTCGACGCGGCGTGCCTCGATTTGCACCTGCAGCTCTGCATAGCGCCGCCGTTCTTCGTCGGTGCGTGCCTCGATGCCTAGGGCAGACAGCGGGTCCAGGTTGGGCGAGTAGATGCCCAGCGGCCCATCCATCAGCTCGCGGTAACGCACCCATTCCTGGGGTTGGAGGCCCCAGTTGCTTGCTACTCGGTCGTCCAGGACGCGGGCGGCCAGCGGGCGCTCCTGGCTCTGCGCATTGCGGGCGGGAGCCGTGGCTGACTGCTGCGCCCACGCGGGCCACTGGACTGAAGCCAGTAGGAGTGCGGAAAGGATGATCGACGGCTTCATGTGGTGTGCTCCGATCAGGGAATCGCCACGCGACGGGTCTGGTCGCCGGCTTGGAACACCGCGGCGCTGCCATCGATTGCCTGCAAGCGCCATGGGCCGACCGCATCACCGGGCAGCAGCACCTGAAGCTGGTCGGGCGTGAAGTCCCCACTGCTCGGCGCGACGGACACGCTGCGCTGGCCTGCGCGCAGTTCGGCGCCGACGATGCGGAACGGCAATGGCGGCGGTTCAGACTTGGCTGCGGGCTTGCTCGATGTGCGCGGCTGGACGGGGGCTGCTGCACGCGCGGCGGTCTGGCGCGTCTTGATCTGCTCGATCTCCGCGCGCAGCGCCTGAAGGTCGTCGGCGGCTGCGTAGCCGCTTAGTGTTTTCTCAACCTGGGAAGCGCGTGCTTCCAGGATTTGGCGGGTGTCTTTGAGGTCCGCCGCCGTTGCGACGGCCGGACGCTGCTGGATGGTCTCGATGGCCTCGGCCAGGGCCACCGCCTGCGCTTCGAGGCGTTGCAGACGGGAATCGAGCCGTTCCTGGTCGGCCTGGTCGCTCATCGCCTGGTAGCCGAGGGCCACGATGACGCTTAGACCGAGCAGCCAGAGCCAGAGCAGGCTTTGCACCACCACGGCGGCGGTCGGGCGACGCGAAGATTGCGGAGCGTTCATGGCTGGCCTCCTGGAGTGGAAGGCATCAGCGGGAAGGTCTGCACCGCATCGGCGGCGGTCGGTTCGGGCATGGGTTCGGCGGCCACGCTGTCGCCGGGCCGCTCGAAGCAAATCTGTCGTGCGCGGTCATCCGCGTGCAGTTCCCAGGCCGGACCAGCCAGGGTGAGCAGCGCATCGCGCAAGGTCATGGGACCGAGATGCAGGTGCGCCGCCGGGAGTGGCAGCTTATACAGCTCGATCACGGCATGCGCCGTTTGGCACAGGCTGTAGCCGCTGCGCTTGAGCACATGCCGCAGCCCATCGCCGACCGTGGCGCGGGCATCCTCGGGCATCGACACGTCGATGGTCTGCAACAGCAGGTCGCGCTGCGCCGCTGTAGGGGCCAGTTCGACCAGCGTGTAGCGGGCGTAGCGCACGACCGGGATGTACTCGGGCGCTTCGGGTTCGGGCGCGGCCGAGACTTCCTCGATGGTGTCGGGCGCGACCGGCGCAGTCGTCGTCGCGCAGCCACCGGCCAGCACCGACCAAAGCAGGCCGAGAAATCCCGCCAGCAGGCGGCGTTCGGGATGGTGAAACCAGGGTGGAGAGGGGCACATAGCTCGGCGTCCTGAAACATCGAGCCCTCACCATCGCCGCTCGGGCTACGAGCGGCAGCAAACAATGCGAACCAGACAGCGCCCGATTTGCCGGCAGCGCCTTCACCAAAGAAAGGCCCCAAGTTGGGGCCTGTGAAAATGGGTCTCTTATTTCTCGTCGTCGATGCCCATGCGCTCACGCATTTCGGCGAGGAACGCCTCGGGGGCCATCAGACCATAGCGTGCCAGGCGCACAGGGATGTCCTCCGCATCGAGGTTCCCATCTTCGATGCGCTGTCGCAGGAAATCCGCAATCTCGGCTTCCAGCTTCCGTTGGGTGTCGATGGCTTCGGACGGTTGGGTGTTGGTATTCATGGAAATCTCCTTGGGATGAAAAAAGCGCAGCCACCTCCACGGAGAACGTGGGCGTGGCTGCAAGGTGGGAACAACAGAAATGCCGGCGGCGCTAGGCCGGCTTGTGGCGTGGGAATCAGGCGGCGACCAGTTGCCGGGCCAGTGCGACCTCGACGGAATCACCATCCTGGTTCAGGACATCCAGCCCCGATTCGGGTACATCGCCCGAGGTGGACTGCGAGACCATGATCTTCTTGGCCATCAGTTCGAGGCATGTCATCTGCGAGGAACCGGCGTAGCCGAGATAGATCACGCGCACGGGGTGCTTCTGCCCGATGCGCCAGGAGCGGCGTGCCGCCTGCTGGAGCGAGTACACGTTGTAGCCCGACTGCATGAACACGATCGTCGGGAACTCCAACAGATCCAGCCCCGTCTTGACCAGCTCGGGGTTGGTGATGAGCACGTCGATGCCACGGTCCAGTTGCTCGGCGATCCAGTCTTCGCGGCGGCTGGCGTCCACGCTCGCGCGCAGCACCGCCACCTTGAAGCCCTCCTGCTCCAGCAGCACCTTCAGGCGCGACGTGGTGTCGCGCGTGCCGGTATAGACCGTGTAGGCCAGAACCTTGCGGCCTTGCGCCTTCTCCTCTTTGCAGATGTCGATCAGCTCGCGCTCTTTCGGTGTCACCTCGAACTCGTTGAACTGAGCCGGGACGAACGCCAAGGTGTTGCGCGTGCGCGGATGCACCACGGTCTCCGACCGGAAGCAGCAATCCGGCCAGGCCAGCAGCACGTTGAGGACCACACCCAGCAAGGTCGTATCGCGTCGCGCCAGAGCCTGTTTCAGCTCCGCGGTCAGCCGACCCGCCAGATCGCGGTAGGCCGCGGCTTGCGCCGTGTCCATCGCGACTTCGCGGAACTCCTCGTCATACGGCGGCAGGACGTTGCCGCCGATGTCCTTGAGCTTGAGGAAGATCGTGAACGGCAGGATGCAGCGCAAGACGCCCTTGGGGCCGAAGCCCGGAGCCTTGACCGTGCGCACCGATACCTTGGTGCCCTTGGCCGTCTTGTGCGCCGTGCCGGTGCTCTCGGAGTAGATGTCCTTCAAGACCCCGTGATCGCGCATGAACGCCATCGCAGCCGAGGTCATGCTGCCGCTCGTGGTCGGGCGGTAGCCGTCTTCGATCATCCGCCCAGGCAGGGCTCGGAACAGCAGATAGAACAGGTCGTCCCCATAGCCGCCCATCAGCGTGCCAGTCAGCAGCAAGGTCTTGCGAGCCTTCGCCGCCAGCACGCCCATGGCCTGGCCTTGGGCACTGCCGCCGTTCTTGTACTCATGGGCCTCGTCGGCGATGAGCAGGTCGAACGTGCCTTGCGGCAGGTACCTCTTGATGAACTCGGACGGTTGGTAGCCGCCCTCGCCGAAGCCGAACTCCATGTTGGCCATCGCGCGTTCCATGCGCGTGGCCTGACGGTCGGAAAAGACCAGTTCGCCGTTGCCGTCCATGAGGTTGATGAACTCATGCACGTTGTCCCCCAACATCGAGGCAAGGAAACCATCACCGAAGCGCTTCATGAGCTTCTGCGCGGTGATTTCCCCGATGGTCGGGATGCGCTTCAAGGCTTTGAGGACGGCCGAGGACTGATCGCTGCCGGACAGGCTGCGCGGGCGGATCAGCGTCCACAAGGGCGCGGCGCAATGGCTGCACTTCCTGCGGTACTCCTCGGCTTCAAGCGCGACCGGGTTGACCGGCTCGCCGTCGAGGTCGGTGATGACCGTGCCGCAGTCCGGGCATGCGGCGACGTCGCCGTGGCGGGTGCGTCGCTGGGTGAAGACAGGCTTCCAGTGGAAGCCCATCCGCATCCTCACGCGGCCCAGGACGAAGAACTCCTGACCCGTGGGCTGCACACCCAACTGCTCACGCAGCTTGATGAGCTTGACGAGCGTATCCGGCCCGTTAAGCACCCACACTTTGGCGCCCGCTACCGTCTCCTGGATCTCGCGCCGCCACTTGTAAACAAGGTGCGGCGGCGAAAGAACCAAGGTGCGGCGGTAGCCTTCGGCGTTGAGCACGGCGGCCGTGGCGATGCCGACGGTCGTCTTGCCGCAGCCCATTTCGCCATTGACGATCGCGGCATGTTCGCCACGGTCAATCAGCAGCTCGGCGGCGGCATGGACGACTTCGGCCTGGGCCTGGAACAGCTTGCGCTTGAGGCTGGCGACGATGAGCTGGCGATGTGCCTGCGGTTGGCCGGTATAGACCGGCGGATTAGCGCTGTTGAGGGCGTCGAGCAGTTCGTCGCCGAACTCGCCGACGAAATCCTGAAGGCTCAGGGTCAGAGGGGAAGATTCCGCATCGAGCAGTTCGCCCTGTACGGGCGCGGCTTCAGCGGCATTGGTTTCGAGATCGAGGGACATGGTGATGCTCCAAAGAAAATGGGGCATGCACCACCCCCAGCGGGGCAGTGGCATGCCCCGTGGTGGGAAGTAAATCGGCGCGTGGCCGAAGGTGGTTGAAGGTGCTGGCCTGGATGGCCAGCGGGTGAACCGTGCTCAGTCCTCGGACGGCAGAACGATGACGGTGGCGCGGCGCTCCGCGTCGGTAACGATGCGAATGGCCAGCCCCGGGTGGATCACGTAGTGCGATGCCAGCGAAGCACCTGATTGAAGTGCGGTGCTGTTGGCCTGCCATTGCTGGACGTTGACGTCGCCCCAGTCACCACGGGTGTGGCGCCTGAAGTACGGGATCGGGTCGAGGCGACCCGAGCGGACCAGG
The DNA here is from genome assembly GCF_006386585.1 of Pseudomonas sp. Hp2. Lineage (NCBI taxonomy): Bacteria > Pseudomonadati > Pseudomonadota > Gammaproteobacteria > Pseudomonadales > Pseudomonadaceae > Pseudomonas > Pseudomonas sp. Hp2. The sequence continues at coordinate 399,376 of NZ_VAHJ01000002.1, forward strand.
CGGTCAATGCCTTTGCTGAAGATAAGCGCCCCGATGGGGAACGCCAGCCTCTGGCAGTAGGTTTCGATGCGATGTGATGCCATGGGCTCCTCCTTGAAAGGTTATTGAGCCACGACACCCCTGGCGGAGTGAAGTGGCTCCGTCAGGTGGATGGGATGACGAGGTGGTGCCTTCAGATCAGGTCGCGCTCTTCGGGAAGCTGGACCACCGTGGTCTGGTGGTCTTCGCTGGTCTTCACGATCAGCACCAACTCCGGCGTGATGCGGTACTGGGAGATCATCAGGTTGTCCTGATCGAGTGCGACATCGTTGGCCTGGCGGGTGGCCTCGTCGATCTCGCCCCAGTCGCCGCGCACGTGGCGCTGTACATAGGACAAGGGATCGATGAGACCTCGGCGGGCCAGCCAGTGCACCTTTTCGCTCAACTGCAACGAGGCCGGTGCGAACAAGGGTTGCTTGTGCGGCGCGGGCCGCTGGAACAGACGTGAGAGCATGGTGTTTCTCCTTCGATGAAGTGCAGCAGGACGTCAGGCGTCCGGGGGATTAGCGGATGGTCAGCACCTCGCCCCGTGTCGGGGAGCCAGGCGTCATGTCCCACGCGCGGATGACGGGCACGAACTTGTCGGTGAGGATGCGGGTCTCGGCGATGGAGCCGTCGTCGCGTTCGGTGAATTCCCGCTGGAGCGTCTTGTCCTTGTGGGTGTCACCCTTGACGACGAGCACGCGCCCGGTCTGGGAGCGCACGACGCCGGAAATCGCACCCGCGGCCAAAGCCAGGGCGAGATGCCAGTGGGACAAGGCCCGCGCCGGTGGACGCAGCGATTGCTGCGCGGCCCCTAGGTGCGTGTCCAGAGACGGCCAGAGACCTTGCAGCCTGCCAACCTCGTCGGTGAACTGTTCGGGCTCCATCGTCACGCGGAAGAAGTGCTCCGGCTCGGCCGGACTGGCGGGGACGATGTACGGCAGGAACGGCCAGTCGCTCGGCAGTTCCTCGGGTTCGACTTCGCCAAGCCCAACCTGCAGCAGCAGATTGCGCACGGCCTTAATCGAATCCGACGCCAGCTCGCGCTGACGCACCCGACGGCCGAAGATCACCACCTGCTTGAACTGCGTCTCCACCGCTCGGTAGATGCGCAGGTCCGTGTAGTGGCGTGTCAGCCAGCCGACCAGCTCCGCGTCGAGCACGTAGCCGGGGACGATGAAGACCAGCACGCCGCCGTATTGCAGCAACGACAGACTGCGCTGATAGAACAGCTTTTCGAGACGGGCGCGGCCTTGGCCCTGATAGCCGATGTTGCCGTTGATGTCCTTGGACAGGTCGCCATACGGCGGATTCAGCCAGAGCAGCCCGAAGGACTGCTTGGAGACCATCGTGTCCATCAGGTCCGCGTGTAGGCAGTGATCGACCAGGCCGCGGGCATGGCGTGCCCGCTCCGCGTCGAACTCGACCGCGAACGCCTTGGCCTGCTCGCGCCCGAGGGCGTGGGCGGCTTCGGCGATCGCCACGCCTTCGCCGGCGCAGGGATCAAGGATGCACATCGGCCCGTCGCTGGGCATCAGTGCGTTGAGGGCTCTTTCGAGCGTGGGTTCGTCGGTTGGGTAGTAACCGTTCTTGGCGAAATTGCGGGCGAGCCGCGGGAACATGAGGGCCATGGAAGTCTCCTGGTTGGCGGGGGATGAATGGCGGAAGCACGCCAAGGCGTGCCTCCGTGGGTGGGTCAGGCCGCTACCGCTTCCGGCGTCCAGATCTTGGCCGGATACGGATAGGCCGTGAGCACGTCACTGCGGATCAGGGAACCCAGCGCCAGGGTCAGCGCCGGCACGTCGATGGCGAGCCGATGGCCTTCCAACGGCCCGAGGGCGAACGGAAGGCGGGCCAGCATCTCGCGGGTTTGCAGCAGTTCCAGCACGGTCTCGCGCCAGTGGTCGAGCAGCGGCAACGGGCAGGTGTCCCGCACCAGCATCCACAGGCGGTCAAGCCGGTGGGCGCTGCCCTGTGGCAGCAGTGCCAGTGCGCTGGCGTTGGCCTTGTCGGGCTTGACGCAGCGCCGGTCGAACAGCCACACGTTGGAGAGCGATCCGAACAGCGTTCGCCGGTAAGCGCGCGTGATGCGCTTTTCCAGGCGATCGACGTTGCCGATGAACACCGGGACGCTGCCGCCCTGGTCGGTGATGACGTGGAACTGGTCCAGTCCCTGCTCGTCGCGCCCGAGGGTCAGGCGAGCGAGGAACTGCTGGACGGCGGTGTCGCGCGCCCAGATGGACAGGAAGATCAGGTTGCCCTGGTCATCGCCGACGCAGGCGTCGGCCATCACGTCCGGGCATTCGTCGATGCGGTACAGCGTGGAAGAAGTATTGGTGGGCATGGTGGTGTCCTCGGATGAACGGGAACAGCATCGCCCGCTGGGGCAAGTACTGCCCCGGGGGGTGGAAGAAAATCGCTCAGTCCGGCTCGAACTGCCGGGTGTGCGGGTTGAAGTGAAGCGCCTCGTCCACCGCGGTGATCGGCGTGAAGCCGTCCAGGTAGATGTTGTTGAGGTACTGGTCGCGGTAGGTCAGTGCCTGCCGTGCCTGCTCCTCGGTGAGGCCGTTGTCGATGAAGTACCCCAGCATTTCTTCGTCGGAGGAAAGTTCGTCGTTGGACAAACTGCCTTCAACGAGCTTCAACAGCGAGGCGGGGAGCGCAGCCAGGATCGGGTCCATGTCGGTTCCTCCTGACTCAGGCCAACAGCGCCGCGGCGGGTGCCGTGGATGCCGTGGGGGTGCGACGCCGCGCGTGGTAGGCGCGAACGCCTGCACGCCAGTCGGCGGACTGCTCCGGCGCCATGTCGAGGTAGCTCAACGGGCACGAGTAGTAGTACGGGTGCATGGACTCGTCCAGCGGCTTGTAGCCCCACTGGTTGCCGCTGCGTTCCAGAAGATCGCAGCGGATGTAGCGCAGGGACTGGCCCGGTGCGAGATCACGATGCACGCCTTCGGCCTTGGCCGTCACTTCCGCGACGGACCAGAGGACGTTGCCGCGCAGCGTGTGGGCGATGACCTTCACGCTGGCGCGCTCGGTCTCCTGCTGTGCGATCAGTTCCGCGATCAGTTCAGACCGCGATTGAGGTGAGAAATACCAGCCCATGAGAGGCCTCCTGAAGAAGTAAAGCCGGAGGCCTCCCCGTGGGGAAGAACCCCCAGCGGGTGATGGAAATGCCGCGTGTGCGGCGAAGGAACCTATGCTTTGCCCTCAGTCCCAGTCGTCATCGTCGCGATCACAACCGGCCGGGCAGTAGCCGAACTCGATCCCATGCGAGCAGTAGCCATGCTCCGCATTCCAGTCCTGGGTTTCCTGCCGTTCGGCAGGTGTTGCGTAGTCCCATTCCCGGGTCGCGATTTCCAGCGCTTGAGTGCGCTGGTCATGCGGCAACCGACTGGCTTGCGCGTCGATCTCCGAGCTGAAAAGCGTGACCCAGTGATCCCAGGACAGGCCGCAACCACGTTGGGCATGCTCGGCGGCCGTCTTGCAAACGGCGCGCCACGCGGTTTCGTCCAGCGCGGAACGGGGTGTATCGCAAGCGATGGTGGACATGATGGAGACCTCCAGAAGAAAGCCGAGGCCTCCCCCCGCATGGGGAAGGAACCCCGGCGGGTGGATGAAGAACACCGCGGATGCGGCGTCCGCAATCACGCAGGTTGCAGTTCGGCCTGGCGGCTCCACTCCTGCGTCTTGAAGTCCAGCGCGTAGCCCAGTTCGCCCAGGCGGGCGATCTGCGCGCGCAGGGCGCGGCGGTCGATGGTCGAATCCAGCTTCACGGACTCGCCCAGCGGCCACAACAGGCCGAACAGCGCGGCGTCGCCATCCTCGGTGCTGCCGGCGGCAGCAGCCGCAGCAGGCGGCGCGTCCACGCCGAAGGGCGTGGTATCGACCAGCGGGTCCGCGGACGCCTGCACGGGTGCAGGTTTGGCGGACCTGGATGCCTTGGCGGGCTTGGCCGGCGTTGCCACAGGCTGCGTCCCTTGCTCTTCATCGAGCGGATCGACTTCCTGCGGGGCGAAGCTATGTGCTTCGGCCTTGCTCAGCTTGTCGATGCCGAAAAGTGTCATACCGTCCAGGTTGGCGCGCATCTCGAAACGCATGCTGCCGTCGCTGATCGGATAGCCTTTGAGGAAGATGTAGCGAAGAACGAACTCCCCTTGGTACTTGCCCTCGGGGTATTGCTCCAACTCCGCGTCTTTAATCGTGAATTTTCCGAGTTGGCATTCGAGCTTGCCAACATTGAACTTTCCGTTGCGGCCGTGAATGGTGCGCAGCGCGAGCTGGCCCGGGACGATGATGGGCGTGGCCGATTTCTCGGGTGCCGATGTGACTGCCATGATGCTTCTCCTTGAGGAATAGGAAAAAGGCAAGGCCCCGTGAGGGGCCATGCCGGATCAGAACGAAGCAGCCAATGCCGGCTCCTGCTCTTCGACTTCACCTGCGGGCTCGCGCTCGGCGGGCTTGACAGGCTGGTCGGCAGCGGTGTCGGCGGCGTCCTCGGCTTCGGGCGCGGGTGCGTCCTCGGCCTGCGCCTGGTTCGTCGGATAGACCTGCGTGCCGTCGATCTTGATCAGACCGATGTGGATCAGCGTCGATTCCAGGCTCGCTCCCGGCTCCCCGGCGCGCTCACCCTTGGTGCGGATGTACGGATCGATCTTCATGTCGTTCAACTTGAAGGCGATCAGCACCTTGCGGTCCCCTTCGATGGCCTGCACGCACCGGCGAACCAGGTGCTCGGCTTCAGGGGTGGCGACGATGGTGTCGAAGTACCGATAGTCCGGTTCACCGACAGGCCCGGCCAGAGCCGCGACGCAGCACGACAGGAACGGATCGCCATCCTTGGGGGTGACGTCCTTCGGACGGCTAAGGTAGCCGATGCCGCGGGTGATCAGCTCGTGCTGCTTGATGGAAGCCAGTTCGGCCCGGTCAAGCGGCTCGGCCTTGAGCAGTCGCGCCTTGAGAGACGCGGCGGCTTCACCCTTGCGCTCGCCCTTGTCGCGGATGTACGCATCGCCCCACAGGTCGCCGAGGCGGAAGCGCACCAGCGGGCGCTGCTTGGGATCGTCAACGCCGATGTAGCGCTGGACGAGGTTCTTGGCCTCGGCACCCGAGACCTTGACGTCGAAGTAGCGGTAGCTGGGGTCCCTGGCGGGGCCGACCAGCGCGGCAACGGTGCATGCCAGGAAAGGCTGCGCACGGCGGCCGCCCCGGACAGGCACTTCACGGACACGCTGGATATAGCCGATGCCCGAGGTGTGGAGGTCGAAATACGATTTCTCGTTGGACGTGGTGTTCATGGTGAATCTCCATAGGGAAGAAGCGGAGACACACCAGCCCCACGCATGCGGGGAAAGGTGCGTAACCCCGCGGTGGGTCGATAAGGCGAAAGCATCCGCCACCAGAGACTGGTGGCCGCTCGCGGATGGATGCGGTGCGAGCTGGCTCGGTCACGCAGTGGGAACTGCGACGCAACCTCGAAGACCGATGGTTGCCCGGCATGTCGCTGACAACGTCAGCAGGCATGGGGTCAGCATGGCCGGGCCTCGCGCGCGCGACAGCAATCAATCGGCATCCGGGCGCTTCCCATTTTTTCCAGGCTGCCCAGTTCCGCCCAAAAGAAAGCCCCCGAAATGGGGGCTTCAAGGGGTATGCGGACATTTTTGGACTACGCCGATTCCACCGCCGCCAGTGACAGATACGTAGCGGTGGCGGACAGCTCCAGATCATCTGAGCTTTGCAGAATGCGAGTGAAAACGCTGTCTTTCGGGTCGAAGAACTCGCCGAAGTCGTCGCCGCCAAGCTCGGCGCGTGCCAGTTCCCACCAGTCATCGAACGGGTCGGTATCCGGGTTGCAGCCGACGGCATAGGCCAGCAGCTTCACGCGGCCATCGGGGCGGCGCTCTCCGCGCTCGGCGAGGAAGTACACGCCCTGGTCCTTGGCCAGGGCGACGCGGCATTGGTTGGCGATGGCCTCGGCAAGCACGGGGCGCAGGTCGGAGCCTCTGAATCGCAGTGACATGGTTGAAATCTCCTGTATGGATGAAGAAAAAAAGCCCTCCACCGAAACGGATGGAAGGCTTGTGGGGCAGTCGCCGATAGGCTGTGGACTGATCAGTCGTGCCGCTAGGCTTCCTGTCTGGCACGTCAGGCTGGAATCGCCTGACGTTGCCGAGAGGCTTTGGCGTCGATCATGCTCACGTCGATCAGGCGCCAGCGCCCGTCGTCGATGAGCCGCTCCAGCACTTCACCGAGCATGTCGAAATACACCCCGTCGTGCCTATCGATCAACTCACCGTCGCGGTGCAGCTCCACCACGTAGGTGTCGCCGCCACGGTCGTAGAGGATCGTCACCTGACCCTCGAACTTGGTGGTTGAGACCGTGAAGCTGATCGCCGGCGGGGTCTCGATGATCTTGGAGGGCTTGGGATCGACCCAGGCGAAGTCGCGGGCACCTGCATCGACCAGCATGTGGGTGATGCACCGGAACCCGTCGGGCGCGGGCATCTCCTCCAACTGCTCGATGAGTTGGCCCAGCTCCATGCACTGCGGCTCGGGAATGGGCAGCTTGGCGGGTGCTTTGCCAAGGATATGCCTCGTGATGGTGTAAGGCGTGCCATCCGAAGTCTTCTCGGTGACGACTTCCGGGGTGTCCGCGCGCAGCCCGTCGAAACGTCGCCGGGCGTAGGGTTGGACATGGACCTTGGCGCCCTCGCTGGGAACGGTGGTCACCAGGTTGGGATCGAGCACGGCGAACTCGGAAGGCTTGAGCTTGACGACGATGGCATCGTCGGTCGCGGAGACTACCTTGCCGTTGAAGGGCTGAGGGTCGATGGCGAAGCCCAACGTCGAGGACTGCGGCTGATCATCGAATACGCGGTATTTGAACGAACGCACGTTACGAGGGACATGGCCCGCGACAAGCGAAGGCATCATGGATTTGATGAGGGAACGGTCCATGGGAATCTCCTTGAGGAAGAACAAGGGATTCCCCGCCCGCAAGGGAGAGGTCCCTTGTGGGTGGCGTGAACGGACGGGGTACGTCCATAGAAAGAAACGACCAGCACGGTTTCCCGCACTTGCAGCCTTGAAGGTCTCGGCTGCCAGGGCATGTGTCGGCAACGCCGACGAACATGGAGCAAGGATGGCTCTGGAATGGGCGGCCTGCTTGCAAGAAATCGCACAGCGTCGCACCCGCTTTCCTGCGCTGCGGACAAGAAAAAGCCCCTCGAAAGGGGCTTGGTTGGGTCAGGCTTCGTACACGAAGTAGTGCTCGCGCTGATGTGGGAAGAAGACATGCTTCCATGTATCGCCGCTGGTGTTGCCACCGTCGAAGACGACCATTTCGTAGTCGTCAATGTCGGTGTCCACCAGGTCGGCGCTGGCGATATGGCGCATGTGCAGCGTGCCGCTCATGCGCTCGAATACCAGGATCTGGCCGATGGCGTCGTCCTGGCCCATGGCATTGACGCAGGCGCCGAGCTGGTGCTCGAAGTCTGGCGTGCGCGAGATGAGGTCGGGGAACATGAGGTTGCTCCTATGAAAATGGACCAGCCCGGCTCCGGGAGGGAGACGGGCCGGTATGGGGGAGAACAAAGAGGAAGGATGTTGCGTCGAGCGGCTGCTAGGATTCGGCCAACGGCAGGCCCAACAGCACGGGTGCGTCGGCGTCGAGAATCAGGATGCGCACGTCGGCCTGGCCAGCCAGTTCAATGACGTTCGCCAGGTCATCCGGCATACCCTTGCTTCGGTGCTCCTGGCGAAGCTGCTCCGCACTGATGCCCTCGGCGTGGTCCAGGTTCTTGTCCGTCCAGGGGGTGGAGATCAGCTTGATGCCGATCGCCGGGCTGTACGGAACCCGGAACGCGATGAACAGGAATGCCTCCGGCGTAGCGAGGTCTGCCAGGTTGGCGAGGTATTGGCCGGTTTCTTGGCTGATGTGTGCGCTGCTGATTTCCCAGCACCGGCTGTAGTAGCCGGTCTCGAAACTCAGGCGCTGTACGACTTCCCGCGCTGCCTCTGCCGAATAGGCGTCGCCGACGTGGATGGGGCGACCGTCGAAGTCGTCGCCATGGATGGCATAGACCACGGCACCGATTACACCTTCGCCGCTGACACCTTCTGCGGTATCGCATTCGGCCAGCACCTCGGCACTCACGGGTTCGGGACCATTCCTGACCACGGCGAAATCGCTGGTGACGATGCACGAGGATGAAATCAGTTCCTCGTCGGAAAAGTGCTTTTGACTCGCGTGGATGATTCGCCAGACATGCGGGCTTCCGTCGTCGTAGCCGATGCACAGCGTGCGGACGATTTTTAGATTCCAGTAGCCGCGGAGAAAGGGATTGGGTTTCTGGGACATGGGAACTCTCCAGATTTGAATAATGGGGCCAATCCCCGCCACCGGGAATTGGACCCGGTGGGTTGAAAGTGGAAAATGCGTCAGTCGGCGCTGATCGTTGGCGTCTGAACCAGCCGTTCGGCGATGCGATGGCGCACATTTAGGCGAAATTGCTCATCGGTGATGCCGGCAAGCAGGTTGGCGGCCTCCAGCGCGATCAACGCTGAGGCCTCTTCGATGTCGGCGGCCAGGATGGTGTTGCGCAGTTGATCGCCGAGTTGAAGCGCCTGCGAGGACGTTCTGAAGACCTGGACCTCGCGGCTCAGGTAGCAGCCGTTGCCGCCGAACTCGAATAGCCTTGGCTTGCTGCAATACCAGCAGCCCTCAAACTGGATGGCGGTCAGGTTATGGCCGTCATCGAAGCGGGTAGCGATCAGAAGCAGGGCTTCCAGGTCGGCGCTGTCCTCGAATTGGTGGTGCTCGATCAGGTTCTCCCGCTCCCCGTCCTGGTCAGCACGGAAGTGCGCGGCCAGCCGTTCAAGCAGAGGCGGAATCGACAACTCAGCACATCTGTCCAGCGTGGATCATTGGTTTCGGCGATCTGGGCGATGTAGGCCTGCCCATTGCCGGGATGGTTTTCGTCGAGCGCGAAAGCACCGAACAGTGCCTTGATGACGGGAGTAACGCGGTTGAGCACGAGAACGCCCGTGCCTTCGTAGTAGTTGTTTGCCATGCTGGCTCCTTTCGAGAAGAGCGGAGCCAGCCCATGCGGACGATGGCATCCGCAGGGAATAGCCCAAGGCCGTTGGCGTCGGGCGATGGGGAAGAAAAATTGAGGGACATGGCCTTATGGGCGCATGTCCCTCACGGGGGGGCGAGAGGACAGTGGCGTGCCGGAGACCGGCTCACCAACCGCTGTAGTTCACCAGCAGGTCGGCGATGACCTTGCGGCGTTCCAGATCGAGACCGTCGAAGTCCGACAGCCCGTGGAAGCGGCAGCGCTTGAGCATGGCACCGCCCTCGCGCGCGTTGTAGAAGCTGACCATGGCGGACAGGAACATGCGTTCGCCGCTGCTCAGGACGCCGAGGGCATCGTTGAGCCGCAGCATGTCGGGACGCAAATCCCACTTGGTGTTGGCCTGGTTCAGGCCTTCACGGGTGCCGTCGCCGAACCACTCGGGACCAGCAATCTCGACACCGCGCTTCCAGGCCTCGAAGAAGGCTTGGGGCGCGGCAGCGAAATGCTGCTCTTCCCGCATGATCTGATCGACGACTTCCCGCGGCAGTAGCTGGTTCATGACGTGATTTCTCCAGTTGGATCAGGGAATGGCGAGCTGGGACCAGCCGCCTCTTTCGAGGGCGCGTTGAGCCGCGGCATAGCTGCGGAAGTACTCGCGGGATTCCCGCGAAACGGGACCTTCGGTATCGCGCGTGCCGATGTAGTGGCCGGCGGCGCTTTGCAAGACTTCGAGCGGCAGGAACTTGCCGCAGTAGGTCAGGGCCAACTGGCCGAAAGAGGCTTGCTGGGACATGGACGGGCTCCTTGGAAAAGCGGGGCCTTGTCCCTCACGGGATGGCAGCTCCCGCACGCGGTTGATAAAAAGCATCAGCGTCACGGGGACGCTCATCCGCAGAATTGATGCGATGCGGACTGGTGGGTGACGCGGGAGAGACCCGCGGCAGCCTGGAACCCTGGCTGCTGGCATGTGCTGACGAATCAGCGAACATGCAGGCAGCTTCGTGCGAGGGCTGCGTCGCGTCAGTTGGAAAACGGCATTCGGCCCAGCCCCGATTGATGAGCACCGGAAAAGAAAAGCCCCGCATCGAGTACGGGGCTGTCAGGAGGGTGCGGTGGCGCTGGGTCAATCGGGCTTGTCGCCCAGGACATGCTGCTTCCACAGGTCGAATGCCCGCTCGGGCGGAAGCTCGGCGAGGATGACGATGGGCTGGGCCTGCCTGGTGCGCAGCGACGCGAAGTACGCCTTGCGGTCGGCGATAGCCTTGAGCTTGATGCCTTTGATGAACAGCAATTTGCCGTCCTTGATGAACAGCACCTTGTTGCCGATGTCGCGGTTGAAGGCGGCTCGCACCTTGCGCTCCGCGTGCATGGCATCGGCCAGTTCATCGACCAGGAAGTCGAGCGTCATGTCGATGTAATGAGGGTCTTCACCCTCCTGACCTAGATCGAGCGGCGCAGGCGGCAAGCCCTTGGCAAAGGCTTCGGCCTGAGCCAGCAGCGTCGTCTTGCCATTGAGCGCGCGGAGGAATGTCGAGCCGCCATGCCCGTCGTTGCGGGCCTCGGCGATGGGAGTGCCGTCGAACACGATGGTCGCGGTGAAGCACAGCGTTTCCTCGCTGGCGAAGTCGGCGACCTTGAGGTTCTTCAGCGTGATGCGGTCTTGCTTGGTGATGGTGTCCATGGGAAGTCCTGAAATCGACCGGGTGGCGACATGCCCCTGACGGGACGTGGCGACCATCCCGTGGGTTGGAGAAAGGAGGCATCGGTGCCCCGGTGGGCAGCGTTCGCCGGTGAGATGCCGAAGCGAACTGGTGGGTGGCGTGGGCGGAACCCACGGCAGCCTTGACACCCTGGCTGCGGGCTGCTGCCGATACATCGGCAATGCAGGGGGAGAATGGCGCGGCCGGCAGGCTGCGTCGTCGATCAATCCGAAGCGGTCGAGTCCGTCTTGTGCAGGCACTGCACCAGCCGGTTGCCCAGCCAAGCCATGCACGGGACGGCCATGGAGTTGCCAATCGCCTTGTAGCGCGGAGCGTCTGCGGCAGGCTTGCCGCGATAGGGGATCAGCGTGTAGTCGTCGGGCATGCCCTGCAGCCGCTCGCACTCCATGGGCATCAGCCGCCGCACCCGCCATTGCGACCAGTCCGCTGCACCGGATTCATTCCAGTCGTAGCGGAAATGTGCCTCGAAGTCGGGGGCCAGGACATGGGGCTTGTCTGCGCCGCCGCCGCTGGTACGCAACGCCGCCGCAACGCTTCCGCCCAGTTCGGCGGCAAGACCCTGCGTCCGTCCCCGCAGGGCAACGCAGGCCACCATCGGCACACCGTAGCCCGGCTTGCCGTTGGACAGGACGGTGCAAGACACCTGTCCATGGCCCGACTCGAAGCGCACTTCGCCGCGGTTGTTCTGCGCGAAGGCGATGGCGGGCACGACGCCTGCGTTCGCATGGCTGTTGCGATGCCCGCCGGCACGCAGCGTCGGCGTCAGTTCGATCGTGGCGTCCGCGCCGCTGCCCTGGGCGGTGAAGGCGATGATCGGCACGCCCTTTCCCGTACCGTCCTCGCTGCTGCCCTTGCCGTTGTTGGCGGTGTCGAGGGTGTGGGCGATGCTGCCGGCGATGGACTGCACCATGAACGTCTCGGTGCGGATGTCGTGCTTGGGACCCGCGGCCATCAGGCATGCCGCAACATCGACGGGGCCAATGCCGCCGCTGAATCCGAACGTCGTCGTGACCTTGCCGTAGGGCTGGTTCAGTCCAGCGAATCCTGCGTATCCGCCTGCTGCTGCAGCACCCGGTCCAGCAGCGCGGGCAGCTTCTTGCCACGGCGCACGGCCCGCAGAAGAATCCCCGCGCAGGCCTGTGCGCTCAAAAAGTACTTCGGAGGGATCGAGGTCATCACCACCACATGCCACAAGAAACACGCGCTTGCGGCGTTGGGCGACACCGAAATATTGAGCGTCGAGCACGCGCCAGGCGATGCGGCGGCGGGGTCCAGACACACAACCAGCGTGCGCCCATTTTTCCCCTGGCGGCTGGAGCGCACGGCTTTCTCCGGCCAGTGCTCCCAGGAAATGCCCGAAGGCATTGCTGCGGTCGTTGAGGACGCCGGGGACGTTTTCCCAGACGAGCGTTGCCGGCGGGCGGCGGTCTTGGTGGCGGGTTTGGTCGATGGCATTTGCAAGCTCCACATAGGCAAGGGTCAAGGCGCCGCGCGGGTCGTTCAGCCCCTGGCGCGCGCCGGCAACGCTGAACGACTGGCACGGCGTGCCGCCGACCAGGATGTCGGGCGCCGGCACGGTGCCGGCGCGCACCTGACGGGCGATCGCGGTCATGTCGCCCAGGTTGGGCACATGGGGGTAACGGTGGGCGAGCACGGCGCTCGGGAACGGCTCGATCTCGGCGAACCACGCGGCTTTGAGGCCGAGGGGTTGCCATGCGAGGCTCACGGCCTCGATGCCGCTGCACACGCTGCCGTACAGCAGTGGCGCGGCCTGGGGTGCACCGCGAAGGGTGCAAGGTTGCGGGTTCATGTCGGGTCTCCTGTTCGTGTGGCCCGGGGCGGGCCGGGACGTTGATAGGCAGGAGAAAGGCGCCGAAGGCCCTGCGGCCTTCGGCTCGGGAGGACAGAACCACCCGTGGGCTGGTGCAGGCCCGGTCGTCGCTAGAACCGTCTGCTCATCAGCAATCACACCCGGCGCATGTCGTGGTTCGCGCCGGCATCGTCTGGCGCACATCCGCGCACAAAGGGAGCCCGTTTTTGCGCCGGCGGGCACCGGCACCGAATACCGCTGACCACGAAGGGTCTCCGGGTGGCTCGCGCAGCTTGGCAAGCCACCGGGGGACCCTTCGCAGAGGCGGGAGAAATGCAGATCAGCAGAACGCGCAGGAGGCGGTTCGCGGAGAAGCTACCTTCAGGTCCCGCGGCCGGGGATGACCAAGCGGGACGCGCACACGGACAAGAAGGCGTTGCGCGCTGGGCGTCCCGCAGGGCGTGCGGAACACAGGCCGCGCCGCCGATGGCGGGCACGGCTCACGGGGAACGGGGTCGGTCAGGAGCCTTTGCGGCCGCTGCGGCGCGGGCGCGAGGCACCACGCTTGGACGTGCCGGATTCGACCGGCAGCGTGCCTTTGCAGTCGGGGTAGCGACTGCACGACCAGAATGGGCCGCTCTTGCCGGTGCGCTGGCGCGTCGGTGCGCCGCACTGTGGGCAAGGCGGTCCGTGGGGAACCTTGATGGACAGGGACGTGCTGCCGTACTGCGCGATCAACTGTGAGATCCATGCAGCCTGCTTGCCGATGAATACGTCCAGCGTGAGCTGTCCAGCTTCGATCATGTCCAGCGCCTGTTCCCAGACGGCGGTTGTCCCTGGGTCGGCAATCGCTGTGGGCACCGCGTCGATCAGGGTGAAGGCCGCATCCGAGGCGCGGATGGCGCGGCCCTTCTTCATGAGGTAGCCCCGCGTCAGCAGGCCACTGATGATGTTGGCCCGCGTCGCTTCGGTGCCGATGCCGACCGTATCCTTGAGCTTCTGTTTCAGGCGCGGGTCCGAGACCAGTTTGGCGACGCCCTTCATGGACTTGACCAACTCGCCCTGCGTATAGGGCCGAGGGGGCAGCGTCTTGAGCGCCTTCAGATCGACGTCGGCCACCTGACATGCCAGGCCCTCGCGCAGCGCGGGCAGTACCTGGCTGCGCGCCGCAGGGTCGCCATCCTCCTCGGATTGCGGTTCGGCCAGCACCAGGCGCCACCCCTTGACGACGACCTGCTTGCCGGTGGCCGCCAGCGTCTGCTGGCCGCAGGAGAGGTTCGCCACAGTGCGGTCGAACTCGTGGTGAGGAAGGAATTGCGCCAGGTAATGCGCCCGGATCAGCCGATACACTGCCAGTTCCTTCTCACTCATGGTCGAGAGGTTCGCCGGTTCGAGCGTCGGGATGATGCCGTGGTGAGCAGACACCTTCGCGTCGTTCCAGGCGCGTGAGCGTTGAGTGCGGTCGAGCTGGTCCATGATCGGTCGCAGCAAGGGATCGGTCTTGACCAGGCTGTCGAGGACCGTTGGCACCTCGGCGAACATGCTTTCGGGCAGGTAGCCCGAATCGGAGCGCGGGTACGTCGTGGCCTTGTGCGTCTCGTATAGGGCCTGAGCAATGTCTAAGGTCTCCTGCACATCGAGCCCAAGCTGCCTGGAACACACCTCCTGCAAGGTCCCCAGGTCGAACGGCAGCGGCGGGCCTTCCCGCACGCGCTCGGTTTCGACCGCCACCACCTGGGCGCTGTCCGCGGCGCGGATCTGCTGCGCGGCGTGCTGCGCGATGGGCTGCTGCAGGCAGCGGCCGGCGTCGTCGGTGCATGCTTTCGGGGGAACCCACTGCGCGGTGAAAGCCTGGCTGCCAGCGGACAGGGACACGTCGATGGCCCAGTACGGCACGGACACGAAGGCTGCGATCTCGCGATCCCGGTCCACGACCAGTTTGAGCGTCGGGGTCTGGACGCGACCGACCGACAGCACGCCGTCGTAGCCGGCCTGCCGCCCCAGCACCGTGAACAACCGGCTGAGGTTCATGCCGACGAGCCAGTCCGCCCGAGAGCGCGCCAGCGCCGAGTAGTACATCGGCAAGGTCTCGGCCGATGGCCGGAGCTTGCCGAGTGCGGCGCGAATGGATGCGTCGTTGAGCGCCGACAGCCACAGCCGCTCGATGGGGCCGCGGTAGCCGCACAGGTCGATGATCTCGCGCGCGATCAACTCGCCCTCGCGGTCGGCATCGGTAGCGATGACAAGCTGGGTCGCCTTCGCCAGAAGCGCCTTGACGACCTTGAACTGCGTGGCGGTTTTCGGTTTGACCTCGACCCGCCAATGCTGGGGAATGATGGGCAACTGCTCGATGGACCAGCGCTTCAACTGCTCGTCGTAGGCTTCGGGCGCTGCGGCTTCCACGAGATGGCCGATGCACCAGGTGACGGTGACGCCGGAACCGTTGAGGCAGCCTTCACCGCGCTGCGTGGCACCGAGAATCCGGCCAATGTCTTTGCCCTGGGAGGGCTTCTCGCACAAGAACAGCCGCATGTCCGTCCATCCCGATTCCCGTTGTTCATGGAGTTGCTGGAATCGAGGATGCCGAGCGCCACCTGGGGCAGCAGCAAACAAGCCGCATGCAGCGGCGACCGCTTTCACGGAATGGAATGGCTTGGGCGGGGTGGCGCGTGGCCGCAGGTGTGCGGACCGGAAGCCGCGATTTGCGGGAGCGCGTGGAAGTCGGTGGACGTTGGTGGAGCTATCCCCTGGGGATAGCTCGCGAGCGCATGGAGGGCGGCGAAGCATTGCGGCCGCCGCCCTCCATGCCGGTTCACTTCCTGCGCTTCGCCTCCTTCGGCGCGGTCGATTCTTGAGCGGCCTGGGGCTTCGGTTCTGCCTCCTGCGGCTTCGGACTGAGGGCCACGGACTCGATGCGGTACGGCAGGATGCCGACGCTGCGCGCATTGATTTGCCAGGTTTCGCGCGGCTGATCCTCGTTGTCCGTCCAAGGTTCGCGCTCCATGCGGCCGACGACCAGCACGCGCATGCCTTTCTGGTACAGGTCCTTCCAGTGCTCGGCGTCGCGGTGCCAGATTTCCACCGGCGCCCAGAAGCCGCCCCGGTCCTCGAACGTGCCATCCTTCTTCGGCACAGGGTTGTCGAAATAGACGTTCAGGCGTAGCAGGCGGCTGGGTTCGTCGTTGCCGTTGGGGAATTCGCGGTACTCCGGTGGCGAACCGATGTTGCCTTCGCCGGAAAAATGCGTGCTCATGGTGTGATCTCCGTGGTGGTTGAAATACCCGTGCCTCGTCGGCGCCGGGAGCGTGCTGGATGCCCGGCGCAATCACCGATCGCGCATTGCGGCGGGAATGGGCGTGAGCCGGCGCAGGTAGGCGTCGTCCGCCTCGGCCGCCTTGCTGGCGCATTCCTGCGCCTGCCTGCCCAGGGTGTGCAGCAGGCTGATCTGCATGTTCAACGTGATGCGCTGCAGCTCGATCGCGTGCAGGTCGGCCAGCAGGTTGACGGGTGTGCTGCTGCTGGCGACCAGCTCCCGCCACAGCGCCACGCCCATGGCCGATCTGTCGTGTCTGCGCCAGCGCAAGAAGACGGTTCCTGCGCCAGTGGTCTGTTGGGCCAGTTCGATGGGCAGCAGGTGGAAGGGGTGCCCGCATGCCTGCTCCAGCACCTGTCGCTGTGCCAGGGCAATCAACTCGTCGCGCATGGCGAAGCACTGGCTGGCCCAGGCCTCGAAGTCCCCTTTACCCTTAAAAGGCTTTAAAAGGCCTTTTAGATAGGCCGCGTGTTCCAGCCGCATGAAGGCACCCTGTTGCAGGCCTCGGAAGTAGCGGGTCGGTGGGTTCGGATCGCTCATGCCGGCTCGTCCTCGCCGGCTGCGGCTTCGGGCGACTCTGCGGTGGTGGTTTCATCGCCGGGCAGTGATGCTTCGGCAGGACCGTCGCCGCGCTGCTGCAGGCCACGGCGCACGATGGGCGGCGCAAACTTCGACCGGCGCGTGCCTTCCAGCACGTCCTGCGGCAGTTCGCCATACTTCTCCAGCGCTGCCCGCGCTGCGGCATTCTTCGACGCGAAGTCATCGCGTGTGCAGCCCGAATAGCGATACTGCTGGGCCAGCGAGAACAGGCTGCGCAGTGAATGTGCGCCCTCGTTGAGCCAGCGTTCCAAGGTGATGCGGTCAATGAGCGCGGTGTGATGGGCGAGGATCAGCTTGCGGGCGATGTCGTCGTAGTCGGCCAGGAGATAGACCGCGGCAAAGCCGAGCTGCGCGTTGACGAAGAGCGGGAGCTTGACCGGCTGCACGTTCAGGTTTTCGCCCAGGCTGAGCGCCGGCGGCACACTCGCCAGCGCCTGGTCCACCTGCTCGCGCAGCGATTGCAGCGTGACCTTGGTGTGGTCGAGCTTGTCCTCGATGCGCAGCATCCACCAGTCCGAGTACGGATCGTCCTGCTCCGAGCCCCGCCGCATCTTGTTCATCTGGGCGATATAGCCATTCAGGCCGACGATGCCCGGTCGCCCCTCGGCGGCGGCGCGACCATGCCAGATGCGGGAAGCGTGATGGGTGTGCAGGGTCAGCGACATCGCACTGCGCAGGGAGCCGAGATTCAGTTGCAGAGGTTCATTGGTTGCCATGGTGTCCGCTCGTTGTTGGAAAAGGAGCGGCCAGCTTCGACAGGAAGCGGAAGGCAGTCAGTCAAGAATCCGAATCCCGGCGGGCCCCGGTTTAGGGCGTGGCGGTTGCATGCGGCGCGAGCTATCCCCAGGGGATAGCTCCATGGAGCGCCAACGAACGCTGCACGCCGGGATCAGGGGGGGCAACGCCGATGCTGCGGCAGATGGTCGATCCCAGGCCTGCGACAGCTTGGCGTTGTGCCCAGCAGCGGAACTATCCCCAGGGGATAGCTCTACTGGCGGCCATGGGCATCTAGTTTCACCGCCTTGCATGCCGACTCACTTGCTGGCGAGCAGATTGCGTAGCCGCTCGATGTGCTGCTTGGCGACTTCTGGCGGCACTGGCTTACCCTGCGGCTGAGGTGGCGGTGCTGGTGGTGGTCGCTCGTTTGGCGGGACGGATGCCGATGGCGCGTCTTTCTTGGCCCAGGCATTGAACTCGCCATGGATGGCGCGCTGAATGATGCCGAACAGATACCCCGCAGGATTGCGGATGCCATGACTGCTGCATCGTGTGGCCCATTCGTCCAGCACGGCCTGTCTCAGCGCGGCATCAACCTGCTGCAATGCCACCCTGGCACCTGTCTGCTGCTCTGCCTTCAGTTCCGTGAAGCGCTTGGGCCATTGCAGATCGCCCAGCGCGCGCGCCTGCGCGGTAGTACGTACTTCATTAATACGACTACTACGTACTATACGGGCCATCTTCGGATTCCGAAGAGAGGCGTTTAGCACGGGTTTCGCCCCTGCTTCGGATTCCGAAGATGGGTCATCCGCATTCCGAAGAAGGCTCGATGCTCCTTCTTCGGAATCGTGGGCGGCGTCCTCCTGTGGATAACTTGCGGCGGCCGTGATGCCTTGGCTGGCGAGGCGTTCTGCCAGAACCTGCAGCCGCGACGGCAATGTGCGCCCGGAGAGCAGCGGATCTTCCGCGATCTCCTTAAGGGTGTTCAGGCCGACCATCTGGACGGCCTTGGCCGAATGGCCGAGGGACTGGCTGACCAGTGCCAGGTAGTCGGCGTCGAGCTGCATGGCCTCGAAGGGCGTCAGCGGTTCATCGTGCAGAACGTAGAGGTTGCCGAGGATGCGGCCGGTCTTGGGGTCACGCCGTCGCCGCACCAGGCTCAACCATCGGGTGAGGCGCAACAGCGTCAACGCTCGGGCCACGGTTTCATGCGAGGCCTGCCCGGCGCATGGCATCGATGCCAGCCAGGGTCGAAGCTGCTCATACGTCGGGAAGGCTGTCACGCCATCGTCGTTGAGCATCAGCCGGAACACCTGCCAGGCGTTGCGCTCCAGCGGCGTCAGGCGACGGTCGAGGAACAGTCGCCGCGGCACGGTCTCATGCCGGTTGCCGCTGAAGAGGAAGGCATCGCCGGACGTGGCGGGCGTCGGCGCAGGCATAGGTGCTGGCGCACTGGGCTTGGGCACGAGGTCTTTCAAGGCGGCGTCGAACAGGTCCGCGAGTGCGACGGGGCCACGGCGTGGTGCGGTGTCGTCCACGGCCATGGCTCAACCCAATCCTTGATCGACCCAGCTCTTGATCGAGGCCCAGACCACCGACAGAGGCAGCGACATGGCTTCGGCCAAGTCCATGGCGGCGTCGAGAATGGAGGTTTCGTCTTCGAGATCGACATTCCTGCTGCCGGTCACGGCCTTCCATTGCCGCCACAGATCCGTGTCCTGTTTCTCGTCCAGCACGGGGTGGCGGCCCTTGCGCTTGGGCAGGCCGAGGATTTCGCGGCGAAGCGCCACCTCCTGGTGGGTCAGGCCATAGAACCGACTGACCATCTCGGTGCTCGCACCCAGCCTGAGCATGCGATCGACCGTGGCGATTTCCTTCTCCACGTCCTGCGCCTGCTTGAGTAGTCGCCGGAGCACTTCGCGGTTCACCGTCACCGAGCACCAGGAGACGTTGGCGTTGGCGAGCACGCTGATCAGCGCGGGATGCTTGAGGGCGTCCAGTTCTTCCTCACCAAACCCCATCAGTTTGCACCGGCGCAGTTGCCCATTGCGCAGGTCATAGAGGGCCTGGGCGATGACGGCCTGGTTGAGTGGGTGTGGTGCGGACATGCTGGCCTCCCTCGCTCACGTTCCAAGGTCCGCAGCGCCGGCTTCAAGATCGAGCAGGCGCCGGGCCAGCCGCAGCAGCCGGAACAGCTTGACCAGCGCGGTGTCGCTCAATCGCTGGGCCGCATCACCCTGGCCGTGCAGCAACGCCGGCAGGTCGATGACGATTTGCCCGTCGTGCAGACCGACGTCGGCGGGCCGCTGACCGGCCAGGCACGCCAACAATGCGAGGACGGAACGGCCCAGCGGCGCCGGACTTTGGGTGCGGGCCCGGCAGGCGAAACCGATACCCTCTGCACGGTCATCAATGCACTCGTCCAGGTCTGCCTCGCTCGCGATTTCGCGGGCGAACTGTGCGATGTGGATGCGCAAGCGCTCGGCAGTATCCAAGCCGGGATCGATGTACCAGACATCGGAGATCGGATAGAGCCCGCCAGCCTGCACGGGGATGGACTGCAAGACGCTCGCCGAGAAGTCGGGAGGCAGCGCATCGCCCAACTGATCGGCGACCATGCGCTGGATGGACTGGAGCCGTTCGGTCGTCGGTGCTGGCGAGACGATGTGTTCCCGAAGCAGATCGCTCCCCGCCGCAGGGCTGGCCGGACCCGCCTGACTGGTATCCGTGTCGCTCTCGCGCGTCGAAGGCGTTGCCGCAGGTTGGCCTGCAGGCGGCGCTGCCGATGCAGCCCCTGCGGTGGGTGGCGCGGTGTTGGCAGGTGGGCGCGCGATGGTTTCCGACTCAGGCTCCGGCAACGCAGGCGGCGTCGAGGGCGGCGTTGGGTCGCTGATCAAGGCGCGCTGCCGGCTCTCGGATTCGGTCATGTCCAGGGCGAGCACGTCGTAATTGACACCCAGCAACTCGGCCATCTGGCCGATCAGCTCGTCCTGTACGCGCTGCGCGGAGAACTCGTCGGCCTGGACGTCGAATTGCGACAGCGCTTCCTGGAAAAATTCGTGGAAGTCCTGAACCAGGGAGCGGCCCTTGGCGTAGCGCTCCCACGCGAGCATGCAGGCTTTGCGCATGACCGACAGGCGTTCGACCTGATGGCGACCGAGGCCGCCATAGAGCACGGTGGGGATCGCGGGCAGGAGATACTGCACCGCGTCGTTCATGCGGCTGATGTGCGACTGTTGTACCGGGAAGCCATCGGCAGCGAGGCGGCGGGCCAGCTCGGACTGGCTCAAGGTAGTGCCACTTTCTTGCTCGTAGAACTCGCGTGCCTTCTCGACGCCGAGGGCGCGCTCGATGAACGTGAGGCCCCCGCGTAATTCGTTCTCGGCCAGGTGGCCGGTCAGCATGACGACTTCGCCGCGGCTGGGCCACGGCCGGAACAGGCACGATATACGGAAAAACCGCTCGTCCTTGGTCTCTGACCATAGTTCGCGCAGGATCGCCAGCCGCGTATTTCCGCCGTTGCGGATGATGTAGTGATCCTCACCTGGTCGGCGAGTGATGGCCGGCGCCGCGTCCAGACCTCGCTCGCGGATGGACGCCTTGATTTCCTCGTAGGCCGGGTTGCGTTTTTTCCTGGGATCGTGGTCGTAGGGGCGCAACTGATCTAGGGTCACGACCATGGGTGTGTCGGCGATCGGGTCGCTCAAGGTCGAGGCTGACGGGCCGCTGCGCTCGAACCCGGCCGCGAGCAGCTTGCCAGCCATCTGCTGGGAGGTGACCTCAGCCATGGCCGCCTCCCTGCGCTTGGTATCGGGCCTCGCGCTCGGCGCGGCGGATTTGCGCACGGGCATTCAGGGTCGCCCGGTGGTCGCTGGCCGTCGAGCTGGTGTAGATCGCGGCGCAGCCAGGCTTGGTGAACTTGAGGTGGCCGCCAGGCGTGCGTTTGACGTGCCAACCTTCGCCAACCGCGAACTCGATCAGGGCGCGAAGCCGCTTGTGGCCTCGGGCAAGCTCATGTGCGTTCGCCATGGGACCTCCCGGCATCAAGAGGGTGTGGCGGACGGCCGGACACCATGGCAAATCGGTGCCGCCATTGCGGAAATAGTTCGTCTGCGAGGCCGCGCATGGTGTCGAGCGCGGCGGGGGCGACTCTGCTCGGCGGCTGGCGGTATTCGACCCGATGCACTGGCAATCCGCGCGTAGCTGCACGCGGATACGCCTCGATGGCCGGCACGTCGGTGGCCAGCACGCGGATGCCGGCATGGTCCTGGAAAAGATCGCGCAGGGCCTGCTGGATCAGCCGTGCATTGGCTGACACAGGGTGGACGCGATTGATGAGCAGATGCAGAGGTGGAGGCTCGATGCCCAGGTGCCGGTAGGGCGCAATGTCTTCGAGCAACTGCATGGTGCCGCGCCGCAGCTCGCGCGCCGCGAGGATTTCCGGGGTCACGGGCGACAGCGCGAGGTTGGAGGCGAGTACCGCCATCTCCAGCAGCACCGATCGCGCGCCTTGGGTGTCGATCAGTACCAGGTCATAGAGAGGCGCCAGGACCGGCAAGAGATGGCGCAACCGCAGGCGCCCATCCGGCGCGTGCAGCAGCAAGGTGTTCAGCTCGCCTCGGTGGTCGTTGGAGAGCACCAAGTCCAGGCCCGCGACGATCGTGCGGGACACAAGCAACCCGAGGTCGCGCTCGTTGAAGGCCAGCAACTCGTAGATGCCACCAGGTGCGCGGTGGCCTAGCTCGTAGTACGAGGACAAGGTGGGCTGCACGTCGAGGTCGAGCAGTAGCACACGCAGCCCCGCGTCGGCGGCAAGCCCGCCGAGGTTCGCGGCCGTGGTGGTCTTGCCGACGCCACCTTTTGTTGAAATGATGGATACGACCTGCATGGCGTTCTCCGTGTGAGGATGGGAAGTCCGCTGGAGAACGGGTCAGGCCCGGTTGTTGACGCGCTCGGCGATCCACTGATCGATCTCGATGGAGTCCCAGCCGACCGCGCGCACGCCCAGGCGCAGCGCCTTCGGGAACAGGCCTTTGCGCATCAGGTTGTAGATGTGGGCGCGTTTGAAACCCGACTTGGTTTCGACTTCATCAAGCCGCAGGATGCGGCGCTCGCTTGCGGGCAGTGCAGGTGTTTGCGACATGGCGGTCACTCCTGAACGCTCAGTGGCGTTTGTTGGCGTGACCTCCATTCAATAGACATGGATGGGAAAAGACATTGCAAATGCAATCTCCGCGATTGCACATACAAGATGGAAAACCTCAGACTGTCGCGCTACGCAGCCGGCGTCTGGCCGTGGCGAACTTGCCGTTTAGCGTCCGCTCCGCGATCCCCATTGCGCCGCTGTGATGGGCGACCAATGCACTAACCACCGCCTCCTGAGTCTTGAAGCTGGAGTACGGCACGCCCGAAGGCGACTGGCCGAGCATCAGGTCCAGCATGCTGCCGATAATGTTCAGGTAGGTGGCTTCGGCGCGATCACTGATCAGGCACTGTGCGCCAGCAGAGGGCGCCATCTGCTTGAGAAGCGCCCCGTGCTTTTCCTGCAACTCATGCAGTTGGCGTTTGTACTGGTCCAAGGTGGACTTCAGGGCCAGGCGCTCGACTAGCATCGCCTGCCCAGTTTCCAGCGAGATGAAGGGATGGGCGATGCGCTCGCTTCGGGAGAAGAGGAAGCCCGGTCGTTGCTCGGGATAGTGTTGTCGCATCCAGCGCTTCAGATCGACGTGACGCACCGTCAGATCAGGGGAGTCGATCAGCGTGGAATCGCGCGTCGTGATGCCGTTCTGCCCGAAGGGCAGTTCTCCATTGAGGATGCCGTCGAAGATACGTTCGGTGCAAAGCCTCAGCTCGGCACAACGTGGGCAGTCCAACGACTGCGGCAGGCGCCTTGGCGACGAAATCGAAGCCAGGATCACCTGCTCGTATCGCAGCAGCCCGGCCCAGCGGATGGACGCTTCGATCGGGCGATAGAACACCTTTGATGTTGGTGCATCATTCTTGTTCTCGTGCATGCTCCGTCTCCTTCCAGGAGAAGAACTACATGACCGACTCCTTTGTCACCGACCTCATGGTCGGCCTGTCGTCTGTGCAGGAAGTGGGCACCTAAGGCCGCTTCGTCATGTGGTTTGAATACTTCTCACCAGTTCGCGCAACTGGTAGTCGTCGTGTGCTCGATGTGCAAAAATTCATCGATTAGAAGGTCGAGCATCGGGACGTAGGCTCGACAGTGACGCTCACGCTATCAGGGTCGTGAGAAGTTACGGTTTCTGCAAAACCGTCTAGGTATGACCTGATATGCCAGCGGTCTCAGGAGGCGTGAGGGGGCCGCAATCGTCGTCGAATGTCCAGCCGGACGCAGCAAACCCGCATCTGTCATGCTTGCCCCGTCATCCTGATATATCGACAAAGAATCGTGTGCGGAAACGCGGTGGCCAGCGTGCGCGTTCTTTCAAAGGAGCTTGAGCAGAAGGTCGCCTGTGAGTTGTGGTGCAGGCGTTCCCAGGTGGAATCCGACCTGTGCCATCACCAGAACCATCTGCCTGATCGTCTTCGCGATGATGGATGCGGGGCAGACAACCGGGCGTGGATGATGAGTTCGAGGCAGTCGCCTACGACGATGTACCGATCGTGGGTCTGGTGTACTGAGTGCAGCTCTTTGGACGTCTGTGGAACTCTTTGGACGAATTTGTTGCCGAGGACGAAAAACAAGGCTACAATTGAGGTCTTCGCTGGCCAGCCCAACGAAGAAAGTGTTTGGGAAACAACGACTTACTGTCCTAGTACACGTCTCGTTTCCCGCTCCAGCTTGCGACGCACGCACCGCTAGCCGGACGGTGCGTCCGGGCCGCGGCCGCGGAAGGCCGAATCGATCGAATCGTGCGTCATGACGTCCGCGAAGCCGTCGAACGAGCCGTGCCCGACGAGACGCGTCGCCGCGCGGACGAACCCGGTCCACGCCGTGCGGGCGAGCGCTCCGCCGATGCTGACGCGTCGCACGCCGAGATCCTCCAGTTCGCGCAATGAAAGCCCGATCCCCGCGCCGGCGAGTACGTTGACCGGCTTCGGTGCGACGGCCGCGACGATCGCGGCGATGTCGCCGCGGTCGCGCACGCCCGGTGCGTACAGGCAATCGGCGCCCGCGTCCGCATAGGCGACCAGGCGCTCGATCGTGTCCGCCAGGTCCGGGTGGCCGACCAGGAAATTTTCCGCGCGGCCGACCAGCACGACGTCGGCGCCTTCCGCATCGAGCGCTGCGCGCGCGGCCCGCAGCCGCTCGACCGCGGCGCGCAGGCCCATCCGGGGCGAGGCGGGAATGCCGGTCGAATCCTCGAGCGACAGGCCGGCGATGCCGGTCCGCGCCGCCAGCCGCACGTTGTCGTGCACGGCATCCGGGTCGGCCCCGAAACCGCGCTCGAAATCGGCGTTGACGGGAACGTCGGTCGCATCGACGATCGCGCGCAGGTGCGCGAGCGCTTCGGCGCAGGTCACGCCGCCGTCGGGACGCCCGAGCGACCAGGCCAGGCCCGAGCTCGTCGTCGCGAGCGCGACGGCGCCCAGCCGCTGCAACCACAGCGCGCTGCCGACGTCCCAAGGGTTCGGCAGCAGGAAACAGCCGGTTTCATGAAGCTTGCGGAAGGCACGCCGTTTCGCGGCGATGCCGGGACGAGGCGATGGCATGGGCATGTCCTGACTCGGGGTTGGGGAACGCCTCTTCGGCGGTTAGGAGGGGGAAGATGCTGCGACCCGGCCATTGGGCAGGGTCCATGCGCCAATGGGCGTTGCCCGTCCGGCGCGCGTGGGCGTGTGGCCGCACGCGCTCAATCGATGCTGTTCCGGTACTGGATGAACCCCGCGTTGGTCGCGACCTGGTCGTACAGTGCGCGGGCGGTCGTGTTGGTTTCGTGCGTGTGCCAGTACACGCGGTCCGCGCCGGCTGCACGCGCGTGCGCGCCGACGGCCTCGATCAGCGCGCGCCCGACGCCGCGGCCGCGCCCGTCGGGCACGGTGAAGAGATCCTGCAGATAGCAGTACGGTCCGACCGTCCAGCAGGAGCGGTGGTAGAGCGCATGCGCGATGCCGAGCAGCCGGCCGGTGCCGTCGAAGGCGCCCAGGGCCACCATGGGCTCGGCCGGATCCGTCAGCCGCGCCCAGGTCGTGGCGAACATCGCGTCGTCGAGGCGGGTGTCGTAGAACGCGAGGTAGTCCCGCCACAGCGGGCGCCAGGCATCCTCGTCGCCGGCGGCGAGCGGCCGGACCGCGATCGTGGGGCGCTTGGCGGCGCGCTTGTCGTGCATTTCGCGGACCTGGTCCGCGCGTATCGCGGCGAGCGAGCGGCGTTGCGCGCCGTGCGCGTCGAAGTTGCCGGGGGCGAGCCACGCCTCGAAAGCCGCGGCCAGCACCGCCCAATCGCGATCGACGATCGAGAACCAGGCGGTATCGCGGCTGCGTCCCTTGTAGACCATCGCCTGCCGGAACGTGCCCTCGTAGCGGAAACCGAGCCGCAACGCGGTCCTGCGCGACGGCGCGTTCAGCGCGTCGCACTTCCATTCGTAGCGACGGTAGCCGAGCGTGCCGAACACGTACTTCATGAGCAGGTACTGGGCTTCGGTCGATATCGGCGTGCGCTGCAGCGCGCGGGAGAAGGCGACGTAGCCGACCTCGGCCACGCCGTTGGCCGCATCGATCCGCATCAGCGCGAACGTGCCGAGCGCGCGCCCGCTGGCCCGGTCGACCACCGCGTAGTGCAGCGGATCCGTGCTCGCGACCGCAGCTCGCGCATGGGACAGGTAGCTTTGCAGATCCTCGAACGGGCCGATCGACATGTAGGTCCAGTCGCGGCCGTCCGGGGCGGCGGCGTAGGCGGCATGCAGTTCGGCCGCATGGCGCTCCACGTCGAGGGGCTCGATCCGGCCGTAGTGGCCGCTGAGCGTTACCCGCTCGGGGCATGGGCGCGCGCTCCAGCCGGGAACCGGCAGCCCGACGGGCTGGCCATGGGCGTTGGCAGTGTGGGACAAGGTCGCTCTCGCTTCGGTAGGGACCGGCGGCATGCCGGTGCAAGGGATCGTAGGTACCCGGAGGTACCATGGAAAGATCCACCCGGCCCGATTTCCATGGTGCCAGTCCATGACCGCCAAGCCTGCCTTGCCATTGCCGCCGCTCGATGCCCCGTTGACGCGCACGCGCGGCGCTCCGCCGCTGCAACGGCAACTGTTGCGGCGCCTGCGCGACGCGATGCTCGAAGGCGCGTTGCCGGCCGGCAGCCTGCTGCCCGGCACGCGCGCGCTCGCGGACGCGCTCGGGGTCTCGCGCAACACGGTCACGGCCGTCTACGAACAACTGGTCGCCGAGGGTTTCCTGCGTTCGGACCGGCTGGGTACGCGTGTCGTCGACCTGGTACGGCCGGCGCGGGCGAAGAAGGCCGTGGCGGCACCCAAGGTCGCGCGCCGCATCGCGGACCTGCGTCCCGCCGCGCCCGTGCACGACGGCGGCCATTTCCGGCCGGGCGTGCCTGCGCTGGCGCAATTCCCGGCCGCCGCGTGGCGGCATGCGCTCGACCGGGCAGGGCGGCGCTCGGGTGCCGGCGCGTTCGGCTACGGCGATCCGTTCGGCGAGCCCGTCCTGCGTGCCGCGATCGCGCGGCACCTCGCGGTCACCCGCGGCGTGCATTGCGAGCCCGCGCGGATCGTCATCACCGACGGCGCGCAAGGCGCGATCGCGTTGTGCGTGCAGTTGCTGACCGATCCCGGGGATGTCGCCTGGATCGAGGAGCCGGGGTACCGCGGTGCGCGGGCGGCGATGCGCGCCGGCGATCTCGAGGTCGTGCCGGTACGGGTGGATGCGGAAGGATTGCGCGTCGAGGCCGGGGATTGGCGGGGACGTCCGCCGCGGATCGTCTACACGACCCCGTCGAACCAGTATCCCACCGGCGCGGTGCTGTCGGTCGCGCGGCGGCTGGCGCTGCTCGATGCCGCGCAGCGCCATGGCGCATGGGTGATCGAGGACGACTACGACAGCGAGTTCCGCCATGCCGGCGAGCCGATCGGCGCGATGCAGGGCCTAGTCGCGAACGCACCGGTGCTGTACGTCGGTTCGTTCAGCAAGACCATGCTCCCGGCGCTCCGGCTCGGCTTCGTCGTGTTGCCGGAGGCGTTGGTGCCCGTCGTCGCCGATGCGCTGGGCGAATTGCTGCGCGGGGTCCCGCGGCATACGCAACTCGCGCTCGCGGACTTCATCGAAAGCGGCGAGTACGCACGGCATCTCGGCCGGATGCGGCGGTTGTACCGAGGGCGGCGGCGGGCGCTGCTCGAAGCGCTAGGGCGCTTCGACATCGCGCACCGGGTCGAGGGCGGGCCATGCGGGCTTCACCTGACGCTGCGGCTGCCCGGTCGTTGCCCGGACCGCGCGCTGGCCGCGGCGGCCAGCGCGCATGGGATCGGGGCGGCCGCACTGTCGGCGTTCGCGATGCGGCCGGTGCCTTCCGACAACGGCCTGGTGCTCGGCTACGGGAACACGCCGGAGCACCTGTACGAGCCGCTCGTGCGCAGGCTTGCAGGGCTCGCGCGCGGGATCGAACGAGGTTGAGCGCGTGGCACGAACGCTTGCCGGGCCGGTCGCGGCATCGCTCCGCGGCGCATGGCCTTCATGCGCGCATCCCATGCAGGATCCAAGGGAATTCAGCTACTTACGAAGCTTCCGGTGGCCTGCCGCCGGGCCATCCCCGCAGGTGCGCCGGCCTGCTTTCGAGTGTGAAGAAGGGCTGGCACGAACCGGAATGTCCCTGTACAATGCGCAGCTCAACGCGGGAATAGCTCAGTTGGTAGAGCGCAACCTTGCCAAGGTTGAGGTCGCGAGTTCGAGTCTCGTTTCCCGCTCCAATTTTGGATCTATGGACCTCTACGGACGTCTGTAAATCCCTGAAAAAAGAGGCGAAGGCCTCTTTTTTCGTTCCAGCGACATCTACTGAAATCCAGCTACAGCCACGACGTTTAAGGCCATTTTTGAGGCCATCTTTACGGAAGCGGTGAAGCCGGATTGTTGCTGGGGGAGCGCGTTCGACGGGAACAGCATCGAGCACCTGACTCACGTTCAGGAGCTTGAGCATGGCACTCTCAGATCTCGTCGTCCGGCAGGCGAAGGCTACCGGCAAAGACTATTCCCTCCCTGACTTCGACGGCCTCGGGCTGTTCGTGTCCGACACCGGCTGCAAGGCGTGGCATTTCCGCTACTACTGGGCCTCCAAGCAAAAGCGCATGTCGCTGGGCACCTATCCCGAGGTCAGCCTTCGGGAGGCCCGCGAGGAGCGCGACAAGGCCCGCGCCCTGCTGGCCAAGGGCATCAACCCCAAGGTCGATCGCAAGCGCAAGCGTCAGGCCGTCCGCCTGGCCGACGAAAACAGCTTCAAGGCGGTCTACCTCCGCTGGCTCGAACAGCGCACGCTGGAACTCAAGGAGGGACGCAACAGCACCCTGTCGCAGATCCAGCGCATCTTTAAGAAGGACGTGCTGCCTCGGCTCGGCATCATGACGATGACCGACGTGCGCAGCACGGATCTGGAGGAAGTGCTGAAGAAGATCGAGGAACGCGATGCGCTGACAACGGCCGAGAAGGTGCGCACCTGGCTCAACCAGTTGTTCCGCTACGCCAAGGTGAAGGTTCCGGGCTTGGAGAACAATCCGGCCACCGATCTGGATGTGGTGGCCAAGCCCAAGCCGCCGGTCGTGAACAATCCCTATCTCCGGCTGCCGGAAATCCCTGATCTGCTCCACAGGCTGCGTCGCTACCGTGGCCAGCTCATCACCCAACTCGGCATCCGGCTGTTGTTCCTGACGGGCGTGCGGACCGGGGAACTGCGGTTCGCCGAGCCGGCCCAGTTTCACCTGGACCAGGGCCTGTGGATCATCCCGCCCGAAGTCGTCAAGCAGTTGCAGGACGACATGCGCAAGCACAACAAGCGCCCGCAGGACATCCCGCCCTACATCGTGCCCTTGTCCGCCCAGGCCATCGAGATCGCCCGCTTCCTGCTGGAACTGGTCAAGCCCGCCCAGAAGCACCTGCTTGCCCACCGCAGCGACCTGAAGAAGCCGATCAGCGAGAACACCCTCAACAGCGCCCTGACGCGCATGGGCTACAAGGACCTGCTGACCGGCCACGGCATCCGCGGGACGATCTCCACGGCGCTCAACGAAATCGGCTACCCGAAGCTCTGGGTGGACGCCCAGCTTTCGCACTCGGACCCCAACCGGGTCAGCGCTGCCTACAACCATGCCCTGTACGTTGAGCCGCGCCGGCGCATGATGCAGGACTGGGCTGACCGGCTGGACCTGCTGGAACAGGGGCATGTCGAGGCCGCCAGCACACACCTGAAGATCCATATCGAAGGCGTGCCCACGGTCGTCGGCGGCGAGGCGGACTCGATGCTGGTTTTGCCGGAGGCCGCAGGGGACGTCACGACCTCGGCGATGGTGTCGCCCACCATGGTTGGAGCGAACGCCAGCGGCCCGGTGTTCGAGCGGCTGTCGCCGTTGCCGCCCCTGCGTGAGCCGGAGCCGGAGGAAGAACCAGCCATCTCGGACATCCAACGCGAGCGTCAGGAAATGCTGAGCATCTACGAAGCGCCGGACAAGCTGCCGGTTCCGGTGTTCGCCAAGCTGGCTGGCAGGTCCAAGGACCAGATCAACCGCGAGATCAAGGCCGGCAAGTTACTCTCGCTGAGCCTGGGCAACCGCGGGCAACGCATCCCCGACTGGCAGCTCGATCCCGTCAAGCAGAAGCTGGCTTGGGAAGCGATTCGGTCTGTGGAGGACGGCGGCCCGGATATGTGGCGGCTCTATCGTGTACTGGTCGCGCCGCAGGAGCGGCTGGGCGGTCGCTCCCCGATCGAAGCGGTGACGCCTGGCACGCTTCAGGAAGCGGCTCGCGTAGTTCGCGAGGCAGTCTGCTACCAATGATCCTGTCGGGTTCAGTGGTCTGCGGCCGTGATCTTCGCTGCGCGCTCCGCGAAACGGTCTGCGGCCGGCTCTTGCTTGGAGCCGGCCCGCAGCAACTGTACCCTGACGGAATGAGGCCCGCCAGCCAAAGGGCGACAGACGATGCCCCAGCCGTGCGCCTGCGAAATGCGCGAGCGCGGTGCTACACCGATACCGTAGCCTGCGGCGACCAGGGCTGCCATCAACTCGAACGAAGAGGCATCCTGGAGTGGGCAGTCCAACTGCCTCAGTAGGTCATCGCTCAGTGCAATGCAGGCCTGGATCAGGGGATAGAGCTGAAGTGCTTCCGATGGAATAGCCGCATGCACGAGCAGGGGCGACCGCGAAGGAACAGCGATGCCCAATTCTTCGTTCCAGAGCGGTTGGCTGCGTAGAGATGGTTCCGCTGACGTCGTCCATGTGATGCCGAAGTCGTAGCGACCGCTGCCCAGTCCATGGAGAAGGTCCTCGGGGGGCGCTTCCTCCAGCAGCACCTGCGTTTCAGGTTCTTCTGCGCGTTGCAGCGCGAGCAGGTTCGCCAGCAGCGGGGACAGCGCGCCGGGCGAGGCTGCGAGCTTCAGCGTTATAGACCGTTGGGAGGTGCTCATGGCCCCCTCCAGGGAAGGAGTGTTAGATGCGTAAAAACAGGCAAATATCATAGCAAGAGTTAAAGTTAACGTGGTTTAATTTACCCAGATATTCGACGCTTTTGCTAATGCAAAAGCGCTCAGTCCAACGAGGCCGTCCAGCCGGCACACCCACCTACGAAGCTGAACCTGCAATGGCCTTCGGCCATGCCGTTCGTGCTGCCCGGCTGGAACAAGGCATTGCTCAGGATGTGTTCGCCGTCCGGGCTGGGATCGAGCGTTCTCACTTGGGCAAGATTGAGCGCGGAGAGCACATGCCAACCTTGGCGATGATCCTGAGAATCGCTGGGGCTTTGGATAAAAGCGCGGCCGATCTGATGGCTGCTACGGAAAGCAACCTTCGTTCCGGAGAGAAGCCGTGAACGGTCTCCGAGGCTTAGAGTCGCTAACAAAACTCCGGAAGATTCCGTAGGCAGATGATCGAGCAGGCAAGCGACAGCCACGCCAGATGGATGTCGACGCGCCGCTCGAAGCGGATGCGCAGCTTGCCCATTCCGGCGAACCAGGCATGCGTGCGCTCGACCACCCAGCGATGCCGCCCCAATCGGTCGTTGCGCTCTATCCCCTTGCGAGCGATGCGGGGGGTGATGCCCCGTTGCTTGAGATGCGCGCGGCAGCGATCGATATCGTAGGCCTTGTCGGCGTGCAACTTGCCTGGCAAACGCCGTGGACGCCCGGGCTTGCCGGCGATCGGCGGCAAGGCATCGACCAGTGCCTCGAAGACCACCGAGTCGTGCCGGTTGGCTCCGGTCACACAGAACGCCAAGGGAACGCCGTTGCGATCGACGATCAGATGCCGCTTGCTGCCGAGCTTGCCGCGATCGGTCGGGTTCGGCCCGGTGTACGCGCCCCCCGGGGGGAAGCCACACTGGCCGCATCCAGGCCGGCTCGGCTCAGGTCCAGCCTGTCGGCCCGCCGCAGTTCGGCCAGCAGGGTCTGATGCAGGCGATGCCAGACGCCTGCGGCCTGCCAGTCGCGCAACCGGCGCCAACAGGTCATGCCGCTGCCGTAGCCAAGTTCCAGAGGCAATTCTTCCCATGGGATGCCGGTACGCAGGACATAGACGATGCCGTTGAGGGCTTGCTGGTCGCTGACGCGCGGCCGCCCGCCCTTGGGCGAAGGCTTTACTGACGGGATCAGCGGTTCGATGCGCTTCCACAGCGCGGCGGGGATCTCTTTGCGACGGGGCATGCCGGCAATTTTGCCACCTGCGAACCAGCGTTCAAGTCAGTTTTGTTAGCGGCTCTTAGTCGTCGGCGGGGGCGTGCAAGCGTGCCAGGAATCGCCCCAATGGAAAGGATGGGCTTTCGCTGTCGGGCCTGAGTAGATAGGTCGTGATGATGGCGGACTCGACTGCTAAGGGGCGAATCACGATGTTCGGGAGGCGGCAGGTCGCCACCCGGACCGAAGAAGTAAAGCCGATGCCGTAGCCTGCGGCGACGAGGGTAAGCATTACATCCAGCGAGGTTGCGTGTTCGATGACGTTCGGTTGATGTTCTTGCGTGCACAGCAGGCGGGTCAGTTCCCTGAAGTATCCCTCGCATATTTGCGGATCGCACATGACCAAGGGAAACCGCGCCAGTTCATTGAGCGGTACTTCCTTGTGGATGAGCAACGGATGACGGGCCGGGAGTGCCGCCACGATGGGCGTTCGCCAGATGGCTTCAGCAACGATACCGCTGCCAGTGTTGTCGGCATGCGCGAAACCGATGTTGAAGTCGCCCGACCGCAATCCACGCAGTTGTTCGGGGAACGGGACCTCGGAGAGTCGAATCTCGATCTCCGGTTCTTCTTCGCGGCAACGCGCCAGGAACTCGGAAAGGCGTGGATCAATTGCGCCATCGGATACCGCAATTCGCAGGCTGCCACGATACCCAGCGGAAACGGCTTTGACGTTCTCGCGAGCCTGATCCAGTGTGGTGAACAGACGGCGCACGTCTTGCAGAAAGACTGCGCCGGCACGGGTTAGACGAGTTCCGCGACGGTCACGGTCAAATAGCAGCATGCCTAAATCGTCTTCCAGTTCCTTGATGGTTCTGGAAAGCGGCGATTGGTCAATGTGAAGGCGCTCGGCGGCTCGTGTGAAGTGCAGTTCTTCTGCCAGGACTATAAAGCAGCGGAGGTGTCGCAACTCCATCAACATAGCTCCCTGGCGACCTAGAGCAGGGCTGGTATGGCGATCAGACGAATGACAATACGTCCTGCACAGGCTTGCGCGGCTTCTGCGGCCAGTTCGCTGGCCCTGGATATCCCACTGTCACCAGCATTACAGGAACTTCGGTGGCGGCGAGTCCAAACGCTTCGGACACTCCAACGGGGTCAAATCCAATCATCGGCGCTGATACCAAGCCCTTCCCCTTTGCTGCCAGCATCAGCGTCATCGCTGCGAGGGAACCCGAGCGGATAGCTTCGTCACGTTGAAGTACCTGGTTATTCTGGTAGTTGCCTTGCGCGGCCACAATCCAGGCGTTATAGGTAGCTTCGTCGATGATGCCTGTTTCAAACGTTGGCAATAGCGAAGCGGGTAGCGTCGTGTGAGGTTCCAACGTCCCACATATGATGAATGTCACGGCAGCATCGACTACTTTCTGTTGATCGAAAGCCAGTGGCAGGAGTCGTGCCTTTGCTTCTTTGCTACGTACCGCGATGAATTTCCAGTTTTGAAAATTAAAGGCGGTAGGGGCGCGTGTTGCAAGGAAGATTAACTCCGAAATATCCGCCTCAGACAAGTCGCGTGACGTATCGTAGCTGTTTGCAGATGTGCGGGAGTTGATAAGATCCGAAATTGACATGAGCTATTGCCTTTAGGAAGACTGCCTGGATAAGAGGTTGCTTTAATCGTAGCGCTTCCCTTTGGGGTGATATACGAGGTCACGGTATTCACTCAGTTGAAATAAATTCCACTATGCGCTATGGACGAGTTGCTATTCTTGTATAGGCAAATGAGAACTCTACTAACGAAGGCGAGGGCTGAGATTTTTACGTGTAGGCATTGCATTGCCGCGCTTCTCTCTAGGACTATCTGATGGTTGAGTTGAAGCAATTGCGCAAGTTCGTCGTGGTGGTTGAGCTACGCAACTTCACTCGTGCGGCGGAGTCACTTCACATTGCTCAGCCGGCCCTGAGTAGGCAGATCGCTCGCTTGGAAGAGCAGCTTGGCGCTCAGTTGATCGATCGGCGCGCGCGTCCTTTCATGCTGACAGATGCAGGACGCCGCTTCTACGAGGATGCGCTGGCTGTGCTGGATCGCGTGGAGCGAATGCAGGCCACTGCTAGAAAACTCGGGGCGGGACGCAAGCGCACCCTGACCATCGCATTCTCGCCCACCATCGTCTACGGTGGCATTTCCCATGTGATGAAGCACCTTGCCGAGGCGCTGCCTGACGTTGATATCCGCTGGCGGGAGATGATGTCGGGAGATCAAGACGACGCTCTGCGGAAGGGGGTGATCGATATCGGCTTCAGCCGATCTCGCTATCTCGAACCTGACATTGTGCAGATCCCGATGCGTGACGAACGACTGTTCGTCGCCATACCCCCTGACGATGTACTGGCCTTGAGTGAAGGGTCAATTGGAATTGCCGATCTCGACGACAGGGAAGTCATCGTCTATCCGAGCGGCCACAAGGCGGGCTTTGCCGACCAGACCATCGCTTGGCTTCGCGCCTCCGCGAGTCGGCCGTCAGAGATCAGGGAAGTCAGCGAGATCGACACTGCACTGGCGTTCGTCGCGGCGGGCCTCGGATTCTGCTTGGTCCCAGCTAACTCGCGGCACTTGCGATCCGATATCGCGTATCGCCTTATCGAGGATGCCAATGTGACGATTCCGGTACTCATGTGTCACCGCGCGCAGGAAGACCGCGGGCTGATTGAATCGGTCAAGGCTGTTGTCCGCAAGTTCGCGGACGATGATCCGGCGTCCTTGGATGCCAAGCACAACCGATTCCATGATTTCTGATCGCTGGCTGCAGTGCCGTAGCAGTGGCGCGGTAACGCAACGGAACAATGACTCCGCGTCTCGACTTACGCGCCGCTTGGAGACGATAGCATCTGTGGCATGCCAGAGCCGTCGCCGCCCAACATCCCGAACTCTGCCGGCAGAATCATGTAGAACACCTGTACTTTCTCTTGCGTGAGATGAGAAAAAAGCCGCTTGGCTTCTTCGTCGTTGACAACGAGCGTGACTTGAACCGGCTGATCCGACAAGTCGAACATGTTGATCGCGTGAGTCTTTCCGTCGTGTCCCAGCCCTTCGATGGCTCCAGACAATGTCGCCCCGCGGATGCCCTGCTGTTTAGCCTGCTCGACCAGCCATTGAGCGAGAGGCGTCGAACCATGTGTGCGATCTTGCTGAGTGAAGAAGGTAATCTGATAACCTTGCATCGCAATCCCCTGAGGTGTTGACGTTCTGAATATTGGCTTCACGATGAAGCCTCGGATGGTTCAGTGCTTGCGTCCTTTGCCGTCACGTCGATGTTCGGACGCACGGACATGCCGACCCGCAAAAGACTGGTGTTCTTCTGGCCTGGTTCGAGGCGGATGCGTACGGGCAGACGCTGCACGATCTTGGTGAAATTGCCAGTGGCATTTTGGGACGGTACGGGTGAGAAGCTCACTCCGCTGGCTGGCCCCAGGCTCTCGACGTGCCCCTTGAAATGTTCTCCGGGTAGCGCGTCGACGGTGATGTCCACCGGCTGGCCTATCCGCACACGTGCAAGTTGCGTCTCGCGGAAATTGGCTTCCACGTACAAAGCATCCAGAGGAACCAAGGTCAACAACGGTTCGCCCACGCGGGCATAGCCGCCCAACCTGGCCCGGCGTTGAGCGACGACGCCACCAATGGGTGCATGTACACTGGCGTAAGACAGGTTCAACTCGGCATCCGCTTTAGCGGCCTTTGCTTTTTCCAACTCGGCACGCAGGATGGCAACCTGTTGTTCGGCCGAACGCAGTCCAGCCCGATCACGTTCGCGTGCGGCGCGTTGAACATCCCATTCCGCTTCGGCCTGTTGCTGAGCCTGGACCGTGCCGGATCCATCGCGTGCCAGATTGGCGAAGCGTTTCCGATTGGTTTCGGCAAGCTTCAAGTTGGCCGTGGAGGCGGCGACTGCTGCGCGGGCTTGCGCGATGCTGCTCTGCTGGCGGTCCAGTTGTGCCTCCAGGCTATCGACGGTGGCCTTGGCAGTATCGACGGCAATGCGAAGTTCCCGGTCATCAATGCTGACCAGCAGGGTGCCGGCCTGCACGAGTTGGTGGTCTTCGACCCCCACACGCGTGATGACGCCAGCCACCTGTGGAGCGACCATCGTGGAGTCCGCCTGTAGATAGGCGTCATCGGTACTTTGTTCGGAGGCGTTGGATTCGGACCGATTGAGGACGACCAGGGCGACGAGTAGAACGATGAGCGCAATCGTGCCCACGGTGATGCGAAAGCGAAGGTTGGTAGCCATGAAATACTGTTTACCGATGGTAGAAGGTCAAGGTGTGGTGCTTGCCGGTACGGCAGATGACGCGACTGAAGTGGGCTGCGTCATGGGCGCAGGGATGTAGGTGAGCGTCAGGACCAGCGGGATCAGCAGCAGGGCCAACAGGCCGAATGTTCGGTAGACATCCGCTGCGGCCAGGACGCTGGCTTGCTGGGCGATGCTCCCGGCCAGGGTGTCCAGTCCAAAGTCGGACGGCGATAGGCGAGGTAGCACTCTTCCCGCACGATCAACCAGCATCTCGCTGTGGAAGTGGCCGCGCACGGTCGTGAGCTGGCCGATGAGCGCGCCGCCCAACACCGAACTGAACGCACGCAAGGTGTTGACGACGCTGGCGACAAAGGGGCCGTCCATGGGCTGGACGACACTCGTGGCCAGGAACAGCAGCGAGACGATCGCCATCGGCTGGCCGATGGTGTACAGGATTTCTGCGGGAACAAATTGCGCCACCATCCATTCGCTGGTGATGCCGCTGGCCAGCCAGCAGGCCGCTGCGATGAAAGCCAGTCCCGTAGCGAAGACGTAGCGGGCGTCGACCCAGCGTTGATAGAGCAGCAGCGCGACACAGAAGCCGAGCACCAGCTGCGGCAATCCGACGATCAGGCCAAGCGTGGCGCTCTGCTCCAGGCGGAAGCCCTGCAACTGCCCCAGCACGTTGGCCGGCAAGGTGACGGCCGTGGCCACGATCATCAACAGGCACACGAACACGCTGAAGCCCAGGCCAAGATTCCGGCGGCCGAGCAACTGCAGCCGCAGGAAGGGGGTAGGGTGTCGCCAATCGGTGACCAGGAACAGCCCGGTCAACACGGTCCCCGTCATCAGCGACGCCACGATCAGTGGCGAGTTGAACCAGTCCAGGCGCACGCCCTGATCCACCCCGACCACCAGCAGGGCCAGACCCGGGATTCCCAGTGCCATGCCCAACCAGTTGCCTTGCTTCAGGCGCGACAGCGCCATGGGCACCTTCGGCACGCCCCAGGCCATCATCGCCATCGCCAGCAATCCCGGCGGGATCGCCTGCCAGTAGGCCCAGCGCCAGTCTGCCATCCGGTCCACGCACAACGTCGCCAACCAGAGTGCGACGTTTGGCGAAAAGGTGGCGGTCAGCGCATAGAGTGCCAGGCCGTGCAGGCGGATAGGCAACGGAAGGAAGCTCAATGCCGCCACCATGAGCATCGGGATCAGCGCACCGGAAAACAGCCCTTGAAGCGCGCGCAACGCCAGCAGGAGATGCAGATCCCGCACGAAAGGCATGATGGCCGCCAAGGTCAGCGCGGCCGTCAGCGACGCCAGGTGGAAGCGGCGTAGCGAGAAGGTGATGGCAAGCCAGGTCGCAAACGGCATGGCCGCCAGCTCCCCGGCCGAGTAGGCAGTGGTCAGCCAGGACGCATCGTCACGCGCAAAGCCCAGAGCTCCCTGCACGTCGCTCAGCACCAGCCCGGGAACGCGGCTGTTCAGGCCGGCCACCATCGCCGCCAGCAACACGCCGAGCAGGCCGCAAGCCAGGCGTGGGCCGAATGCCGGCATAGGCGGTTTTCCAGGCGGTGGTGCGCTTGTACCTGCCGGCGCGGGTGGTGGCGTCATGAGGCATCCTTGTCCGTTGCCGCAGTCTCCATCCGCAGTTCCGAAGACCAGCCGCCGCCGAGCGCCCGGTAGAGCGCCACGACCGACAGGGCGGAGGCGGTCGCGCAATCGGCCAGTTCGGCCTGGCTGGACAGCAGCGAGCGCCTGGCGACCAGGACGGAAGTGAAGTCCGACGTGCCCTGCTGATAGGCGCGTTGGGCCACTTCCAGCGCCGTCTGGTTCTGCGTCCAGGCAAGCTGCAATTGCTCGTGCCGCTTCAGTTCGGTGGCGTAAGCGCTAAGTGCGTTGTCCACCTCATGCCAGGCGCGCAGCACGGTTTGCCGGTAGGCGATGCCCGCTAGGCGATGCCGGGCATCGCTCAGGGCCAGGTTGCTCTTGAGCCTGCCGCCCTGGAAGATCGGCAGGTGGAGCGCCGGCCCCACCGAGAACTGCCGAGAGCTCCAACTGCCCAGGTCGGAAAGCTCGAACGCCTGCACGCCGACGCTGCCCGTGAGACGGATGCGCGGATAGAAATCGGCTTCCGCAGCCCCGATATCCGCCACGGAAGCACGCAAGCGGGCTTCCGCTTGCAGGATATCAGGGCGGTTGCGGGCCAACTCCGAAGGCACGCCGATGGGGAGGCGCTCGGGCAGTGCCGGCAACGCGGCATCGGCCAGGCGTTCGTCCAGCTCTCGTGGCGGCTTGCTCAGGAGCAGCGCCAGGGCGTTCATCAAGGCATCGCGTTGTTGCTGCAATTGCGCCAGGCGTGCCTGGATACTCGCAACGTCTGCATGGGCGGCGGCGGCATCGAAGCGTGTCGCGACGCCGTTGCGCTGACGGCTTTCGGTCATGCGCACTAAGTTCCTGGCAATCTGGAGGTTCTCCTCGACGATGCCCAGTTGCGCCTGCACGCCGCGCAGCAACAGGTAGGTACGGGCGACATCGCCGGCAACGGAGACCTTCACCGCGTCCATGCCGTAGGCGCTGGCCTGCAGTCTGGCTTCGGCCGATTCGCTCTGATGCCGCAGGTAGCCCCACAGATCCAGTTCCCATCCAGCCTGTAGTCCCAGCGACCAGGTGCTCGTCGGTTCGCTTGGCGCGCCGAGCAAAACCATCGGCGAGTGTTCGCTCAAGGCCGAGCGGGTGTAGCCGGCTTGGACAGAGACTTGTGGCCGGCGTGCAGCATCGACCATCCCCAGTTGTGCGCGACTTTCCTCGATGCGTGCAGAGGCAGCCAGAAGATCGAGGTTGGAAGCGGCGGCTTCGGCTTCAAGTGTCGTCAGCGTCGGATCACCGAACAGATGCCACCACTGGGATGGTGCAGGTTGCTCACTCAGGGCCGGATGACGGGTGACTGCGATCGATCGCGCCCGCAACGCCGCCGCGGGCGTGGCAAGGGCAGGTTCCCGAACGTCGGGAACGGTCATGCAGCCAACAAGGGGCAGGGCCAGTGCCAGGGCTCCCTGTGTGCTGAGTATCAGGCGCAGATGTCCCGCTATGTTCGGGCGGCGGAACCGTCGGAGGAACTTCTTCCAGAAGGCGCTCCTCAAATCTGGTTTGGAGGCTGGCGCCTGGGCGAAGGTCGGCACCGAAATTACCGGGGCGGCGCAATGGAGACTGCTTCTTACGAATGGAGCATTCAGGGGGGGGCGCATATCTGAGGCTTTCTTGCGGCCAGTAAAGTGAAGACTGACGTGGATTTCGTACGGCACCGTCGCTGTCCCAGGTAACGAGTGACTTGGTGTTCATCCCGGCATCGCGCTGTCCGGAGCAATCCTTGCTTGGGTATGGGAAGCAGAGGTGGGCGACTCTCGCGCGCACGTGAAATGACGAGCGAGCCAGCCGGGAACGGCGATCATGTCGCCGCTTCCGGTCGCTACCAGTCACTGATCTGTCGCTACCAGTCACTGATCTAATGCATAGGCGACGAGATAGTCCGCAGTCGGGGTACCCATCACGTGATGGCCACCGGCCATCATCAGCACATACTGGCGTCCCTTGTACTCATAGGTCATCGGGGTGGCCTGCCCGCCTGCCGGCAGCACGTCCTTCCAGATGATCTTGCCGGTCGCCAGATCGATTGCACGCAGCAGGTTGTCGGTGGCCGCGCCGATGAACACCAGGCCGCTACCCGTGATCATCGGGCCGCCGTTGTTGGGCGTACCGGTCTCGATCGGCAGGCCGGTGGGAATGTTGAACGGGCCATTCGCGCGCGCCGTTCCGAACGGGCGCTCCCACAGGACCTTGCGCGTGTGCATGTCGATCGCCTTGACTCCTCCGTAGGGCGGCTCGGTGCACAGCATGTTGGTCAGCTTGACCATCAGGATGGTCGTCTCGATCGCGTAGGGCGTGTCTTCCTGAGGGCCGTTGCCTTCGACGGGCGTTCCACCGGGCTTGTATTCCGGGTTGTCCATCGAGCGAAGCCCCATCTTGTCGGCCTCGGCACGCGGGATCAGGCGTTCGCGCACGGGCAGGTTGTTGTAGTTGCCAACCAGGATGCCCCGTTTCGGATCATAGGCCATGCTGCCCCAATCGCTGCCGCCGTTGAAGCCGGGATAGACGAGCCAGTGATCGCCCACGCCAGGCGGGGTGAACTCTCCGTCGTAGCGGGTGTTGCGGAACTTGATGCGGCAATACAGCTGGTCCAGGGGAGTGATGCCCCACATCATCTGCTCGGTGAGATCCGGGCCGCTCATGCGCGGCATCTCGACCGACCAGGGCTGTGTCGGCGCGCGCGGATCGCCCGGCACGTTCCCCGCCGGTGCCGGACGCTCCTCCACCGGACTCAGTGGCTTGCCGTCGCGACGATCGA
Organism: Pseudomonas sp. Hp2; assembly: GCF_006386585.1. NCBI lineage: Bacteria > Pseudomonadati > Pseudomonadota > Gammaproteobacteria > Pseudomonadales > Pseudomonadaceae > Pseudomonas > Pseudomonas sp. Hp2. The sequence goes on from NZ_VAHJ01000002.1 coordinate 440,108, forward strand.
GTACGAAGGTCTGGCCACGCTTGGTCGGTACGATCATGGCAGGAACCGGCTGGCCATTGGCATCGGGATAGTCCAGCAGGGTGACCTGCGACCCCATGTCGTAGTCCCAGGCGTCCTTGTGCACGGTCTGGAACACCCAGCGCGGCTCGCCGGTCTGCACATCGAGCGCGACGACGGACGAACTGACGGCATTTTCCTCCGGGGTGCGCATCGCCGAGTAGTAGTCGACCGTGGAGTTGCCGGTCGGCACATAGGCCAGCCCCAGCTTGTTGTCGCCGGTCATGTTGGTCCAGGAGTTGGGTGTCCCCTTGCTGTAGGACTGGCCGGGCGGCGGCAGGCCATGCTCGTGCGGACGGTTCACGTCCCAGGCCCAACGGAAGGCGCCAGTCTCGGCGTCATAGCCACGGATCACGCCCGATGGCGACCAGCGGCGCTGGCCGTCCATGACTTGGTGGTTGGCGACGATGACGCCATTGACCACCACGGGTGGCGAGGTGACCGCCGCCATGCCTGGCACGGTCTTGCCCATGCCCACCATGAGGTCGACCCGGCCACTCTCGCCGAAATGCTCGCAGGGCTTGCCGGTCTCGGCATCCACCGCGACCAGCTTCATGTTGAGGGTGCCCTCGATGATGCGGGCATGGCAGGCCTGGCCGGCCGGCGTCTGCGGTGACTCGTAGTAAGTTACGCCACGGCAGGCGGCCGTGTACGGGATGTCTTGCTCGCGCACGTCGGACTTGTAGCGCCAGACTTCCTTGCCGGTCGCCGGATCCAGGCGCAGCATATCGTTGGTGGCGGTGCACAGGTAGATGGCATCGCCGATCTTCAACGGAGTGGTCTGTGGCGCCCAGCGGTTGTTCTTCTCATCCAGCGGCAGTGAACCGGTCCGGTACACCCAGGCACGCTTGAGGTTGCCCACGTTGGCCGGCGTGATCTGTGCCAGCGGGCTGTAGCGGGTGGCGCGGCTGTCGCGACCGTAGGCGACCCAGTCCGAGTCCGGAATCCCGGCATTGGTATCTGCGCCGATCAACGGTTTATCGGGCATGGCGCCGGCCGGGGCGATGACGTTGTGAGGAACGAAGGCCAGGCCGAAGGCCACCGCGAAGACCGCCGTCAACGCGCCTGTGAAGACGAGAGCAATCCTGCGAGGCGTTCCGCGATCGAGGTCGGGAAGGACCAGGCTGAGCAGGAAGCCCAGTACGGTGAGCAGGCTCAGGCGTGGAACCCAGCCCCAGTAGTCGGAGCCGCTTTCCCATATGGTCCAAAGAATGGTTGCGCCGAACACCAGCGCGAACCACCAGGCGCCAGTGCTCTTGCGGCGCCATAGCTGGACGCCGGAAACCAATAGTGCAATACCGGACAGCAAGTAGTACCAGGATCCCCCAGCTACTGCGAGCATGATGCCGCCGACCAGGAACCAGACGGCGAGCAACGTGATGAGTACCACCAGCGGACGCACCAGACAGCCGGTCTTGCTGCGCCCGGTTGATGCTGTTGCTGTTGTAGTAGTTGTTGAAGACATGAAACCTCCACGAGTCTGCCAGGGGCGCCAAGATGGACCATCCGGCGCGAGCATGAGTCGTGGCGGTGTGCCGTTCCTCCCGTCGTCCAGCAGAGTCGCGGTAATGTCAGAGACATGACCTTGTCTTGGCCTGATGGGATATGGAGCGGTGCCGGTGCAAGGCGCCCGTCGGCTGCCCGCAGATATCCCGATGAATTTTCCGGCGTGATGGTGAATGGTGTCTAAGACCAAAACCAGTCTTGAATCATGCCTTTTTTGTCATGATGTGGTGCTGGTGGCTCACGGAGGGAGCAGGCTATCTGCGCTGGAGGGCACCGGCCGCACCGAGCCGGGAAACCATGAAATCCACGAATGCCTTGATCTTGGGTGAGGTGTGCCGACTGGAGGGCCAGAGGATGCAGAAGTTGCGGTGGTCGCGTACATGCTTGTCCAGCATCACCGCCAAGCGGCCTTTCGCAACGGCATCTGCGACGATGAAGTCCGGCAACAGAGCGATGCCCAGACCCGCTTCGGCCATGTCCAACAGGGAATCGATGGTGTTGCTGACCGCCGATTGCGGCAGTTCCAGAAAAAGCGGCCGGCCTCGTGCGAACAATGGCCAAGGAGCGAGCTTGCCAGTGCTGGGATAGCGATAGCGCAGGCAGGCGTGATCGGCCAGTTCGGCAGGCCGAGTCGGTGTCCCGTGGCGAGACAAATAGCCGGGAGCCGCCACGAGCCGGTGACGGTAGCCGTCGAGCCTGCGCATGGTCAGCCGGGAGTCGTCGACGTCCCCTATGCGCATCACGGCATCGAAACCCTCCTCGATCACATTGACCAGACGGTCGCTGAAATCCAGCTCCAGGTCGATCTCGGGGAAGGCCTGCTGGAACTCGATCAGGTGGCGCATCAGGTGCGCGCCCAACTGGGGCAGTCCGATTCGAAGGCGTCCCTGCGGCGTCCCTGCGGCCCTGCTCAACTCGTTCTTGGCGACGTCGAGCTCGGAGAAGATCCGGTAGCAACGCTGCAGGAACAGCTCGCCTTCGGCGGTCAGTGCAATGGCGCGGGTGGAGCGGTGGAACAAGCGCACGCCCAACTCCTCTTCCAATCGCGCCACCGAGCGGCCGATTGCCGACGATGAAACGCCCTGCCGTCGTCCGGCCTCGGTGAAGCTGCGGGTTTCCGCTGCCTGCACGAACGCTTCGAGCGCTCCGAAGTAGTTCATCGTCTATTCCTGCGTTTTTGTTCCGATATGTTTGGAAATTTACCCCATTTTTCTTGTTAATCCGGGGGGATAGAGTTCTGGTTTTCAAGTGGGCTTGGTGCGTGCCGGGCACCCTTGTCCCGGAGATGTGAGATTGACCATGACGTTGCCCACCGCGCTCGGCAAGCTGCCTACGAGCCTTGCCCGCCATCCAGGCTATGCAAGAGTGTTCCAGCCGGGACGCCTGACGTTCGGCTTCATCTCACCATTGGAAAGCTATCCCGACAGCGCTGGCCCGACCCTGGCCGGACACGCCGAACTGGCCAGGAATGCCGATGCCGCAGGTTTCTCGGCGATCTGGCTGCGCGACGTGCCCTTCTACGATCCCAACTTCGGCGATGTCGGCCAAGTCCTCGACCCGATGGTCTACGCGGGCTTCCTCGCGGCGATCACCCGCAATATCACGATCGGCACCGCGGGTATCGTGCTGCCGCTGCGCGATCCGGTGATCGTCGCCAAGCAAGCCGCGACCATCGACCAGCTGCTGGGCGGGCGCTTCGTGCTGGGGCTCGCCACCGGCGACCGGCCGGTCGAGTATCCGGCGTTCGGTGTCGAGTACGGCAACCGGGCCGAGCGCTTCCGTGATGCGCTGGCGGTAATCCGGGCCACGACCGAACACGCCTGGCCGATTCACGAATCGCGCTTCTATGGTCGCCTCGATGGCGGGCTGGATCTGGTGCCCAAGCCGGTGGCACCGAGGCTGCCCAGCATCGTGATCGGCCATGCAGGCCAGACACTGGACTGGACCGCACAGCAGGTCGACGGAATCCTCTCGTACATCGCCGACCCGATGCGGATCCCACAGATCATCGCGCAGTGGCGTGCGGCCTGCGGGACTGATGTTTTCAAGCCCTATGGCTACGGCACGCTGTTCGACCTGGACCGCGATCCGAACAAGCCGATCCAGCCGGGTCGTGTGTTGCGAGGCGGACGCAACGCGCTGCGCGAACTCTGGCTGCGGCAGCAGGAACAAGGTGTCTCGCACGTCGGCCTGCACTTCAAGCCGCAGCGGCGCCCCGCCTCGGAGGTGATCGACGAGCTGGGCGAATACCTGTTGCCAGTGTTTCCCAGCCCGGCTCCATGCCCTGAAACCACTCCCGCTTAAGAGAGGCGTCGCTACGATCGAAGCTGATGAGTCAAGGGATTGATGCCTGCATCCGCGACTCGACCACTCGTGCCTGGACGAGCTTCAGGCGATTTTTCAACAACGAAGGAAGTAAAGATGAGCAAGAACGTCTATGTGGTATTTGAACTGAAGGTGAAGCCGGGTCAGTTCGAGAAATTCAAGCAGATGATTTCCGAGGCCGTGGCAGGTGCGAGCAAGGAGCCGGGAACCCTCGCGTACGAATACAGTGCCAATACGGACGGGAGCATCGTCCACATCTTCGAGCACTACCGTGACTCGGAATCGCTGGTTTCGCACGTGGATGTCACCTTCGCCCCATTCGCCGAGCGCTTTGCATGGATGGTCGATGTGGCACGCCTGACGGTGTACGGAAAACCGGATGAGGCCGCACGGGCGAGGCTCGACACTTTCGGCGCGGAATACCTTGCGCCGATCAATGGATTCATCCGCTAGTCGGTGGAGTGCGGCTTCAAGCCCGAACTGCCGATTCAAGCCCCCTGTCGATTGCCAGGGGGCTTGACGTAGTGGCGCATTGGTCGAGACGTCTGGGGAAATGGAAACGGCGAACTTGGGCGACTGGCCTAGCGAAAGCTCCGCGTGGCCTATTCCTGGTCAAGTCAAGGAGCAGCGCTCCCGGAAAGGGGGCAACCGGAGAGTCGACAGTTGCCTGCCTACTGGCCCGCGCCGTTTCGCGGGACGGCAAGGGTCAATGGCGCTTGCCTCTTCGAGATGCGCAGCGCTGTTTATGGTTAACGGTGCAAGACTGCGTCAGGTGGGGGCGTCGGTGCTTCCACCAAAGAGCTTACCGGCCCCTGCCCAGTCGGAGGGAGCTACGTCTTCGAAGATGACGTAAATGTAACTCGGATCAGTTCCGGTGTTCTTGACGATGCTCTCGGTGATTTCGGCCGCAACGGCCTGCTTTGCCTTCGTGTCTTTACCTTCAAACCAGCTTACGCGTACGACCGGCATGATATTTCCTCAGCTTTCTTTAGATGAAAGGACGCTACCCGCCTTGATTTTCAATGACGGCGCTTTCTTCCCGGTAAATCGCTACGTGGCGTTGTCGCTGTACGAGCCGATTCAGCGGGGCGCAGATCAACTGCGATGGACTGGAGGCCAATGCCGTGCAGCTGAGAAGCGTGAACCATGATAGTGGCAATGAAACGGCGGGATAAACCGCTTCGCCGGATACGCTGTGGCGAGCAAATTTCCACAATTAATGCATTGGAGAACGAAGGTGGAGATGCTTCCTGAATCCCTGTCCGGGATAAGCGCATTTGTGACCGTGGCTCAGTTGGGAAGCTTTACGGCGGCAGCCGAGCGGCTTGGGGTCACGAAATCGGCTGTCGGCAAGAGCATCAAACGCTTGGAGACGCGGCTGGGAGTGCGTCTGATCCACCGCACGACAAGGCGACTACGCCTGACGTTTGATGGTGAGGCTTACTTCAAGGCATGTTCGTTGGCCATGGAGAGCATTGCCGCCGTAGAGGCGAGGATTACCTCGAACGACCAGGTGCTGCGTGGCCGTATACATGTGGATATGCCGATTGCATTCGGTCGGCGTGTGCTGATGCCCATTCTCTTGAAGGTGGCTGAACCTCACCCACATCTTCAACTGACCATGACATTCAACGATGGAGTGATTGATCCCATGCAGGTGGATGCGGATCTGGTGGTGCGATTCGGCCAGCTTCAGGACAGCAGCCACCTCGTCGCCCGGAAGCTGGCGAGCCAGCAAAGGATCATCTGCGCTTCCCCGGCGTACCTTGAGCGCCGCGGAGTGCCGGCAACACCTGACGATCTGATCAACCATAGTTGCATTGTCGGTACCGAGGATGGGCCGCCGCAGCACTGGACCGTACGCGATGGAGGAAGGTCGAAACTCGTAACGCCTCCAGCAACACATCGCCTGAGTGATGGAGAGTCCATTGTCGAGACCGCCGCAGCCGGATTTGGACTGTGCCAGATGCCGATTTCTCTCCTTAGAGACAAAATCCAAGAGGGGCATCTTGTTCCGGTGCTGAGCGACTATTCCGACGTCAATGTCGATGTTCACCTCATCTGGCTCAGGGAGGCCTCGCTCGCGCCTCGTGTTCGCTATGTCATTGATTGCTTGGTCGAGCATGCACAAAGCGGTGCACTGGACTAGACAGCCCATGAATGAAATTGGTTAGAGAGGGATGTATAGACCCCGAACCATCTGTGGAATTTAAGTCCACATTGTTGTTCTCTGTGGAGCATTTATCCCTCTATGCACAGTGACATATAGTCGCAGGACTACACAAGTTCACCATGTTCCTGCGCCTCGATAATGGATTTCCTGGTTGTTTCGCGGCTAGAACAGTGTGGGCTAAACGGCGTCTTGCGCGGAATTGTCTCGGCGCTCGCGGTCATCTGTTCGAAATTCGATCTAAATAGACAGATTCCATACGCCGGGCAATTGGTGCCAACCGCTTCGAGGACAGGCCCGGTCCTGATCCAACGTCGCACACAGCCATTCTCGGAATCTTCGCCTGTGTTCAGGGTTGGCGATTGTTCCTTCAGGAGAACATGTTATGCCCTCTCAACCTGAGCATGCCGATCGAGCGGCGCGTCGACATCCATCTGGCGTGGCTGTCGCTTGCCTGCTCGATCATCTGCCTACGGAATCTTCCGGAGTTTTGTTAGCGACTCTTAGGCTCTATACGATCATTTTAGGCCTGTTGATTGGCCTGGTTGGACTGTATTTCCTCTATAACGGCACCAAGCTGATCATGCTTGGTGGGTCACTCTACTATGTGCCTGCAGGCATCGCTCTTATCGCCACGGCGATTCTGCTTGCAAGACTCAGCGTGCGTGCGGCGTACCTGTACTTGGGGTTCTTCGTCGTCACAGCGCTATGGTCGCTCTGGGAAGCCGGCTTCCAGTTCTGGCCGCTCGCCGCACGGCTTGGCATGTTCGCGGTTCTCGGGTTGCTCTTGGCCGTCTGCGTTCCGTGCTTGCCTGGAGCCAGGGGCATTCCGCGCATACGCGGACTCTCTTACGGGATCGCCGGTGCGACCGCTGCCGGCCTGGTAGCGACCCTCGTGGGTGCGTTCTCCCCCATCTGGCTCGTGAAATCCGGATCGGCTCCGCAGGTCGCTGCGGACTACAGGCCCGACCGCGAACCCAAGGACTGGGTAGGATTTGGACGCACCACGACGGGAGAACAGTTCTCGCCGGATACGCAGATCACCAAGGACAATGTCGGCCAGTTGCAAGTCGCCTGGACGTTGCGTACTGGAGACATCAGCGCGGATGGTCGGGAGAACCAGAATACGCCGCTCCAGATCGGCAATACGCTCTACCCGTGCACCCAGTCGGGGCAGGTCTTCGCGGTGCGCGGGGATACAGGCGAGAAGCTCTGGCACTTCGACCCCAAGGTGACACCGGCGTCCACGGCGAACTGGATGCGATGCCGCTCGCTGGCGTACTTCGAGATTCCCGAACTGGCCAACGACGCGCCCGGCAAGAAGCGTGTCTACCTCACCACCGGCGACATGCGGCTGATCGCCCTGGACGCGGAGACCGGTGAGCCCGTGCCTTCTTTCGGCGAAGATGGAACCGTGTATCTGGCCGAGGGCATGGGCAAGGTCATCCCGGGCTTCTACAACCCCACCTCGGGGCCATTGCTGGCAGGCCGCAATCTCATCGTCGGCGGCTGGGTGATGGACAACCAATCAACCGATGAGCCCTCGGGTGTCGTGCGCGCATTCAACGCCGTCACGGGGGAATTGACCTGGGCATGGGATGTGGGCCGTCCTGGCCAGACCGGCAAGCCGGCTGATGGGGAGTTCTATACCCGCGGCACCCCGAACATGTGGGCAACGCCCAGCTACGATCCAGAACTCAACATGGTGTACCTGCCTACCGGTGGCGGTACCCCCGACCTTTTCGGTGGACAGCGTTCGGCGGCCACCGATCGGGTATCGCAATCGGTGGTTGCACTCGATGCCACTACTGGGCAGGAGCGCTGGGTATACCAACTCGTACACCACGACGTGTGGGATTACGACCTTCCGTCCAAACCAGTGCTTTACGACATGCCCGATGGCAAGGGTGGGCGAGTGCCGGCGCTTGTGCAGGCGGGCAAGAACGGACAGATCTTCGTCCTGGATCGCCGCACCGGCAAGCCGCTCACGCAGGTCGAGGAGCGCCCGGTACCCACCAAGGGGGTGCCGGGGGAACGCCTGTCGCCGACACAGCCCTATTCGGTCGGCATGCCTGAGATGCGCGATGGCATGCTGACCGAAGCCAAGATGTGGGGCATCACGCCGATCGACCAACTGAATTGCCGTGTGCAGTTCAAGGGACTGCACTACGAGGGCGACTACACGCCGCCGCAGTTGAAGTGGTATCTCGAGAATCCCTCCTGGTACGGCACCACCAACTGGGGTGGACAATCGATAGACAAGCAGCACGACATCATGATCGTCAACGACATGCGGATCATGATGAAGGGCCGGTTGCTCACCCGCGAGGAGACGAACGGACGGCTGGCCAACAAGTCGGTGGAAGGTGTCGGTGGCGTGATTCCGATGGCCAACACCCCCTATGGTGCCGAGCGTGGCATGGTGCAGTCCTTCCTCGGCGTGCCGTGCACAACGCCCCCCTTCGGCACCATGGCCGCCATCGACATGACCACGCACAAGGTCTTGTGGCATCGCTCGCTGGGTACGCCCGAGCAGTTTGGCCCGCTGGGTATGAAGACCCATCTGCCGGTCGAGCTTGGCATGCCGACACTGGGCGGCGCGGTGACGACAGGTTCGGGGCTGGTGTTCTTCTCAGCCACCTCCGACTACTACCTGCGTGCGATCGACGTCATGACGGGCGAGGTGGTCTGGAAAAGCCCGCTGCCGGTGGGCGGTGGTTCGACGCCGCTGGTGTTCACCTCTCCGGCTGATGGCAGGCAGTACGTCGTGGTGACGGCGAGCGGTTCCCGCGCGGCACCCGACCATGGCGACTACATCATCGCCTACGCCCTGCCCGGGCAGGCACGGCCGCCGCGCTGAAGTGCTGGCATCAAGAGGACGGCAAAGCCGTCCTCTTGGCCACAAGGCCAGCGTCCCAATCATCCCGTTCGGCTGAGGCAATTCCCAATGCCCGCGCTTACCGCCCGGATGGGACGCGCGGTTCATGCGAGTTAAGTACCGGATGCCGCGCCGAGCAGGTCCAGGAATTCCAAGAATGAAAATAGCCCCTATGCGCTCGTTGCAAAAAAGCGTGATTCTTTCTGCGCTACTGGGTACGGGCGTCGCTGACGCACAGGAAGCCGCCGATAGCAGCTTCTGGAATCGCTCGACATTGACTGGTGACTGGGGCGGGCTGCGCCACCGTCTCGCGGAGGACGGTGTCACATTCACTGGAAGCGAGGTTGTCGATTCCGTCCACAACTTCAACGGGGGGACGCGTGAGGCGGGCCGTGCGGCGGGCCAGTTCCTGCTCGGGGTCACCATCGACACGGACAAGGCGTGGGGCCATCCGGGAGGCAAGTTGCAGGTGACATTGACCAACCGGCACGGCAACAACCTGTCCAACGACGCCAATCTCGGGCTGCTCCAGCCTCTGCAATCCATCTACGGCCGCGGGGAGATCTGGCGACTGTCCGATTTCTGGTACGAACAGAGCTTCAACGATGGGGCAACCGCACTGAAGTTCGGCCGGGTCACGCATGGCGAGGACTATGGCGCGACCCCGTGCGGCAACATCTCGAACGTCGTACTGTGCGGTCCGGCCTCAAGCCAGATCGTCAGTGGCTATCTCTACAACTTGCCCGTGAGCTCCTGGGGCGTGCGCCTGCGTCAGCGACTTGCCCCGACGCTGCATGTCAACCTCGGCGTCATCGAGTCCAATCCGGTGAACCTGAGCGAGGACCGGGGCTTCTATCTCGGAACCGGCGGCGCGACCGGCACGATCTATGCTGCGGAGCTTCAGTGGACCCCGACGTTCGGGAGCCGGCACGACCTGCCAGGCACCTACAAGGTCGGTGGCTGGTACGACACGAGCAATTCGAACAACATCGTCTATGACGTGAATGGCGAGTACCAGGCGGTCTCGGGGGGCGAGTTTGCAAGGGAGAACCACCATGCGGGCTTCCACGCCAATGTGGTGCAGCAACTGCTGGCACCGAGGGCCGATGGTTCGCACGGGTTGACGGTCGTGGGCAACCTAGCGGTGACTGATCGCGCGACCAATCGACTTCACAGCAAGGCGGCACTGATCTTCAGCTTTACGGGGCCGCTTCCGGGGCGTCCCAAGGACGATGTCACCTTGGGCATCGGTCAGGTATCGGTGAACAATCGAGTCAGCCGGTCGCAACGAGCGCAGAATGAGGCTGGGCTGAGACAAGCAAGCCCGCAGGACCACGAGCAAGCGGCCGAGTTGAACTACGGATACAAGCTGACACCGGCTGCAACACTGCGCCCGGGCTTCCAGTATGTCCGCCATCCCGGTGGGCTAGGTGATCGCGACGACATCTTGGTCGCAAGCCTCAAGCTTGTCTTTGCGCTATAGCCTCATGATGGGAAGCTCCTTTCGCATTGCGGTGTCGGGTATGGCTTGTTGGGGCATGACTCTGACGCCAATTGCGGTTGCGGTAGCGCAAACCACCACGCTGGATACGGTCGTGGTCACCAGTACTCGTTATGGCACCAGCCCGCAGGACACGCCCGCATCAGTGAGCATTGTCGATGGCGTCCAGATGCGTACGGACCGTCCGGGAATCAATCTTTCAGAAAGCCTCGGGCACGTGCCCGGCCTGCAGATACAGAATCGCCAGAACTATGCGCAGGATTTGCAGATATCCATGCGCGGGTACGGTGCCCGCTCGACGTTTGGTGTGCGTGGCGTCAGGCTCTACGTGGACGGTATCCCTGCCACCATGCCGGACGGACAGGGACAGACGTCGAACATCGACATCGCGTCAATCGACCGCATCGAGGTGCTCCGTGGACCATTCTCGGCCTTGTACGGCAATGCGTCGGGTGGTGTGCTCCAGGTCTTTACTGAAGATGGCGCTGGAGCGCCCCGCGTCCAAGCGGATGCCGGCGCTGGAAGCGACGACACCGAGCGCTACGGGCTCAAGGTCAGCGGCGCCTCTGACCCACTCGACTATGTGGTCAGTACCAACCGCTTCACCACAGGCGGATACCGCAGCCACAGTGGGGCAGAAAAGAACTTGGGGAACGTGAAGCTGGGTTTGCAGCTTGATCCCGATAGCCGCTTGACCCTCGTTGCCAACAGCGTGGATCTGAGGGCCGACGACCCGCTGGGCCTGACCCGCTCGCAATATGAGGCAGATCCGAGGCAGGCCACGCCGCAGGCGGAACAGTACAACACCCGCAAGACGGTCAGGCAGTCCCAAGGTGGCCTAGTCTACGAGCGGCAAGTGGATGCCAATAACGATCTTCGTGCCATGGTCTACTACGGTGAACGTGACACCGTACAGTATCAATCCATTCCCGTTGCCACACAGCGCAATCCCCAACATGCCGGTGGCGTGATTGATCTTCAGCGCGAGTACGGTGGCATCGACCTGCGTTGGACATCACGCCTGAGTTTGGCTGGCCAGCCGCTCACCTTGATCGGAGGGGTGTCCTACGACTCGCTGAGCGAGCGCCGTAGGGGCTACGAGAACTTCACGGGAAGTGCCAGCAGTCCGAGTGCCGTGGGGGTACGTGGCAGACTGCGTCGAGATGAAACCAACGATGTCTTCAACCTCGACCCTTATGTCCAGGCATCCTGGGAGTTTGCGCCAGGATGGACGCTGGACACCGGCCTTCGGTACGGCACCGTGGGTTTCGACTCCAATGACCACTACATCGCCGAAGGAAACGGCAACGACAGCGGGTCGACTCGTTATCGAAAGGTGCTGCCAATGGGTGCGCTGCGGTATCGAATCAATTCGGCGACGATGCTCTACGCATCCTATGGCCGTGGTTTCGAAACGCCGACGACCAACGAAGCCTCCTATCGGCCAGACGGAGGCGCTGGACTGAACCTGGGCTTGCAGCCAGCCGTCAGCGACAACTACGAGCTAGGAGCAAAAACGCAAGTAGCTGGCGGACTGCTGTCCTTGGCGCTTTTCCATACCGACACGCGCGATGAAATCGTCTCGGCCGGAAGCATCGATGGTCGCGCAACCTATCGCAATGGCGGACGCACCCGACGCGACGGCGTCGAACTGGAATGGAGCGCAATTCTGGAGTCAACAAACTGGCGCACCGATTGGGCCTACACCCGGATCGATGCACGCTACCGCGATGATGTGGCGGGATCCGCGATCTCGTCAGGAAACCGCATTCCGGGGGTTGCGAGGGAAATGCTCTACGGTGCGCTTGCCTGGTCTCCCCCCGAGGGCTGGCGGTTGGGCATCGAAGGGCGCTACCTCAGCAAGATCTACGTGAATGACGCCAACAGCGATTCGGCACCCGGTTATTTCGTGGCCTCGCTCTCCTCGGGCTATCGGTGGCACCGCGGTTCCTGGGAATGGAATGCCTACGCACGTCTCGACAATCTGCTCGATCGCGGATACGTAGGATCGGTCATTGTGAACGAAGGTAATGGCCGCTACTTCGAGCCGGCGTCCGGACGCAGTTGGAGCGCCGGATTGAGCATGAGCTATGTGTTCTGAGATCGAATTCGGGCAGCAGGCGTGGCGGATGTCCGCGCCGGTCTCCTCGTCGCAGCGGAATGCCGCAGCGCTTTCGGATCAAGAATCTGCAACATCATCTATGGAGTACCCAACCCATGCCTGAGAAAACTCATTCCCCTGAATGCGCTTGTTCGCTCCACTCGGAGGAGCTGCTCAGAAGCGATACCTCCTGGAATGGAAAGCCCTATGAGCGTTATCCGGAAGGACGACCGCAATTGACGGTGCTGAGGTTCCACATCCCGCCGCATACCTCGCTGCCCTGGCATACGCACCCGATGCCCAACGCCGGCTATGTCATCTCGGGCCAGATCACGCTGGAGGAGCGAGGGACGGGCAAGCTGCGGGTGATCGGAGCAGGCCAAGCGTTCGCCGAGTCCGTGGATGACGTTCACCGCGGCTATACGGGCGATGAGGCCGCCGAAATCGTCTGCACCTATGCCGGGGTCGAGGGGCAGGCGCTTTCCATACCCGTAAAGTGAACATCAAGGGCACCGATATGAGCGAAGACGGGTATGGCGACATGGAGACCGGATACATGGCGGACCGAAAGCATCATCTTGTCGTGGTGGGTGGCGGTTTCGCCGGCCTGTGGGCGACGCGTGCGCTGGAGGCCTCCGACATCCGCATCACCTTGATCGACCGTCAAAACCATCACCTGTTCCAGCCGCTGCTGTATCAGGTGGCGACAGCGGGCTTGTCGGCGCCGGACATCGCGGCGCCGCTGCGCCACATCCTGCGCGATCAGCGCAACGTGGAAGTGCGTCTGGGCGACGTGGTGCAAGTGCTGCCGCAGCAACATGTTGTTGTGCTCGCCGATGGCGACATGCTGGAGTACGACAGCCTGGTGTTGGCAACTGGCGCAGCCCATGCCTACTTCGGCAACGATCACTGGGCCGAGCATGCGCCGGGCTTGAAGACGCTCGACGATGCAATGTATTTGCGGCGCAAGCTCCTGCTGGCGTTCGAGCGTGCGGAGGCCGAAAGCGATCCGCAGGCACGCGAGGCATCGCTGAACTTCGCCATCGTCGGCGGAGGCCCGACCGGCGTGGAGTTGGCCGGTACGCTGGCCGAGATCGCCAGACACACGTTGAAGGATGAGTTCCGCCACATCGATCCACGCAAGGCCAAGGTTCGACTGATCGAGGCGGGGCCGCGAGTGTTGCCTTCCTTTCCCTCCGATTTGACCGACAAGGCGAAGCGCCAGTTGGAAAAACTGGGCGTCGAAGTGTTGACCGGTACTGCTGTGACGCACATCGACGAAAACGGCTACACCTTGGGCGATGTATTCGTGCCGGCACGTACCGTGGTGTGGGCGGCAGGTGTTGCAGCATCACCCTTGGGGCGAAGCCTTGGGGTGCCGCTGGATCGCGCCGGGCGCGTGCTAGTCGAACCGGACCTGAGCGTGCCCGGTCATCCGGACATTTTCATCGGCGGCGATTTGGCTTCCATCCAGCAGGATGGTCGCCCTGTGCCGGGCGTGGCGCCAGCGGCGAAGCAGATGGGCAAGCACATCGCGCGTGCGGCGCGTGCACGTCTCTCGGGGAAAACGACACCGGTCTTCCATTACGAGGACTACGGCAACCTGGCGACGATCGGACGCATGGCCGCCATCGTCCACGTGGGCAGGTTCAAGTTCTCGGGCCTGCCGGCATGGTGGTTCTGGCTGGCGGCGCACGTGTACTTCCTGATCGGATTCCGCAATCGCTTCGTTGTCCTGGTCAACTGGGTGATCGCGTATTGGAGCTACCAGCGTGCCGCGCGCATCGTCACCAAACGCTCGACCGATTGATCGCGAGATGGTCATTAGGGAGGACGGTCCTGCCGAAGTCGTCTATGGCTGTGGCAGGGTAGGAAGACGCCTCGGGATCTCTTATTGACCAATCGACTCCTGTTCCCGAGGCGGCTGCAGCTCGACGTGCAAGTGGAACTGGCGCTCAGCCCCACGAGGCGTTCGGGACGATGACGATCACCGTTCCTGCGCTGTCATCCTCCGGCTGGCGCATGGCGACACTAATCGCGAGTGTCTCGCAGGTCCTGTTCGATCTGGCGACTGCGCCGCTGCGCCCAGGCGTCCCGGACGAAGGCGTAGTCGTCGACTGCTTCCCTTCGCATCTGGTCTGTCGGGAGCAGCTGGGCACGCACATCCACCAGCTGCATGATCTGCAGCTTGTCGGCGACGCTGGCGTTGTCGATCTGGTTGATGACCGAAAGCTGCTGGTCGCCGACGCCGCCCAAGGCGTCACGCACCGTGCGCGGCCCCATGATCGGCATCACCAGGTAGCGGGAGTCCCGCCACCCACAGGTCGCCAGGGTCTGGCCCAGGTCCTCGCCGTCGGGCTTGGGCATGCCGATGTGGCGCGCCGGGTCGAACACGCCGCCGATGCCCGCCGTGGAATTGACGACGAATCGTCCGAGCGACTGCCCGGCCTCGCCAGGCCGGCCCTGCAGCGCCTGGTTCAAGGCGGTGGCGGGCAGGCGCAGGTTGCCGAAGAACCGCGACACGCCTGCCTGGACCGGATCGGGCGTGATCTTGTCGTAGCCGATCGCCACGGGGCGGAAGATGAACCGGTCGAGGACGTTGTTGAAGGCGTGCATCCTGCGGTTGAAGCCTTCCCAGGGATCGTGCACCGGCGGCTGGGCGTACAGCTCCTCGGCATCCTGCTCGGCCTGCGTGCGCGCGCCGTCCGCGTCCGGGCTGCCGACCGAGGCCGGCTTCATGGGCGAGGTTTCCGTGGGCGAGACTGCCGAGGGTGCGGGCGCCGACGTGCCGGCGGTGGCGATGGCGCCGGCCGCATGAGGCTGGGGCTGCGCCGCCGGCTCCCCGGCCCCACGGGCTGCCGACGCGACCGGCACGGCCGCAGGCGTGGCTCCGCTATCCAGCGATGCCGCAGGCGTTTGCTTGACGGCATTGCCGGCGCACGCGCTGGTGCCCAGCACGATCACCGCCAGCACGAGAGATTGGATCGTCTTCATTGTCGGATCTCCTGAGCCATGGGCCGCAAGTGCCCATGGCGGATGGGGGGCAGGGCGTGGTCAGAAGCGGTAGGCATAGCCCACGGCGATGGTGGTGCCGGTGGACTGGTCGACCAGCGGGCTGTCTTCGATGGTGCTGCCGAAACGCGTGGCGGCGACGTCGATGAACATCGCATGGTGGCGTGACGGCGAGTAGTCCACGCGCAGGCCGAACTGCACGTTCGTCGTGGCCTTGCCTTCGTAGAACGCACGGTCCGCCAGCACCTCGGACTGGCGGACGCCGTAGTAGTAGTCGACGTACTTGTCGTCGACCCATTCCGCAGCCAAGCGCGGAGTGAAGCCGAACCTGCCTGCGGCGAAGCGCCGATCGATCTGCACCTTGGCCCGCGTGCCCTTGCTGTTGCCCAGGGTGTCGGCCAGCACCTCCCCGCTGACGTTCACGAAGTCCGTCTTCCAGTTCACCGCACCGCCGGCCCACAGGCTGCGCTTGCGATCTTCCATGCCCGTCAGGGCCGGGGAATCGTCCGACTCGTAGCCCTCGCCGGACAAGCGGACGCGGGCACGCAGCGAGAGGGAATCGGTCGAGTAGAACTTGAGGTCTAACACGGGCACGGTGGCACTGATCCACTTGCTCTCGTACGAGATCAGCGGAAGAGGAAACACCTCGCGATCGATGTCGCGATACGGCTGGTCGAGCACGACGGCACCCAGGCCCAGGGCCCACTGGCCGCTATCCCTGGACGCGTCATCCTGAGCGAAGGCCGAGGGCGCCCACGCGGTGGACAGCGCCATCGCGGCGATGACGCTCAGCCTGGAGGAAGCGAGCGGGAGACGGGAGCGTTGTTGTCGAAACATGGTTGGATCCTTTTCTTGAAGCATTGGGGGGAGAAATCTCGTCGTCCTCCACGGCTGGGCCATGGACCTGCCATGCAGGTGGCTTCGTCGCGTGCCGGGAGGATCACGGTTGGCGGTCAGGCGTACGCGGCTTGCTTTCATCGGTGGTTCCCTTCGGCAACGGGGGGATCGGTGGGCAACACGCGGTTCGCCGGCTGACCCTGCGCGCCGACCGCCTTGAAGCGTCCTGCGAGCCAGGTCTCGAAGTCGTGTACGTAGCTGAACACCGCCGGCACGATGACCAGGCTCAACAGCGTCGACGTGATCAGTCCGCCGATCACCGCGATCGCCATGGGCTGGCGGAAGCTGGCGTCCGCACCGAAGCCGAGCGCGATCGGCAACATGCCGGCGATCATCGCGACGGTGGTCATGACGATGGGACGGGCGCGCTTGTGGCAGGCGTCGAGCAGGGCATCGATCACCGAGAGTCCGTGCTCGGTACGCGCCAGCACCGCGTACTCGACCAGCAGGATCGAGTTCTTGGTGACGATGCCCATCAGCATCACCAGGCCGATCATCGAAGGCACGTCGAGCTCGCTGCCCACCAGCAGCAGCGCAATGAAGGCACCGCCCAGGGACAGCGGGATCGCCGACAGGATCGTGATCGGCTGGAAGAAGTCCTTGAACAGCAGGATCAGCACGCAGAACATGCACAGGATGCCGGTCACGATCGCCAGCGCCAGGCCGGACGACAGCTCCGCGGCCACTTCGGCGTCGCCCGCCTGCATCAGCGAGACGCCCGGGGCCATGTTCTGTACCGCAGGCAGCGCACTGGCGATGGCCAGGGTTTCGCCCAGCGAACGGGCGCCCAGGTCGGCGGTCACGGTGACGTAGCGCTGGCGGTCGTAGCGGTCGATCTGTGCCGGGCCGCTCTCCACGGCGAAGGTGGCCACGCTGGAGAGCGGGACCATGCCATCGCGCGACGCCACGCGCAGGCCGGACAACGCGGCGATGTCCTGGCGCACGCTGTCGGGCACGCGCACCCGGATGCCGATCTGGCGGTTGTCCAGATTGAGCTTGGACAGCTGGGAGTCGAAGTCGCCGCTGGTGGCCGTACGCATCAGCTCGCCGATGGCGGCACTGCTCACGCCGTGTTCGGCTGCCCGGTTGAGATCCGGCCGTACCACGATCTCGGGGCGCTCCAGGCTGGCCGTGCTGCGCACACCGGACAGGCCGGCCGCACGCAACTCCCGGGTGAAAGCATCCACGGCGGTCCTGAGCGCGCCGGCGTTGTCGCTGGCGAGGATCATCTGCAGCTGCTCGCCAGAGCCGCCGCCGACGGTGAAGCGCGCACCGGGGATCTTCTCCAGCGCATCACGCACGGTCTGTTCGATCTCGGACTGGACGGCGCGCTCCTTGCGATCGGTCAGCACCAGCGTGAGCTCGCCCTTGCGCACGTCGCTCACCTGCGCATCGCTACCGCTGTCGGCGGCGCCGGCCGTGGTGAAGACGCTCCGCACGCCGGGCAACTGGCCAACCACCGCGCGCACCCGCTCGGCCGTGGCCACGGTGTCATTGAGGGCACTGCCCGGTGCCAGCTCCAGCGTCACCGTGGTGAAGCCCCGGTCCGACGGGGGTACCAGCCCCGTGGGGATGAAGGGCAGCAGCGCCATCGAGCCGACGAAGAAGGCCGCGGCCGCGGCCATGGTCTTGCCGCGATGGTGCAGGCTCCAGTCCACCACCCGCAGGTAACGGCGCATCAAGGGGCCGTCCTGCTCGTTGGCCGCGTGCGTGCCGGGCTTGAGCAGCTTGGCGGCCATGATGGGGGTGATCAGGCGCGCCACCATCAACGAGGCGAGCACGGCGATGACCGCGGTCCAGCCGAACTGCTTGAAGAACAGACCCGGTACGCCGCCCATGAGCGTGGTGGGCACGAACACCACCACCAGGGTCGCCGTGGTGGCGATCACCGCCAGCGCGATCTCGTTGACCGCATCGGCCGTGGCCTGCATGATCGGCTTGCCCATGCGCCGGTGTCGCTCGATGTTCTCGACTTCGACGATGGCGTCGTCCACCAGGATGCCGACGACCACCGCCAGCGCCAGCAGCGTGAGGGTGTTGAGCGAGTAGCCCAGCCACCACATCGCAGCGAAGGCCGGCAGGATCGACAGTGGCAGCGCCGAGGCGGCGACCAGCGTGGCGCGCCAGTCGCGCAGGAACAGCCAGACCACCAGCACGGCCAGGAGCGCGCCCTCGTAGAGCATCGCCATCGAACCCTGGAACTGTTCGAGCGTGTAGGCCACGCTGCCAGAGATCGGGGTAATCCGCAGGGACGTGTGCTCGGCCTGGAGCTGCTGGAGTGCCTCGGCCACCCCTTCGGCGATGCGGGTTTCGTCGAAGCCCTTGGTGCGCTGGATGCTGAAGCCGATGACGGGCTTGCCGTCCAGAAGCGCCGCCTGGCTGCGTTCGGCGGCGGTGTCATGCACCGAGGCGACCTGATCCAGGCGCACCTTGCCGCCGGTGGCGAGAATGACCGGCATGGCGCGCAGTTCGTCGGCCCGTCGCACCGTGGCCACAGTGCGCAGCGACTGCTCTTCGCCGCCCAGTTGGCCGCGTCCGCCCGAGGAATCCTGTTGGGTGCGGCGCAACGCGCGCGAGACGTCGGCTGCGGTGACGCCCAACGCATTCATCTGCACCGGGTCGACGTCGACCCGGATCTCGCGCTGCACGCCGCCCAGCCGCTTCACCCCGCCCACGCCCGGCACGTTGAACAAGGTCTTGCTCAACGTGTCGTCCACGAACCAGGACAGCGCGACTTCGTCCATGGTCTCGGAACTGACCGAATAGGTCAGGATGGGGCTGCTGCTGACCGTCTGTGCACTGACGGCCGGCTGCAGCAGATCCGTCGGCAGGTCCGAACGCACCCGGTCGACGGCATCCTTGGTCTCGATCAGCGCGTCGGACAGCGGCTTCTCCAGCTCGAATTCGGCCTGGATATGGACTTGGCCATCGGTGATCGTGGTCCGCGTATGTCGCAGTCCGCTGAGCGTGGCGATGGAGTCCTCCACCTTGCGTGCCACCTCGGTTTCAAGCTGGGCCGGCGCAGCGCCGGGCTGGGACAGCGTCACGTTGACAGAGGGCAGGTCCATGTCCGGCAGGGCCTGGATCGGCAACTGCCGGAAGCCGTACAAGCCTGCCAGCGTCAGCAGCATGAACAGCAGGACGGCCGGGATGGGGTTGCGCAGGGACCAGGTGGCGAAGTTCATCGCTCCCCTCCCGCCGCCGCGGAGGCCGATGCCTCGCTCGGATCCGGCTCGACCCGCACGGTGTCGCCATCGGCCAGCAGGCCGGCCCCTTGGGCGACGATGCGCTCACCGCCGGTAAGCGCGTCCAGGATCTCGACCTCGGTGCCTTGGCGACGGCCCACCGTCACCGACTGGGCCTGAACCTTGGATTCCTTTCCCGTGCTTTCCAGGCGGAAGACGATGCTGCGCCCGTCGCGCACCACCACGCTCGATGCCGGAACCACCCGCGCCGCATTGGGCGCGAGCGCGATGCGGCCATCGACGTACATGCCGCCGCGCGCCAGGCTTCCGGGCTCGATGTCCGCATACACCAGCCCCAGCCGCGAGCGCGTGTCCAGAAGCGGCGCGATCTGACGTACGCGGGCCTTGGCGGACTGCCCCTCGGGCAGTTGCAGGGTGACGTCCTGGCCGACGGCGATGGCGGCGATCTGCGTCGCGGTGAATTCGCCGCGCCATTCCAGCCGCCCCTGGCGCACCAGGCGGAACAGCTCCTGGCCGTTGTTGGCGACCGCACCCAGCGTGGCGGTGCGGTCGCTGATCACGCCATCATCCGGCGCGACCACGTCGGCCTGGCGCAGTTGCAGCCGCTTGGCCTCCAGCTGGGCCTGCGCGGCCCCCACCTGGGCCTTGGCGGTGATGGCTTCGGTAACGTAGCGCTGCACCTCCTGCTCGCTGATGCCACCGCTGCCCTGGAGCTGGAGCGCGCGCGCACGGTTGGCATCCGCCTGTGCCGCCACGCCTTGCGCTTGTGTGAGCGCAGCCAACAGCTGCGCCTCTTCGGCGCGCAGCGTGGACGTGTCGAAGCGAGCCAGGAGTTGGCCGCGCCGCACCACGTCACCGACCGCGACCTCGAGCCGGGCGATGCTCAGCCCGGAGGTCTGTGCGCCGATGATGGCTTCCTGCCAGGGAGCGACCACGCCGCTGGCCTCGATGGTTCTGGCCCACTGCGCTTCGCGCGGAACCGTGGCCGTCACCGATAATGAAGCCAGGCTGTGCGCCGGGGCCGGCGGGGCGGCGCGCGACATGAAGCCCCAGGCGGCGGCACCGAGCACCAACAGGGCGGCGCCCGCCAGGACGAAGGTGATCCGGCGGCGCCGCAATGCCGCTGCGGACGCGGTGAGCTTCGGAGATGACATGGACATCGTCATGACAGCGCCCCACCAGGCGTGGCCGCGCTGGCGTGGCCGGAGGCGCGCACCAGGGCGATCCAGGCACGGTTGCTGTCGTGTGCAGCGGCGATGGCGCTGTCTTGAGCGTCGGCCAGCTGGCGACGCGCATCTTCGACCTCGAACAAACTCACGGCACCGACGTTCCAGCGCGCCTGCGTCGCGTCCAGCACGCGCTGCGCGGCGGTGACGGCGTCCAGCGTGCTGCGCCGGCGCGCAGTGGCCGATTCGATGGCGGCCATGGCGTTCTCGACGTCCTGTGCAGCGGCGCGAACCGCCAGGCGCAGGTTGGCCTCGGCGGCGCGATGGCGGGCTTGGGCGGCCGAGACATTGGCGGCACCGCGGCCGCCGTCGAAGACAGGAGCGCCAAGCGTCGGGCCGAGAGACCAGACGGTCTCGCTCAGGGACTGGCCGGCGGCCCGCAGCCACTGCCCGCTGAGCGCAGCCGCCAGATCGAGCCGGGGCAGGCGCTCGGCGCGCGCGACCGCGATCTCCGACCACGCCGCGGCCGCTTCGCGTTCGGCGGCGACGACGGCCGGGTGGGCTGCGAGGACCGTAGCCGGCAACGCCAGTTGCACGACTGGCGCAGACGGGATGGCCGTGACCCGCTGCGCCACGCTGACCGCCTGCGTGTCCACGGCCACCACCGCTTGCACAGTGCCGCGTGGCTGACCGGTGATGGCTACCAATGCGTTGATGTGGCGTGCGCAGGCTTCCTGGCGCGTGGCCAGCGTTGTGCGCGCGGTGGCCAGGCCGCTTTGCGCCCGAGCCTCTTCAATGGGGGCGACGAAGCCGGTTTCCAGCCGCCGGCGGGTCAGCGCCAGTGTGTTTTCGCGCGAGTCGATTTCCTCGTGCAGCACGGAACTGGACAACTCGCAGGCGCGCAAGGCCAGCACCAGGTCGCCGATCTGTGAGGTCAGCGCCAGCCGGGCTGCCTTGGCGTCCGCATCGCGTGCCTGGATCCGCAGCGCGCCGGCCTCGACCGAGTTGCGCACCCGGCCGAAAAGGTCGATCTCCCAGGACAGCTCGGGCCCGATGCCGCTCTGCGTGCTCAGGATCGTGCCCGTGGGGCTGTCGGTCTCCAGGCTGCGGGCCCGCGTGGCATAGCCGTTGACGTCCACCGAGGGCATGCGCTGCGCCGAGGTGGCACCGAGCAAGGCACGCGCCTCGTCGACCTTGGCGATGGCTTGCGCGATGCTGGGACTGTCGGCCAGTGCAGCGTCCACCAGAACATCGATGGCGGGGTCGTTGAGCTGGCGCCACCAGGACTCATCGCTGGGCGTGGCCAGCGCTGCCTCCGCAGCAGGCATGGTCCAGGCCTCGGGCGCCTCCAGAGGCGTCGCCTGGTATGGCCCTTGGGTCGCGCACCCCGTCAGCATCGCCAGCAACAGCATGGCCAGGCCACGCGACCCACCGCCCAGCAGAGCGTCGGCACCGGACAGGCCTGTCCGGCGGCGCAGATACTGCGACGGGGCGACCCCCAGCTCCTGGCGATACGAGCGGGGGGCGGCCCCGGATTGCCTGCGCGGGGTGCGCTGCAGGCGGATCAGGGATGGCCGCGTGTCCGGGCTTGGCTTGCAATCCAGCATGAATCGTTCCGGTCTCGTGGCACGTCGAGACGACGCGCCTGCAAGAGCGGATACTGCCCAAGCGGATTTAGGGGATTTTTAGAGTTATTAGGAATTTTTTAAGAAAAGGGCCGTTCAGCGAAAAAATGTGAACGGCATGTATCTCACGCGCCCTCAGCCAAGCTCGATGTCTCGCGATGGCCTCATGGAAGAACGAACCCCACCGGGCGCGACAAGGTCGGTTGGATCAGCCTGGGCGGCCTGGCTCGACGATGCCCGGGAAAATGACGCGCACCATGAGCCCCCGCCCTTCCAGCCCGGTGCCGGTGTGGATGGTGGCATTGTGAGCTTCCGCAATGCCGGCCACGAGCGACAGGCCGATGCCGCTACCACGCACAGGCGTGCCCGCGACCCGGTAGAAGCGCTCGAAGATGGCCTCGCGCTGCTCGGCCGGAACGCCCGGGCCGTCATCTGTAACTTCCAGATAGACCATGGGTTGCGCCCGTTCGCCTCCTTCTGAGGCCTCATAGCCGCAGCGCACGAGCACGTTGCCGCCTTCGCTGGTGTAGCGCATGGCGTTGTGCATGAGGTTACGCAGCAAGATGCCGATCTCATCGATGTCGCAGGAGATTCTGCAGGCATGCACATCCAGGAATAGCGAACGCTGGTTCAGGTTGGCATAGACCTCGAACTCCTGGGCAACGTGCTGCACCAGCTTGTTCAAATCGGCCGGTACGTGCTTGGGGGCCTTGGCACCCGCACTGATGCTCGCCAGATCGAGCAACTGCTCGGACAGCCGTGTGCTGCGCTTGGCGACAACCAGCAGCTTCCTCAGGGCGGCATCTTTGTCTTGAGGATCGGTGGCTCGCAGTGCGATTTCGGCCTGGGCCTGCAAGGCTGACAACGGTGTGCGCAGCTCATGGGCGGCATCCCCAATGAAGCGGCGCTCGCCTTCGATGGCCTCGTCCAGCTGCTTGAGGACATGGTTGAAGGAGTCGACCAATGGATGCAGTTCCCGCGGCAAGCGATCCAGCGGCAAGGCGGTGAAATCGAAGCGGCGGCGGTGGCGCATGGCGGTGCCGAGCGCTCGTACGGGTTTGAGTGCAGCCTGGCTGACGAACCACATGACAAGACCTGCGATGATGAGCAGGACCGTTGCCAGGGCCAGCGCATGGGCCGCCTCGTGGCGCATGTCCGCATCGACGATGCTCTGCAGATTGCCCACCTGGACGGTCACTCGTCCCGTGCTGTCGGTTGCGGAAAAGACACGCCACTTCTCATTCTCGACCTGGGTGGAGGCCGCTCCATCGGAGAAGTCGGGCTGAAGCGGCGACTCGGGGGACCCGGGCGTGCTGGCGACCATTCGCTTGCGATCAATCCAGATCTGGAACACCAGTTGCTCGTGTTCGGTGCCGGCGACCTCCTTCAGCTTGAGGCCCGGCCTGCCTTCTCCGTCGAAGTCGCTGTCGGCGGGGATCGTCACCAGGAGCTGGGTGGCGATCGCGCCGAGCTTTTCGTCCCAGGTGCTGGTGCGGTTGAGCGAGAGCTGCGTGAGCACGATCCCGAGCACCACCGTCCAGCACAGGGCGATGACCGCGACGATCACCAGGATGAGTTGCGCGTTGAAGGAGCGCGACTTCATGCGGTCGGCTGGCCGATGACGTAGCCCAGCCCATGGACGGTCCGGATCAGATCGTCGCCGAGCTTGCGTCGCAACTGGTGGATGAACACCGCGATGGTATTGCTCTCGACATTGCTCGCTGTGCCGTAGACGACATCGTGCAGATGGTCGCGTGTGACGACATGGCCAGGCCGCTCGACCAGGGCAAGCAGCGTACGGTACTCGTGGGCACTGAGGACGACCTCGGTGCCGGCCTTGGTGACCACTCGCTTGCTGCGGTCGATGAGGATGTCCCCATGGGTGAACACCGGGACGACACGTCCCTGGCTGCGGCGGATGACCGATCGCACGCGTGCCCAGAGCTCGTCGAACTGGAACGGCTTGACCAGGTAGTCGTCGGCGCCGGCATCGAGGCCGGCGATGCGCTCGCTGAGCTGGCCGCGTGCCGTCAGGATCAGAACGGGCGTGGCGTCGTAGCGACTCCGCATCGAGCGCAGGACGGCCAGACCGGAATCGCCCGGAAGACCGATGTCGAGCAGGACGGCCGCGTAGCTGTGGTCCACCAGGGCGCTGCGCGCGGTGTTCGCGTCGCCGACGTGATCGATGTGCCATCCACTCTGGCGTGCCCCATCGCGGATGGTTTCGCCCAGCATCTGGTCGTCTTCTACGAGTAGGAGGTTCATGTCACGTCATTCCCCGATCGGGCTTCGGTTCTCGAGAAATCATGAAGCAGACGCTTTAATATCTTTTTAAGCCATGGTACGGCAGTCTTTTCCCTGCCGATTTTGCAACTTCGGCGGATCCGAAGATGGGATTGACCCGGGGCGCCCAGCCATATCCAGCGCCTTCGATGGGCGCGGCGTGCTGGGCCGAGCCCGGCATGCCGCAGCCAGGATGCGCCCTCGCGTTTCCCGCAGTTGCCACCGGCCAGAGGATGTGGGTTCAGCTTTCTTGGCCGACCAGACGTCCGAACCAGGCAAGAAAGTCCTTCTGCATGGCGGGAGGAATGCCGTGGTCACCCGGGTACAGGTGCGTCTCATGGGGAATGCCGAGTTCGCTCAGCCATGCATCCGCGCGATGCGCCCAATCGACCGTCAGCTTGGTGTCGTCCCGGCCATGGCCGATGAAGCCATTGACCTCGGCCAGCGCAGAACGATTGGCCAGTTGCGGCGCGATCTCGGGCAGGATACGACCGGAGAGGATGCCGAAGCCGGCGACGAGCCCAGGCTGGGTGAGGCCGATGCTGGCGCTCACGATGCCGCCCTGGCTGAAGCCGGCCACCACCGTCTGCGAGGCGGGTACGGCGTACGTTGCCTGAAGTTCCGAGATGAAGCTCGCCAGTCGCTGCCGGCTCTGCTCCGCCGCCACCAGATCCGGGCGCGGTCCTTGGGGGCCGAACGACACCTGGAACCAGGCGTGCTGGCCGGGAGCGAACGTGAGTGGGCCACGTGCCAGGATCACGCGGGTGTCGATCAGCGTGTCCCCCAACGGCGCAAGATTGGTTTCGTTGCCGCCTACGCCATGCAGCAGCACGAGCAGCCGCTTGGCCGGCGCGGTATCGGGCGAGGTGGTGCGGAACGCAAGCGACAGGTCGGTACGAAGTTCGGAAATCGTGGCGTTCATGTGGCTTCCAGGGGGATGGTGGGGGTGAGGCCGAAGCCGAAGGAGTCCATCGACAGCACCTCGTAGGTCATGCCTCCGGGAATCCGGATGCGGTCTTCGTCCTGCGTGCTTGCGCCGAGTGCCACCAGCAAGGGGAGATAGTGTTCTTCGGTTGGATGCGCACGCGCGGCGTGAGGGGCGAGGCTGCGGTAGCGCACCAGCGCCTCATCGTCGCGGTGCGCGATCGCCTCGGCGACCCAGTCGGCGAAGGTCTGTGCGTACTCCGGGTCCCGGATGTGGCTGCGGAACTCGTCGAGGTTGTGGGTGAGGCTGCCCGAGCCGACGACCAGCACGCCGCGCTCGCGCAGCGGGGCCAGTGCCTTGCCCAGTTGCACCGCGCCCTGCGCGTCCATCCGCGCTGGCAGGGAGACTTGCAGCGCCGGAACGTCGGCCGCAGGCTTCAGGTAGCGCAGCGGCACCCAGGCGCCATGATCCAGGCCGCGCTGCGGATCGAGCGTGGCCGGCAGGCCCGCGTCGCCGAGCATCCGGACAATGTCGGCGGCCAAGGCAGGCGCTCCCGGCGGTTCGTACTGCAGCGCATAGAGCGCCTGAGGAAAGCCGCCAAAGTCGTGAATGGTCGAGTTCTGCCGGGTCGCGGTCACACGCAATCCGGACGTCTGCCAGTGCGGCGACACGACGACGATGGCCGGGATCTCATGCAGCCAGGCGCCCACACGTTGCAGGTTCGGGCCGAGCACGCCCGGTTCCAGCGCGAACATCGGCGAGCCGTGGGAAATGAAGAGTGAAGGAGCACGGGACATGGTGTCTCTCCAGGGCAGCGGGCGTACTTCGCCCGCTGCCGCGCCGGGGAACAGGTGAACTTACGATGCCTGGGCGGAGCCGGAGCGCCGCGCGTCGATGCTCAGGGCGCCAGCGCCATTGGCGGCCAGCAGGAGGAAGCCGCCCGCCATCGAGAGGTTCTTCCAGAAATTGATGGCCTGCGCGGCATCGCCGAAATCGGCATGGAAGATGAGCGCCGTGGCGACCGAGAACAGCGCCATCGCGACCGCGATCCAGCGCGTGAGCAGACCGGCGGCGATGGCCAGGCCACCTCCAAGCTCGAGCGCGATCACCAGCGGCAGCAAGGCACCGGGGACGCCCATGGCTTCCATGTACTGCTGGGTGCCGGCGTAGCCGGTGATCTTGCTCCAGCCGGTGATGATGAAGATCAGCGCCAGGGCGAAGCGGCCCAGCAGCGAGAGAATGGCATGCGATTTCATGGCGAGTGTCCTGTCTACGGATCAAATGGAGAGAAAGGAAAGGTGGCAAGGGCCGCGCAATGTGGCCCGTTGCCTGTTTCGGGGGTCAGTTGCGATGGATCCAGGTGGGCGCGATCTGGGTGCCCTGGCCGGCGCCATAGGCGAAATAGACGTTCAGTCCACCGACCGGCTCCAGATAACGGGCGTTCTTCAGACTGCCCGCGTCGATCGGCTGGAAACCGATGCTTTCGGCCAGTGCACGCACCGTCTGCT
Source organism: Pseudomonas sp. Hp2 (assembly GCF_006386585.1). Taxonomy (NCBI): domain Bacteria; kingdom Pseudomonadati; phylum Pseudomonadota; class Gammaproteobacteria; order Pseudomonadales; family Pseudomonadaceae; genus Pseudomonas; species Pseudomonas sp. Hp2. The sequence goes on from NZ_VAHJ01000002.1 coordinate 467,268, forward strand.
TGGCACGTTCGTCGTCGCCGGCATAGAAGACCGGCACGGTCTGGCCGTTGGCGAAGGCAGGACCTTCGGCGAGGACTTGCGCCAGGACCGTGTTGAAAGCCTTCACGATCTGGGCGCCGGGTAGCGCCTTGGCGATTTCCTCCGCCGCCGAAGTGGCATGGCCCAGCGTCAGGCCCATGTAGTCGGCCGTGAGCGGATTGGTGATGTCCACGATCACCTTGCCTTCCAGGGAACCGGCGGCATGCAGCGCGGTGACGGCCTGCTCGTAGGGCGTGGCCACGATGATCACATCGCTGTCGGCGGCACTGTCGGCTAGCGCCACTGCGGTTGCCGGCGCATTGGCGGCGGCAACAGTCGCCGCCTTTTCAAGATCACGCGCGACGATCCGAACCCGATGGCCGGCCTGGGTGAACTGACGCGCAAATGCCGAGCCCATATTGCCGGCACCAAGAATGAGGATGTTCATGAGAAGCTCCAAGTGGGTGACCCGTGTTCGGGATTGGTTGCCACTTTATTCTCTTCATTTATTGTTATAAATAGCGGTTCAAATGATTATTTGTCACGCAAAGGGGAACAATTCGTGCTCGACCTGCAGCAATTGAGCAGCTTTCTCGCCGTCGTTCGTGCTGGCAGCTTCGTCGGGGCCGCAGAGGCAACGAACCTGTCCAAGGCGGCGATTTCCCGACATGTGGGGGAATTGGAGGCCAGCTTGGGGATTCGTCTGCTTCACCGCACCACCCGCCGCCTTTCCCTGACGGAGGACGGGCAGCGCTTTCATACGCGAGCCATCGAGCTGGTGGCAGCCTTCGACGAACTGGAGACAGAAACCATCTCCCGCGGTGCCGAAGCGGCTGGCGTTTTGCGGATCAATGCACCGGTCTCCTTCGGCCTGCTGCATCTGGCCCCCCTGTGGCCACGGTTTGTCGATGCCAACCCGAAGGTGCAACTGGACGTCGATTTGAACGATCGCGTGGTCGATCTGGTCGAGGAGGGTTACGACATCGCGGTACGCATCACCAATCTCGCCGACTCGCAGCTCATCGGCCGCCGACTGACGACCACGAGAATCGTCCTGTGCGCCTCTCGCGATTATCTGGAAGCGCACGGGCATCCCCGGACGCCGCAGGATCTGGCGACGCACCGCATCGTGGCCTACAGTTACTGGACCGGCAGGGACGATTGGCGCTTTACCGGCCCGGCCGGGGAAGAGCACGTGCGGATCAGCCCGCATATCCGGACCAACTCCGGCGATACCTGCCGGATCGCCGCACTGGCGCACCAGGGCATCGTGCTCCAGCCAGATTTCCTGATCGGCGAGGATCTCAAACAGGGGCGACTCGTCGAGCTGATGCCGGAGTATCGATCGCTCACGCTGGGCATCCACGCCGTCTACCCCAGTCGCAAGCACCTGCCGATGAAGACACGGCGGATACTCGATTTCCTGGTCGACGCGTTCGCGTCGCCGTGCTGGCGATAGCGGCTACGCGAGCGCCGGCTAAAGCACCTCGGCTCGTTTGAGTCTGGCAGGTGCCAGCGACCAGATCAGGAGCGCGGCCAGGGACAGCGTGGCACCCACCAGTCCGGTCGACGCCCATCCCAGCCCGGCGGTGATGGCCAGGCCGCCGAACCATGGCCCCAGGGCGTTGGCGACGTTCAAGGCGGCCTGGTTGGAGGCCGATGCCAGGCCCTGTGCATCCCGGGCCACGTCCAGCAGATGGATCTGCATGATGGGAACCAGCGTCCCCATCGTACCCACCAGCACGATGCCGGGAATGACAGAGAGCGGTGACCGTACCGCGAAGAAGTAGAGCAGGAGCACGACGACAGCCCCGATCAGGCTCAGCGACACCGCCCGACTGCCGAACCTGTCGAACATCCAGCCTCCCACCTGGGCACCGAGCAGGGAGCCCACGCCGAAGGTGGCGACCCCGAATGGAATCCAGTGTTCGGATACGCCTGTAACATTCGTCATCGTCGGGGCCATGTAGCTGAAGACGCAAAACAGGCCCGAGAATCCCACCGAGCCCACCAGCAAGGCCAGCCATACCTCGGCGCGATGGAAGTCGCGCAGTTCCTGCCGCATGCTGGGCGCCTGGCCCTCCTGGCGCGGCGGCAGCGAGATCGCGATCAGCACGGCCGTGATCAGGGCGCCGGCCGACACGGCGTAAAAGGCGTACCGCCAGCTCAGCGACTGGCCGATGCCAACGGCCAGTGGATTGCCGATCAGTAGTGCGAGCGTGATGCCGAACATCACCTTGGCAACCGCGGCGCCGCGCTGTCCGGGCGTGCTGACAGAAGCGGCGACAAGGGCCGCCAGGCCGAAGAAGGCGCCGTGCGGGAGTCCCGACACGAACCGGGCGATCAGCATCCACCGATAGTCCGGTGCCAGTGCGCTGGCAAGGTTGGCGATGGCGTAGAGCAGCATCAGCGCCATCAGCATGGTCTTGCGCTTCACGCGCCCGCCCAGCAGCGCCATGGTGGGCGCTCCCACCACCACTCCGAGCGCATAGACGCTGATCAGGCGTCCGACGGCCTGCTCGGTGATGCCGAAGTCGCTGGCGACATTGGGCATCAGTCCCATGATCGAGAACTCGCTCACCCCGATCGCGAAGCCACCGAACGCAAGCGCGAAGATGATGGCGGCATGCCTGGCCCGGCTGACCGGCGAAGCTGCCTCTCCGGGAAGAGGGGTCACGACGCCAGGCATGCCGCGCTCTCGCTTGGGTGCCGGTACATTGCCGCACGTGTGGCCTCGACGACGCGCATCGCATCCACGGTCGCCCGCACGTCATGCACGCGCACGATGTGGGCACCGTGCATGGCCGCGATCACTGCGCAGGCGACGCTGCCATGCAGCCGCTCCAACGGTGGGACGTCCAGGAGCTGTCCGACCATGGACTTGCGCGACATGCCGACCAGCAGCGGCAACCCGAACGCCTGCAGCTCCTCCAGCCTTGCCAGCAATCCATAGTTGTGGGCGAGCCGCTTCCCGAAGCCGAACCCAGGATCGAGCAGCAGCCTGTCACGCGCGATGCCGGCAGCCATGCATCGTTCGATCTGCGCCTGGAGGTAGCTGGATACCTCGACCACGATGTCGTCGTAGTGCGGTGCGACCTGCATGGTCCGCGGCTCGCCCTGCATGTGCATCAGGCACACCGGCAGTTCACTGTCGGCTGCCGCTTCCAGCGCACCCGGCTCGCTCAGCGAGCGGATGTCATTGATGAGGTGGATACCCGCTTGTGCGGAGGCGGTGATCACTTCCGGCTTGGAGGTGTCGACCGAAAGCCAGACGTCAAAGCGCCGGGCAAGCGCTTCGACGACTGGAATCACCCGATGCAGCTCTTCGTCAACACTGACCTGCGCAGCACCGGGCCGCGTCGATTCGCCGCCGACATCGATGATCGTGGCGCCATCCCTGATCAGCGCATGGGCATGATCGATCGCCTTTCCCGGCGTGTTGTGGCGTCCCCCGTCGTAGAATGAATCCGGGGTGACATTGAGTATCCCCATGACGTGGGGGTGGCTCAGGTCGAGAACCGAGCCGCGGGCGGTGAGTTGCGTTGCGTTGTTCATGATCGACGAGACGGCTGCTGCGTTGGGCCAAAGTCCTCAGAACGGATAGGGCTGGGCCGGGTCTTCCAGCGTGACCCACTTGACCTCGGTGAACTCGTCGATGACCGCGCGGCCGTCGAAGCGCCCGTAGCCGCTGTTCTTCATGCCGCCGTAGGGGGCCTGGGCCTCGTTCTGCACGGTGGCGCCATTGACGTGGACGCAGCCGTACTGCAGGCGAGCGGCGACCGACAACGCACGGTTGATGTTGCTTCCGAACACCGCCGAGGACAGGCCGTATTCGCTGTCGTTGGCGACGCGGACCGCCTCTTCGATGCCGTTGACCCGCACGATGGTGGTCACAGGGCCGAAGGTCTCTTCCCCATAGATGACCATGCCCGGCTTGACGTGGTCGACGATGGTTGCCGGCATCCTGGCGCCCTCGGCATCGCCACCGGCCACGATCACCGCGCCCTTGGACACGGCGTCCTCCAGCATGTGATTGAGGCGCTCGCCGGAGGCGGGGCTGACCATCGGGCCGATGACGCAGCCCGGGTTCTCGCGCGGATCGGCCGCGAGCAAGGCCTGGGCGCGGCCGGCGAAGCGCTCGACGAACGCGTCGGCGATCTTCTCGTCCACCACGAAACGCTCGGTCGACATGCAGATCTGGCCCTGGTACAGGAACGTGCCGAAGATGGCGGCATTGACCGCGCCATCCAGGTCTGCATCGTCCAGCACCACGAACGGCGCCTTGCCGCCCAGTTCCAGCAGACTGCGCTTGAGATAGCGCGCGGAAGTCTCGGCGATGATGCGGCCAACCTTGGTCGAACCGGTGAAGTTGACCCGGCGCACCGCAGGGTGGGCGATCAATGCCTCGGTCACCGCGCCGGCATCGGTGGGGGTGGACGTGAGGAAGTTGAGCACGCCAGCCGGAAGGCCGGCTTCATACAGGCTGGATACCAGCAGTTCGTGGGTGCGCGGACTGCTCTCGGATGCCTTGAAGATCACCGGGTTGCCGCAGACCAGCGGATAGGCGATGGCGCGCGCACCGAGCAGCACCGGACCATTCCACGGCACGATGCTCAGCACCACACCCGCAGCCTGGCGCAAGGTCATCGAGAAGGTACCCGGCTTGTCGGTGGGGATGGTCTCCCCCTGGATCTGGGTGGCCAGGCCGGCTGCCTCGCGGAACAACGCGGCAGATCCACGCACATTGAACGTCGCCCACAGTTCGGAGGCGCCGACTTCGGCGGCCATGACCTTGCAGAACTCCGGGATCCTGGTTTCCAGAATGTCCGCGGCCTTGAGCAGGATGGCCCGGCGAGTGGACGGGCCGGTGGTTGACCAATCGGCGAAGGCGGCCGCCGCAGAATCGGCCGCCGCCAGGGCATCGTTGACCGATGCGGCCGCGCCGGTGGTGACCAGCTCGCCGGTGACGGGGTGGCGGCGCTCGAAGGTGGCGCCGTGTTCGGCCTCGCGTGGCGTGTTGTCGATGATGAGGCGTGTTTTCATGAAGTGCTTCTCGTGATGTGGATGCAATGCCGCGGCCGGATTCGATCGGTCGCGTCAGAAGGAAACCTCGGACAGCCGCAGGATGGGCTTGATGGTGATGCCGCTCTCGCTGTCGGCCATGGCCTGGTTCAGCTCCTCGAAGGGATAGAACTTGACCAGCCGGTCGAAAGGAAAGCGGCCCTGCCGGTACAGTTCGATCAACTCGGGAATGAAGGTGCGCGAGACCACGTCGCCCTGGACGATGCCCATGATCCTGCGGCCGGGAATCATCACGTCGTTGACGTTGAAGCTGGCTTCCGTGCCCTCTCGGGTGGCGCCGACGATGCCGCACGTGCCCAGCATCCCCAGACTGTCGATGGCCTGGCGAAGCACCTCGGCACGGCCGCTGCATTCGAGCGTGAAGTCGGCGCCACCACTGGTGATCGTACGGATCTCGGCGACAGGGTCTTGCTCACGGCTGTTGATGGCATGCGTCGCGCCCAGTTCCAGTGCCAGCGCGAGACGGGCCGGGTTCACATCCACCGCGATGATGGTCGTGGCGCCGGCCACGCGCGCGGCCATCAGTGCGGCCAGGCCCACCGCGCCGGTGCCAAAGGCGGCGAACGAGGTGCCGGCGTGGACCTTCAATGCGTTGAGTACCGCGCCGGAGCCGGTCTGGATGCCGCATCCCAACGGGCCGAGCAGTTCCAGCGGGACGTCCGTGCGGACCTTGACGACGTTGCGCTCGTTGGCGATCGCGTGGGTCGCGAAGGATGACTGGCCGAAGAAATGATCGTGGAGCGGATGACCTTGCGCATCATGTGCCGAGGAACTGCCATCCATGCGGGCACCAGCGAAGTTGAGCTGGCCCATGTGCTCGCAATGCGCCGGGTGTCCGGTTGAACACGGAGCGCACAGCCCGCAGTACATGTAGGTCATCACCACATGGTCGCCCGGCTCGACAGTGGACACCGCGGCGCCGACTTTCTCGACGATGCCCGAGCCTTCGTGGCCGAGGATCATCGGCAGAGGCGTGGCCATATGCTGGTCGCGCACCACCATGTCGGTGTGGCACACGCCGCTGGCGACCAGGCGTACCAGCACTTCGTCATCGCGCGGGGGCTCCAAGGTGGCCGACTCCAGGTGGAGCGGTTGGCCGACTTCACGCGCCACAGCGGCACGAATCGGCAGTAGCGGGGCATTATCGTGAGTCATTGGAGCCTCCTGTCGGTTGATATGAAAAGCCCACGGCTATGCGCCAAGGGATGAACTCGACTTGCATTTATTCTGTCCAGGAAATTTCTTTATTCAGATTTCAACTTTTCCATAAGGAATCTTGCGCCATCGGCGAGGGCCACTTCGCCATCTGGATTCTTGTCCTTCTGTTGGTAGAACTGCACAAATCCATGCTGTGCATTTGGATAGACGATGACCTGCGCTTCGCCACCGGCAAGACGCATTTTTTCAGCATAGTCCTTATCCTCATCACGCAGCGGATCGAGGTTCCCCACGATGATGAGGGCTGGCGGCAGTTTCTGGTGATCGCCCCACAGGGGCGCAACCAGCGGCGCATAGTGACTCGTGCCAGCAGGGACGTATGCGTCGATCACCTTGGAATTGATCTCGCGAGTCGGGAAATGGGTTTCCCCCAGCTCCTTCCAGGAGGGGGTGTCCATCTTGTTGCTCACGGTCGGATACATGAGAAGCTGTGCCTTCAGCTTCGGGCCGTGTCGGTCGCGCGCAAGCATTGCGGTCGCGGCCGCAATGTTGCCGCCGGCACTGTCGCCGCTGATCGCAATGCGACTTCCGTCTGCTCCGAAAGATGAGGCATTCTTCGCTGCCCATTTCAATACGGCATAGGCATCCTCCAGCCCGGCGGGAAAGGGATTTTCAGGCGCAAGGCGATAGTCGACGGAAAGAACGGCCGCGCCGGTGCGATTGGCCAGGCCCGTGAGCATCGGGTCGTAGGAGTCGAGATCGCCGGCGACGAAGCCTCCTCCGTGGATGAACAGCACGATCGGCAGCGTCTCCTCCCCGGTGTTGGCCGGCAGGTACAGGCGCACGGGAATCCGGCGTTCCGGCTTTCCGGCGCCGACCGTGAAGTCGCGCTGTTCCGCAACCCGCTCCGGCGTGCCTACCGATGCCACGGAAGACTTGAAATCCTGACGCATTTGCCTTGCGAACGCCAAGTCGCCTTCCCGCGTGGTGCCCGCATGGGAGGTCATGGCAAGGGCAGTCCCGATCAGAAACAATATCGGCGATATCAGCTTTGTGCGAATCACAGTGGAATGTCCATGGGTTTTATTGTCGAACGATGGTTATGGGTCGAGTGGAGAATCCTTCTGGCCGTGGTCGTTCAGGAACGCCGCGGCTCGTCTACCTCTATTGGGGTAGTGGCTGCCGTCACCCGCAGGTGTCGGAAGTGCGCGATCGTTCCCGATTCCAACCAGATGCCCACACCGCCGCGCTGGGTCGGCCCGAGCTTCAGATCGTTGACGATTAGTGCTGGCTGTGGATCTCGATCCAGATACAGGCGTGCTTGGCTTCCTGCCACGACCAGCCTCATATGGATCCATCGTCCCAGAGCGAGATCGGCATATGACTCGTACTTTCCGGGATCTTCGGCACGTAACTGATGGAACCGGAAGTCAGGGTAGGCGGCATACTGCACGCTGCGGTTCCGACGAACTTGATCGTCAGCCGTGCTGTTCGTTGGTCGCAGGTAGAGGCTCTCGAAGCGCCCCTGTTCGTCGATTCGGAAGCTGACTCCGACAAACCCCCTGGCGTACGCCGGCGCATCAGGTGCCAGCTCACTAGCCACCTCGACCTCGACCGTTCCGTCCTGGAAGTCTATCGGCAGCCAAGCCATGAAGTCGCGATCGCTGAGCGTCTCCTTGGCCGGATCTTGATAGTTCGCGGAAGGCATCCTCAGCTCCAGCGCTGTGTCTTCCCCCAGGTACATCGATGGGCGAAGCTGCACGCCAGATAGCCGGTAGGATTCTGCAGCACTCGTATCCAAGTCGTTGGCGGATTGGCGATTCTCATGCCTGCTCCGTACGTTCTCTTTTGTCTCTTTCGACAGGAATCCGCGGAGATCCGATGTGAACTTGACCGGATTCTTGAACATCAGGAAGTGGTCGCCCTGTTCCTTCTCCGTGTACACGTAGAGCTGCGAGCCGGGAATGGTCTTGTGCATCCATTGCTGGCTGGGCAGGTTGTTGCTGCGTTCTCCGGTAAAGATCGCTACCGGGATATTGATCTTGTGGCGGATGACGTCGCGCCAATCATTGACGATATGGTCGAACAACACCCGCCCCAGCGCCTGTGGATCGTTGTGGATGAAGGTGCTGGCGAATGCCGAGGAATTGGCGAAGTAAGGCGAGTCCTTGAGCTGCACGCGCTGCCAAGGCAAGAGGTCAGTCACCAAGCTGTTGAGCGGTGCGCCTTGGGTGAAGCCGGCGACCATGCGTTCGGGCGCGGTCGTGGTGCCGCCGGCATCGAGCCGCTCCTGTTCGCTCCAGTCCTGGTGCGAGTAGATCGAGATCGGCTCATCGACGAACACGGCCTTGTCGATGCCGCGGGTGCCGAATAGGTCGATGTAGCCCCAAAGCACCGCAGCGCCCATCGACCAACCGACGTAGTCGGCCTTGTCCAGCTTGAGGTGGTCGGAAAATTCCTTGAGGTCCATCGAGAAGCGTGCGATCCGGCTGCCATACTCCACCCGTTGAGACAACCCCTGGTTGCGCGGGTCGAGGACATAGACGTGATAGTGCTTGCTGAGCAGGTACATCACGTTGATGTATTCAGCGCCGTTGGCCGACCAACCCGGAATGAAGATCAGGGGTTCGCCCTGGCCGGCTTCCCAATAGGCCAACTCGGCGCCATCGGACGTGGTGAAGCGGTTGATCTGCAGGTCCGTGAAATCCGAGAGTTTGTGCGGCAGGCCTTCGATCCGGTTGGGAAAGACGTAGTCCTTGCCGAGTACCTTCTGGGCCGGATCGGCCAATGCGGGGGAAATGCTCATGGCGAGCCCCAGGAAGAGCAGCAATTTCGGCAGCATGATGGGCGATCCTCTTTGGAAATTGATGCGTCTGCGCCGGGTGGTTCCGGCATAGACGTCGGCGGTCCTAGGAGTGCGCCCAGGACGGTGCGGTGGTCGGGCCCGCGCCAAGGAAGAAGCCGAACTGGATGTTCATCATCCCCACGGGTTCCAGGAAACGACTGTTGCGCAGCGGGCCGGCGTCGACCGGGACAAAGCCGAGCCTGGTTGCCAGTTCCTGTACCGTGGTTTTTGCTGCGGCATCATCGCTGGCGATGAAAGCCTGGAGGCGTTTGCCAGCGTGCGCGTCGGCGGCAACCAGTTGGGCGAAGATGGTGTTGAATGCCTTCACAACACGTGCTGACGGCGCCACCGCCTGGATCTGTTCCGCTGCGGATGTCGTCAGCCCGACGACCAGATTCTGGAAGTCCTCGCTCAGCGGATTGCTGACATCGATCAGCACCTTGCCGCTCAGGTCGCCCGCGTCGGCCAGGATACCGGCGATGGCCTGGTAAGGCAGGGCCAGCAACACCACGTCGGCGAGCTTGAAGGCGGCGGCGATGCCACCGCCTTGTACCTGTGGGCCGACTGCGTGAGCGAGGGTGGCTGCCTTGCCCGGATCACGATCACCGACGACGACCTCGAACCTGGCCTCGGCAAGCGCACGGGTGTAGGCGCCGCCGATGTTGCCGGTTCCGATGACTGCGACCTTCATGGGGAGCCTCCTGAGGGGCTATGGGAAAGTAGCTATGCTAGATTTGGATGGAAACGAGAAAAATGTCTAGAATTGGATTTCATTGGAAACCCAGGAGTTCAAATGGATCGTCTTACGAGCCTCGCCGTGTTCGTCAAGGCGGTGGATCTGGGTTCTTTCAGCGCAGCGGCCGATGCCCTCAAAATGTCCTCGCAGCTGATCGGGCGACATGTCCAGGGGATCGAGCAACGTCTGGGCGTGCGGCTTCTCAACCGAACTACGCGGCGCCAGAGCCTCACGGACTTCGGACGCGTGTTCTACGAGCGTGCCCGGATCATCCTGGCCGAGGTCGAGGCGGCAGAAAGCTTGGCGGAAGAGACGCGGGCCGTGCCCACCGGGCGGCTGCGCGTCAACGCGCCGGTCAGCTTTGGTATGCGTGTGTTGGCACCACGCCTGCCCGATTACATGAAGCGCCATCCCCACATCGAGGTGGATCTGAGTCTGAGCAACCGAGCTGTGGATCTGACCGATGAAGGTTATGACGTCGTGTTCCGTGTCGGTGAGCTGACCGACAGTCGGCTGATCGCACGCCCTTTGGCGCCCTATCAACTGGTGCTGTGTGCCGCGCCAAGCTATCTCGATGGACGGCCTGCGCCGACCTCACCCCAGGATCTGCAGCAGCACGAATGCCTGGGCTTTTCACATACCGAACTGCGGACTCACTGGACGTTTGATGGACCGGATGGCCGTATCACCGTCCCGGTCTCCGGGCGGCTGATGGTCGATCACGGCGAGCCGCTGCTGTGCGCCGCCCTGGCGGGTATGGGGGTCATGTTGCAGCCACTCGAATTGGTGCGTAAAGCGCTGGCAGATGGCCGCCTGGTGCGCTTGCTGCCGGCATACGAGGTGCCGTCGCGACCCATGCATGTGCTCTATGCACCAGATCGACGGATAACCCCGAAGCTCAGGAGCTTCCTGGACTTCGCCGTGGAAGCCTTCGGGCCTGACCCGTGACCCGGCAGGCCGCCGCTGGTGGAGCCTGACGATCAACCCACGGGGCAGCGTGGAACGTTGCCCAATAATGCCATTTGACACCTGAGACGCCTTTTCAATCTTCGTGCAGCACGAATGGCTTGGGTGCGTGCCACGTAGAGCCTGCGAAAGCTAGGGTGCCGTCGGGACAAGTGTCAGGTAGGGGTTATTGGGTGGAGCCTGATCGAATAGTTGGAAGGTATCGTCCATAAGGTAGCCATGCAGTCGGCGCGATTTGCGCGGACCAGTGACTTCACAGGTCCAGATGTTCAGGCCGCTGTCCTGCTTGCGGTGCAGTTGCAGCCTCTCGAATCGCTTCTGCACCCACTGCCAGTCGGGGATCTGCTCCTGATTCGCAATCGATGCCACTTGCGGGTGCTCCCGAGCGTAGCGTTGGAATACGCCGGGACTGACTAGGTAGATCATATTGGCCACGGTATGCACCAGCGCCTTGGAATCGTTGATGATCAGCTTGCGCGACTGGACACCCTGCTTCAGCCATTCAACGAAGTGCTCGCCTGACGGGCTTGCGACGGGCTTGGCAGGCGCTTTGTCCAGGAAGACGGCTTGCGCCTCGATCTCACTGGGCGAGCTACGTTCGACGAGCGGTGGCGGCAACTCTACGGCAGGTCGAGGTTCTGTCTCCGCCACGCTGTTCGTGCTGAACAGTTCCAGCAGAGCATCGAGGTCATCGCCAGAGGGAGCTGCAGGTGGTGACGCCATTGCCATGACCGAAGCGGTAGCGTCAGGTGATGGCGGTGGCGTTCCGTCCTCGGCTGCTGGCGCGGTGACCACCGTGACGGTGCCTGCAAACGGTACAGGACGATCACTCCCTTCCCATATCAAGGCCGGCGCCAGGCGCAACAGCGTGAAGGTGTATGACCAGCCACTGTCGCTGCTTATGGTCGCCCGCCAGATCGCCTTGCCGTCGGGCGTAGGCTGGAGGATGCCGTGGTCCTGCAGCACGTTGAACACCGCGCTGTTGCTGGTCGGAATGCCGTCGATGCCCTGCGACAGCAGGTGCGCGCGCAGCTTGTCCGAGACGGTCTTGCTCACCAGCCACAGGGCATCCTGCGTCAGCCAGCCATCGGCGGGGCCGGCCTGGTTGAGTTTCAGTTCCTCACGCAACAGGTAGCGCAGGCCATCGAGCAGCTTGCGCTGCAGCGCGTGCTTCGGCGCCGCCATCGCCTTCGCCGGGTCGCCGCCCAGCGCTTGGGCAACCGAGGCGCGGTCGGCCTGGATCACCAGTTCGCCAAGGACGCCGGCATGTTCGTACTGCCCGGCCAGCACATAGAGCAGAGACGACCACAGCAGAGGGAAGCCGCTGAGCCAGTCTAGGATGTCGCGGTCGAGCAGGCGGATGTAGAGCAACCCGGAAGCTGCGCTGTGCAGGCGGTACTCCCGGTCGGGTCGATAGCGGAAACGGTAGCGCTGCTGCAAGGGGCCATGCCAGGGGTGCCAGAGGCTGCCGTCGGCCTGTTCGACGTGCAGGTCGACAGCAACCTTGCCGATGTCGTGCAACAGCGCAGCGTAGGCCGCGGCAGCGGTCCAGGCTTCAGATTGCGCGGTCTGGTCTTCGGGCGTGGTGCCGCTGGGGAGCAAGTAGGACTGCCGCAGCTTGAGCGCATATGCCACGACCTCCAGGCCGTGATCCAGCATACCCCCAGGATAAGCGTGATGATGCGACTCGGAGGCCGGAAACTGCTGGACGAGTTCGGCATAGTGTTCCAGGGGCTCCAGGTACAGCGCGGTGAACTGCTTGCGGGACAACGCAGTGCGTTGCCAGATGTGTTCCAGGAGTTTCTTCCGCCGCGAAGTCGCCAGCAGCGTCGAAGCCGACTGCGGCCGCAGCAGCCCTTTCGGGGGATCAGTGGGCGGCATTGGCGCTGCGCGGATGATGGGCGGTGCTTTTTTCCGCTGGAACAGCGAGAGCATGGTGAAGTCCTGTTGAGGGGCGGGCGGGAGAGCCTTTTGGCCTTTTCGGGTAGGGCCTTTCCCCTTGACTCCGTTCCCTTGCCCCTTGCCGGCCCTTTCCACTCTGGTGTAGAGGCGACAGGACACGCTAGCTACTATCTATACGGCAAGGGAGGTGCCCTGATTCATTGTGCAGGGCATCTGCATGCCAATCACGGTTGGCTTTGACAATGCCCCTCTGAGGGCTGGCATCGAGAGTGCTGCTGCCTAGTGCTCCGCGTACATCTCCGGTATCAAGCCCTTCACCAGCTCGACGTATTTGGAGGTGTCGTTGACACGATGGTTGAATATAACCGGCGAAATCGCGCGAGGGCTGTCGATCATCCGGAAATGCACGTCCTGGCGCATTTGCCGCGCTGAGGATGGAATCAGGCATACACCGAACTCGGCTGCGACCAAGCCCAGGGCTGTCTGTATTTCGCGCACTTCTAGCACTTCTCCAGGCTGCACTCCATGCCCATGCAGCACGTTCAACACTTCGTCAGCAAACCCGGGGCGCGGCTCCTTGGGGTACACAATCAGTCGTTGTCTGGACAATTGCTTGATCGGTAGCGGCGCTGTTTCTTGAGCCATCGGTGAGTTGGTCGGCACGGCCACTGCGAGGCGCTCTTCATGCAGCACGGTGCCCGCCACACTTGGATCGCTGTGGCGCACCCGGCCAAACCCGATGTCGATGCGCCCTTCCTTCAAGGCCGGTATCTGTTGTACCGACATCAGTTCCACGAGTTGAATGTCCAGTTCAGGTGCGCATTGGCGGAGTTTCCTAACCAATATTGGCAAGCCGCCATACAACGTGGATGCCACGAAACCGATCGACAACACGCTGCGCTGGTGCATCCCGACTCTACGGGTAGCGACTTGTAACTGCTCCACGCGGCCAAGGATCTGCATTGCTTGCTCGAAGAACAGACGACCTGCATCGGTCAGCCGTACAGGACGCGAATTGCGAATCAGCAATGAGACACCAAGCTCCTCCTCAAGCGACTGGATCTGTCTACTCAACGGTGGTTGCGCGATGCCGAGCTGCTCGGCGGCTCGGGTGAAGTTGCGCTCACGGGCCACGGTGACGAAATAGCGAAGCTGACGCAGATCCATAGACTTTAGTCGCATTAGGCGTGTTCAGGTAACAATGCTGGCAAGGTATGGTGCGGTGCACAATCCCATATTTTGCACCATCTTAACGCATATCAATACTTTTAGGGTATTGAAAGTGACGCAAAAGGTGTTGGACGGCACGGAAATTGCCCGGTTAAAACGGCAACATGAACGCCGTCCTTGCCAGTGCAATAGCTTCAGCCTCCCCGTCCATCGAACGGGTGGAGACCTGTCTGGTCGATCTGCCCACCGTCCGACCGCACAAGCTGTCGGTGGCGGTGATGAACGGCCAGACCCTGATGCTGGTCAAGGTGTATTGCAGCGATGGCACCGTCGGCATCGGCGAGGGCACCACGATCGGCGGCACCGCTTACGGCGGCGAAAGTCCCGAGAGCATGAAGCTCAACATCGACAGCTATTTCGCACCGGTGATGATTGGCCAGGATGCCAACGGTGTGCAGGCACTGATGGCCCGCATCGGCAAGATGGTCAAGGACAACCGCTTTGCCAAGAGCGCGGTCGAAACCGCTTTGCTGGACGCGCTGGGCAAGCGTACCGGTCTGAGCATCAGTGAATTGCTCGGCGGCCGCCGTCGCGAACGCCTGCCGGTTGCGTGGACGCTGGCTTCCGGCGATACCGCGAAGGATATCGCCGAAGCAGAACGCTTCCTTGCCGAGCGCCGTCACAACATCTTCAAGCTGAAGATCGGTGCCAAGGACATCAAGACCGACATCAGGCACGTGGCCGAGATCAAGAAGGCGGTTGGCGATCGCGGGTCCGTGCGGGTGGACGTGAACATGGCCTGGGGCGATACCGATGCGGCCTGGGGCATGGCCGCGCTGGCGGACGTCGGATGCGACCTGGTCGAGCAGCCTGTCGCCACCGCTGCTGGCCTGGTGCGGTTGAAACAGCAACGTTTCCGCGTGCCCTTGATGGCCGACGAGTCCATCACCGGCCCACAGGTCGCCTACGAAATCGCCAAGGCCGGCGGCGCCGACGTGTTCGCGATCAAGATCGAGCAGAACGGCGGGCTGTTCGCCGCCCAGCGCACCGTGGCCATCGCCGATGCCGCGGGTATCGAGTTGTACGGGGGCACCATGCTCGAAGGCGCCGTCAGTACGGTGGCATCCGCGCACCTGTTCAGCACTTTCAACGAACTTAAGTGGGGCACTGAACTTTTCGGGCCTTTGCTGCTGACCGAGGAAATTCTGACCCAGCCGCTGGACTACAGCGAATTCTCGATGGCGGTTCCAAGCGGCCCAGGCCTGGGCCTGGAACTGGATGAGGAGAAGCTCAAGCGCTTCACCCGCAGCGGTTTCACCAAAATTACTCAATAGGTAGGAAGACGAAGATGCTTTTCCACGTACGTATGGACGTGAACATTCCCGGCGATCTCGATCCGCAGATCCGCACCGACACGATCGCCAGGGAAAAGGCGTATTCGCAGGAGCTGCAGAAGTGCGGCAAGTGGCGCCACATCTGGCGCATCGCCGGCGAGTACGCGAACTACAGCATCTTCGATGTCGAAAGCAACGAGGAACTGCACAACCTGCTGGCGGGGTTGCCGTTGTTTCCGTACATGAAGATTTCAGTGACGCCCCTGTTGCGTCATCCATCGTCGATCCGTGAGGACGATACCTGATCAATCTCGGCGAACCAGGTGGCCTGTGACGAGCCTGGTTGCAGCTTCAATGACAACCCGGTGAGGAGGGAACAACAATGAGCGTCAAGGTTTTCAATACGAAGGAAGTCCAGGATCTGCTGAAGGCGGCTACCAATATCGACGGCGAAGGTGGCGACAAGCGCGCCAAGGAAATCGTCCACCGCTTGTTGAGCGACCTGTTCAAAGCCATCGACGACCTGGACATCACCGCTGACGAAATCTGGGCCGGAGTGAACTACTTCAACAAGCTCGGCGCCGATGGCGAAGCCGCACTGCTGGCCGCCGGTCTCGGTCTGGAGAAATACATCGATATTCGCCTCGACGCCGAAGACGTCGCTCTGGGATTGACCTGGGGCACGCCTCGCACCATCGAGGGGCCGTTGTACGTCGCCGGTGCTCCGGTCAAGGACGGCGTGGCAAAGATCGACATCGTCGATGACCCGGATGCAGGCCCGCTGGTGATTCGTGGAAGCGTGGTTGGGCCCGACGGCCAGCCTGTCGCCGGCGCGTTGGTGGAATGCTGGCATGCGGATTCCCGGGGCTTCTATTCGCACTTCGATCCAACCGGGAAGCTGCCGGAGTTCGACCTGAGGGGCGCGGTGCGCACCGGGACCGATGGGAAGTACGAATTCCGCACGCTCATGCCGGTCGGCTACGGGTGTCCGCCGCAGGGCGCTACCCAGCAATTGCTCAATGTGCTGGCCCGCCACGGCAATCGGCCTGCGCACGTCCATTTCTTCGTCACCACGGACCAGTTCCGCAAGCTCACCACGCAATTCAACATCGAAGGCGATCCCCTGATCTGGGATGACTTCGCCTACGCGACGCGCGAAGAACTGATTCCGCACGTGATCGAGAAGACCGGTGGTGCAGCGCTCGGGCTGAAAGCCGATGCCTACAAGGAGATCGAGTTCAATTTCACCCTGACCCCGCGGGTGCACGGCGTGGACAATCAACTCGTCCATCGTCCGCGCGCCGAAGTCAAGGCCGCGTAGGCCCCGCAATGCTCGGCGGCGGCGCGATCCATTGCCGCTTCGTTCGAAACATGCGACGCACCGACCAAGGGAGCAGGGAAATGGAACGCAAGAGCATCACATTGATGTTGGCGGTAGGCGCATCGTCGGTAACCATGCCGGCGAGTGCGACCGAGGGTGGTGGCCAGATGTACGCACCCGGCATCGAGAACTTCATGGCGGGTGCAATGCCGCCGCCGGGGATGTACGGCATTGTCTATGCCTATTCGTATTCGGCGGACAAGCTGCGCGACAATTCCGGTCGCGAAATCCACAACGACTTCGACCTCGACGTCAACGTCATCGCCCCACGCCTGATCTGGGTAACGAATCAGCACCTGCTGGGTGGGCAACTGGCATGGCACGTGCTCGTGCCCTTCATGGATCAGCGAGTTTCGCTCAGCCCGGCCGCAGGGATGCATGTGAGCGACCACAAGTTTGCGCAGGGTGACATCACATTCGGGCCGGCCATCGGCTATCACTATTCGCAGCACGCGCACGGCCTTCTGGCGCTGGATATATTCGCGCCGACTGGCGCTTACGACGTCAACGACATCGCCAATACCGGGCGAAACTACTGGGCGGTGCAGCCGCTGTACGCGTTCGACTATGTGAATCCCGATGGCCTCAACTTCTCCGCGAAGGTGATGTACGAGTTCAATGCCAAGAACTCGGACACACACTATAAATCCGGGCAGGAGTTCATCGCGGATGTCGCTGTCGGCTGGAGCGTTGGGCAACACTGGACGTTGGGTGTCGGCGGTTTCGTTTATCGACAGACCACCGATGACAAACAGTATGGCCAGACCATTGCCGACTACAAGGGGCGCGCCTACGCTCTCGGGCCGGACGTGAAGTACGACAGCGGCAAGGGCTGGTTCGTCACGGGCAAGTACGCTCCGGAATTCGACGTTCGCAATCGGCCACAAGGCTCGGTGTTCACGGTCAAGGCGACGTTTCCGCTATGAGGAGTGCGCCGAAATGAGCTCCCGATCCTCCCTCCCGGCATTGCGCATCGGCATCGTGGGCGGCGGCATCGCCGGCGTTGGCTTGGCGCTTGGCCTGCGGAATTGTCCTCATCTGGACGTGCAATTGTTCGAGTCGGCATCGGCCTTCGGTGAGATCGGTGCCGGAGTGTCCTTCGGTCCGAACGCCGTGCGCGCCATCTCTGGCCTGGGCATGGGCGAAGCCTACGAGGCCCTGGCCGACTCCACCCCGGCACCCTGGCAGGACATCTGGTTCGAGTGGCGCAATTGCGAGGATGCCGGCTACATCGGCGCCAGCATCGCGCCCGGGTTGGGGCAATCGTCGGTGCACCGGGCCGACTTCCTCGATGCGCTCGCCAAGCGCCTGCCGGCCGCGATGACGAACTTTGGCAAGCGTGCGTGTGCCCTGGAACAGGACGCTGATGGCGTGCGTGTGCGTTTCGTCGACGGTAGCGAATACGGCTGCGACATGCTGATCGCGGCCGATGGCATCAAGTCTTCCCTGCGGGACCTGGTCTTGGGGGCATCGGGGCATCCAGGCGTCTCGCCGCGATTCACCGGCACCTGCGCGTATCGCGGCATGATCGACAGCCAGCGCCTGCGTGAGGCCTTCACCGTTGCGGGCGTGGACACGCATCTGGTCGATGTGCCCCAGATGTACCTGGGATTGGATGCGCACATTCTGACCTTTCCGGTGAAGAAGGGGCGCCTTGTCAACGTGGTGGCCTTCGTATCGGATCGGACCATCCCCCACCCCGAGTGGCCGCAGGGACAGCCGTGGGTGCGTGAGGCAAGTCGCCGTGAAATGCTCGATGCCTTCGGGCATTGGGGGACGGCGGCACGTACCTTGTTGGAATGCATCGATGCGCCGACCTACTGGGCGCTGCACGACTTGGCGCAGTTGCCGACCTACATACACGGGCGTGTCGCGCTGATCGGAGACGCCGCGCACGCGATGTTGCCGCACCAAGGGGCGGGCGCTGGCCAGGGCCTGGAAGATGCCTATTTTCTTGCCCGGTTGCTGCAAACGGCGGCTCCGGATCGCGGGCAGATCCCGGCGCTGCTGGAGGTCTATGACCGCGTTCGTCGCCCGCGGGCCTGTCGTGTCCAACAAACCTCGTGGGAGGCGGGCGAGTTGTACGAGCGGCGCAGTCCGGAAATTGGCAACGATCCGGTACTGCAGGGGCAGGCGCTCGCGTCCCGGTTTGATTGGCTGTGGAACCACGATGTCGATGCCGACATCGCACGGGCACGGCGCGAACTGGGATGGGCCGCAAGCTCGGCGTGACGATAGCGTATCGCCCGGTGTTGGCCTGCGCCGACATCGCGATTCAGCGATCCGGGAAGAGGATCCAACCTGATGAAACTTCAATGATCGACAAGACATTCAAGACGTGCGCGGAAGCGGTGACCGATATCCATGATGGCGCGACAGTCATGATCGGCGGGTTTGGCACGGCAGGCATGCCGGATGAGCTGATAGACGCCCTGATCGCGCACGGTGCACGCGAGTTGACGCTGATCAACAACAATGCAGGCAACGGGGACAGCGGAGTGGCGGCGCTGATCGCGAACAAGCGGGTGAGAAAGATCATCTGCTCGTTCCCGCGGCAGAGCGATTCTTGGCATTTCGACGCAGCCTACAAGGCAGGCGAGATCGACTTGGAACTGGTACCCCAAGGCAACCTCGCTGCACGCATCCATGCAGCCGGTTCGGGGCTGGGCGCGATCTTCACGCCGACCGGCTACGGGACCGAGTTGGCAAAAGGCAAGGAGACGCGCGAGATCGATGGCAAGCACTATGTGCTCGAATTCCCCATCTCCGCGGATTTCGCCCTGATCAAGGCGGGCAGGGGCGACCGTTGGGGCAATCTCGTGTACCGCAAGACCGCGCGCAACTTTGGCCCGATCATGGCGATGGCGGCGAAAACCACCATTGCGCAGGTCGGGGAGATCGTCGAGCTGGGTGCGCTTGATCCGGAGAGCATCATCACGCCTGGCATCTTCGTGCAACGCGTGGTCGCAGTTGGAGGGAAAAGCCGATGAGCGCACAGCTGTGGAGCCGAGAACAACTTGCCGCACGCGTGGCCAGGGACATTCCCGAAGCGGCGTATGTCAACCTGGGGATCGGCTTGCCGACGTCGGTCGCCAACTATCTGCCGAAAGACAAGGAAATCTTCCTGCAATCGGAAAATGGTCTGCTCGGCATGGGGCCGGCGCCGGAGGCGGGCAAGGAGGATCCCGAACTGATCAATGCCGGCAAGCAGCCGGTCACCTTGCTCGCCGGCGGCGCGTTTTTCCACCACGCCGATTCGTTCGCGATGATGCGCGGCGGGCATCTGGACATTTGCGTGCTCGGTGCCTTCCAGGTCGCCACGAACGGCGATCTGGCGAACTGGAGTACCGGTGCCCCGGATGCGATCCCGGCGGTGGGCGGCGCGATGGACCTGGCCATCGGCGCCAAACAGGTATTCGTGATGATGGATCTGCTGACCAAGAAAGGCGAGAGCAAGCTTGTCGAGCACGTCACCTATCCCGTCACAGGCCTGGGCTGCGTCTCCCGGGTGTATACCGACCACGGCGTGTTCGATGTCGGCAAGGACGGCGCGAAGGTGGTTGAAATGGTCGAAGGCACCACGCTCGACGAACTGCGCCGGCTCACCGGCGTGCACCTCGAACTGGCCATGTAAAGGGAGAGATTGAATGTCCGAAGCCTTCATTTGCGATGCTGCCCGTACGCCGATCGGTCGCTATGGCGGGATCCTGGCGAACATCCGCGCCGACGACCTCGGTGCGCTGCCGATTCGGGCCCTGCTCGAACGCAATCCGGATCTCGATCCGCAGGCGGTCGACGAGGTGTTCTACGGCTGTGCCAACCAGGCCGGCGAGGACAATCGCAACGTGGCGCGGATGAGCCTGCTCTTGGCCGGATTGCCGGTTTCGGTGCCAGGCGTGACGCTCAACCGCCTGTGCGCGTCGGGGCTGGAGGCGGTAGGCCAGGCCGCGCGTGGCATCAGGACGGGCGAACTCGACCTCACCATCGCGGGCGGCGTGGAGTCAATGAGCCGGGCGCCCTTGGTGATTGGCAAGGCTGATACGGCCTTTGGCCGGGCGCAGCAGCTGGAAGACACCACGATGGGCTGGCGCTTCGTCAACCCCGAACTGAAAGCGCTCTACGGCACCGAGACCATGCCGCAGACCGGTGAGAACGTGGCCACCGACTACCGGATCAGCCGCGAAGACCAGGACGCATTCGCCCTGCGTAGTCAACAACGCGCAGCGCAGGCGCAGCGGTCGGGATTCTTTGCCGAAGAGATCATTCCGGTGCAGGTGCCGGGCAAGAAAAGAGGCGAGATCGTCCAGGTTTCCATCGACGAACATCCGCGTCCTGACACCAGCCTGGAGGCGCTGGCGAAGCTGAGGGCCTTGTTCGCTGACGGCACCGTGACCGCCGGCAATTCCAGCGGCATCAACGACGGTGCGGCGGCACTGGTGATTGCCTCGGAGGACGCCGTCAAGCGGTTTGGCCTGACCCCGCGTGCGCGAATCCTCGGACTTGCCTCGGCGGGCGTCGAGCCCCGGGTGATGGGGGTAGGCCCGGTACCGGCGGCGCGCAAGCTGATGGCGCGTCTGGGCCTGGACATCGGTGATTTCGACGCCATCGAACTCAACGAGGCCTTCGCCAGCCAGTCGCTGGCGGTGCTGCGCCAGCTCGGGCTGGCCGACGATGCGCCGCAGGTCAATGCCAATGGCGGCGCGATCGCCCTGGGGCATCCGCTGGGCATGAGCGGGGCGCGGCTGGCGTTGACCTTGACCCACCAGTTGGAGAAGACCGGTGGCAAACTCGGACTGGCCACGCTGTGCATCGGCGTGGGCATGGGCCTGGCACTGGCCGTCGAGAGGGTGTGAGCATGGCCTTCATCGAACTCGCCACGCACAGGTTGCACTACACCGTCGATGGCGTCGCCGGGCCGTGGCTGCTTTTCTGCAATTCGCTCGGCACCGACCTGCACATGTGGGACGCGCAGGTGGCTGAGCTATCGCGGCGGTTCCGCGTGCTGCGCTACGACCGGCGTGGCCATGGTCGCTCGACCACACCACCACCACCGTATGCGCTGGAAGATTTGGGCAATGACGTGATTGCCCTGCTGGATGCACTGGAGATCGAGAAGGTTCACTTCTGCGGCCTGAGCATCGGCGGCTTGACCGGGCAATGGCTCGGGGTGAACAAGGGCGATCGCCTGGACAGGCTCGTGGTCTGCGCCACCGCGGCCAAGATCGGTTCGGCGGACGGGTGGAAGGCCCGCATCGAGCAGGTGCAGGAACAAGGCCTGGAGCACATGGCCGCGGCCACCGCCGAGCGCTGGTTCACGCCCCGGTTCAATGCCGAGCACAAGCCGGTGGTGGATGAGATCCTCGCCGCCTTCGTCGCTGTGGATCCCGATGGCTACAACGGCTGTTGCGCAGCGCTGGCCGGCGCGGATCTGCGGGAAGAGATCCACACGATTCCCCATCCTCTGCTGGCGGTCTCCGGCGACGATGATCCGGTGTGTCCGCCGGGTGACCTGCAGTCCATCGCTGACGCCGTCCGGCATGGAAGGCATGTCTCACTGGGGGGGCGGCATATCGTCAACATCGAATCGGCATCGGCGTTCAATGCGCTGTTGCTGGAGTTCCTGCGGGAGTGATGGCTTGGGTTCCTTGGATCTGTCGGAGCAGGAGCGGGCGCGGCGCGATATTGCTGCCGTGCTGCCCGGCCGCGACCACGACCTGACCCGCCTCCGGGTGCTGGCGGAAGGGGGCATCCCGATCGTCACCGTCATCGGCAAATACAACCACGGCAAAAGCCGCCTGCTCAATGAACTGCTGGGGCACGACGCTTTCGCCGTGGCCGACCGGCGTGAGACGGTTGCGTTGTCGGAGTGTGAGCGCGATGGCGTGCGCTGGCTTGATGCCCCGGGCATCGACGCCGACGTTGGCGTCGAGGATGATCGCCACGCGATGCAGGCGGCCTGGTTGCAGTCCGATATCCGCCTATTCGTGCATGCGGCCAAGGAAGGCGAACTGGATGCACAGGAGCGGGCCTTGCTGGGTGAGTTGCGTGCCGATGCCGGCCGCACGCGGCGCAAGACCTTGTTCGTGCTCTCGCAGGTGGATCAACTGGCTGACGAGGCGGAACTGGACAAGGTGATTGACGCCCTGCAGTCGCAACTACCGGACTTGAAGCCAATCCCGGTCTCCGCCACGCGCCATCGCCTCGGGGTGCAGGAGGGGAAGCGGTTGATGTTCGAACGCAGCGGATTTCCCCGGCTGCGCGACGAGTTGGCGACGTCACTGAGCGGTGTGCAAATGGCCCGCGCCCACGAGACTGCCTTACTGCTCGGCGAAATCCTCGCGGAGTTGCAGGCCTTGCACTCGCGGCACAAGGCGGCGCTGGCGGAATCACGTGCGCGGCAGCGCCAGCAGCGCCTGGCGTTCGTTCAGGGGCTGGAGGGCGTGTTCGCGCGGATAGGCGCGAACATTCGGGCAGTCGTCGACGCGCCTGGGCCAGACCATGCGCAAACGGCGGATTCTGCCGAAGATCACTATCGTCAGACAGCCGCCAAGCTCGAGCGGGCCCGCATCCAGGTGGCCTATTCGCGTGCCTGCATCGAGCTTGACGGCTTCCTGGCGGGACATGGCGTCGTTGAGCTTCCTTCTGCACAGCGGACCGGTGCCCGGGCAATGGACTCGGTGATGGTTGCGGTGATGGGAGTGTCGGTGAAACGGCGAAGTGATCTGCGTCGCATGTTCTGCGATGGCGCCGGGATTGAGCGTCTGCACCAGGATTTCCTCCACTACTTCGAACTGTCGAAGGATCGGATCGAACTGGCCGGGGCGATCGCCGTTGCCGAGGCGGAGGTTGCCACCGTGGAAAACGCACTTGATGCCTTGCACGCGCTGGTGCCGGTGGCATGAAGGCCAATGTCAGCCACGAACAACGCTTCATCGCCCAAGCCGATAGCGTGGACTTTCGCGGTCGGGACCTGGGAGAAATCCTGAGTCGGCTGGAAGCGTGGAGGACAGGCGTGGAGGAATGCCTGGCTTCCGTCCGATTGCGGCCTGCCGGTATTGCCCATGACAGCGCGTTGGCACGGCAGTTCCAGGCGTTCAATGCAAGGGTGAGTGCATGCCTGGAAAGCTGGCCACGCCAATGGGCTGAGCTCGCGCCTGCGCAGCAGCTGGCCGATGCGCTCGATGACAAGGTGCTGCTGCTTGTGTTCGGCAAGTTCAATGCCGGCAAGAGTTCGCTGTGCAATTTCCTTGCTGGACGTTTCGCAGCACAGGGAAAGCAGGTGCATCATTTCCGCGTGCAAGGCGGGATGGTGGTGGATACAGCGGGGCCGTTTCAGGAAGGGGCGACCGAGACCACGACCGGGCTGCAAGGCGTGCGCCTGGGCGAACGGCTGGTATTGCTGGACACTCCCGGTCTGCACTCGATGACGCCGGAGAACGCCGCGCTGACCCGTCGTTTCACCGACAGCGCCGATGGTGTCCTATGGTTGACCAGTTCCGCTTCGCCCGGGCAGGTACAGGAGCTGGATGAATTGGCCCGCGAACTGCATCGCGACAAGCCGTTGCTGCCTGTACTGACCCGCAGCGATGTGTACGAGGAAGACGAGGCTGATGGCAGGCTTGTCAAGCTGTTGCGCAACAAGACCGAGGAGAATCGGGCGCTGCAGGAAGCCGACGTTGCCAAGCGGGCGGGGGAGAAGCTGGTGATGCTAGGGTTGAACACCGCGTTGCTGGAGAGGCCGGTGTCCATTTCCACCCACGTCGCACGCCAGCAGGGGCAGACGCAGGAGGCAATGGAGGCCGCCGGCTTCGAACGGCTGTTCGCTGCGCTTCGGGCCATTACCGAGCCGGCGTTGGCCTACAAGCGGTTCAAGCCGGCGGCCGTGCTTCTGCATCATCTGGACGAGTGCGTCGCCTGGGATCTGCGAAGCAACCTGCAGCCGGCCCTGGATGCGTTGCTGCGGTCACTGCAACAGTTGGAGAGTACATTGGCGCAGCGACGCGATCGGTTCCTCGACTGCGCGTGGCGAAGCGCCCTTCCGGCATTGCCCCAGTTGCTGGAAAACCATGCCGATATGGGGGATGCGGGAGCAGCCCGTGTGGAGGCTGCACAACTTCTGCGCAAGATTGTGGCGATAGTAGTCGACGAGACACTTGCCGATTTCGACATGGTGCCTGAGCCTGAATCCATCGAGCTGGCGATCGGTGGTGAGGTCGGCTATGACAACCTTGCAGGCATGGTGGACTACTCACGCCTGCACGCTGAGCTGAAAGAGTCCATCCGTACGAACCTGCTCAAAGTTGCAGATGCGGTGATAGAACATTGTCTGCGAAGCATCGGCCGGCTGCGTGTGGACTTGGCCGGACTGCAAGCCACCTGGTCTTCGCAGGAGCAGGAACTGATTGAAATCAAGTCGTTGGTGGCTCCTCGCTGAAGGTGATTTTCGCGGTGATCGCGGTTACAGTGACCTGGGTTCAACGATTGTGGCGAGTCGGAGAAACGCCGTGCGAATAAGGAGCACGCCAGTTAAAACGTACCAGGGTACGCGCCGCCATCAAGCAGAAAATTCTGACCTTTGATGTAGCCAGCGTGCGTGCTACACAGGAATGCACATGCGGCACCGAACTCTTCAGGTTGGCCAACGCGGCGGGCCGGAATCGCATCGCGTTGGCGTCGTGC
The DNA here is from genome assembly GCF_006386585.1 of Pseudomonas sp. Hp2. Classification (NCBI taxonomy): domain Bacteria; kingdom Pseudomonadati; phylum Pseudomonadota; class Gammaproteobacteria; order Pseudomonadales; family Pseudomonadaceae; genus Pseudomonas; species Pseudomonas sp. Hp2. The sequence goes on from NZ_VAHJ01000002.1 coordinate 492,539, forward strand.
CATTTCTTCCGCGCTGATTCCAAGAGTAGATGCACGCGCCTGCGTCAGCTTTTCGAAGCGTGCAGTGTCGAACAGGCCTGGGAGCAGGTTGTTAATGGTGACGTTGTGCTGCACCACTTGTCGTGAGAGTCCTGCGACAAAACCGGTCAAGCCGTTGCGAGCGCCGTTGGACAATGCAAGCTCGGCAATCGGTGCCTTTACCGCTGCGCTGGTGATGTTGATGATGCGACCAAAGCGTTGCGCGATCATGCTGTCGAGAGTGGCGCGTATCAACACAATTGGAGCAAGCATGTTCGCTTCCAGCGCGGCAATCCAGTCCTCGCGGTCGAAGTTGCGAAAATCGCCGGATGGTGGACCACCGGCATTAGTGACCACGATATCCGGATGTGGGCAGATGGTCAGAACCGCTCGCTGACCCTCCATGCTGGCGATGTCACAGGCGACCGTCTTCACGTTCACGCCATAGCTAAAGCGCAGCATGGTAGCGGCCTTTTCCAGGGGCTCGGGTCTCCGAGCAACGATTACTAGATTTACACCTTCGCTCGCCAATGCTCTTGCACAGGCCAAGCCAAGCCCTGCGCTTGCTCCACAAACCAAAGCGGTGCGATTGGCGATTCCCATGTCCAAGGGGGCGTCCCTCCTGCTGAGACGGAAAATAGTGGGGAAATGATACTGCGTCATGGTTCACGAGGAATCACAAGAGAAGCGGTCGTTTGGGGTCAATGCTGTGCATCTCAGCTCAGTGCCCTTTGCAAAACGGACAGTACAAGGTCCGTCCGGAGATTTGTTCAAGGCTCCACATAACTCTGGTGTAATTGCTCGGTTCCGCCCGGCACCAAAACATAACCAGTCGGCCGACTAACGGATGTACTCTGCGGTGAGCGACGCTTCGATCAGACGGCGTATCGCCACTGCCAATGCGGCGTTTCCGAGGCCAGCTTGTGGATGGAGGGTCGCTGTGTCGTGCCTACGATGGCTCCTTCTTCCCTAGACCGGAGCCGACATGCTGGATCAGATTGACGAAGTAAGGAATATTCCTTACAATATGAGTGTCGCTATCGGGAGAACCGCCATGCCCAACATTCATGAAGTCGCCACCGTGACCTCCAAGGGCCAGATCACGCTGCCCAAACCCATCCGCCAGGCGCTGGGGGTGGATGCCGGCGGCAAAGTGGCGTTCGACCTGCGCGGCGGCAAGGTCGTTGTGACCCGCGCCGACGCCGAGCACGAAGACCCGGCGATCGGGGCCTTCCTGGCGTTGCTGGAGGCTGATATCCGGGCCGGCCGGCATGTCCAGGCGCTGCCGGAAGATCTTGCGCGGGCCATGCTGGCGAACGCCGGCCATGCGGTGGACCTCGATGAGGACATCGAAGGCGAAGTGGCGCTCTGATGCAGCGGCATGGCTGGACGCTGCTGTTCCATGAGGGCGTGATCGGGCAGTTGCGCAAGCTGCATGCGGCCGCGGAGCGGGCCGAGCAGAACGACCCGCGAAGGGTCGAGAGCAATGCCAACGTCAAGCTGTTCCGGGCGTTGAGCCAGTTGATCATGGAAGTCGTTCCGGGCGACCCCGCACGCGACGAGTTCCGCCAAGGCAGCACCCTGGGACCGGAATACCGCCACTGGCGGCGCGCGAAGATCGGACGGCGGTTCCGCCTGTTCTTCCGCTACGACTCCAGGACCAAAGTGATCGTGTTCGCCTGGGTCAACGACGAACAAACGCTGCGGTCGGCGGGCAGCAAGTCCGATCCGTATGCGGTGTTCGAGAAGATGCTCGGGCGAGGCAACCCGCCCGACGACTGGAAGGCGCTGGTCGCGGCGAGCAAGGCAGACTGGCAAGCGTCGAAGAAGCCGTAGGCTGTGCCGTATCCGATTGATTGGATGTGGCATGGAAATTCAGATCTCGCTTGAAAAATCGAGATGGATTCGAGCAAGGACTCCCTGGAGCAGGTGTTGAACAAGAGCCGATAGGATCACCATGAGGTCGCCACCATGAAGCTCGCAGCAAAAACCACTTTCGCAGAGCGTGCAGGCCGAGTCTTCGGCCGGATGTGGCGTGCTGGCGCACGCCTGGATCGGAAGGCACGGGGCTGGCTGGTGGCGCGAGGCCTCGACGCAGGCGTGGCTGTGGGTCTGCTGTGGGCCGTCAAGCTCATTGTGCTCGGTGTGCTGCTGTATGCGGCCTTCTGGCTGGCGCTGCTGTTGGTGTTCACCATGACTGCGGCATGGCTGGCATCCAATGCGCATGAGGCAGTGAACGAGCAGCCTCAACAGATGGCCGACGACGAGCACGATCATCGCAAGAGCGTGTTCTATCACCCCTTGTCCTATAGCGATGATCCAGATCCCAGATTCGAGGACGATTGATCGATCCGCTATTTCTTCTTGGCCGCGCCGAGCAACGTGCCTGCGCCGGAAGAACCAGCCTGGCTCGCCCCGCGAGTGCCATCAGCCAACCCTTGGAGGACGGCGCCGGTCCTGACGCCAGTCCAAACCAAGGCGGTCATCCAGAACCCGGGCAGCACGATAAACATTGTCGCCATTACGAAGTTCAATAGCATGTCCCCGAACGTATTGTTGAGCCCGATCAGCGGATCGAAGTTGGTATGCGGGCGGTTGTAGCCCCATCCCCAACCGTACAGCGCATCGAGGATGGTCGAGTCGATCCAGCGAGCGAGCTGGAACCAGAAATCCACGAAAAACAAGGCGAACTGAACCACTGAGACGGTTATCAGCGTCTTCAGGTCGTAGGTGCCGATCACCAGCACCAGCGGGATGCACACTACCAGCGCCATCTTCAGCAGCGCCAGCACCATCGGCAACGCCTGCCGCACCACGTCCATCGCCGGGAAGTAGCCCAGCGACCCCACGGCGAGCCCCACGTCGCCGACTGCACGGGTAGCGATGTTGGGCAGTGTCATCTGGATCTGCCCGCCGTAATCGGCATAGACCGCCCCTTGGTTGAGTTTCTGTTGCCGGGGCGAGGCAATCGTGCGAACCACAGAGTCGTTGACCTGGTCCGGGCTCAGGAAGCCGGCCCAGCCACCGATGCGGGTCAGCAGGCCAGGATCGACCTGGGCCAGCAGCCGCGCACGCAATCCGCTGCCACCATCCGACCACCATTGCCGGCAGGTCGGATAGCCAGCCCCGCTGGGGACCTCGGCCAGCCCAGCATCCCGGTTGCTGTCGTAGGGCCAGCCCTCCTGCGGCGTCTTCGCGTGGTAGGTGTCGTAGAAGCCGCTGGTGTCGAGGAAGAAGTGCGAGCCGATCCAGGTGACATCGTTCATCTGCTCCTCGCTCAGGTCGGGACGCGACATGAACAACTTGGCACGCGCCGGGCCGTAGCAGTCGTGGGTGAAGTCGGCCACTTCCTGGGCCAGCACCGGGTCGTCGATGCGGGTGGCGTCGATGTCTATGCGCATCTGCCGAAGATCCGTGCCGCAGGGAATGGCGGCGACCGAGGCGCCCGTCACCGCACGCGAAACCGCGTGGATGAAGAACCACCACACCGGCACCTTGGCCGACTGGTTGTTGATCGTGCTGAAGGATTGCGACCAGCCGGTCTCGGTAGGCTCCGGTACGCGCACCTGGCACTGCGTCGAGCGCGCCTGGTCGTACTTGATCGTGTTGAAGTCGACGTCGATGAAGGGAATGCCGGCGAACATGATGACGACGATGGCGACGAACACGCGGTTCTCGATGCGTGCCGAACTCAGCACGCCCTTGTTGCCTTCGTCCGCGCCTTCGCTGCGGGCCTTCAGCCATTCCTGGATGACGATGGCGAGGAACGGGATGGCGAACACGCCGCTGACGACTAGCACGTTCCAGATGCCGTTGTTGACGATCCAGGAAACCAGCGTCAGGTAATACTCCAGGTAGTCGGTGGTGTAGAGGGTCATGGCCGTCTCCGCGTCACTTGGCCTGCATGAACTGGCTGGCTTCCAGTGCGATCACCGCCAGCACTGCGGCGATCTCTACCCGCAGCAGGCGCTGCTGCGTACCGCCTTCCGGCTCGCGGGCGCGCAGCCGCCTGCGCATCCACAGCCAGCCCCAGACGGTGCCGGCATAGAGCGCCACCCGCCAGACGAAGAACACGCCGGCGTGGTCGGCCATCCAGCGCTGCCAGCCTGCGATGCTGCCGGCCAGGCGGATGCCGATCACGTTGGCGACGATGGCCAGGATCAGCAGCCCGAACGCCCACAACAGCGCCCGGCCGACGCGCCGGTTAAACAGCCAGCGCAATCGCCACCAGCCGGCGCTCACGGGTTGTTCCCGCTCGGCGGCCGCTGCAACTCGTCGAGCCGGTTGCGGGTCGGGTCGCCCTCGTAGATGCCACGCGAGCCGGTGGCGCGGGTGCTGTGCCGCTGGATGATGGCCGAGGGCGAGTTGCTGGCCAGCTCGCGGCGCAGTTCCAGTTCGGTCTTCAGGTTGTGGATTTCCCGGTCGAGGGTGTCGCTCTCGTGGGAGACGGCCTGCTGGGCCAGATCATTGGCGGCGACGTTGGGCTCCTTGCGTCCGGTCAGCATCGTGCGCTGGAGCAGCAAGGCCTTCTCCAGCACGCTTGACAGCGCGACCTCCGAGGCCAGCCGCCGTGCCAGCAGGTCCTGGTCGGGTTCATCACGCAGGGCTTCGATGACACCGCGGGTGATCGGCAACGATGCACTGCTGGCCGCCTGCAGGTTCTCGTAGCTGGTCGACCGGCTGCCGGCCACCAGCTCCTGCAAGGCCTGAAGCTTCGTTTCGTACTCTTCCTGGATTAAAGGCGTCAGGCCGACGCCGGGCGTGGTCTGGGTCTTGGTGCAGGCTTCGCAGGTGCGTTGCTCCTGCTCGCCCAGCACACGCACGGCCCAGGCCGCGGCCGCCTCGGGCGAGTTCCAGGTCTGGCAGGCCAGGTTGCCGTTGCAGGCGCTGGGGTCGATGGAACTGGTGTCGGTGGCATCGCGGCCGTTGAGCAGGTTGTATCCGGCGCGGGCCACGTCGCCGACCACGCGCACCGGCCGCTGGCCGGCGCCGCCGGCATTGCTGCCGCCGACCCAGGGCACGCCGTTGTTACCGCGGCTGGATTCGGCCTGGTCGATGGCCGAGACGGCATCGGTGCTCGTCACTGCCTGCTTCAGGGCCATGCCTTCGGCGAGCTGGTCCCAGCTCGTCTGGCCGCCGGCCATGTCGGCCATGCGGTTGGCGATGGCGCGGCAGGTCATCTTGCTGCGGTCGAAGTCGAGCCGGGCTTGCAAGACGCCATTCGTCAGCAGGTTGTAGAGGCCGGGATCGGCCCGCTGAATGATCAGCGCCGGCAGCGAGGCCACCGCGCTGGTGGCGTTCTGGATCACCGACGACATGATGGTCTGGAAGCCGTTGCTGATGCCGTTGAGCTGGTTCTGGATCGTCGTCGAGATCGACATGTCGCCGCAGATCAGGTTGGAGTTCCAGCCCACGCCGACACCAAGCTGGCGCATGTTGGCCGCGCCGCTCATCGAGACCGCGCGACCGCCACCGATCGAATACAGCACGTCGTCGCCGATCACGCTGCCCTGGTGCTGGACGCCGTACTCGTTAACGTTGGTCTGGGCGCTGGCTCCGGTGCCGGCCAGCGCGAAAGCCAGCACGGCAAGGAACAAGCGGCCACGGTTCGGAAAGGCGAAACGGTTCATGGCGGACCTCAGTTGAAGTCGGTGCTGCCGAGGAAGGTCTGCCCGCGCCGCCGGCAGCAGCTATACGGGCGCCACAATGCCCAGGCGTAGTCGCCCTGCTGCGCCTGCACGCGGGTGTTGGAATGGGGAAAGACCGCGCACGAGCGCGACAGCGTGGGCGTCAGCTCCTGCCACTTCCCGGTGGAGGCATCGCCCTCGACCAGGGCGCCAGCCGGCCAGTAGCCGTCGCGGGAATTAGCAAGCAGCGGCTGGTAGACGTGGATCTGCCCGCGCCGGGTGACGACGTCGCCGGCACGCTGGGCGACTACGGCACCGGCCTCGTAGTCGTCGATCTGGTGCAGCAGTCCGCCGCGCGGGTACACCGCGCCCCACAGGTTGAGCGTGGTGCGGGCGCCGATCTCGCGCATGCCCGGAGCCAGTGCTTCGGGGTACACCAGCTCGGGAACGTTGTAGCGCCAAGCCACGGTATCCAGCGTGCTCAGCAGGTAGGGCATGAAGGCCGTGCCGGCACCCTCGCAGGTGTAGCCGGAGGCCGCGGCGAATTGGCCAAACACCGAGCCGGCCGGGTGGCCGATCACGTCCGCGTTCTTGAATTTGGCGAGGTTGTTCTCGTTGTCGTGGTTGGTCGTGCCGTCACCGCCGGCTTGGGCCGTTGCGTTGGGCATGCTCATCGCCCGCACTTCGGTCCACGGGTTCTCGCCGGTGTTCGAGTAGCTCGACACCACCGCGTCGGGGATGTAGTGGCGAACCTTCACCGACGTGCGCACCGTGCAGCCGCCATAGGAGCAGTAGAGCCAGTAACAGATGCCGACCACGCGGTACTCCAGGCAGTCGGGCGATAGCGCGGACGACACGATGGTCGCGGTGTTGATGGCGAAGGCTGACGAAGCCACGCCGAACAGCACGGCGGCGACACCGGAGCGCAGGCGATGCAAACGCTTCATGGCTGCGTCCTCCGATGGGCTTCGATGCGGGCGACGGCCTTGCCCACGTCGGGTTCGCCGTACACCACGTAGCGCCGGTCCAGCACCACGGCCGGGAGTGTGGTGATGCCCAGGCTCCAAGCGTCGGCGACGCCTTGGTATGCCGCTGCCAGCTCGCTTTGCAGGGCCTCGCCGCCGTCACGCAGGCGCTGCTGCACGAGCGTCGTGGCGCGACCGGGGTCGGCAGGCAGGTTCGCGGCCAGGTTGGCCTCCAGGCGTGCCGCGCGATCCAGCTCGATGATCCGTGCGCCGGCGGGCGCTCGCACCGGATGCCGGCTGTCGGTGACGACGATCAGGTCGGCGGCTACGGCCCACGGGCTGATCAGCGCCGCGCAGAGACCGGCGATCAGCAGATGCCACCGGGCAGCGGGAGGACGGAAAGAGGAAGCGGCCATGTCGAGTCGCCTTGGAGTCGATCAGGCGAGTAGTCGAACGCCTGGGCGATTTCGGGACGACAAACAAACGGGAACCGGCGCACCCGGTTTCATGAAAGAAAACGGGAGCCGAAGCTCCCGCGGGGATTACATCGTCATGGGTGGGATGGCTTGGCGTACCTGGCGAACTACAGCAGGCCGGACGCGGCAAACGAATACGGCGTTCCCTTGCCGAAGATGTAGTGGTCCAGCAGCCTCACATCCATCATGTCGAGTGCCTGCTTCAGGCGGGCGGTGATCGCTCGATCAGCAGGCGATGGCGTGGCGTTCCCGGAGGGATGTTGGTGGCCGACGACGAGCTTGGCGGCATTGAGTTCCAATGCCCTTTGGACGACCACGCGCGGATGCACTTCGGCGCCGTCGATGGTGCCTCTGAACAGCGTTTCGCAGGCAATGACTTGATGTGTCGTGGTGAAGAACACCACGGCGAAGACCTCGCTGGATTCCTGTACCAGCTTCATGTGCAGGTAGTTGCGAACGGTATCCGGCCAGTTCAGCACGGGGCCGTCGGTGAACATCCTGCGCTCCAGGATGGCGATGGCCTGCTCGATGATGCGGTCGTCATCGACGGTTGGGGAACGGGTATCCGACACGGTTGGGACGTCGAATGTGGTGAGTGACATGGCAAACCTCCGGAGGATTGAGCCGGAGGCGCACCCGGGAGGGCCAGCCCTCCGGGGATGATGGGAGATAGAAACGCGGAAAAGCGGGCATCCACCATCACGCGTGCGATGGCTGTTCGCTGGCGGGATGCGGTGCGAACGGGCGGGTCAACGCGGGCAAGCCGCGCCGTAGTCCTTGAAGACCTGGACTACCTGGGCATGTCGCCGGTATCGGCGGCGGACATTCCGGGGGATTCGGGATCAGGCGCGGGCACGCCATCGGCGGCCAGGAAGTCGAGGGCCGACAGCAGCGCATCGCCCTCGACCGGGCCATGCAGCAGCAAGGCTTGGCCGGTGCGCTCGTCGCGCACGCGCAAGGTCGGGGTGGCGGCGATGCCGTCGCGCGCGCCCTCGCGGGCTTGCGTCTGGACCGTGTTCTGGGTCTTCCCGCTCTCCAGGCACGCTTGCAGCGCGGGCGTCTGGCCGGGATAGTGCACGCCTTCCGGCAGGCCTTGCCCGTCTCCCCGGGTGTGCTGGTAGATCCAGCCCACCGCATTCCAGTAGGCGGCCAGGCCGCCGGTTTCGCCTGCGCACTCGGCGAGGCTGGCCAGCCGGGATGCGACCGGCTCGTGCATCGGCAGTGGCAGGTGGTGCCATTGCAGCCGGGTTTCGGGGTGCTGGTCGACCCAAGCCTTCACCACGGGGAAGTAGGCCTTGCAGTACGGGCACTCCAGGTCCGCGTACAGGATCAGGGTGAAGCGGGCATTGGCCGGGCCGTGGTACCAGGGCGGACCGGGCGCAGGTTCAGTGGCGGTCGCTGTGGGCGTCTTCGTCGTGAGGGGGGCTTCCTGCTGCAGTTGCCGGGAGAGCAGCCACACGCCGAGTACGGCAAGCGCCACGACGGCGATGGACAGCCAGGCCAGACGTCGGTGGGATGTACGGGAACGCTGAGGTGGTTGCATGGCGGGGTCCTGGATGTGCCCGCCGGGTGGCCGGGCTGCTCCGATCCGAGCTGCAACTTCAGCACGCGGCAATGCGGGGATGCCTTCTGGAATCCGTCATGGCTTCACCCTGTTTGTTGCTCCGCAAAGAGGGCTGTAGTAACATCTGGATCAGACACTAAGCCTCTCTTGGCTTCTTGCGTAAGCGTTAACGTCAACCAACGCATGATTCCGGCACGCCCTAGTCTCGGCTGCCGTTTCGTGCGGAGGTTGCTGTTATGGCTGTCGAGCGCTCTCTTTCCGGCGTGACGACCCGCTCGCGCCTGGGTCTTCTCTACTTCGGCATTATTCTCATCGGCGCCAATCTGCGTGCGCCGATCACCAGCGTCGGTCCGGTTCTCTCGGACATACAAGCGGCACTTCATCTTGACGGGGCTGGGGGCCGGCGTACTCAACGCCTTGCCACTTCTCATCTTTGCCCTGTTATCGCTTCTCGCGCCGTCAGTCGGACGTCGTCATTCCCTGGAGCGGGTTTTAACGTGGGCTGTCGCAGCCATTTTGCTCGGGACGCTGGTGCGCTCTGTGCCATTGCCAGGTGCAATCTGGATTGGCACTGGGGTGTTGAGTGCAGGCATTGCGTTCGGAAACGTACTTCTGCCGGGGCTGGTGAAGCGCGAATTCCCCACCAAGGCGGCAGGCCTGATCGGGCTCTATGCGGCATCGATGGCCGGGATGGCCGGCGTGGCGGCGGGCATCGCCGTACCCATCACCCATGTGGCGGGGCTCGACTGGCGATGGGCAGTCGGTTGTTGGGCCTTGCTGGCGGCCATCACACTGGTTGTCTGGCTGCCTCAATGGACAGTACCCTCGCATGCTCCTTCGGCAACGGGCATCAGGATCAAGGAAGGCGTTTCACCCTGGAAGCACCCGATTGGATGGCAGGTGTCGCTGTTCTTCGCGCTTCATTCGTTGGTCTTCTACTCGATCGTTGACTGGTTTGCGTCCTACGCGGCATCGCGGAACGTGGCACCGGAAGCAGCGGGCTTCTATCTGCTTGTCTATCAGATTGTGGCGGTAGCAACGAATCTGGCATGTCCACCGATCATCAGGCGATTCAAGGATCAAAGACTTCTGGGATTCCTGTGCGGTCTGCTCTTGGTCATCGGAACCGCTGGCTTGTATTCGGGAGCGGGATCACCGCTGATCTGGCTTATCAGCGCAGGATTTGGCGCGGGAACCGCGATGACGACGAGCCTTGCACTGTTCACGTTGCGCACGCACGATCATCACCAGGCCGCTTCGCTTTCCGGGATGGCTCAGTTTGTCGGGTACGTGGGAGCTGCTGCCGGGCCTTTCCTCATCGGAGTCCTGCGCGACATTGACAGTGGTTGGACTTGGCCGTTGATCCTTCTGATTGCATCCAGCATCCTGGTTGTCGTCTTTGCAACACTGGCCGGTCGTGGAAAATACATCGAATAGCCAGACAAGACGTAGGACCTACGCGGTAAGCCTTGCGTCTAGAGCATTGAGCGATAGTGATTCGATGCCACGCACCTGGTCGATCTTCTCGGCGACCTTGAACGCGGCGTCCAACTCGCTGATGTTGAACCGCTGCATCAACTGGAAGCGCTCGGCCTTCTCCTCCGGCTCCGTCTGCGCCAGCGCCAGGTAGAGGCTGGGCGGCACCGCGCGGAACAGCAGCTCCATGCTGCGCGAGAGGATCACGCCCTCGGTGAATTTGCCGGACTCCTTGCGTGCCGAGAGCATCAGCGCCTTCTGCGCGGGGGTGAGTTCGCGGAAGCGTGCGATCTTCTCCACTTCATCGGGGGGCATGCTGAGGCAGATCCACCATTCGATCATGTTCAACATCGGCTCGGCGGCCTTCGGCAAGTCGTCGATGTTCTGCGTCGCCAGCCAGAACCAGGCGCCGAGCTTGCGCCACATCTTGGTGATCTTGACGACATACGGCGCGAGCAAAGGGTTCTTGGTGACGACGTGGCCTTCGTCGGTGACGGCGATGATGGGCCGTCCCAGGAACTGATCGCGCTCGGCGATGTTGTTGATCGCATTGATTAGGCTGATGTACGCGATCGAGAGTTGGGCGTTGTAGCCCTCCCGCGCATAGGTCGCCAGATCGACGACGGTGATGTCCGCTTCGGGCCAAGGCGTGCCGGGGCGGTCGAACATTTCGCCGTCCGAACCCTGGGTGAAGATGTCCATCGCATCGGCCATTTCCAGCAGCCGGGTGCGGCGGATCTCCGGCAGCGTCGGATCGCGGCCGCGCTCGCGCAGCGCGTCGCGCACGTCGCGCGTCAGCACCGTGCGCTGTTCGTTCGCGCAGCGCCGGGCGGCGTCAAGGATGCACTGACGAATTAGCGAGCGATCGGCCCGCGTCATGCGGGCCTCCTCCTTGTCTTCGCCGCCAGTGATCATCAGACGGGCGGTGATCTCCAATTCGCCCAGCACATCGCGCTGCTCGTCGCCGTCGGTCTCACCCTCGTCCAGGGCATCGGCATCGAGCGTTTGCACCTGGCCGGGCGTATCGACCAGGCGCGACGCATCGGCGAACGGGGCGAGGCTGACGCCCGATCCCGGTGCCAGCTTCACCCGATGGACGGACAGGCCGTGGCGTGCGGCGAAGTCGCCGAGCAGGCCGAACGAGTTGCCGGCCTCCACGATGAACAGCCGTGGCCGGTAGATCGCCGTGACCTGGTTGAGCAGGTTGTTCAAGGTCGCGGACTTGCCCGAGCCGGTCGGACCGAACAGGAACAGATGGGCGTTCATCTGCCGGTCGAGCCGGTTCAACGGGTCGAAGGTGATCGTGCCGCCGCCGCGGTTGAACAAAGTGATGCCGGGATGCCCGGTGCCCTGGCTGCGGCCCCACCAGGGCGCGAGGTTCGCCGCGTGCTGAGCGAACAGCAGTTGGCTGTACCACTGGCGCTTGTCCTTGGCCGGGTCGAAGACACAGGGCAAGCCACGCAGGTAGGTATTCAGCGGCGCGACTTCGTCCTCCTCGCGCACCGGCTGCAAGCCGGCGTTGAGCAGGACGTTGCCCAGTTGCAGACCACGGGCATCCAGTTCGGCCTGGTCGCGCCCGCGCAGGTAGAAGGCGAGCGCTCCGCGGTAGAGCTTGTGCGAACTGCCGATCAGCCCCCGTGCCTGCTGTACGTCGTGGCGGGTCTGCTCCGAGGCCAGCGTCTCGCCGACCGCCTTGCGGGCCAGGTGGTTGAGATGGGCCTCCAGGATGTCCTGCGGGGTGATGACCAGGGTGAGGCTGAGGACGGTGTCTTCGGGCATCTGGTCGAACAGCGCGTTGATCGCATCGCCGCCCTTGCGCGTCTCGCCGGTGAGGTGGCCGGTCGAAGGCGGTGTGCGCAGCCGATCGACCGCGATCGCGCGGTGCGGCAGGCCGTCGAAGTACCACTGGCCGGTCGCCACATCCGAGCGCGGCTGGCCGAAGAACAGGCGCTGGCTGAAATCGGTGCCGCTGGCCAGCTCGATCTCGCCGGGTTCGCTTTCCTCCGGGTAGCGGGTCAGCGCGTAGAAGCGTTCCCGGTCCTCGGCGCTCGGACCGAGTTGCGTCGGGTGCGGGTTGAACCAGCGCAGCAGCCAGGCATGGATGTCGGCCGCGCCCAGGCGGCGGGCATGTACGCCGGCATTGGCGAGCCCGCCGGCCAGGCGGTCGCAAACCGTGTTCAGCGCCTGCTCGGGCGACTGCCCGCGGCGTCCCGGCGTCTGGCCGGCACGCCGATAGATCACCAGCCGCGTGCGCCGGGTCTGCCCGCGCCACGGTAGGCGGGTGACCGTGCTGTCCTCGAACAGGCCGCCGGGTTTGGCGACAGCCCGCAGGTGATGGGCCATCGAGCGCAGGTAGAGTTCGGTGAAGGCGCTACCCTGGGCGCGTGGCTGGACGTAGCGGCGCAGACCGTCGAGGTAGCTGTCCCAGTTGGTCTCGTCCTGGGCGAAGAACTGCACGACCCAGGGGTTGTCGTCCAACTCGTCGAACGAGTCCTGCAACACGTTTTCCAGCGTGTCGCGCACTTGGCCGAGCCAGGTCGGTTCGCGGCCCTCGGTGCCGACGGGTTCCAGCTCGAAGAAGGCGGCGAGCGAAACACCATCCTCCAGCAGCATGCACTGCGACTGGGGCAGGAACTCGGCCCAGGGCAGCATGTCCACGAACGACGGTGCCACGTCGTACAGCGCCTGCTCGTCGGCGACGGTGGCGGGTCGGCGCTTGCGGCCGTCCCGCTGGCCGGGCTCCGGGATACCATGCTCGCGCAGCGTGGCGACGTGGCGCTCCCACGCATCCGGTGCCTCCGGCTCGGCAACGTCCGCGGCCTTGGCCAGGCGCGGCTTGCGCAGCGGCCAGGCCATCAGTAGTCCTCGGTGCGTTCGCCGGGCAGCGCGTACTGCACACGCTGGTACAGCGGAAAAATGGTGGTGTAGCCGGGCACCGGCACCGGGTCGCTGCCGGCCAGGTGCGGGAACACGTACATGACGAGATCGGGATTCGGCAGCCGGTGGAACTGGCGGTAGATCTCGTTCTGCGCGGTGCGGGTGTAGCGGGCCTGCACCTCCGGCGTGGCCTGCACGTCGGCGTCGGTCAGCGGCCGGCGCAGCGCCTGCCGGTCATCGAGCAACTGCCGTGCGGCCTGGCCGCCGCCCGCGCCGCCGGTCTGGACGTTCCAGATGTCGAGCATGGTGCTGTCGCTGTGCGGTAGCAGTTGTTCCTTGCTGGTGGCGCAGCCGCCCAGCACGAGTACCAGGCCCAGCAGCGCCAGGCCGTCAGTCCAGTTCCTGTGCATGCGCATCACCTCCGAGGCGGTGATCGACGCGGCGGCCCTTGGGCGCGTAGTCGATCATGAGGGGTTCTTCCAGATGCACGGCGACCTTGGCGCCGGGCTTGACGTACACGGCGGCGAAGGCCTGGCCGTAGAGCTTGTTCACCCACTGCGACATGTCCTGCACGCCGCTGGCGAGAATCCGGCCCATCGCTTCGTTGCCGCCGATGCCGACCGTGCCGATCGAGCCATCGCTGTTCATGTAGGAGACCTGGCCGCTGTCGGAGTCGATCAGCGACGCCGCGCCGGCGCCGGCGGCGGTGATCAGGGCCTGGGTGCCCAGGTACTGCTGCGCGTTGCTGTGGCGCTCGCCCGATACGCAGGGGATGCCGTAGGGGTCGCTGATCCAGCCCAGCCCGCCTTGCGTGGTGTTGCCCTCGTTGGCTTGCTGGCGGTTGCCGCCATCCTCGCGGTCTTCGGGCATCGTGCGGACGGTGCCGTCGTTGAAGACGAACGTGACCGAGCGGATCTGCCCGCGCACGCACGAGAGCGTCCAGTCGCCCGAGGCGGTGCCGCTGACAACCGCGCCTGCAACGTCGGGAATCTCGATGCCGTTTGCCGTCAGGTTGTCCTGGCCGATCAGCACTTTAAACGGGTACGGATCGTTCACCGTGCCATCGACCGGCACGCGGCCGATCAGCGCGGTCATCGCGATCGAACCCACCAGCGTCGCGTTCGTCGGCACGGTATAGACCGGCTGGGTCTCCTCGGCGCCGACGGCACGGCGGCCGGTCTCGACGGCGGCGTCGGCCGTGGTTTCCAACGTCTTCTGCGCCGGGCCGAAGCTGGTCGGGAAGCTGAAACTCCCGGTGCCGCTGGCGTTCTTGCGCTTGCCGTCGTCGCGGGCGTCGTCCGGTTCGATCCAGCGCACGCCATCACCGCCGAGGCCGGCGCCATCGCCCGGTTCCAACCCCAGCCCGACCGGCAGGTCGGCGGAACTGTTCCGGCCGCCGCCGAGGCCATCGAGCCGCTGCTGGAGTTCCTGCAACAGGCCCTGGGTCTGCTGCCGTTCGGAGGCGACCTGGTCGCGATCCTGCTGCAACTTGGTCCGCTCGCCGGCCAGTGCGGTATCGATGCGGCGGTCGATCGCGCCTTCGCGCTGGCGCAGGCGGTCGTTCTCCTCGCGCTGGGTCTTGTTGTCGGTCAGCGCGGTTTGCAGTTCGGTGCGTAGTTGCCGGACCTGGGCGACGAGCGTTGCCACGGTGTCGCGCGGCGTGTCACCCTCGATGCCCAGCGCCTTGGCCTCATCCGCGGTGAGCTGCGGATTGGGGTTCTGCGCGGGAGGCTTGCCGCCGCCGGAGAACAGCTTGATGCCGACGAACACCACCAGCAGCGCGAGCGGGATCATCAGCCACTTGAGCAGGCCATTACTCTTCATCGTGGCCTCCCTCGTCGGGGCCTGCCGGCGTGGGCGCCGGCAGGTTGAGCGCGGCATCCACCGGGGCGATGACCGGCAGCAGCGACTGCGCCAGGCCATGCCCGCGGGTGACCAGGTAGACGACGGTGGTGTCCTCCGGCGTGCCGGCCGGGCCGAGCGTCGGATGCTGGAAGGTGGCGGTCAGGAAGTCGCCCTGGATCGCCCGCGGGTCGAGGTCGAGCCAGCGCGGGGCGGTATTGCGCAGGCGCACCGCGCTGACCCACACATCGTCCAGCCGCCAGGCGGCCAGCGCCTGGGCCTGCACCGGCAAGGTCGGCAGCAGGCCGTCCAGCGCCAGGTCGCGGCGCAGGTTGAGGCGGGCGATGCCCGGCACCGGCTCGACCGTGCGCAGTGGCGCGTAAAGGCTCTGCGCCGCATAGCGGGTCAGCACCACCGGCACCGGCGTCTCGCGGAGGGGCCGCGCGGCGATGGGATCGCCATCTTCCGCCGCGTCCCCGGTCTTGGCCGCGCCGTAGCGGGTGGCCGGCGCATCGGCCTCGACGATGCGCACCGGCTCCAGCAGTGGCTGGTCCTTGCCGGCCGGCTCGGCGGCGATGTCGAGCAGGATCACCGTGCCAGTGTCAGCATCCTGAAGTTGCAGGCGGGTCGGTTCGATCGGTTCGCTGGCCCGCAGGTACACGGCGCCGGCCGCGCTCTGCACGCGCAGCTTGCCGCCGAGGCTGGCCGGCACGCCGACACGGACGTTGCGGTCGATGAACACGACGCGCTCCTGACCGACCAACAGCGGCACCGCCAGAGGCAGGCGCTCCCAGCGCAGGATTTCCACCGCCTGGGCCGGCACCGCCAGCAGCAGCGCGAGCGCCACGAACACAGGCAGCACGGGAAACTTCATGGCGTTTCTCCCTGGGGAATGGCGGTGGCCTTGCCGGGCGCGGGAGCCGGCGCGTCGATGCGCTGCGGGGCGCCGTCGTAGCAGTCGATGGCCAGGCCGAAGGGATTGCGCTGCGGATCGACGTCCATGCGCGTGACCTTCAGCGGGTAGCGCACGAAGGCGCGCTTGACCTGCTCGGAGGCGTAGTACTCGTCGGCGGTGACGTCGAGCGTGACCACCCAGTCGCGCTCGGAGACGGCCCGCACGCGCTGGGCCGGGTTCTCGCCGTAACCGCGGCCGGGAATCTCGTAGATGCCGCGCACGCGCTGGCGCAGCTCGCCCGCGTTGCGGCGGTATTCGTAGTCCTGCTGCAGGAAGGCCCGGCAAGCTGGTGTCAGGTAGCTGGAGAGCGCGTGCAGATTGCGCGGGTAGTCGTCGTCGCCATTGGTCGGCCAGCGCTGGAGCTGCTGCCAGACGTAAAAGGTGAAGGCATAGACCGACTCCGGCGGCACCTCCCACCACTTGCGCGTGCTGCCCGAGCGCAGGTCCGGCGGCACGTGCACGGTCAGGTCGCGCGGTGCGTTCCACCAGCCGATGCCCATCACCAGTGCGAGCGCGAACAGCACACCGCCGCCCAGGCGCAGGCTCTTGATGTGCGCTTCCAGGCGCAGGACTTCGTTCTTGACCCGGCTCACGGTCCGCTCCTGCGCGTGGCCCAAAAGCCAGAACGGGTCACCAGCGTCCGCCCGCCGACGAAGTGCGCCAGCGATGGCTGATGCACCGCCACCCACCACTGGATCTGGCGGTACAGCCAGGTGTCCGGGCGTCCGCGCTTGAGCCGTCGCAACATGCCGCCGCCGGCGAACACGCCGAGGGCGATCGCCAGCACGATGGCGGTCGGAGCGACGGCGAAGGCCGACAGCGCGAAGGCCAGTGGAATCCCAGCCAGCAGACCGGCCACGGCCGACAGCCCTGCGCAGATCCACAGCTCGTCCGCCGTCAGGCCGCGCACGACGACCGGATGGCGGTTGAGCCGGTGCGGCAGGAACGCCACCGTCCCGTCCGGGCGGATGTCCTGGTCAGCCATGCCGGCGGCCTCAGAGGATGCCGGTGGCTTCGGTCAGCAGCCAGATGCCGACGACCAGCAGGATCGCGCCGATGGCGACGGTCAGGCCGAACTGGCCCCAGGTCGCGCGGCCGGTATGGATTTCGGCGTAGCGCGAGTAGGCGTGGTAGCACACGCCCACGAACATCGAGGCGACGATCAGCAGCGCGACCAGCATGATGATGTCGTAGCCGTAGTTGCGCAGCGTGTCCATGATGCCGTTGCCCTGGCCCCTGGAGGGGTCTTCGAGGGTCGGCAGACCCTGGGCCTGGGCGAGCGGCGACAGCAGGACGAGTGCGGGCAGCGCACTCAGGCGTGCGATGCGGGGGAGGAAGCGAGAAACCGGGTTCATGGTGGCGACCTTTCAGGAGAGCAGGAAGAAGGTCAGGACCAGGTACAGGGCGAGGAACCTCACCACGACACTGAGGAACTGACGCTGGGAAATCCGCTGCTCGGACCAGCCGACATAGGCGGTCCGCATCGCCCACACGCCCCAGACCAGGAGCACGGCGAACACGGCGCCGATCAGCACGACCGACACGGCGGAAGGGGTGAAGCCACCGTTGGCCTGGAAGGCGCTGACCTGGGCGGCGTTCATGGCGAGGCCTCCGTGGCGGTGACGGAGGGCGTGGAGGACCGGCGGTAGTCGCCGAGCAGCACGGCCGGATCGCGTGGCTGCGCACGAGGCGGGCTCAGGTAGTCGCGGATGCCGGTACGCACGCGCTCCAGGTCGGCGGCCAGCCGGGTGTAGTCGAAGTGGTAGCGGCTGCGCTCGTCGCGCGGCTGGGCGATCTCCGGCGCGATGAGCCGGTCGATGGCGTCGAGCTGGCGCAGCGCCGCGGCCAGGCGCGCCTGTTCGGGCGTGGCGTCATCGGCCTGGGCGCGCACCGGGAACCCCAGCACGAGGCACAGCGCCAGCACCAAGCCCAACACGCAACGCCGGTCGGCAGCGGAAGCCAGAGAGATCGACATGAGCCCATCCACGAGAAACGTCGGATGGCGAGATGCTCTCGGCGGGGGCGATCTGGCGCCGCAAACAATGCGCACGGGCACACGCCCGATTGATGGCGTGCAGGCCGTTACTGCCTAGAACGTCACTAGAGGTACTTCTTGAAGCTACCTGCGGCAATGTCCACGGCCAGCCCCAGCAGGATGGCGCTAGGCAACAGCACCAGCAGCGGATGTAGCGATACCGGCAGCGTGAGGTGGATCACCCACGGCGCGACGGCCAGCGGCATCAGCGTGGCCTTGGCGCGGTGGTAGATGAAGCCCGATTCCCGGCCGGCGCCGAACTTGCGGATGTCGCGGCGAACCAGGCCATCCACGAAGCCGACGAACGCCGCGAGCAGAAACAGCGGCAGGGTCAGCACCAGGACCAGCAGGCGCACGATGAAGGTCAGCGTGGTGAATGTGGCGGCGATCAGGTAGCTCTCGGTCCAGACGTAGACCTGGCTGATCCAGTAGCGGAAATCCCGCGCCCCGCCGCGGCTGGGTGCACTGGCCTGCGCCGAGGCCTCGCGCATCCAGTCGATCAGTCCGGTCTTGACGAAGACCCACTCGTAGCTGCGCTCGACCAGCCAATGCGCGGTGCGTCCCGGCTCCTGCACGATCGCGCTGCGGGTGAAGTGGGCGGACAGTTGCCTCAGTTCGTAGTCGAGCATGCCCTGGGCGTGGTGCCAGCCCTGTTCGGGCCAGAAGAAGTGCATGCCGACGCACTCGATCACGATCGACAGCAGCAGCGAGCCGCACAGCACGCCGAGCAGGCGGAACGGGAACGTGACGACGCTGGCGATCAGGCTCTGCTGGCGAACTTGCTGGCGCTGGGCGGTGACGGCCGGGTCCTTCATGGCGGCGTCTCGCTCGCCATCAGTTCATCGGCGGCCAGGTGGCGGAAGCCGTCGAGCAGGTCTTCCGGCAGTCCTTGGTTCTGCAAGCCAGGCAGGCCCTGGCCTTCCCACCAGTCGCCGGCTTCGGCGTAGTGCTGGCGCATGTAGCCGGCAAGCTGCTGCAAGTCCTCGGGCATCACCTCGTCGGCGTCGGGCGCCGGCAACGGCATGCGGATTTTCCAAAGCTGACCGCCCTGCAAGAGCGCAAACGCCTGGCCCTTGGGCAGTCCGACCACGTGCGCCGGCTCGATCAGCGGCACGCTCGACGTGCTGATGCGGTCCTGCGCATTGCTGGTGAAGTCGGTCGCGCCGTGGATGTCGGAACTGTCGGTGGTGCCGCTGACCAGCGTGGTGGTGTAGACCTCCACCTTCGGCAGTTGCTTGGTCAGCAGTTCCGCTGTCGCGGTCTCGCGCACGCGCAGCATGAACAGGTTGTTGAAATTGCCGATGACCTGGCCGGCCTTCGCGCGGTTGCCGATGCGGGCTTCGATGTCGCTGAGCGTCTGCGTGTAGGCCGTGACCTGGAGCCCGGCACCGCCGCCCTTGTTGACCAGCGGCACGAATTCGTCGCCCATGAGTTCGTTGAACTCGTCGGCATGAACGTTGATCGGGATCTTCAAACCCGCCTTGGCACCGGGCAGGCCGTCGTCGATGCCGAACTTGTAGATGTGGCCGGCGACCGACACCAGATCGCTGAACATGGAGTTGCCGACGGCGGCGGCCACCTCGGCGTCGGAGAGCGCGTCCAGGCCGACATAGACCACGGCCCGTTTGCGGATGATCTGCATCCAGTCGAAGATCGGCCGGGGGTCGGACAAGTCCGAGTAGTTCGGCGCCAGCAGTTGCGCGATCTTGCCGGTAGTGAGCTTTTCCAGCAATGGCAGGAGGCTGGCGACG
Source organism: Pseudomonas sp. Hp2 (assembly GCF_006386585.1). Lineage (NCBI taxonomy): Bacteria > Pseudomonadati > Pseudomonadota > Gammaproteobacteria > Pseudomonadales > Pseudomonadaceae > Pseudomonas > Pseudomonas sp. Hp2. Next base: position 512,125 of record NZ_VAHJ01000002.1, read on the forward strand.
ATCTTGTCGAAGTAGGTGCGGTCGTAGCGCACGGCGCTGCGCAGCCCGTCCAGCACCGGGTCGTACACCCGCACCTGCGAAAGGTACTGCTCCAGCGCCACCACGCGCTTTTCGCGCCCGACCATGTGGCGCGGGATGTTCTTGTCGTTGAGCCGCCCTTCGAGCTGGACGATGATCTCCCAGGCCTTCGGCTCGTGCTTGGCGAAGTAGCTCTGCGCGTACTCGATGAACAGCGCGTCGATGTTGACCACGTGCCGCTGGATCAGCAGGTAGTCCGGCCGCTGCCCCAGTTCCACCAACGCACGCGCGATGATGTTGACGAACCTCCACGCAAACTCCCTGAAGGCCGCGCTGTTGCCTTCGCCGGAGAGCTGGCCGGCGATGCGCGTGGCGACTTCGGAGATGCGACCGAAGCGGCCCACGGCGTTGTAGCGGGCGCTGATGTCCGGCCATCCCAGATGGAAGACGTAGAGCTCGCCTTCGCGGCCGGCGCGCTTGGCCTCGACATACATGCGTTTGAGCAGGTCGGCGTCGCCCTTCGGGTCGAAGACGATCACGACCTCGTGCTCGCCGGCGGCGTTGCGGCGGCGGATGTCCTGGGTGATGAACAGTTCCGCCAGCCGCGTCTTGCCGACGCGAGTGGTGCCGAGCACCAGGCTGTGGCCGACGCGCTCACCGAGCGGCAGACTGACGTCGACCTCGTTGGGCTCGATGCCATGCAGTCGCGGCATGCCGCCGACCGGCGGCAATGGCCGCACGGGATTGAGCGGACTGTCCCAGGCCAGCACCTTGGCAAGCCGGGACAACGGGGCCGGCGCGAACTCCAGCCGTTCCTCCAACTGCCGCGCCAGCCGGAACGCGGTCGTGGGCTCGACGTAGCGACGGAACTCGGGCCGGTAGGTCTGCGTCAGCCGATGGGTGTGCCGCTGTTCCCACAGGAAGCCACGGCCGATGAACAGCCGCTGCTGGCTGACCGGCACGTCGCGGCTGGTCATCACGTAGCGCGGCAGGCGGCGGATGTTGCGCCGGTAGCGCAGGATCACCCGCGCTTCGCGCAGGCGGATCGCGCCGAAAGCGGCGAAAGCCAGTGCGCTCCCCAACCCGGTCAGCGGGTTCAGCGCGAGCGACCACGGTGCCACCAGGGAAAGAAACGCGGCGCCCGCGCATACGGCGACGGTGTATAGCTCCACCGCTGGGCGCAGCAGCACTTCGATGGCATGGGGCGACCGGGCCATCGCCGCCGCTTCACTGCTCGATGCCCGTGGCGGTGATCAGCGCCGGGTAATGCCGCAGGCCCAGGCGCTCGGCCAGGTCGTCGCCGGACACTGGCGCCAGGGGCAGCCCGCTCGCCAGCCGGCGCAGCGCAGCCAGCGCGTCGGCGGATTCGACATTGACCACCAGGCCGAACGCGCCCAGTTCGCGCAGGGCTGGGGCGCGTTGGCGCAGCCAGGCGTGCGAGCGTTCATCGTCGCCAATGAGGAAGAACGGCGTCAGGCCGGGGGCCTGGATCACCCGGCGCTCGACGTTGCCGGGCGACAGGTGGGCCGAGCGTATCGGCAGCATGGCCGTTTCGCTGACCGGCCCGGCCGGCGGCTGCGGCACGTCGAGCCGCGGCGGCATCTGCCCGGCGCGTGGTTGCAGGTCCAGCACTTCGTAGTACGGCAGCGCCGACACCCCGCCGCGATCCTCGACTACGATCAGCGGCGCGGATTGGGCGATGGCGACGAGGGGGGCCGCGATCGCGAGCAGCGCGGCGGCCAGGGGGACGGGCTTCATGGGAGGCTCCTTCGGACGGTGGCGTCCAGGCGGGACTCGCCAAGCACGCGCGCCAGGTGCTGGCCGACGCTGCGGCGGTAGCGGGCGGCCGGTGCGCCACCGGCGGGACGGTGGTAGCGGCCGATGGCGAGCAGCCAGTCCTCGCCCGGGGTGTGCTGTTCGCGCAGGATCTCGGCGGCGATGGCGAGGTTGCGGTAGGGATCGAGCAGATCGCAGGGGCGCTGGTAGCGCTGCCGCTGGTGGCCCAGATTGATCTGCCCCAGGCCGGCATCGACGCGCGTGGGCGGCACGCTGCGCAGGGCCTGCTGCAAGCCGGCGCAGGCCTCGGCGCGGCTGCCGTAGCGGCGGGTAGCCCCGGCGACGTTGAGGCTCCAGGGCCACGGGATCAGGCGGCCATTGAGCGCGGCGCCGCTTTCCTGCAAAGCCACGGCGTACAGCACGGTGGACGGGATGCCGGCGCGCTGGGCGGCAAGCTGATAGGCCGGCGGCGGAACTTCCTGCGCACGGACGGCGGTGCCGGCGAGCATGCCCAGCAGCACGAGCGCCGCGCCGGCCCGGCTTACGGCTGCCGCTGCCATTGCCCGCCGACCTGGCGCACGACCGCGGGCAGATCGCCTTGCAGGCCCAGCGACAGCCAGCGGCCCGAATCGTGGTTGAGGGTGATGGTGCGGGCACGCACCTTGGCCGGTTCGATGCCGGCCTGCGTGGCCCACTGCCGGATGCGGGCATCGTCCTGGCGCGAGCCGACCATGTAGAGGTCGAAGGCGGTGCCGGCGGCCTGCAACTGCTGCACGCGCCGCACGCATGGCGTGCAGTCCGCCTTGACGAACACGGCGGTGCGCTCCGCACTGACCGCCATGCTCCGGTCGGCCGTCGCGCCGGCCCCTGGCAGATTGACGCGCTGGGCGCCGGGCGCGAGCCGCCGCCAGGCATCGTCATAGGCACGCTGGTAGGCCAGGGTCTTCTCGACGCGGCGGGCTTCGACCTGCACCTGCAACTCGGCGTAGCGGCGCCGCTCCTCGTCCGAGCGGGCTTCGATGCCCAGCGCCGTGAGCGGATCGAGGCTGGGCGAATAGACGCCGAGCGGTCCTTGCATCAGCTCGCGGTAGCGCGCCCATTCCTCGCTGCGCAGGCCCCAGTCGCGTGCCTGCGCCTCGTCACTGCGTTCGGCCATGGCCGGCCGCTCGCGGCTGGGCGCGGTCCGGGTGGCGCTGGCGGTCTGCGCCTGGGCGAGTGGCATGGCGCTCGCCAGCAGCAGGAGAAGTGCAAAGGCAAGACGCGGCATGGCGTCCTCCTCAGCGCGGGATCGCCAGGCGGCGGGTTTCGTCGCCATGCCGGAACACGGCGGTGGCGCCGTCGATCGCTTCCAGGCGCCAGCCGGCTTCGTCCTCGCCAGGGCGCAGCAGGCGTACCTGTGCGAGCGTCGCTGGCCCGGTCGGCAGGATCGTCAGGAAGCGCTCGCCAGCCCGCAGCTCGGCGCCGGTCACCTGGAACGGTGGTTCGGCCGGCTTGGGCTTGGCCGTAGCGCGCGAGCGGGCAACCGCTGCCGCCGGGCGGGCGGCCAGCCGCGCCTCCACCTGCTCGATGCGGGCCTGCAAGGGTTGCAGGTTGTCCGCCGTCAACCGCTCGCCCAGTGCCTGCCCGATCGCCGCCAGCCGCTGCTCCAGCGCCCGGCGTTCGGTGTCGTAGCGGGCCTGCGGCAGCGCCGCAGGCTGTTGCCGGGCCTGTTCGATACGCTGGTCGAGTTCGGCCAGCCGGCCTTCGAGGGCCGTGACCTGGCTGCTGGGTGCGCTGGCCTGGGCCTGCTCGCTCAGCTTGGTCAGCGCCACGACGTTGACCAGGGCGGCGGCGCTGACCAGCAGCCCCCAGGTGATGGCGGCCACGCGCAGCAGCGTGGCGCGGCGAGGTGCGGAGCCCGGCAGCGTCGTCATGGCTGCGTCTCCCCGAGCGGAAAGGTCTGGACGTCGGCGTCGATCGCCGGGCGGTCGGGTACGGGTGGAATCGCCGGCTCGGGAACCGCGACGCCGGCGCGGGTGAAGCAGACTTGGCGCGTGCCGTCATCGACGTGCAGATCCCAGGCCGGGCCGGTCAGGGTCAGCAGCGCATCGCGCAGCGGCAGCGGGCCGAGCCGGTAGTGCGCCACCGGCAGCGGCAGCGACTGGAAGGCATCGGTGTCGGCCCCGCCGCAGAGTTGATAGCCTGAGCGCAGCAGCACGTAGCGCAGCGCATCGCCGACGCTGGCGTGCAGCGTGTCGGTGACGGCCACGTCGACCACTTGCAGCATCAGGTCCTGCTGGGCGGCTGTTGGCGTCAGTTCGACCAGCGTGTAGCGGCCATAGCGCACGACCGGAACGAACTGCGGCGCGGGTTCGGGCGCGACGGCGACGGACGCATCAGGCGCTGCCGGCGGCGTGGCCGTCGTTGCGCAGCCGCCAGCCAGCATGGCCCAGAGCAGGCCGAGGAAGCCCAACAGCAGACGCCGTTCGGGATGATGGAACAAGGGATGGGAGGGGCACATGGCGAGGTGTCCTGAAGCATCGAGCCCTCACCATCGCCGCGGCGACCCCGTGCGGCAGCAAACAAAGCGGATTGCCCTGCGCCCGATTCCTCGTCCCGGGAACTGGCAGAAAAAACGGCCCCGGAGGGCCGTCGAAGGTGCAAAGCGTGTGGTGTCAATCGGCCACGAATTTCAGCCTGACAGCCGCCGCCAGGATCGCGGCATGCTCGGTGTCGTCGAAGCAGACGAAGGGACCTTCATAGCCGGCCTCGTCGGCCAACGCTTCGGCCTTGTCGTAGTGGATGCCGAGGTCGTATTCCTCCTCGGTGGGGGTGACGGTGAAGATGGGCAGGTCGGGCATGCCCGAGGCGTTGCGGCACGCGACCGCGATGCGATGTGTTTTCATGGATCAGACCCTTGGGAGAAAAAGCGATGACGCCATGCCCGCGAGGGGCATGGACGCATCGGTTGGGCGAGGAAAGAAGCGGCGGCTGGCGTGCCGCCGCGGTGGGCGTGGAGATCAGGCGGCGACCAACTGGCGGGCCAACGCCACTTCGACGGAATCGCCGTCCTGGTTGAGGACGTCGAGCCCGGATTCCGGCACGTCGCCGGAGGTGGATTGCGAGACCATGATCTTCTTGGCCATCAGCCCCAGGCAGGTCATCTGCGAGGAGTTGGCGTAGCCGAGATAGATCACTCGCACGGGCTGCTTCTGCCCGATGCGCCAGGAGCGGCGTGCGGCCTGCTGGAGCGAATACACGTTGTAGCCCGACTGCATGAACACGATCGTCGGGAACTCCAACAGGTCCAGCCCCGTCTTGACCAGCTCGGGATTGGTGATGAGCACGTCGATGCCACGGTCCAACTGCTCGGCGATCCAGTCCTCGCGGCGGGAGGCGTCCACGCTCGCGCGCAGCACCGCGACCCGAAAACCTTCCTGCTCCAGCAGTACCTTCAGCCGGCTCGTCGTGTCGCGCGTGCCGGTGTAGACCGAATAGACCAGGGTCTTGCGACCTTCCGCCTTCTCCTGCTTGCAGATCTCGATCAGCTCGCGCTCTTTCGGCATCAGCTCCAGCTCGTTGAACTGAGCCGGGACGAACGCCAAGGTGTTGCGCGTGCGCGGATGCACCACGGTCTCCGACCGGAAGCAGCAGTCCGGCCAGGCCAACAGCACGTTGAGAACCACCCCGAGCAGCGTCGTGTCGCGTTTCGCCAGAGCCTGGCGCAACTCGGCCGTCAGCCGCCCGGACAGATCGCGGTAGGCCGTGGCTTGCGCCGGGTCCATCGCCACCTCGCGGAACTCCTCGTCATACGGCGGCAGGACGTTGCCGCCGATGTCCTTGAGCTTGAGGAAGATGGTGAACGGCAGGATGCAGCGCAGCACCCCTTTCGGGCCGAAGCCCGGCGCCTTGACCGTGCGCACCGATACCTTGGTGCCCTTGGCCGTCTTGTGTGCCGTGCCGGTGCTCTCGGAATAGATATCGCGCAAGACCCCGTGATCGCGCATGAACGCCATCGCGGCCGAGGTCATGCTGCCGCTCTTGGTCGGGCGGTAGCCGTCTTCGATCATCCGCCCAGGCAAGGCGCGGAACAGCAGATAAAAGAGGTCGTCGCCGTAGCCGCCCATCAGCGTGCCGGTGAGCAGCAAGGTCTTGCGCGACTTCGCCGCCAACACGCCCATGGCCTGGCCCTGCGCGGAGCCGCCGTTCTTGTACTCGTGCGCCTCGTCCGCGATCAGCAAATCGAACATGCCTTGCGGCAGGTATCTCTTGATGAACTCGGACGGCTGGTAGCCGCCTTCGCCGAATCCAAATTCCATGTTCGCCATGGCGCGCTCCATGCGCGTGGCCTGGCGGTCGGAGAAGACCAGCTCGCCGTCACCATCCATGAGGTTGATGAACTCGTGGATGTTGTCGCCGAGCATCGAGGCGAGGAACGCATCGCCGAACTTCTGCATCAGCTTCTGCGCAGTGACTTCCCCGATGGTCGGGATACGCTTCAGCGCTTTGAGCACGGCGGAGGACTGGTCGCTGGCGGACAAGCCCCTCGGACGGATCAGCGTCCACAGTGGTGCGGCGCAACGGCTGCACTTGCGGCGGTATTCCTCGGCTTCGAGTTCGATCGGATCGACCGGCTCGCCGTCGAGGTCGGTGATGACCTGCCCGCAGTCCGGGCACGCGCCCACGTCGCCGTGGCGGGTGCGCCGCCGGGTGAAGGCCGGCTTCCAGTGGAAGCCCATCCGCATCCGCACGCGACCCAGGACGAAGAACTCCTGGCCGGAGGGCTGCACGCCAAGCTGCTCGCGCAGCTTGATGAGCTTGACCAGCGTGTCCGGGCCGTTGAGCACCCAGACTTTCGCACCGGCGACCGTCTCCTGGATCTCGCGCCGCCACTTGTAGACAAGGTGCGGCGGCGAAAGAACCAGGGTACGGCGGTAGCCCTCGGCATTGAGGACGGCGGCCGTGGCGATGCCGACGGTCGTTTTGCCGCACCCCATCTCGCCGTTGACGATCGCGGCGCGTTCGCCGCGATCGACCAGCAGCTCGGCGGCGGCATGGACCACGTCGGCTTGCGCCGGGAACAACTGGCGCTTGAGGCTGGCCAGGAGAAGTTGACGATGCGCCTTCGGCGTGCCGATGTAGACCGGCGGGTTGGCGCGGTTGAGGGAATCCAGCAGTTCGTCGCCGAACTCGGTGACGAAATCCTGAAGGCTCAGGGTGAGAGGAGACGGTTCCGCGTCGAGCAGTTCGCCTTGGACGGACTCAACTCGCGCGGCAGTGGTTTCGAGATCGAGGGACATGGTGATGCTCCAAATGAGTTGGGGCATGCACCACCCCCACGGGGCGATGGCATGCCCCGGTGTGGGAAGAGAAGTACGGCGCGAAGCCGTTGTGCGTGGGAGGGATCAGTACTCGCTGGGCAGCAGCAGCGTGGTGACGCTGCGATCCCTCTCGGTGATGATCCAGAGCTTCAGATCGGGCGTGACCTGGTAGGACGAGAACAGGCGATCCTCGCCGGACTTCAACGCGGCATCGTTTTGCCGCCGGTCGCTGTCGTCGAGGTCGCCCCAGTCGGCGGCGAGATGGCGGCGCAGATACGGCACGGGATTGAGCCGGCCCTGACGGACCAGTTCATCGACACCGAGGGTCATAACCGTCTGGCCGGGCGAGAAGCGCCGGTTCGAGGTCTGGGCGATGGGAGATGCTTGGGTTGCCATGGTGTGCTCCTTGGAGAATGGAAGGGCCACGGCACCCCAGCGGGGTGACGGGACCCCGTTGGGTGGATGAAATCGACGGCGAGCCGTCGTGGGTGAACCGCGATCAGCGGATGGTCAGTACCTCGCCTCGCGTGGACGAGCCGGGGGTCATGTCCCAGGCGCGGATGACGGGGACGAACTTGTCGGTGAGGATGCGGGTCTCGGCCACGGAGCCGTCGTCGCGTTCGGTGTATTCCGTCTGGAGGGTCTTCTCCTTGTGGGTGTCCCCTTTGACGACGAGCACGCGGCCGTTCTTGGAACGCACCACGCCGGAGATCGCGCCCGCAGCCAGGGCCAGGGCGAGATGCCAGTGCGACAACGCACGCGCCGGCGGCCGCAGGGCTTTCTGCGCGGCGCCCAGATGCGTATCCACCGACGGCCAGAGCCCGTGCAGCCGGCCGACTTCATCGGCGAACTGCTCCGGTTCCATCGTCACGCGGTAGAAGTGCTCTGGTTCGGCTTGCGCCGCGGGAACGGTGTACGGCAGGAACGGCCATTCGGACGGAAGTTCATCGGCTTCAATCTGACCTTGCCCGATCTGCAACAGTAGCGTGCGTGCCGCCTTGATCGAATCCGATACCTGGTCGCGCTGGCGAATGCGCTGGCCGAAGATCACCACCTGCCGGAACTGCTTGTCCATCGCTTGGAAGGCACGCAGGTTGGAGAAGTGACGAGTCAGCCATCCGACCAGTTCGTCATCGAGCACGTAGGACGGCACGATGAAGACGAGCACACCACCGTATTGCAGGAAGGAAAGCGAGCGCTGGTAAAACAGCTTTTCCAGACGGGGACGACCCTGGCCTTGGTAGCCGATGTTGCCGTTGACATCCTTCGACAGGTCGCCATAGGGCGGGTTGAGCCACAGCAAGCCGAAGACCTGCCGCGAGATCAGCGTGTCCATCAGATCGCCGTGGATGCAGTGATCGACCAGGTTGCGGGCGTGGTGGGCCCGCTCTGCGTCGTACTCGACGGCGAACGCGGTGGTCTGCTCGCGCCCGAGGGCGTGGGCAGCTTCGGCGATCGCCACGCCTTCACCGGCACAGGGATCAAGAATCGACATCGGGCCGTTGGCCGGCGCCAGTGCGGACAGTGTTCGCTCCAGCGTTGCTTCGTCGGTGGGGTAGTAGCCATTTTTGGCGAAACTGCGGGCAAGCCGCGGGAACATGAGTGCCATGGAAGTCTCCTTGGTTGGCGGGGAAAATTGACGGAGGCACGCGCAAGGCGTGCGTCCGTGACGTGGTTCAGGCCGCTTCCACTTCCGGCGTCCAAATCTTTGCCGGATAGGGATAGGCGGTGAGTACGTCGTTGCGGATTAGGTTGCCCAGTGCCTGGGTCAGCACCGGCACGTCGATGGCGAGCCGATGGCCTTCCAGCGGCCCGAGGGCGAACGGAAGGCGGCCGAGCATGTCGCGGGTTTGCAGCAGTTCCAGCACGGTCTCGCGCCAGTGGTCGAGCAAGGGCAATGGGCAGGTGTCCTGCACCAGCGTCCACAGCCGGTCGAGCCGGTGGGTGGAATCGCGTGGCAGCAGCGCCAGTGCGCTGGCGTTGGCCTTGTCGGGCTTGACGCAACGCTTGTCGAACAGCCACACATTGGAGAGCGAACCGAACAGCGTGCGCCGGTAAGCGCGCGTGGCACGCTTTTCCAGCCGATCGACGTTGCCGACGAACAGCGGCAGCGAGCCGCCTTCGGGGGTGATGACGTGGAACTGGTCCAGTCCCTGCTCGTCGCGCCCGAGGGTGAGGCGAGCGAGGAACTCCTGGACGGCGGTGTCGCGCGCCCAGATGGACAGGAAGATCAGGTTGCCCTGGTCGTCACCGACGCAGGCGTCGGCCATCAGGTCCGGGCACTCGTCGATACGGTACAGCGTCGTGGGAGAAGCGGATGCAGGCATGGTGATGTCCTCGATGAAGGGGAACAGCACCGCCCGCCGGGGCCAGTGCTGCCCCGTGGGGTGGAGAAGGAACCGCTCAGTCCGGCTCGAACTGCCGGGTGTGCGGGTTGAAGTGCAGCGGCGCATCTACCGCGGTGATCGGCGTGAAGCCTTCGAGGTAGAGGTTGTTGAGGTACTGGTCGCGGTAGGTCAGCGCGTGCCGGGCCTGTTCCTCGGTGAGGCCGTTGGCGACGAAGTAGTCGAGCATTTCCTCGTCGGAAGAAACCTCGTCGTTGGACAACTGCCCCTCGACGTAGGCGAGCAGCGAGGGCGAGAGTGCCGTCAGGATCGGGTCCATGGCGCCTCCTCAGTACGAGCCGCAACCGGCCGGGCAGCAGCCCAAGGTGATACCGTGGGAGCAGCATCCGTTTTCGGCAAGCCAGTCCTGGATTTCCTGCCGCTCGGCAGGTGTTGCGTAGTCCCATTCCTGGGCTGCGATTTCCAGGGCCTGGGCACGCTGCTCTTCCGGCAATTGGCTGACTTGCATGTCGATCTCCGAACTGAAAAGCGTGACCCAGTGCTCCCAGGAGAGGCCGCAACCACGCTGGGCGTGCTCGGCAGCCGTCTTGCAGACCGCTTGCCACGCGGATTCATCCAGCGTGGAACGGGGGGAATCGCAAGCGATGGCGGACATGATGGAAACCTCCAGAAAAAAGCCGGGGGGCTTCCCCCATCGGGGAAGCGGCCCCGGCGGGTGGATGAACGTCGCGGGTGCGACGGAGGGGATCAGGCCTTGGCGAGGTGCCAGTCCTGGGACAACGGCTCGAAGATGTAGCCCAGCGTGCCGAGACGGTCGCGCTGCTGACGCAGGACGCGGCGATCGACGGTGGCATCGAGCTTGACGATCTCGTCCAGCGGCCAGATCGCACCGAACAGCGCCGCATCGTCCGCCTCGGCCGAGGCTTCGGGGGTAACGGGAGCTGCGATCGCGCTGCCGAAGGGCGTGGTATCGACCAGCGGATCACGCGGGTCGCGGGACTTCGCTTTAGCGGGTGCCTTGGGCTTGGCCGGCGTGGGGGCTTGCGCTTCTTCGTCGATCGGATCGACTTCCTGCGGGCTCAACTGCCGGGCTTCGTCGCCGCTCAGGGCATCGACGTTGGACAAGGTCATTCCGCCTAGCAAGGCGCGGATCTCGATGACCATGCGGCCGTTGGCGTTGTACGTGGACGGCCGGATTTCAGCGATGGCGAAATCGCCCTCGTACTTGCCCTCGTCGTACTGATCCAACTCGGCGTTCTTCACGACGAACTCGCCGATGGAGGTGGCGAGGCGGCCGACGTTGAAGTCGCCGTTCCTGCCGTGGATGGTCTTGATGGCCAGCTGGCCTGGGAGAGTAATCATGGGAAGACTCCTGCGGATAAAGGAACAGCCGTCCGCCATCAGCGCGAATGGCCGATGGCGGATGGCTGCGGGGAAAAAACAAGGCCCCGGACAACAGGGCCTTGTGGATCAGCGGGTCAGAACGACTCGGCAGCCTCCAGTGCGGGGGCTTCGACGGGCGCTTCAGCGGCCGGCGCGGGGGACGCCTGGGCCGGAGCTTCCTGCGGGGCGGGCGTTTCGGCGGGAGCCGGAACGTCGCTCTCGCGTTCGTCGGAGTCGGTCGGCTTGGGCTCGGCCTTGTAGACGAGCTCGCCGTCGACCTTTATCCAAGAGATAAACAGCAGGCGGGCCTTGAAGCTCACCCCCTGTTCGCCGATGTGCTTCCCCTTGGTGTAGGTGAAGGTGTCGGCCCAGAGGTCGCCCAGGCGGAAGCCGATCAGGACCTTCTTTTCGGCCTTGACGGCATCCTCGCAGCGGCGGACCAAGTGCTGCGCTTCGTTGCCGGAAACACGGGTGTCGAAACGCACGTAGGAAACGTCATCGCTGGGACCGTTGAGCGCCGCGATGTCGCAAGCCAGGAAGGGCGAACCCTTCTTCGGCTTCACCTCGCGGATGCGATTGAGGTAGCCGAGGCCGGTGATGTGCAGATCGAAGTAGGTTTTTTCGTTGGAAGTGGTCATGGTGAATCTCCAGTAGGACAAGAAGCGGAGACACACCCGACCCAGGCGGGGAAGGTGTGGAACCCCCGCGTGGGTTGATGGAACAGCGTGGTGGCATCGCCATCTGGAATCGATGGTTGTTCGCGCATGGATGCCGGTGCGAACGGGGGTGATCAACGCGGTCGGAACCGAGTCGTAGCCTTGAAGATCGTGGCTACCTGGGCATGCTGCTGATCGCAATCAGCGGGGCATGGCGGCAGCGTGGCATGACGGTACGCCGGGGGCATCGATGAATCGGCACTACCGGACCACCCCATTCCGGCGCCGGGTCCGGTCGAAATGCTGGCTCCAGAACGAAGAACCCCCCGCATGCGCGGGGGTCGGGGAAAGCGGCGGTCATCCGCCATTGGGTTCGCGCGGAACCGCCTGCAAGGACAGGTGCGTCTCGGTGGCGGACAACGCCAGATCGTCTTCGCTGTGCAGGATGCGGGCGAACACGTCGTCCTGTACGTCGAAGAACTCGCCGAAATCATCGCCCCCCAGCTCGGCGTTCACCAGTGCCCACCAGTCGTCGAACGGATGGATCGACGTCGGGGTTGCAGCCGACCGCGTAGGCGATCAGCTTCTGGCGGCCACCGGGAAGGCGCTCGCCGCGTTCGGCGAGGAAGTAGGCGCCTTGGTCCTTGGCGAGGACGACGCGGCACTGGTTGGCGACTGCTTCGGCTAACACCGGGCGCAGATCGACCCCCTTGAATCGCAGGGACATGGAGAAATCTCCTCAAAGTGGGATGGAAGGTAGGCCGCGGAAGCCGCGGCCTGGTCGATCACGCCGAGAGGGCTTTGCGCGTGCGCTTGGCCTGCTCCAGGACGGTCACCTGGATCTGGCGCCAGCGGCCATCGTCGATCCGATGCGCCAGCGCCTCGCCAAGGCTGTCGAAATACACCTCGTCGATGCGCTCGATGAGTTCATCGCCTTGATGCAGCTCGATCACGTACACGTCGCCGGCACGGTCGTAGAGCACGGTGACCCGCCCCTCGAACTTCGCCGTGGAGACGGAGAAGCTGATCGCCGGCGGCGTCTCGATGATCTTGGTCGGTGCCGGATCGACCCAGGTGAAGTCCTTGGCCCCGGCATCGACCAGCATGTGGGTGATCTTCCGGAAGCGATCGGGCGCCGGCAGTTCCTCCAGTTGCTGGATCAGGTCGTGCAGTTCGGGGCACTGCGGTTCGGGGATGGGCAGCTTGGCCGGCGCGGAGCCGAGGATGTGCGTCTGGATGGTGTACGGCTTGCCCTCGGAGGTGTACTCGGTGCGTTCTTCCGGTGTGTCCGCGCGCAGGCCGTCGAAGCGGCGCCGCGCATAGGGCTGGACGTGCACCTTGGCACCTTCGTCGGGGACGACGGTGACCAGGTCGCGATCCAGCACCGCGAACTCGGCACGGGAGGTCTTGACAACGATGGCGTCATCGGTCGTCGCCACCACCTTGCCGTCGAAGGGCTTGGGGTCGATCACGAATCCGAGCGTGGATTCCTGCGGCTGGCTGTCGAAGAAGCGGAACTTGAACGAGTTCACGTTGCGCGGGACGTGCCCTGCGACGAGCGTGGGCAACTGGATGCGAATAGCAGAACGGTCCATGGGAGACTCCTTGAAGGAAAACAAGGGACTCCCGCCCGCAAGGGAGGAAGATCCCTTGGGGTGGAAAGGACGCGGTGTGCGTCGATGGATGGAGATGACCAGTGCGGGTGCACCGCAGCCTCGAAGGTCTCGACTGCCTGGGCGGTTGCCGGCTACGCCAGCGAACACGCGGCCAGCATGGCGCGTCGCTGGCGGCCCGGTGCACGCAATATGGAATCTGGACGTTCCCGCATTGGTGCGGCGGACACGGACAAGAAAACGCCCCTCGATCGAGGGGCGGCAGGTGGATCAGAAGTTTTCGTACACGAAGCAATGCGTGCGTTGTCGTGGGAAGAAGACGTGCTTCCAGCAGTCGCCGCGGGTATTGCCGCCGTCGAATACCACCATTTCGTAGCGGTCGATGTCGGTCTCCATGAGATCGGCGATGCTGATATGGCGCATGTGCAGCGTGCCGCTCATGCGCTCGAACACCAGCGTTTGGCCGATGGCATCGTCCTGGCTCATGGCATTGATGCAGGCGCCCAGTTGCAGCTCGAAGTCTGCTTCGGCGTCAAGATCGTGCAGTACGTGGTCAACGATGCCGGACAGGTCGAGGCCGGGCTCGGACAGCGAAGTGATCATGGTGTGCTCCAAAGAAGGAGCGGCTCAGCACCCTCGCGGATGCCGAGCCGCAAGGACGGTGGATGCTCCCAGGGAGCGCAGGGACTACGATTCGTACAGCGGCAGACCTTCCAGTACCGGGGCGTCGGCATCGAAGATCAGGAAGCGAACATCGGCCTGGCCGGCCTGTTGCAGCGCGTCCACCAGGGATTCGGGCATGCCCTTGTTCCGGTGTTCCTGCCGCAGTTGTTCGGCGGTGATGCCTTCCAGGTCCTGCAGATGGCTGTCCGCCCAGGGCGTGGAGATCAGCTTGACGCCGATCGCCGGGCTGTACGGGATGCGGAAGGCGATGAACAGGAACCTCTCCGGGGTAGCGAGGTCAGCCAGCTCCATCAGGTAGCGGTTGGCGTCCTCGGTCAGATGGGCGCTGCTGATCTCCCAGGCGCGGCTGTAGAAGCCGGTCTCGAAACTCAGCCGCCCCACGATCTCGCGGGCAGCTCCCTCGGAATAGGTGTCGCCGATATGGACGGGTTCGCCGTTGAAGTCGTCGCCGTGGATGGCATAGACCACGGCGCCCACGACGCCCTCGCCATCGACGCCGTCGCCGGCATCGCACTCGGCCGCCAATTCGTCGCTGATTTCCTCGCCGATATTTCGGATCACGGCGAAGTCGTTGGTGACGATGCAAGGCGACGAGATGAGGTCGCGGTCGGATAGAAGTGCCTGGCTGGCGTGGATGGGACGCCAGACCAGTGGGCTGCCGTCGTCGTAGCTGATGCAGAGGGAGCGGACGATGCGCAGGTTGCTGTACCCGCGAACGAAGAAATTTTCGGTCTTGGACATGGGATTTCTCCAGCAAAGGATTAGGCGGAGCCCATCCCCTGCCGGGGATGGAACCCCAGCGGGTGAAGGAAGGAAAGAACGTCAGGCGGTATCGCCGGACGCGGGTGGGTCGAACAGCCGCTCGGCGACGCGCCGCCGCAGCCGCGAACGGAAGGCGTCGTCGTTGATGCCCGAGAGCACGCTGACAGCCTCCAATGCGATCAGCGCGGAGGCTTCCTCGGCATCGACCGTCAGGACGGCCTTGCGCAATTGCTCGCCAAGCTCCATGGCGTGCGTGGAAGCTCCGAAAAGGCGAACCTCCCGGCTCAGGAAGCAGGCATCGCCGCCGAACTCGAACAGCCGCGGTTTGCTGCAATGCCAGCAGCCCTCGAACTGGATGGCGGCCAGGTGGTGGCCGTCATCGAAACAGGTGGCCACCAGGAACAGTGCCTCCAGATCGGCACCGTCCTCGAACGCGTGCTGTTCGATGAGGTTTTCCAACGCCTCGTCGTCCTCGGCGCCGAAGTGCGCGGCAAGCACCCGCAGGATGCCTGCCAGTGGCGATTCGTCGTCCTGATCCGGCCGATCCAGGCCGAGCGTGGCGGCGAGGTCGGCGAGACCTTCCTGCACGTCGTCCCACTGCGGATCGTTGGACTCGGAAATCCGGGCGATGTAGGCCCGCCCGTTGCCGGGATAGGCTGGATCGAGATTGAACCCGCCGAACAGTGCGGTGATGACCGGCGTGACCTGGTCGAGCGCGAGGACGCCGGTGGCGTCGTAGTAGTTGTTGGCCATGGTGGCTCCTTTCGATGGTCGAGCGGAGCCGGTCCGTGCGGACGATGGCATCCGCATGGGAAAAGCCCGAGGCCGGAATGGCTTCGAGCGGTGGAAGGAAGAAGAGTCAGTCGCCGAAGTCGGTGGTGTCGCCCATCGCCTTCAGCACGTCGATCAGCCCACAGTTGGCGAGCACGTACAGTTCGTTGTAATCGCTGCTGGTCGGAGCCTGCTCCTTGCAGTTCAGCGCCTCATCGAGCGCCACGATGCTGTTGCGGACGTTGCGTGCCACCGTCATGGCCGGCTCGGAAGCGTCGTCATCGACAGGTTCGCCGAGCGCAGCAAGGACGGCACGGGGAGACAAGGCCACCGGAAATGATTCGTACACCTCCGGGACGTCGCCGCGGCAGATGGCTTCCGCGGGCTTGTCGCCGATGGCGAACTGGGTGATTTCGTCGTAGGCCGCGCCTTCGGTGTCATAGTCGATCACCGCGATGCGCGGCAGCGGGACCTGGCCGGGCCAGTCCTGCATGATCACGGTTTGGACTAGGCCACCCTCAAGGACGATGGCGAAGGAAGGGATTCGGGACATGGTCGCTCCTATGAAAAAAGGAGGGACATGGCCCCGAAGGGACGCATGTCCCTCTTGGGGTGAGAGGAAGGAATACGGTGATGTGCCTGGGCAGGCTCACCAGCCGTTGTAGTTGAGCAGCAACTGGGCGAGCACCTGACGGCGTTCCAAGTCGAGGCCACCGAAGTCGGCCAGCCCGTGGAAGCCGCAACGCTTGAGCATGGCGCCGCCCTCGCGTTCGTTGTAGAAGCTGACCATCGCGGCGAGGAACATTCGCTGGCCGCCGCTCAGTACGCCGAGGGCGTCGTTGAGCATCAGCAGGTTTGGACGCAGATCCCACTTTTCGGCGGCATGTTGCAGGCCTTCGCGGGTGCCGTCGCCGAACCACTGGTGGCCGGCGATCTCGACGCCGCGCTTCCATGCCTGGAAGAACGCTTCGGGGGCCTGGGCAAAATGCAGGTCTTCCCGCACGATCAGTTCGAGCACGTCTTGGGGCAAAGACTGGTTCATGAAAAGTCTCCTGGCGAGTGGGATTCAGGAATGGAGGCGCTGTTGCCAACGGCCGATCGCCAAGGCGTGGCTGGCGGCCTGGTAGGAGCGGAAGTACTGGGCGGACTCGCGCGAGACCGGGCCGTCTGCATCGGTGGTGCCGATGTAGTGGCCGGCGGCGCTGTGGCAGACCTGGACGAACAGGCGCTTGCCGACGTGGATCAGGGCCAGATAGCCGATGGCATCGGCTCGGGCCTGGGCGGGGCTCGGAAGCACCGCATGGGGCGGAAGGGACATGGCGATCTCCTGGGGAAGGTCGGAGGCCACATCCCGGTCGGGAAGCAGAACCTCCCGGTCGGTGGAACAAGGCAGCATCGGCTCCGGAAAGGCGCTCGTCCGCGGGGGGGCGATGCGAAGCGGACTGGCGGGTCGCGCGGAAGAGGATTCCGCGGCAGCCGAAAGACCCTGGCTGCTGGCATGGTGCTGACGAAGTCAGCGACGCATGGGAGGAGCATCGCGGCGGGCAAGGTCGCCGTCGCGCGAGAAACAGAAACCCGCCATCACCGTGTTCAACGCAATGCTTGCAACAGTCGGCGTCCCAACCAGGCCACACAGGGCACGGCCATCGAATTGCCGATGGCCTTGTAGCGCGGCGCATCCGCGGCCGGCTTGCCGCGGTACGGCACGAGCGTGTAGTCGTCGGGCATGCCCTGGAGGCGTTCGCATTCCACGGGCATGAGCCGGCGCACCCGCCATTGCGACCAGTCGGCATCCCCCGGCGCCTTCGGGGCGTAGTGGAAATGCGCCTCGTAGGTTGGTGCAAGCACGTGGCCCTTGTCACCGCCGCCGCTGCTTGCACGCAGCACGGGTGAGATGACGCCACTCAGCTCCGCACGCAGACCGTCTTCGCGCCCACGAAGCGAAACCGATACGACCATTGGCCGGCCTTGGCCGGGCTTGCCGCCGCCAGTGGACAGCGTGCCGGTCAACTGGCCGTGCCCTGATTCCAGCCGCAACTCGCCACGCGAGTTCTGCGCGAAAGCGATTGCTGGCACCACACCAGCATTCGCATGACTATTGCGATGCCCACCAGCGCGTAACGTCGGTGCCCGTTCCATCGCTGCATCCGCGCCGCAACCCTGCGCGGTGAAAGCGATGATCGGCACGCCGCGCCCCGTGCCGTCTTCGCTGCATCCCTTGCCGTTGTTGGCGGTGTTCAGAGCATGGCTGATCGTGCCAGTCATCGATTGCACGGCGAAGGTCTCGACCTCGAAGTCGTTCTTGGCGCCTGGGGCCGCCGTCAGGCAGGCGGCCACGTCGATCGGCCCGCAGGTGTTGCCGCCGCCGAAGGCGAGCGTGACCTTGCCGTAGGCGCGGTTCAATCCGGCATAGCTGCCTGCTGCGTCAGTACCCGATGCAGGACCCGTGGCAGCGTCTTGCCACGGAGCGAAGCCCGCCGCAGGATGCCCAGGCACGCCTTCGGACTCGAAAAGTACCGCGGCGGGATCGAGGTCGTCTCGACCACTTGCCACAAGAAACACACGACGACGGCGCTGGGCAACACCGAAGTATTGGGCGTCGAGCACGCGCCACGCGATGCGGCGGCGGGGTCCAGACACACAACCTGCGTGCGTCCACCGCGGCCCTGGTGGTTCGAGCGCACGGCCTTCTCCGGCCAGTGCGCCCAGGAAGCAACCGAAGGCGTTGGAGCGGTCCGAGAGGACGCCCGGGACGTTTTCCCAGACGAGCGTGGCTTCCGGGCGGCGGGCTTGGGTACGGGCTTGATCGATGGCATTGGCCAACTCCACATAGGTCAAGGGTGAGCGCGCCGCGCGGATCGGCGAGCCCTTGGCGGTCGCCGGCGACGCTGAAGGATTGGCATGGAGTTCCGCCGACCAGGATGTCGGGCGCGGGAACGGTGCCGGCACGGATCTGGCGGGCAATGCCCGTCATGTCGCCGAGATTCGGAACCTCGGGGTAGCGGTACGCGAGGACGGCATTGGGGAATGGCTCGATCTCGGCGAACCAGGCGGCTTGCAGCCCAAGGGGCTGCCAGGCCAGGCTCACGGCTTCGATACCGCTGCACACGCTGCCGTACTGCAAAGCTGGAGGGTGTCGAGGGTGCACGGGGGTTCTCCTGTTCGGGGTGTCGGAAAGGCAGGAGAAAGGCGCCGAAGACCGCTCGGGTCTTCGGCTGGCGAGGAGGAAACCACCCGTGGGCTGTCGCAGGACGTGGCCGTCGGTAGAGCCTGTCGCTGCATCAGCGATCGCACCCGGCCCGTGTCGTGGTTGGGGCCGAAATCCTTCGGCACGCATCCGCGCACAAAAGGAGCCTGTTGTTTCGCCGGCAGGCACCGGCATCGACTACCGCTGACCCAGTGGGTCTCCCGGCGGCTCGCGCTGCAAGCCGCCGGGAGACCGACCGGGAGAACGGAAACACGCCGAACAGAACGCCCACGGATGCGGGCGGTGACCAGTGCGCCTTCTCGCCGCGCCGGCAGGAACCGCCGGTGCGGACGTGCACACGTCGCAGAAGGTTGAGCGTGCTGGGTGCCTCGCGGGGTGCGAGGCCTGCGCATCGGTCGCGGCCGGTGCGATGGGGTTGGGTGTGGCGACTACGTGGACGAGCGGCGCGTCTTGCGTGCCGTGCCGCGGGTGCCGCTGTTGGCGCGGCGTCGCGGACTGGATTCGATGGCCACCGTTCCCGTGCAATCCGGATACCGGGTGCATGACCAGAACGCACCGCTCTTGCCCGTGCGCTGGCGCGTGGCGGCACCGCACAGCGGGCAGACCGGCCCCTGCGGCAGCTTGATGGACAAGGTGATGCTGCGGTACTGCTGCACGAGCTGCGCGACCCAGGCCGATTGCTTCTCGACGAAGGTGTCCAGCGTCATCTGGCCGGCTTCGATCATGTCCAGCGCCTGCTCCCAGATCGCGGTCGTACCGGGGTCGGTGATGGCCGGCGGCACGGCGTCGATGAGGGTGAAGGCAGCGTCGGAGGCACGCACGGCACGGCCTTTCTTGATGAGGTAGCCGCGGTCGAGCAGGCCCTTGATGATGTTGGCGCGGGTGGCTTCCGTGCCGATGCCGGTGGTGTCCTTCAGCTTCTGCTTCAGGCGTGGATCGGTGACCAGTTTGGCGACGCCTTTCATCGCCTTCACGAGTTCGCCCTGCGTGTATGGCCTGGGCGGCAGGGTCTTGAGTGCCTTCAGATCGATTTGGCCGACCCGGCAGGCCAGTCCCTCACGCAGCTGCGGCAGCACCTGGCTGCGAGCCTTGGCGTCGCCGTCCTCGTCGGCAGGTTCCGATGCCGCCAGCACCAGGCGCCAGCCCGGCACGACGATCTGCTTGCCGACGGCTTCCAGGTTCTGGCCGCCGCAGGCGAACCGCGCCGTGGTGCGATCGAACTCATGGTGCGGGAGGAACTGCGCCAGGTAGTGCGCACGGATCAGCGTGTAGACGGCCAGTTCCTTCTCGCTCATGGCGGATAGGTTGGCCGGCTCCAGCGTCGGGATGATGCCGTGGTGCGCCGTGACCTTGGCGTCGTTCCAAGCCCGCGAGCGCTGGTTGCGATCAAGCTGGGCGACCAGTGGGCGCAGGGCCGGATCGGTCTTGATGAGGCTGTCGATGACGGTCGGCACCTCGGCGAGCATGCTTTCGGGCAGATAGCCCGAATCCGAGCGCGGGTACGTCGTCGCCTTGTGCGTTTCGTACAACGCCTGCGCGATGTCGAGCGTGTCCTGCACGTCCAGACCCAACTGCCGGGAGCAGACCTCTTGCAGCGTACCCAGGTCGTACGGCAGCGGCGGGCCTTCGCGCACCCGCTCGGTCTCGACGCCGATCACCTGAGCGGTGCCGGCCGTGCGGATGCGCTCGACGGCCTGCTGCGCGACGGGCTGCTGCAGGCAGCGGCCGGCATCGTCGGTGCAGCCCTGCGGCGGCAGCCAGTGGGCGATGAAGGAAGCGCCTCCTGCGGACAGGGCAACCTCGATCGCCCAGAACGGCACGGAGACGAAACGTGCGATTTCGCGGTCGCGGTCGACCACCAGCTTCAACGTCGGGGTCTGCACACGGCCGACCGAGAGCACGCCGTCGTAGCCGGCCTGCCGACCCAGTACGGTGAACAGGCGGCTGAGGTTCATCCCGATCAACCAGTCGGCACGCGAACGGGCGAGCGCCGAGTGGTACAGCGGCAAGGTCTCCGACGAAGGCTTGAGCGCGCCGAGCGCCTTGCGGATCGACGCATCGTTGAGCGCCGAGAGCCAGAGGCGTTGGATGGGGCCGCGGTAGCCACAGTAGTCGATCAGTTCGCGGGCGATCATCTCGCCCTCGCGGTCGGCGTCCGTCGCAATGACCAGCTCGCTGGCCTGCGCCAGCAACTGCTTGACGACCTTGAATTGCGCGGCAGTCTTGGGTTTGACCTCGACCTGCCAGCGCTGGGGAACGATGGGCAGCGGTTCCAGTGCCCATCGCTTGTATTGCTCGCCGTAGGCTTCCGGCGGTGCGGTTTCGATCAGGTGGCCGATGCCCCAGGTGACGCTGAGGCCGGCGCCGGTGTAGCAGCCATTGCCACGCTGGTTCGCGCCCAGCACGCGGGCAATGTCTTTGCCCTGAGAGGGCTTTTCGCAGAGAACCACGCGCATTCGGCCTCCTCGGAAACGTGCTGTTCATCGGATGAGCAGCAGCGTGTCCGGGATGAGCCGGCGACACCGCAAAGAAGCCGCATGGCGCGGCCACCGATTTGTTGGTCGATGAGGCGGCGCGTGCCGCAGCAGCCGGACGGCAAAGCTGCGGTTTGTTCGGCGGGAGCGTCGTATCGGGAGAGCGCGTGGAACTCGGTGGACGTTGGTGGAGCTATCCCCTGGGGATAGCTCCACTGAGGTCTACTGGCGCATGGAGGGCGACGGTGGGTTGCCGCAGCCGCCCTCGCAGAGGCAGCGATCAGGTGACAGGCTTGGGGCTGAGCGTCACCGCTTCGAGGCGGTACGGCAGGATGCCTACGCGGCGGGCCTCGATCTTGAAGGTGACGCGCTCGTTCTTGTCGGCATCCTCCCACTCGTCGCGCACGGTGCGCCCCTCGACCAGCACGCGCATGCCCTTCTGGTAGAGGTTGGCCCAGCGCTCCGCCTCGGGATGCCAGAGTTCGACCGGCGCCCAGAAGCCGCCGCGGTCCTCGTACTCGCCATCCTTCTTCGGGATCGGGTTGTCGAAGTAGACGTTCAGGCGCAGCAGCCTGCGGGGTTCGTCGTTGCCGCTGGGGAATTCGCGGTATTCCGGTGCAGAGCCGATATTGCCCTCGCCACTGAAATGGGTGCTCATCGATGCTTCTCCTGGGAGTGGTTGGCGCGGCTGCGCCGGTGGTAGACCGCTTCGGCCTGGGCGACCTTCTCGGCGGCCTCCAATGCTTGGCGGGCGATGCTGTGGGTGAGGCTGACCTGCATGTTCAGCACGATGCGCTGGACCTCCATCGCGTAGAGGTCGCCGATCAGGTGGTCGGGCGTGGAAGGGCTGGCGATCAGCGACTGCCACAGCGCCACGCCCATCGCCGAACGGTCGGGTCTGCGCCAGCGCAGGAAGGTCGTGCCGGCGCCCGTGGTCTGCTGGGCCAGATGCACGGGCAGCAGGCGGAACGGGTAGTCGGTGGCCTGCGCCAGCACGCGCCGCTGCGCCAGGGCGATCAGGTCGTCGCGCAGCGCGTGGCATTGGCTGGCCCAGTCCTCCAGACTCCCCTTACCCTTAAAAGGAAAAGGGCGTAAAAGGCCTTTTAGGAAGGCGGCGTGTTCCAGCGTCAGGAAGTCCGCCTGTTCCAATGGTGCGAATCGACGCGCGGGGCTGGCGCTCATTCCGGCTCACCCTCGGCATCGCCCGCTGCCGCAGTCGGCGGGGTCTCGTCGTCCAGCGCGGGTTCGTCCTCCGCGCGGCTGGCCCGGCCTCCGGGGGCCGAGGCCAGCGGCGAACGCCGGACGATGGGCGGCGCATAGCGGGAACGCTTCGTGCCTTCGAGCACCTCCTGCGGCAGTTCGCCGTACTTCTCGATGGCTGCACGCGCTGCCGCGTTCTTGGCGGCGAAGTCGTCGCGGGTGCAGCCGGAGTAGCGGTACTGCTGGGCCAGCGAGAACAGGCTGCGCAGCGCGTGCGCGCCTTCGTTGAGCCAGCGTTCCAGGGTCGAGCGGTCGATCAGCGCGGTGTGGTGGGAGAGGATCAGCTTGCGGGCCAGGTCGTCGTAGTCCGCCAAGAGGTAGACGGCCATGAAGCCGAGTTGTGCGTTCACGAACAGCGGCAGCTTGACCGGCTGCACGTTCATGTTTTCTCCGAGCGACAACGCGGGCGGCACGTTCGCCAGCACCTGCTCCACCTGTTCGCGCAGCGATTGCAGGCTGGTCTTGGTCTGCGCCAGCTTGTCTTCGATGCGCAGCATCCACCAGTCGCTGTACGGATCGTCCTGCTCGGCGCCGCGCCGCAGCTTGCTCATGATCGAGAGATAGCCGTTCAGGCCGATGATGCCGGGCCGTCCTTCTGCGGCGGCGCGGCCGTGCCAGATGCGGGAGGCATGATGCGTGTGCAGCGTCAGCGACATCGCGCTGCGCAGCGACCCGAGGTTCAGTTGCAGGGATTCGTTAGTAGGCATGGAGGCGACTCGCAAGGTGGTGAGCGAGTCGCCAGCATCGGGACGGGCCGGAAGGCCGTCAGTCAACAAACCGCACGGACAGGACGCCGGTTTGGGGAGAAGCGGAAGGCTGTGTGTTGCAACTATCCCCTGGGGATAGCGCTATGGAAGGCCAAGGACATCCACTCGGTCAGTGCATGGACCGATTCGGGACGTGGATCAGCGCACCCAACTGGATTGGTCGCGGGGAAGTCGCCCGTCCGGGTCGTTCACTGCCACCGAATTGCCGTCCTTGAGCTGGTCTGCATAGACCACGACGTTGGTTCCTCCCTCGTGCGCCAGGCTCGGAAAGAGGATGCCGGTGTAGCCATGGGCCAGCACCATGTCGGCGAGCACCCAGGTCGGCGGCTCGATGTGCAGTTCCAGCTTCAGGTGGCGCCAGTCCTCGCGCCAGTCATGCCACAGTTCGTCCCATGGTTCGCCGTGATGGAGCTGGCGCAGATCGACCAGGTTGCTCAGCGTCGCGGTGTACGAGCACATCGTGCAGGGAGGCAGGAAGGGCGAGGTCTGCTGGTATTCGCGCAGTGCCGTCAGCTCATCCAGCGACAGGTACAGGGCTTCCACGCCCTCGCGATTGAAGCGTCCGCCGCGGGTGGCGGCACCCGCGCCGCTGGTGGGCCGGCTGGCCCATTGCGGGGTATGCGCCCGGAACAGCGTGGCGCCGGGAGGCAGATCGACGAGGATCATCCGACGAAGCCGGAGCTGATCGATTCCAGGTAGCCGATCGCATCTTCCGTCCGGCCCTCCTGGATCAGTTGCAGCAGCGTCTTGTGGCGGAACGCGGGAATGGGCTCGTTCTTGATCAGGAAGATGGCACGCTGCTGGTCCGGCTGTATCGCCGTCGCGGCCGACAGCACTCGCACCAGGTCGCGCAACGCGGCTTGCAGGCGGGGCGATTCCGGGTGCGTCCGCAGGGTGTTGCGGTGAACGCCCGCAAGCGTGGCCAGATCCTGCTGTTGCAGGTCGAGAACGGCGGCGATGCCCGATGCCGAGAACCGCGACGTACCGGGTTCACGGGTCGATTCGAGCACATCAGCGAAGACGGCGGACATGGCGCTACTCCTCAATGGAGAGTGGTTTCAGGCACATTTTACGCACAGTTCACGCATAGCTCAAGTTCGACCCATTTCCGACCGGGGCCGGACTGGGAAGGCTCCCTGTTGCAACTATCCCCTGGGGATAGCGCCATGGAAAGCCAAGGACGTCTGCTGCTCAGGGCTTGTCCAGGATGGCACGCAGGTGGGCCAGATGGGCCTGGATTTGCTCG
The DNA here is from genome assembly GCF_006386585.1 of Pseudomonas sp. Hp2. Taxonomy (NCBI): domain Bacteria; kingdom Pseudomonadati; phylum Pseudomonadota; class Gammaproteobacteria; order Pseudomonadales; family Pseudomonadaceae; genus Pseudomonas; species Pseudomonas sp. Hp2. The sequence continues at coordinate 536,388 of NZ_VAHJ01000002.1, forward strand.
GGACTGGCCGCCCTCGGTGCAGGTGGCGCCGGGCCTGGATTGGTCCGTGGACGGGTGCTGGCGGTGTCGGTCTGTCCGGCCCAGGCCTTGAACTCGCCGCGGATCGCCCGCTGAATGATGCCGAACAGATAGCCGGCGGGGTTGCGCACCGTGCTGCCACGGCAGCGGGCGGCCCACTCGTCGAGGACGGCCTGGCGTTGATCGTTCTCGACCTGTTGCAGCGCCACCAGCGCCCCGGCCTGCTGCTCGTCCTTCAAGGACTGGAAGCGCTCGGGCAGTCGCAGGCCGTTGAGTTCTCGCGCACGCGGTACTGTACGTACTTCTTTTATACGACTACTCAGTACTTCAGTACGGTCCTGCTTCGGATTCCGAAGAGGGGTGGATTTGCCGGGTTTTTCGCCTGTTTCGGAATCCGAAGACGGCGATTCCTCGTTCCGAAGAAGGCGTTCGCTGCCTTCTTCGGAATCCTGATCGTCATCCTCCTGTGGATAAGTGTCCGCGAGGTTGGGATGCGTGTGGGCCAGACGCTGGGCGAGCACTTGGAGCCGCGTCGGCAACTGGCGCCCGCGCAGCAGAGGGTCGTCGGCCAACTCCCGCAATGCCTGCTGGCCCACACGCTGGATGGCCTTGCTGGCATGGGTCAGCGCCTGGCTGACCAGTTCCAGGTAAGCAGGGTCCAACTGCATGGCCTCGAAAGGGCTCAGCGGCTCGTCGTGCAGCACGTAGAGGTTGCCGAGGATGCGGCCGGTCTTGGGGTCGCGCCGGCGCCGAGCCAGGCTGAGCCAGCGCGTGAGTCGCAGCACCGTCAGCGCCCGCGCGACGGTCTCGTGGGAGGCCTTCGGGGCGCACGGCGTCGAGGTCAGCCAGGGGCGCAACTGCTCGTAGGTCGGCCAGGCGGTGAGGCCATCGTCGTTAAGCATGAGGCGGCAGACCTGCCAGGCGTTGCGCTCCAAGGGCGTCAACCGCCGGTCGAAGAACAGCGCCCGCGGCACGGCCTCGTGGCGGTTGCCGGAGAACAGAAAGCCGTCCTGCGGCTGCGGGGGGCTGGCCGCGGCGCGACTGGACGCCTCCAGATGCTGAAGCGCACCGTCGAGCAGCGCCGAAAGCGGCATTGGATCTGGCGAGCCTGGACTGGGCATCGTCATGGCCTACACCAGCTTCTGTTCGATCCAGCCCTGTATCGCGGCCCAGATCACCGACATGGGCAGGGACAGCGATTCAGCCAGTTCCATCGTCAGTCCGAGCATGGCGGTTTCATCGTCCAGCGCGATGCCGCGTGCGGTGATGGCGGGCTTCCAACGATGCCAGAGGGTGGTTTCCTGTTCCTCGCTCAGCACGGGATGACGGCCTTTGCGCTTGGGCAAGCCGAGTATTTCGCGGCGCAGCGCCACTTCCTGATGCGTGAGGCCATAGAACTTGCTGACCATCTCGGTGCTGGCGCCGAGCCTGAGCATCCGGTCGACCGAAGTGATCTCCTGTTCGATGTCGCGCATCTGGCTGACCAGCCGCCAGAGCATGTCTCGATCCACTTTCACCGAGCACCACGGCACTCGCGCGTTGGCCAGCAGTGCCACCAGCGCCGGCTGCTTCAGCACGTCCAGTTCGCGCTCGCCGAATCCCATGGCCAGGCATCGGCGCAACTGGCCGTTGCGCAAGTCATGCAGCGCCTGCGCGACGACGGCTTGGTTCAGTGGGTGGGGTGCGGACATGGATGGCCTCCCGTCGGTTCAATCCTCGGTTACATCGCGCGTACCTGCTTCCAGTTCCAAAAGGCGGCGAGCCAGTCGCAACAAGCGAAAGAGCTTGACCAGCCCGTTGTCGCTCAATCGGGGAATCGTGATGGGATGGCCGGGACGAGCGCCTTGCAGCAGCACGCCCAGCGTGTTCAAGCCAGAGGGATCGTGCCCGGCACGATGGATTGGCGCGCTGTCGGTCGCGTCGCCGCTCAGTGCATGCAGCAGCGCCAGTACGGCGCGGCCAAACGCCGGCGCGGTGTGGGTGGCGGGCAGCGCCGCCGAACACCGGAAGCCGATCCCGGCATCGCTCGGCGCGATGCAATCGGCCAACTCGGCCTCGTCGGCGATCTCGCGGGCGAACTGCCCGATGTGGATGCGCAGCCGGTCGGGACTGTCCAGCCCCGGTTCGATGTACCAGACGTCGGTGATCGGAAACAGCCCGCCGGCCTGGACCGGAATCGCACGCAGCACGTTGTCCGCGAAATCCGGCAAGGCCTCGCCCGTGTGCTCGGCGACCAGTTGCTGGATGGCCTGGAGGCGATCGGTACTGGCCGCCGGGGAAACGATGTGACCTTGCAGCCGTTCATTCGCCGCGTCCGCATCTTCGTCTTCGGCTTTCGCAGGCGGTGCTGCGGCCGGTGCCGGGGTGGCCGGCTTCTGCGTCGTCGCCGTGCGTGAGGACGGCGTAGCGGTTTCCGACGTGTCGGCGGCAGGCAGCGGCGATGCTGCAGGTGGGGCGGGCGCGGATGCGGGCACCGTGGGCGGCGCCGAAGGTTCGGCCGGCAGGCTGGGCGGACTGTTCACCGCCCGCTGACGGTTCTCGATGTTGTCGATGTCCAGTTCCAGGGCGTTGTAGTCCGCGCTCAGCAGCTCGGCCATCTGCCCGATCAGCTCGTCCTGTACGCGCTGGGGCGAGAAGTTCTCGGGCTGCGCGTCGAACTGCGCCAGGACGTCATGGAACAGCGTATCGAAATCGACGCTCAGGTGCCGGCCGTGCACGCGCGTTTCCCAGGCGAACTCCGCCGCTTTGCGCAGCACGGCCAGCCGTTCGACCTGATGCCGTCCCAGCCCGCCGTAGAGCACGTTCGGGATCGCCGGCAGCAGGTAGCGCACGGTGTCCTGCATCCGGCTGATGTGGGACTGCTGGACCGGGTAGCCATCGGCGGCCAGGCGGCGGGCCAGTTCGGACTGCGACGGTGGCTTGCCGCTCTCCTGTTCGTACAGCTCGCGGGCTTTCTCCACGCCCAGGGAGCGTTCGATGAAGGTCAGGCCGCCGTGCAGTTCGTTCTCGGCCAAGTGGCCGGTCAGCGCGACAATCTCGCCACGTTCGGGCCAGGGCCGGAACAGGCACGAGATGCGGAAGAACCGCTCGTCCTTCGTCTCCGACCACAGCTCGCGCAGGATCGCCAGCCGGGTGTTGCCACCGTTGCGGATGATGTAGTGGTCGGCACCTGGCCGCCGGGTGATCGGCGGCGGCGCGTCCAGGCCGCGCTCGCGGATCGAGGCCTTGATCTCATCAAAGAGCGGATTGCGCGTCAGCCGCGGGTCGAGTTCGTAAGGCCTCAGCTCGTCGAGCGTGACCACCATCGGGGTATCGGCGATGGGATCGCTCAACGCCTGCGCGGCGGGGCTCTGGCGCTGGAAGCCGCTGGCAAGCAACTTGGCGGCCATGTCGTCGGGTGTCAAGTCAGCCATGACGTTCCCCTCCCGATGCGCTGGCGTGCCGAACCGCCCGCCGCAACTGGGCGCGGGCATTGCGCTCGGCGCAGTAGTCGCTGGCGGTGGAGCCGGTGTAGATCGGCGGCAGGCCCGGCTTGGTGAACTTGAGATGGCCGCCCGATGTGCGCACGACTTCCCAGCCGTGCTGGAGCGCGAACTCGATCAGGCCGCGCAGTTGCTTGTGCCCGCGGGACAACTCATGTGCGCTGGACATGGGCGGCCTCCTTTGCGGTTTTCGTACCGACCTGATCGAACAGGTCCCGCCATTGCGGGAACAGTTCGCTGGCGAGCATGCGGATCGACTCCAGCGCGGCCGGTGCGCTGCGTCCGCTCGGCCGCCGGCCTTCGACGCGATGGACTGGCAGGCCCTGCGTTGCCGCACGCGGGTAGGCTTCGATGGCCGGGATGGCGGTGTTCAGCACGCGCACGTCGCTGCGATCCGCGAATATCTGCCGCAGCGCCTGCTGGATGAGGCGAGCGTTGGCTGAGACCGGCGGCACGCGGTTGATCAGCAGGTGCAGCGGTGGCGGTTCGATGCCCAGGTGGCGGAACGGCGTGATGTCCTCGATCAACTGCAAGGTGCCGCGGCGCAGCTCGCGGGCCGCGAGGATCTCCGGCGTGACCGGCGACAGCGCCAGGTCCGAGGCGAGCACGGCCATCTCCAGCAGCGCGCTGCGTGCGCCCTGGGTGTCGAGCAGCACCAGGTCGTAGCTGGACTGGAAGGCCGGGAGCAGATGCCGTAGCCGCCGGCGTCCATCGGGTGCGTGCAGCAGCAGCGTGTTCAACTGGCCCTTGTCGTCGTTGGAGAGCACCACATCGAGCCGGTCGATGTGCGTGTGCGACAGCAGCTTGTCCGGGTCGCGCTCGTTGAACGCGAGCAACTCGTAGATGCCGGCCGGCGCCTGGCGTGCAAGCGGGTAGTAGCTGGACAGCGTGGGCTGCACGTCCAGGTCGATCAGCAGTACGCGCAAGCCGGCGTCGGCGGCGAAGCCGCCCAGGTTGGCGGCGGTCGTCGTCTTGCCGACACCGCCCTTGGTCGAGATGATGGAGATAGCCAGCATGGTCTGATTCCTCGTCGCGTCGGGATGGAACGGTCGGAGGGGTCAGACGCGCTGCTTGCGGCGCTCGGCGATCCACTGCTCGATTTCGAGCGAATCCCAGCCGATCGCACGAATCCCCAGGCGAATGGCCCTGGGGAACTTGCCCGCCTTCATCAGGTTGTAGATGTGGGCGCGCTTGAAGCCACTCTTGGCTTCGACTTCATCGAGCCGTAGGATGCGGTGCTCAACCGCGGTAGGAAGAAGCGGCGTTTCGTCCGGCATGACAGTCACTCCTTGGCGCTCGCGAGCGCTTGTTAGGGGTGACTCGTAGTGGAATAGCGCCTTTCGGCCGCGTACACCGCAAATGCGGTTTCCGCGACCGCAGATACGGGCTTGCGAATCTCAGGAGACGGCCGATTGCAGCTTGCGTTTGGCCTGGGCGAACTTGCCTTGCAGCGTGCGCTCGGTGATGCCCATGAGGTGGCCGTGATGCGCGACCAAGGCGCTGGCGATGGCCTCCTGGCTGTTGAAGCTGGAGTAAGGCGTGCCCGACGGCGATCGACCGAGCATCAGCGTCAGCATGGCGCCGATGATGTGCAGGTAGGTGGCTTCGGCGCGATCGCTCAACGGGCACAGGTTGCAGGCGGGAGGCGCCGGACCTTGCAGCTTCTGCCGCTCTTGCAAGGCATGCAGTTGTCGGCGGCACTGCTCAAGCTGCGACTTCAGCGCTTCGCGCTCCACCAGCAGCGCGTGCCCGGACTCCATGGTGATCACGGGATGGGCGATGCGTTCGATGCGGCTGAACAGAAAAGGCGGTCGCTGCCCTGGATAGTAGTGGAGCATCCACTGCTTCAGGTCGATGTGCCGGACGGTCAGCGCGGGGGAGTCCCACAGGGTCTTGTCGTTCGTCGTGATGCCGTTCTGACCATAGGGAAGTTCCCCGTGGTAGATGCCGTCGTAGATGCGATCGGTGTAGAGCCGCAACTCGTCGCAGCGCGGGCAGTCCAGATGCGCAGGCAAGTGTCGATGTTGGACGGCGGCCAGGATCTCGTCCCGGAACCGCAGCAGTCCAGCCCATCGTATTGCCGCATCGATGGGACGGTAGTACACATCCGACAATGAATTCTCTCGCATGCCTTTGACTCCTTGCGACGCTACTTCATCGAGAGCTCCTCAGCGCCCAGATAGGACTGGTGCATCGACACATTGACCAGTGGGAATCCGCTCGCGGACGCGGCCGCCCCGAGCGGAGGAAATCGTTCGGACAGACGCGAGGCTCGCGGGAGCGGGGCGTCATGTCATGGCGCGGGAAGCTGGCCCGTGGCCAGTAGCTCAGCGCTGCTATAGGGTGTACAAAGTCGCTGCTGTTTGTTGGCGGCACACAGAGCAGTGCGAGCGGAAGCAGTCACGCCGTAGTCACATTCGGGATGAGCGTCAAACGCTCCAGCGAGCTTGGCAAGGCCCATTTGGCATCAGGTGTTGGCGCTGGAGCCTTATGGAGGGCCTTGTCTGCCGATGGAGCCTTCCCGCCAGGAATTTCTGTGGCGAGTGGCACGCTTGGGATGCGCGATCAGCATGCTGAGAGGCTGAAATCGCATCAGGTGTTCGCTGCCGAAATGCGCCCGAAGAGCTGCACGTTGAACAAGCAACCGAGCGCATGCGAGGGACGAGAGGGCGTAGCGCACGGTAGGCGTCGTCAGATCACCATGGATGTTGATGGACGCGGAGCGTTGACGGGGTACCCGTTTGAGGCCATAATTGAGGCCGTCTCAGACAAGCGAGACGGGAAACTTCGTTGTTCATCAACGGGTTGGGTGTTTGATGTGATACCCGTTTCCCGCTCCAGGTTTTCCAAGGCCCCGCTCGCGGGGCCTTGTCGTATCGGTGACCCGGCCTCCGGTTTTCCGATAGACTTCGAGCACCGGCCTGGTGGCAGAGTGGTTATGCAGCGGACTGCAAATCCGCGTACGCCGGTTCAATTCCGACCCAGGCCTCCATCGAAGCCCGCCTTGGCGGGCTTCGTCGTTGCCGGTGCAGGGATTGATCCCGATCAAGGCGCGGCGGTCGAGGGCCGCCCATAGTGGCGGCATGGAAACCCCCGACTTGCCGCCCATGCCGGCGTGGAATTTCGATCCCGGGCTGCTGCGCCGCCACGACCGGCCAGGACCGCGCTACACCTCGTATCCGACCGCGCCGCATTTCCGCGCGGATTTCGACGCCGCGCAGTTGCGTCGTGCCGTGATCCGTTCGCAGGCGCGATGGCCCGGGCGGCCGCTCTCGCTCTACGTGCACGTGCCGTACTGCAGCCATCCTTGCTTCTACTGCGGGTGCAACCGCGTGATCACGCGCGATCGCGGCAGGGGCGAAGCCTACGTGCGGCGCGTGCTGCGCGAAGCGGAGATGCTGGCGGCGCTGCTCGATCCGCGGCGCGAGGTCGTGCAGGTGCACCTCGGCGGCGGGACGCCGAACTTCCTCTCCCCGGCGCTGATCGGCGAACTGATGGCCGGTTTGGGGCGGCACTTCCGGTTCGATGCCTCGCCCGGCCGGGACGTCTCGATCGAGCTGGATCCGCGGCAGGCGTGCCGGGGCGACATCGCGGCGTTGGCCGCGATCGGGTTCAGTCGCGTCAGCCTGGGGGTCCAGGACTTCGACCCCGACGTGCAGCGCGCCATCAACCGCATCCAGGGCGTGCAGGAAACGCTGTCGCTCATCGAAGCCTGCCGCCAGCACGGCATCCGCTCGGTGAACGTGGACCTGGTCTACGGCCTGCCGCGGCAGAACCTGCAAGGTTTCTCGCGGACGCTGGACGCGGTGGTCAGCACGCGCCCGGACCGGCTGGCGATCTATGGCTACGCGCACCTGCCGCAGGTCTTCCGCGCGCAGCGCAAGATCGCCGATGCCGACCTTCCGGACCCGGAACTCAAGCTGGCGTTGTTGGGTTCGGCGGTGCGCACCCTGTCCGGGGCCGGTTACCAGTACATCGGCATGGACCATTTCGCGCTGCCGGAAGACGAGCTGGCCCAGGCCCAGCGCCGCGGCGACCTGCACCGGAACTTCATGGGGTACACGACCCATGCCGGCACCGACCTGCTCGGGCTGGGCGCGAGTGCGATCAGCCACGTCGGGGACAGCTACAGCCAGAATCCGAAGGGGTTGCCGCAATGGGAGGCCGCCATCGACGAAGGTCGCCTGCCGGCCTGGCGCGGGCTCGTGCTGTCGCAGGACGACCAGGTGCGCGCCGACCTGATCCAGCGGCTGATGTGCAAGGGGGAGATCGATGTCGGCGCGATCGAGGCGGCATACGGCCTCGATTTCCGCAGCCGCTTCGATGCCGAGCTGCGGGCGCTGGCGCCGCTGGCGGACGACGGCCTGGTCGGCGTCGAACCGGGCAGGGTGCGCGTGACCGACGCGGGGCGGCCGCTGGTCCGCCTGGTCGCGATGTGCTTCGACCGCTACCTGCAGGCGCCGCGGCAGGCCGCGTATTCCAAGGCGATCTGACCCCGGCATTCACAACCGCGTGGCGATCAGGCACCCTATCGCCCCATGCCCGGATGGCGAAACCGGTAGACGCAAGGGACTTAAAATCCCTCGACCGCGAGGTCATGTGGGTTCGATTCCCACTCCGGGCACGTGAGATGGCGAGTCGCCGGCCGGCGCTCGCCGCGCGGATCGCATCCAACGGGAAAGGGCATGACGGCCGCAAAGCTCGTCGACATCGCATCGGCCGCCATCGGCATCATCGGACTGGGCTATGTGGGGCTGCCGCTGGCCGCGGAGTTCGGGCGCTACCGGCGCACGGTGGGCTTCGACATCGACGCCACGCGCGTGGCGCGGTTGCAGGCCGGCCACGACGACACGCTCGAGCTGCAGCCGGACCAGCTGGCCGCCGCACGCCTGCTCGAATACAGCGCCGACCCGGCTTCGCTCGCCGGCTGCGGCGTCTTCATCGTCACCGTGCCGACGCCGATCGACGCGCACGAGCAGCCGGACCTGGAGCCGCTGCGCAGCGCGACGCGGCTGATCGGCTCGATGCTCGAGCCCGGCGACCTGGTGATCTACGAATCCACGGTGTACCCGGGTACCACCGAGGAAGTCTGCGTGCCGATCCTGGAATCGGTGTCCGGTCTGCGCTTCAACCGGGATTTCTACTGCGGCTACAGCCCGGAGCGGATCAATCCCGGCGACCACCAGCGGCGGTTGCCGGACATCCGCAAGATCACGTCCGGTTCCACGCCCGAAGCGGCAGCCGCGGTCGACGCGCTCTACGCGCAGATCATCACCGCCGGCACCTGGCCGGCGCCTTCGATCCGCGTCGCCGAGGCGGCCAAGGTCATCGAGAACATCCAGCGCGACGTCAACATCGCGCTGGTCAACGAGCTGGCGCTGATCTTCGACCGGCTCGGCATCGATACCCAGGACGTGCTGGACGCGGCCGGCACCAAGTGGAATTTCCTGCCGTTCCGGCCGGGGCTGGTGGGCGGGCACTGCATCGGGGTCGATCCGTACTACCTGCTGCACAAGTCCGAGAGCGTGGGTTACCACCCGGACCTGATCCACAGCGCGCGCACGATCAACAACCGGGTGGGGCGGCACGTGGTGGAGCGGGTGCAGGCACTGCTGGCCGATCGCGGCGTGTCCATGCCGCAGGCGCGCATCCTGGTCCTGGGCATCACCTTCAAGGAGAACTGCCCGGACCTGCGCAACAGCCGCGCGCTGGAGCTGGTGGAATCCTTTGCCGCGCTGGGCGCCAGGGTGGACGCGGTCGATCCCTGGGCTTCGCCCGAGGAAGCCCGGCGCAAGGCCGGCATCGCCGTGGCGCCCGAGGCGGATGCCGGCGGCTACGACGCGATCGTGCTCGCGGTGGCGCACCGGCAGTTCCGCGAGTTCGATGCCGATCGCATCCGCGCGCTCGGGAAGCCCGGTGCGGTCGTTTACGATGTGAAATCGGTCTGGCCGAGGGAACTCGTCACCGACCGGCTGTAGCGGATCGACCAATCGGAGGCGCGATGCATCGTTACCTGGCCCTGGCCATCAGCTTGTCGATGTGGTGCCTGAGCGCGGTCTTGGCCGTGCGATGGCCGGACTGGTGGTGGGGCGTGGCGGTCTTCGGCGCGCTGGTCGCGCTCGGATGCTGGGACCTGCGCCAGCGGCGCAGCACGCTGCGGCGCAACTATCCCATCCTGGCCCACTTCCGCTACGGGCTGGAATCGATCGGGCCGGAGATCCGCCAGTACTTCGTGCAGAGCGACATCGACGAGGTGCCGTTCTCGCGCCAGCAGCGTTCGCTGGTGTACCAGCGCGCCAAGCAGGAAATGGACGTGGTGCCGTTCGGTACGCTGCGCAGCGCGTACGAGGTGGACTACGAGTGGATCAACCATTCGCTCGCGCCGAGCCACATCGACAGCCACGATTTCCGGGTGCTGGTCGGCGCCGATTGCGCCAGGCCGTACTCGGCGAGCGTGTTCAACATCTCGGCGATGAGCTTCGGCGCGCTGTCGGCCAACGCGATCCGCGCGCTCAACGAAGGGGCGCGGCGCGGCCGCTTCTACCACGACACTGGCGAGGGCTCGATCTCGCCTTACCACCGGGAACACGGCGGCGACCTGGTGTGGGAGATCGGTTCGGGCTACTTCGGTTGCCGCGACGAGGCCGGCCGCTTCAGCGAGGAGCGCTTCGTCGCCAATGCCGCCGGCGACCAGGTGAAGATGATCGAGGTCAAGCTGTCGCAGGGCGCCAAGCCGGGCCACGGTGGCGTGTTGCCGGCGGCCAAGGTGAGCCCGGAGATCGCGCAGACGCGCGGCGTGCCCACCGGCGTCGACTGCGTGTCGCCGGCGGCGCATTCGGCGTTCTCGACCCCGGTCGGCCTGCTGCAGTTCGTCGCGCGCTTGCGCGCGTTGTCCGGCGGCAAGCCGACCGGCTTCAAGCTCGCGATCGGCCACCCCTGGGAATGGTTCGGGATCGCCAAGGCGATGCGGGAAACCGGACTGCTGCCGGACTTCATCGTCGTCGACGGGGCCGAGGGCGGGACGGGCGCGGCGCCATCGGAGTTCGTCGACCATGTCGGCGTGCCGATGCACGAGGCGCTGATGCTGGTGCACAACACGCTGGTCGGGCTGGACCTGCGCGATCGCATCCGGATCGGCGCCGCGGGCAAGATCACCAGCGCCTTCGACATCGCGCGCACGCTGGCGATGGGCGCGGACTGGTGCAACGCGGCGCGCGGCTTCATGTTCGCGCTCGGCTGCATCCAGTCGCTCAGCTGTCACAACGATCGCTGCCCGACCGGCATCGCCACGCAGGATCCGCGCCGCTGGCGGCACCTGGACATGCCGGACAAGGCCGAGCGCGTGCACCGCTTCCACGAGAACACGCTGAAGGCATTGCGCGAGCTGCTGTGCGCGGCCGGGCTGGACGATCCGGCGCAGCTGGGCCCGGAGCACATCATCCGCCGCGTGTCGCCGGTGGAAATCCGTTCGCTGGCCTCGCTGTACCGCTTCTTGGAACCGGGCGAGCTGCTGCACGCGGTGCCCGCGCATGCGGTGTTCCGCGACTACTGGGCGGATGCGCGCAGCGATTCGTTCGCGCCGCCGCCGCGCATCCGGGCGCTGCGCGACAGCAAGTCGCGATAGCAGGGGACGGCGATGCGGTTCAGGGCCGGGCACGGAGGGGATGTCGATGCGCTCTGGGCCTTGCGCACGCGCTGCGTGCGCGAGCTGTGCAGCAGCCATTATCCGCCGGAGGCCATCGCGCCGTGGGCCGCATTGCCGCCGCCTGCGCACTACCCGGAGCTGCTTGCCCAGGGCGGCTGCATCGTCGCCGAGGATGCCTCAGGCCGGCTGCTGGGCTATGGGGTCCTGGACCGGGAAGGCAACGAGATCGATGCGCTGTTCGTCGATCCCGACCGCGGCGGGCAAGGCATCGGCCAGGCCCTGATGCAACGGCTGCTGGCGCGGGCCGATCGCGCCCGGGAGCTGGTGGTGTCGGCCTCGCTCAACGCCGTGCCGTTCTATCGGCGCGTCGGCTTCGTCGTCGAACGCGAGGAGCGCTATCCGCATCCCTGCGGCGTGGCCTTGGCTTCGGTACGGATGCGGCGGCCCTGGTAGCGGCTCAGCGTTCCAGCCAGGCCAGCGCGCCTTCGGCCGCGCGCAGAGCGCTGGCGAAGCAGGCGGTGAGCAGGTAGCCGCCGGTCGGGGCTTCCCAATCGAGCATTTCGCCGGCGCAGAACACGCCCGGCAGCGCGGCCAGCATCAAGCCCTCGTCCAGCGCCGACAGGCGTACGCCGCCGGCCGTGCTGATCGCTTCGGCCATGGGGCGCGGCCGGAGCAGGACCAGCGGCAAGCGCTTGAGCGTGGCAGCCACCGCGGCGAGGTCCTGGCCGGCATCCTTGCCCAACCGCTCGAACACCAAGGCGGCCTTGGCCGCATCCAGCCCGGCCTGGCGGCGCAGGTGCTCGCCGAAGCTGCGGCCCTTGCGCGGCTTGGACAGGTCGGCCAACAGGCGGGCTTCGTCGCGGCCGGGGACCAGGTCCAGCCACAACATGGCCTGGCCGTCGCGATCGATCGTTTCGCGCAAATCGGCCGCCAAGGCGTAGACGAGGCTGCCCTCGATGCCGTACTCGCTGGCCACGCATTCGCCTTGCAGCCGATGGGCCTGGCCGGCGAGGTCGTGCCAGTGCGCGACCACCGGCTTCAGCGGCGCGCCGGCGTGGCGCTGGGCGAACCAGGGCGTCCAGGCGACGTCGAAGCCGCAGTTGGCCGGCTGCAGCGGGGCGATGTCCACGCCGCGCGAACGCAACAACGGGACCCAGGCGCCGTCGGAACCGAGCTGCGGCCAGCTGCCGCCGCCCAGCGCCAGCACGGTCGCGTCGGCACGCACGGATACGTCCTCGTCGCCATGCGCGAAGCGCAGGCTGCCGTCGTCGTTCCAACCCAGCCAGCGATGCTGCACGTGGAGGCGCACGCCCTGTTCCTTCAGGCGCCGTACCCAGCCGCGCAGCAGCGGCGCCGCCTTGCGGTCGACGGGGAACACCCGGCCGGAACTGCCCACGTAGGTGTCCACGCCGAGGCCGCGCGCCCAGTCGCGCAGGGCTTGCGCGTCGAAGTCGCGCAACCACGCGCCGACGGTTCCGGCCTGCTCGCGATAGCGGCTGGCGAACAGGTCGGGCGGATCGGAATGGGTGAGGTTGAGCCCGCCCTTGCCGGCGATCAGGAACTTGCGGCCCGGCGAGCCCTTGGCCTCGTAGAGGTCCACCTGCAGGCCGGCCGCCCGCAGGCGTTCGGCGGCGAACAGGCCGGCAGGGCCGCCACCGATCACGGCCACCCGGGCAGCGGATACCGGCCCGGCCATCAATCCGCGCGCACGCCGAGCAGTTCGACGTCGAATACCAGCGAGGCGCCGGGCGGGATCACGCCGCCGGCACCGCGATCGCCGTAGCCGTACTCGGGCGGGATCATCAAGGTGCGCTTGCCGCCGACCTTCATGCCGGCCACGCCTTCGTCCCAGCCGCGGATCACCTGGCCGCCGCCAAGCCGGAACTGGAAGGGCTCGCCGCGATCCACCGAACTGTCGAACTTGTCGCCGTGCCTGTCGGCGGTGCGCTCGTCGTAGAGCCAGCCGGTGTAGTGCACGGTGACCAGGTCGCCGGGCTTGGCTTCCGCGCCGTCGCCGGGATGCGTGTCGATCTTCTTGAACTGCGCGATGGTGCCGCCCGGCGGCGGGCCCGGGGGCGTGCAGCCGGCCAGCAGGCAGAGCAGCATCAGGAGTGGGAATCGCAGCATGGCGGCATCCGGCGCAAAGGGGCGGGGATTATCGCACCCATGCCGGCTATCATCCGCGCATGGCGAAGCTGCTGATGAACCTGCGCAACGTGCCCGACGACGAGGCCGAAGACGTCCGCCGCCTGCTGCGCGAGCACGGCGTGGCCTTTTACGAGACGCGCCCGAGCGTGTTCGGCATCTCCGCCGGCGGCATCTGGCTGCAGGACGCGGACACCCATCCGCGCGCGCGCCAGTTGCTGACGGAGTACCAGCGGCAGCGCAGCGAGTCCGCCCGCGCGCAGCGGCAGCGGGCGCTGGAGGAGGGCACCGCGGAGACCTTCGGCTCGCTGTTGCGGCGCCGGCCGCTGTTCGTGCTGGCGACGCTGCTGGCGATGCTGCTGGTGGCCTCGCTGGTCCTGCTGCCGTTCCTGCTGTTGAAGGGGTAGGCGCCGCCAGCGGGTAAAATGGGCGGATGTTCACCAACACCGCCGCCTACCACTTCGTCGCCATCGCCGATCCCGACGCGCTCGCCGGGCAGGTCCGCGAGCGTGCCGCCGCCCTGCGGCTGATGGGCACCGTGCTCGTGGCGGGCGAGGGCATCAACCTGTTCCTGGCCGGCGCGCAGGCGGACATCGACGCGTTCTACGGCGAACTGCGGTCGGACCGCCGCTTCGCCGGCATGCGCATCAAGTACAGCCGCAGCCGCCACCAGCCGTTCGGCAGGCTCAAGGTGAAGGTGAAGCCGGAGATCATCAGTTTCCGGCGCGACCACGCTTCGCCCCTGGGCGAGCGCGCCCCTGGCGTGTCGCCTGCCGTGCTGCGGCAATGGCTGCGCTCCGGCCGCGACGACCGGGGACGCCGCGTGGTGATGCTCGATACGCGCAACCGCCAGGAGATCGAATACGGCACCTTCGCAGGCGCGCTGACGCTGCCGATCAGCAAGTTCACCGACCTGCCGGAGGCGCTCGAGCCGCATCGCGAGGAGCTTGCCGATGCGACGGTGGTCAGCTTCTGCACCGGCGGCATCCGCTGCGAGAAGGCCGCTTTGTGGATGCGCGCCAGCGGCATGGACAACGTGCTGCAACTGGACGGCGGGATCCTCGGCTACTTCGAGGAAGTCGGTGGCGAGGGCTACGACGGCCGCTGCTTCGTGTTCGATGGCCGGGTCGCCCTCGACCCGCAACTGCAGCCCCTGCACGATCCGGAACAGCCGGTCGCCGAGGTCGGGAAAATCTGACCGATCAATTCCGGATTGCCCGATGGCCTGGCCTGGCCGGCCATCGGCAAGATCGGATGTCGCGGCGGATGGACCATCGTCGCCGTGCATCAGCCAGCAGCATGACAGTTGCATGCAACCGGGTCATGGCTGCGAGCCAACGCCTTTCATGCTTCGGGAAATGCATGCCGCAAGGATGCTTTTTTGGCGGCGCGCAATGTCTTGCCCTGAATTATTCATGGAGCTAGGCTGGTCCAAGCGGCTGGCCGTCACAGTCTGGGGGACAACACGGATGACCATCAGAGTTTTTCTGATCGACGACCATGCATTGGTACGTACCGGTATGCGGATGATCCTGTCCAACGAGTTGGACATCGAGGTCGTCGGCGAATCGGAGACCGGCGAGGATGCATTGCCGCAGATCAGGCGCCTGCAGCCGGACATCGTGTTGTGCGACCTGCACCTGCCCGGCGTCAGCGGGCTGGAGGTGACCGAGCGGCTGGTCAAGGGCAGTTACGGCGTGCGGGTCATCATCGTGTCGGTGCTCGAGGACGGGCCGCTGCCGAAGCGCCTGCTCGAAGTCGGCGCGTCCGGCTACGTCGGCAAGGGCGGCGATGCGCAGGAACTGCTGCGCGCGGTCCGCGACGTCGCGCTGGGCAAGCGCTACCTCGGCAACAGCATCGCGCAGAACATGGCGCTGGCGAACCTGGACGGCGGTGCCTCGCCCTTCGATGCATTGTCGCCGCGAGAACTGGAAGTGGCGCTGCTGCTCACCCAGGGCCTGCGCCAGGAGGACATCGCCAAGCGCTTGAACCTCAGCGCCAAGACCGTCAACACGCACAAGGCCAGGTTGTTCGAGAAGATCGGGATCCAGGACAACATCGCGCTGGCGCGCCTGGCCAACCAGTACGGGCTGACCGATCCGGCCCGGACGATCTGAGCATTTCCGGATGCCCAAAAAGAAAGCGGCCTTGCGGCCGCTTTCTTTTTGCCTGCCGTCAGCCGGCGCGCGGCTTGTCGACGATGCCTTCCGGGGCGCGGTCCGGCGCCTGGGGTTCGGACGAGGCGTCCTCGTGCACTTCCGTGGCCAGCTTCTTCTCGTTCGCCGGCTGCGGAGCCGGGACGGTGTCCGGTCGCGGTGCCGGAGCTTCCGCCTGCGGCACCGCTTCTTCGGCGACCTGGCGGGGCTCGGCGTGCTGGACCGGCTCGGCCTCCGGCGCCGGTTGCTTGGGCGCTTCGTCGGGGGCGAGCGCATCCAGCAGCGTGGTCTGGACCGGCGCATACGGCTTGGGCGCGGGCACGGTCTCCGGGGCGGTGTCGGCCTTGGCGGTGTCGGCTTCCGCCTCAGCTTCCTGGGCCGCTTCGGTGGCTTGCGGCGGGACCACGGCCGGAGCGGTCACGGCGACCGGTTCGGGAGCGGCGACGGCCGGGCTGGCCGCGACGGCGTGCGGCTCGCTGGCCGGCGCTGCCTGGACGACGGCGGCGGGAGCGGCTTCCTTCGTTTCCGCGGGTTTTTCCGCAGGCGAAGGAACGCTGCCGGACGCGACCGTCGCAACGGGAGCCGGTCGCGGCGCCTCGTTGCGCACGACGGGGGCAGCCGGCGCGGCAGGGGTGGGCACATCGTCGAAATCGAACTCCGGCTGCGGCCCGGCCGACGTCGCGACCGCTGCGGGGGCTGCGTCGGTCGCATCGACCTCCTGGCCCTCGTCCAGGTCGAGCTCGCCGTCGTCCAGCTCATCGGCGGTGCCGGCGGCGTTCTCGTTCGGCGCGCCGTTGCCACGGCGCCGGCGGCGTCCACCGCGACGTCCGCGGCGGCGACGGCTGCCGCCTTCGCCGGCGGCCTCGCCCGGCGTCGCATTGGCCTCGCCAGCCTGGGGCTGTGCGGTAGCGGCCTCGGCCGAAGCCTCCGCGGCGGCCACGTTCGGCTCGCGGGCTTCGCGTTCGGCCGGGGCCGGCTTGGCGGCGACGGCTTCGCTGGCGAGCGCGGTCACGGCGACGGTGCCGGCGGCAGCCGTGGCGACCGCGTTCTCGTTCGAGCCGGCGGCGGCAGCGGGCTTGTCCTCGCGCGGCGGCCGTGGCGGTTGCGCGCGCTCGTTCGGTGCCGTTTCGGCCGGCTCCTGCTGGGCCGGGCGCTGCTTCTGCGCGGCGGGCTGCTGCGCTTGCTTCTGCGGCTTGGGCTGCTTGGCGGCGGGCGCCTGTTCGCCGCGCGGCTGCTTGGGTTGCGCCGGCTGCTGCGGCTGGGCGTTGCCGGCATTGCCCTGGCGGCGTTCCTCGCGGCGGGCGTTGGCGTTGTTGCCGCCGCGCTCCTTGCCCTGGCCGCCGTTGCCATTGCCGCGGTTGTCGCGCTCACGGCGCTGGCCACGCTCGCTGCGGTTGCCGCGGCCGTCCGCCTGCTTCTGCTGCGGGGCCTGCTCGGCCCGCGCCGGCTGGGCGGGTTCGGGTGCGCCGAAGATGCGCTTGAGCCAGCCCACCACGCCGCTGGGAGCCGGCGCCGGGGCCGGGGCCGGTGCGGGAGCGGCGGCAGGGGCGGGCGCGCGCACCGGTTCCGGTGCTTCCTCGCGCACCGGCGCAGGCTGGCTGTGCTTGACCTGCGTGACCGCGGGGGCGGGCGGGATGTTGAGCTGCGCCTTGGTGAGCGCATGCACCGGCAGCTTGCGCGGGGTGCCGCGCTGGTAGCTCGGCTTGCCGCTTTCCTCGCCCAGCTCGTTCTCGCGCAGGCGGGTGACTTCGTAGTGCGGCGTATGCAACTGCTCGTCGGCGACGATGATGATCGGCGCATCGTGGCGCTTCTCGATCTCGCTGAGCGCGCGGCGCTTCTCGTTGAGCAGGTAGTTGGCGATCTCCACCGGGGCCTGGACCAGGACCTGCCCGGTGTTCTCCTTCATCGCGTGCTCCTCGGCGACGCGGATGATCGACAGCGACAGCGACTCGACGCTGCGCATGCGGCCATGGCCGTCGCAGCGCGGGCAGACGATCTGGCTGGACTCGCCCAGCGACGGGCGCAGGCGCTGGCGGCTCATCTCGAGCAGGCCGAAGCGCGAGATGCGGCCGATCTGCACGCGCGCGCGGTCGTACTTGAGGGCGTTCTGCAGGCGGTTCTCGACCTCGCGCTGGTGCTTGGACGAGGCCATGTCGATGAAGTCGATCACCACCAGGCCGCCCAGGTCGCGCAGGCGCAGCTGGCGCGCCACTTCCTCGGCCGCCTCCAGGTTGGTGTGGAACGCGGTCTCCTCGATGTCGCCGCCCTTGGTGGCGCGCGCCGAGTTCACGTCGATCGCGGTCAGCGCCTCGGTCTGGTCGACCACGATCGAGCCGCCGGAGGGCAGGCGCACGTTGCGCTCGTAGGCGCCCTCGATCTGCGATTCGATCTGGAAGCGGTTGAACAGCGGGATGTCGTCCTTGTAGTGCTTGAGCTTGCGCAGATTGTGCGGCATCACCTGCTGCATGAACTCGCGCGCGGTCTCGTACATCTCCTCGGTGTCGACCAGGATCTCGCCGATGTCGGCGCGCAGGTAGTCGCGCAGGGCGCGCACGATCAGGCGCGACTCCTGGTAGATCAGGAACGGGGACGGCTTGGACAGCGCGGCCTCGGCGATGGCGCGCCAGACCTGCAGCAGGTAGTCCAGGTCCCATTGCAGTTCCTCGGCATCGCGGCCGACGCCGGCGGTGCGGATGATCACCCCCATGTCGTCGGGGATGTTCAGCTTGTCCAGGGCGTCCTTCAGCGCGGCGCGGTCCTCGCCCTCGATCCGGCGCGAGACGCCGCCGGCCGACGGGGAGTTCGGCATCAGCACCATGTAGCGGCCGGCTAGGGAGATGAACGTGGTCAGGGCGGCGCCCTTGTTGCCGCGCTCCTCCTTGTCGACCTGGACCACGATCTCCTGGCCCTCGCGCAGCAGCTCGCGGATGCCGGCCTTGTGGTGGTCGACCCCGCTCTGGAAGTAGTCGCGGGAGATTTCCTTCAGCGGCAGGAAGCCGTGGCGCTCGGCGCCGTAGTCGACGAAGGCGGCTTCGAGGGAGGGTTCCAGCCGGGTGATCCGGCCCTTGTAGATGTTGGACTTCTTCTGTTCCTTGGACGGCTGTTCGATGTCGATGTCGTACAGGTTCTGGCCGTCCACGATCGCCACGCGCAGTTCTTCGGCCTGCGTGGCGTTGATCAGCATTCGCTTCATTGTTGCGTTCCTCGCGCGCTGCTACCGCGCGGAACGCCATGGCGTTTCGCCTCTGGAACGGTTTCGCCGACCCCTCCGCGCCGGGCGCGTACAGGTCCGCTTGAGCTTTCCAGCGCTGCGACACCACGGCAGGCCGCGGGAGCGCTTGTTCGTTTTTTGGTGTTTCAGGACCGGCGGCCGCGTCCAGCAGGCTGGGGCGTCGCACGGGACATGTTCAGCGCGACGGCCCTAAGGCCGCCGGCGATGGCCGGGTAGGCCGGTAAGCCGCTAACATGGCCGCCCCGGGGGCGGTGGCCGCGCACTGTGCCGGATCCATCGGAAGCGGGGCTTCTGGCCCTAGGCAACTTCCAACGAAATCAAACCCTTATCTCGCCCGCCGAGTGTAGCAGAATAAATAGCCGGATGACCGATCCCCATACTCCGAAAGCGTCGGGCGCACGTATCGTGAAGGTCCCGGACGACCGCAGCGGCCAGCGCCTGGACAATTTCCTGCTCGGCCAGCTCAAGGGGGCGCCCCGCAGCCTGGTCTACAAGCTGGTCCGCAGCGGCCAGGTGCGCGTGAACGGGGGCCGGGCCAAGGCCGAGCGCAAGCTGGAAGGCGGCGATGAGGTGCGGCTGCCGCCCGTGCGTCTCACCGAGGAGGGAGAACGGACCCCGCCGCCCGCTGCCTTCCTGGCGCGGATGGAGGCGGCCATCGTGTTCGAGGACGAGCGGCTGCTGGCCCTGAACAAGCCTTCGGGCGTGGCCAGCCACGGCGGCAGCGGGATCAGCCACGGCGCGATCGAGACCCTGCGGGCGCTGCGTCCCAACCAGGGCCTGGAGCTGGTGCACCGGCTGGACCGCGACACCTCGGGCCTGCTGATCGTCGCCAAGAAGCGCTCGGCGCTCACCGAGTTGCAGGCGCTGATGCGGGAAGGCGACGGCGACGACGGCCGCGGCATCGCCAAGCGCTATCTCACCTTGCTGGTCGGCCGCATGCCCGATGGCGTGATGAGCGTGGACGCTCCCCTGCACATCGGCCTGCGCCAGGGCGGCGAACGGCACGTGCAGGTGAACGCGCAGGGCAAGCCGTCGCTGAGCCACTTCCGGGTGCTCGAACGGCGCGGAGGCCATTCCTATTGCGAGGTGCGGATCGAGACCGGCCGTACCCACCAGATCCGCGTCCACGCCCAGCACCTCGGCCACCCGGTCGCCGGCGACGACAAGTACGGCCAGGCCGAGGTCAACAAGCGGCTGCGCGAGCAGATCGGGCTCAAGCGCCTGTTCCTGCACGCCGCCTCGCTGGAGTTCGCGCTGGACGGCGGCCGGACCCCGTACCTGTTGAGCGCGCCGCTGGCCGACGAACTGGCCGAAGCGCTGGACCGGCTGGGCCGCTGACGCCGCCGGAGGGGCGCCAGGGGCGGCGGTTCAGCCGTTGCGCTTGTCGTGGTCGTGGTGCGGGTCGTGGCGTGGCTGCGGGTGCGCCGGGCGTGGTTCCGGCGCGCGACCGGCAGGCGCGTGCGGCGGCGCGAACACGGCCATGCGCTGCGCCTGCGGCGGGCGCGGGAACGACGGGCGCGACGATGGCATCGGCGCCTGCTGTCGCTGCGGATGCGGCTGGCCGAAGGCCATCTCCTGGAGCGGCATGGCGCGCGGGACCTCATGCGGCGGCGCGAACGCAGGCGGCGCCTGCCGGGCCGGCATCGGCGCTTGGGCCGCGTTGCGAACGGCGACGGGAGCACGGGGCATCGGCATGCGCATGGGATCCATGTCGCGGGCATGGGCCGCGGCGGCGGGCAGGCCATGCCGGGGCGCCTGCATGGCGGCGGCCGCCCACGGTGCCGTCGCACGAGGGGCGGGCGCAGGCACCCGGCCCGAAGGATGCAGCGGCGGCGCGAACGCCGCCGGTTGGGCGCGCAGGTCGTGCGGCGCGATGGCCATGGGTGGGATGGCGCCGGCGCGAATCGCAGCCGGTGCAGGCGCCGCCATCGCCACCGGGCGGCCCGGTTGGAGCATCTGCGCATTGAAATGCGGCGTGGACAGGTGCGCGTAGTCCGGCGCCCCCCGGTTCTGCGCGGCCGCGACTTGCGGGGAGGGCTCGCGCGAACCCTGGAACGGCCGCTGCGCCGCCGCCGACGCGGCCATCGGCATGCCTGCGGCCGTTGCGGCTTGGGCTGGCGGCGGTGCCGTCGTGGTCACCCAACTGCGGTTGTCCTGGTGGATGTCGTAGCTGCGCGCATCGATGCGGTTGTCGATGCGGTTGTTGATGATCGTCGTGCGCGGCGCGTACACCCGGTTCTGGTAGACCACGTAGTGCGGCGCGGCGGGCGGCGCGTTCCAGTCCACGCCCCAGTTGTTCCAGCCCCAGCCGTGCCAGGCCGGTTCCGGTTCGATCCAGGCCAGCGGACCGTGATGGTGGTGCTCGAGGGCGCTGCCCACCAGCACGCCGACGCCGAAGGAGACGAGGCCGGTGGCGAGCATGTCGCCGTCGTCGTAGACCCGCGCCGGGCGGTAGCGGTAGTCGCTGTAGACGTCGACCGGCGTGCCGTAGACCACGCCGGGGTCGTAGCGCGGCACATAGACCACGTCCGGCTGCGCGGGCTCGATGACGATGGTCCGGGGCGGCGGCGGGATCTCGCCTTCGTCCTGCGCCGGGGCGACCACGGTGCGCTGCACCACCTGTACCCGCTGCTGCGGCGTGCTGCGCAGGTGGCCGCTGGCCTGGGCGCGCTGGCGCATCACCTGAATCGCGTCAAGCACGTCGTTGGGGTCGTGCGCGTAGGCATCGCCGAGGGCGCGGGTCCAGTCGAGGTTGCCGGCCAGCTGGTCGACCACGTCCGGGAACGCGCTCAGCGCCTTGACGCTGGGATCCCAGGGCTGCGAGGCCGCGTCCTGCAGCCGGTCGGCGGTGCTCAGGTTGCCGTTCTGGTGCAACCAGCCTTGCGCGGCGAGCACTTGGTCCGGATACACCGATGCCGCCAGGGTCTGCGCGACCAGCTTGTCCGGGAACAGCGCGATCGGCGCGACCAGCTTGTACAACTGCTCCGCGGTGGGCGGCACGTACGGCGGTTGCGCGGGAGCGGCCGGGGCGGCGTCGCTGGTGGTCGCGGGCGGCGGGGCGGGCTGCTGGCAGGCGCCCAGCGCAAGCACGCTCAGCGTGGTGGCCACGGCCAGGGCGAGCCGGGCCGGCGACAACGTGCGGGTGTCCATGCTGCACCTCTCTTCGTGCGTTTGGAGGACGCGCGCAGGATGCGCCGGCTTGAATGTCTGCCACCTTTCTCGAAGCCGCGGCGGAGCCGCGCGACGGATCGCGTTCAGGCGTGATTGCGGCTTGGCGGAACGCCGCGTCAGGGCGCCGCGAAGCGGAACAGCACCAGGCTGATCGCCAGCGTGGCCATGCCGGTGACCAGGCCGTACACGGTCTCGTGGCCTTTCGCGTAGCGCTTGGCCGCCGGCAGCAGCTCGTCCAGCGCGAGGAACACCATCACCCCCGCGATCAGGCCGAACACCAGCCCGAAGATCGCTTCGGACAGCACGCCCGACAACGCCACGTAGCCGATCGCCGCGCCGACCGGTTCGGCGAGCCCGGACAACAGGCTGGCGAGGAACGCATAGAACTTGCTGCGCGTGGCGAAGTACACCGGCACGGTGATGGCGATGCCTTCGGGGATGTTGTGGATGGCGATCGCGAACGCCAGCGGCATGCCGACCGCCGGGCTTTCCAGCGTGGCGAAGAAGGTGGCGAGCCCCTCCGGGAAGTTGTGCGCGGTGATCGCCACCGCGGTCAACAGGCCGACCCGCCGGATGTAGGCGCGGTTGTTCTCGCGGAACAGCGGATCCTCGCTGCTCAGGCTCTGGTGCGGGTTGGGCACCAGCCGGTCGATCAGCATGATCAGCAGCACGCCGCCGAGGAAGGCGAGAGTGCCGTAGGTGAAGCCGAGCTTGTCGTTGAAGGCGAGCGAGAACGAGGCGATCGACTTGTTGAGGATCTCCGACAACGAGACATACACCATCGCGCCGCCGGCAAAGGCCAGGCCGAACGCGAGCAGGCGCGGTTCGGGCTTGCGCGAGAACAGCACCATCAGGCTGCCCAGGCCGGTGGCCAGGCCTGCGGCCAGCGTCACCAGCAGGGCGGTGACCACGTTCGCGGAAGTGATGTCGGGCATGCGCCAGGTTCCGTCTTGGGCTTGGGTCCCGCATGCCGTCGCGGAACCCGGTTCGTATCGGGCGGAAGCCGGCGGCGCCGGCACGACGGGCGCCGCTCGCGGCGCCGGGGACGGGATCGCGGGACAGGCGCGCGGTCAGCCGCGCCGCGCGCGCTCCTCGATCGCGAAGCATTCGCTCGGCTTGGGCTGCGGCGGGTTGAAATCCACCGGCACCTGGATGGTCTGCGAAACCGGCTGGCCGTTTCGGGTGGCCGGATTGAACTTCCATTCTTCCCGCACGCGCTTCTGGGCCGACTCGTCCAGCACCGCCTGGCCGCTGCTCTGCACCAGCTGGACCTGGGTGACGGTGCCTTCGGTGCCGATCGTCACCTTGAGCACGGTCTTGCCGCCGATCCCGGCGCAGGCCAGTTCGGCCGGGTATTCCGGGGGCGGGGTGTGGACCGCGGTCAGCTCGGTCGGCGGCACGACGGGCGCCGCAGGCGTCTGGGACTTGCCGCAGGCGCCCAGCAGGACGGTGGCGGCAACCGGCAGTATCAGGTGGTGCAGGCGCATGGTCATGCTTCCTCGTAAAGGGCGGACGCCTTGGCGGCGCAGATGAAGTCGTTCTCGCTCAGGCCGCCGACGTCGTGGGTCGAGAACCGGGCGACGACCCGGTCGTAGTGCACGCCGAGGTCGGGGTGATGATCCTCGCGATGCGCGATCCAGGCCAGTGCATTGACGAAGGCCATCGTGTGGTAATAGTCGCGGAAGGCGAACGTGCGGGTCAGCGCGTTGCCGTTCTCCGCCAGTTCCCAGCCGGGGACCTGGGGCAGGAGTTCGGCCAGGCGGGCCTGGCCGAGCTTGTATTCGCTGCCCTTGCGGGGCAGGCAGTGCGCTTGCGCGAGCGGGACGAGGTCGGTCATCGGGGGCCTCCACGGTGGCTGACGTGAACGGGTTGCCAAGGGATGTAATGTTCCATCAGCGGTCGTCAAGACAGGGCTAGAATACCCGCATGATCCAGATATCCGACAAGGCACAGGCACACTTCCGCAAGCTGATCGAGCGCGAGGGCGTGGCCGGTATGGGCGTGCGCCTCAGCGCGGTGGACGCCGGCACCCCGCGCGCCGATGCGCGGCTCGAGTTCGCCGAGCCGGCCGACCTGCGCGGCGACGAGTGGGCGGTGGACTGCGACGGCTTCACGCTGTACGTGAGCGCCGACAGCGTGCAATGGCTCGACGGCGCGGAGATCGACTACGTCACCCAGTCCACCGGCAACCAGCAGCTGACCATCAAGGCGCCGAAGATCAAGGGCGAGGCGCCGGCGGAGTCGGCCTCGCTGGTCGAGCGGGTGCGCTGGGTGGTCGAGAACGAGATCAATCCGCAGCTGGCTTCGCATGGTGGCCGGGTGGCGGTGCAGGAAGTGTCCGCGGACGGCGTGGTGCTGCTGCGCTTCGGCGGCGGCTGCCACGGTTGCGGGATGGCCGACGTGACGCTCAAGCAGGGCATCGAGAAGACGCTGATGGGGCGCGTGCCGGGGGTGACCGCCGTGCGCGACGCCACCGACCACAGCACCGGCGATGCCCCGTACATCCCGCGCGACGCGGCCTGATCCCCTGTCGCACCGGTGACGAAAGCCGCCGACCTGATCGACCATCTGCTGGCGCGCAGGCCGGACTGGCCCATTCTCGAGAAACGCAGCGGCATGCCCCATGGCTGGGGCATCTGGATGCGCAGTGGCGTAGCGGCCGCCGCACCGTTCGACGGGCGCGACATCGCCGCGCATGTCGCCACGTTGCCGCGCCGGCCGGGGAGCGGGATCGCTCCCCAGTTGAGCTTCCTGGAGGCGTTCCGGCGGCTGTGGTGGCAGCACTGGGACCCGCGGCCGGCCGACCAGCGCGGACTGCACTGGCTCGGCGTCGCCGGCAGTTTCCTGATCCACGTGCTGTTCCTGGTGCTGTTGCTGTGGGTCGCGGTGGTGCGATGGGCCGCGCGCGAGACCGAGCCCGAGGCGGGGCGCGTACAGCTCTCCATCCTCGGGCGCGGAGCGCCCGACGACGAAGGCGGCGGCGAAGGCGGGCAGGCGACGGCACTGGAGGCCACGCAGAGAACCACCGCGCCGGTACGGCCGCGTTCCCGACCCGCGCCCGCCGCTTCCGGCCAAGCCTCGCCCGCGGCGACGCCACCGACGGCCGCCGTGGCGGAGGCCGAGCCCGCCTCGCCACCTGCGCCGCCGGTACCCGAGCGGGTGCCGCCTTCGGCCGAGCGCCCCGTGCCGCCGGTGGCCGTGCAGCGGCCGGCGCCGATGGTCATCGATCCCGCGCCGGTCATCGCCACCGAGACGCCGGTCGCGACGACCGATTTCGTGGTGCCGCCGCCATCGGTCCCCCTGCGCGAGGCCCGGCTCGCCCAGCCCGAGTTGCCGCAGGTCCGCGAACGCCAGGTCGAGACGGTCGAGCGGCCGCAGGCGATGCAGGTCAGGCCGCGCGAGGTGCAGCCGCCCACGGTGCCGTCGTTGCCGGTGCCGACGGTGCGCGAGCGCGAGGTGGCGACGGTCGACCGGCCGGCGATCGCATTGCCGCAACCGGCATTGCACCCGCCGGCGCCGGCGCTGGAAACGCCCGAGGTCGCGGTCCGGCAGCGGGAACTGCCGGACGTCCCCGTGCCTTCGCCGGCCCCTGCGCCTGCGGCCGAGCCGGCCCGCCAGGCGCCGGCGGAAACCGTCCGCGCCACGGACACGAGCCCGGCGGCGACCGCACCGGCTCCCGCCGCATCGGCTCCGGCAAGCGCACCGGCCGAGTCGCGCCCGGTCGCGGCGGGCAGCACGCCTGCCGCCCGTGCTCCCGGCGCCAGCCCTGGCCGACAGGCCGGAGCAGGGCCCAGGCCCGCCGATCGCAGCGGCGGCTGGGCGGCGCCCAAGGCGGCCGACGACTGGGGCCTGGGCGAACGCAACCAGGCCGGCCGGCAGGACGGAGGGGCGAGCCAGGGCGACGGCCTGTACAACCGCGACGGCAGCCTGCGCGTGCCCGAGCAAGGGCAGGCCGACGGCGGACGCGGCGCGCCCGGCAGCGAAACCGATCATTGGAGCCGCGAACGCATTGCCGAGTCGGGCACGTGGCTGAAGCGGCCGCCGTACGACTACACCCCGACCTCGTTCGACAAGTACTGGGTGCCCAACGAGTCGCTGCTCGAGGAATGGGTGCGCAAGGGCATCAAGAAGATCGAGATCGCGATCCCGGGCACGTCCACGAAGATCAGCTGCGTGGTGTCGATGCTGCAGTTCGGGGGCGGTTGCGGGCTGACCAATCCCAACATGAACGAACAGCCGGCCAGCGCCCGGCCGCCGCCGGATGTGCCGTTCAAGAAGGAGCTGCAGGAAGACAACGGCAGCGTGCGCTGAAGATCGGACGGGTGCGCCCGCGAAGGCTTCCCGCGCGCTCCCGCGCGACCGGCCGCACCTCCATGTGCGGCCATTCGGTGGGAAAAGCCCGGGCGTTACTTGATGCCCTGCAGGTCGCGCAATTGCGTGGTGCGCGAGCCGAAGTACGCGGCCAGGTCGGCGATGTCCTGGTCGCTGAGGTTGGCGGCCTGCGGGCTCATCAACGCATGCTGGCGGTCGCCGCTGCGATAGGCCTGCAACGCATGGGCGATGTAGTCGCCGTACTGGCCGCCGAGCTTGGGATAGGTCGGGTCGATCGGGACGTTGCCGTCGGCGCCGTGGCAATCGATGCAGCTCTGGCCGGTCGCCTTGCCCTTGGCATGGGCCAGCTTGTCGCCGGCCTCGATGCGGCCTGCGGGCAGGCCGGCGGACGAACTCGAGCCGTGCTCGCCGCTGGCATGGCCGGGATCGCCGGCGGACTTGCTGGTCGATTCGACCTGGGACTGGGAGCAGGCGGCCATGAGGGCCGAGGCGAGCAGGACGGTGACGAGACGCAGGGCATGCTGGCTTTTCGACATGGCGTGCTTGCCTTACTTGAGGGTGGACAGGAACGCGGCGATGTCGGCGATGTCCTGGTCGGAGAAACTCTGCGCCTGGGCCTGCATGGTCGGGTGCTTGCGCTTGCCCTCCCGGTACTCGACCAGCGCCTGGCTGAGGTATTGCGGGGATTGGCCGCCGATCTTGGGGATGCGGAAGCTGGGATAGGCGTTCTTGTAGCCGGTGATCCCGTGGCAACCCTGGCAGGTGTAGACCAGGACGCGGCCATTGGCCGGGTTCCCGGTCGGCGATGCCGGCTTGGCGGCGGGAGCGGAGGCGGTCGGTGCGGCATCCTGGCTGGCCAGGGCGCCCCCCAAGGGCAGGAAAACGACCAGAGCGAGACAAGCGGCGAGCGGCTGCGGGCGCATTGATTTCGGGTCCGGGTACGGGTTTTGGTGGCTCCGGCGTGGGGGGACGCGGGGCCGGGACCGAGTATAGCCCGCGATATCAGGTATCTGAAAAGGGGGTGAATAGGGACTTGGGCCGGCACCATGACCTTTGGCGCATGGTGTCTGGGTGGATCAGTGATTTACTTTCCTATAACACCTCCTCACGCATCCACGGGACCAGACGATGTCGCTACCGACCCTGCTGCGCGGCCGCACCGGAACCTGCGCCGCCGCACTGTTGATCACCACCTGCCTGTTGCTGCCGGCCTGCAAGTCCGGCGAGGCATCCAACGCCCAGGCCGCGGACAAGAAGGAGGAGAAGGCGGCCGACGCGGTGCCGGTCGAGGTCGCCAAGGCTTCCCGCCGCGCCGTGGCGGCCAGCTATACCGGTACCGCCTCGCTGGAGCCGCGCGCCGAATCGCAGGTGGTCGCCAAGACTTCCGGCGTGGCCCTGGCGGTGCTGGTGGAGGAAGGCCAGAAGGTCGTGGCGGGCCAGCCGCTGGTGCGGCTCGATCCCGACCGGCCCAGGCTGGCGGTCGCGCAGAGCGAGGCGCAGATGCGCAAGCTCGAGAACAGCTACCTGCGCGCCACGCAGCTGGTGGGCCAGCAGCTGGTCAGCGCCGCCGACGTCGACCAGCTCAAGTTCGATCTGGAGAACGCGCGCGCGCAGTACCGGCTGGCGACGCTGGAACTGTCCTACACCACGGTGGTGGCGCCGATCTCCGGCGTGGTCGCTTCGCGCTCGATCAAGACCGGCAACTTCGTGCAGATCAACACGCCGATCTTCCGCATCGTCGACGACTCGCAGCTGGAGGCCACGCTCAACGTGCCCGAGCGCGAACTGGCCACGCTCAAGGCCGGCCAGCCGGTGACGATGCTGGCCGACGCGCTGCCCGGGCGCAGCTTCGTGGGGCGCGTGGACCGGGTTGCGCCGGTGGTGGATTCCACCAGCGGCACGTTCCGCGTGGTCTGCGCGTTCGACGAGGGCGCGCAGGACCTGCAACCGGGCATGTTCGGCCGCCTGCGCATCGACTACGACCAGCGCGCCGACGCGCTGGTGGTGCCGCGGGTGGCGTTGCTCGACGACGGCGATCCGGCGGTGTTCCGGGTGCGCGACGGCAAGGTGGCGCGCGTGCCGGTCAAGCTGGGCTATGCCGAAGGGCCGTGGGTGGAAGTGCGCGAAGGCTTGAAGGAGGGCGACCAGGTGGTCACCGCCGGCAAGGTGGCGCTGCGCGACGGCACGGCGGTGCAGGTGATCGGCCAGTCGCAGGCGTCGGCCAGGGACGTGGCCAAGGCCGGGCCGCAGCAGGGCGACCGTTCATGACCAGCGCCGGATCCGATCACGGCCGCGATCCGGCCACGCACGCCGCACCCGGCGCGATGGGCGGCGGCTTGGTGGAATTTTCCACCCGCCGCCGCGTCACCATCGCGATGATCACCGTCACGATGCTGCTGTTCGGCGCGATCGCGCTGCAGGGGCTGAAGGTCAACCTGCTGCCGGACCTGAGCTATCCGACGCTCACCGTGCGCACCGAATACACCGGTGCCGCGCCGGCGGAGATCGAGACCTTGATCACCGAGCCGGTCGAGGAAGCGGTCGGCGTGGTCAAGAACCTGCGCAAGCTCAAGTCGGTCTCCCGTACCGGGCAGAGCGACGTGGTGCTGGAGTTCGCCTGGGGCACCAACATGGACCAGGCCAGCCTGGAGGTGCGCGACAAGATGGAGGCGCTGACGCTGCCGCTGGAAGCCAAGGCGCCGGTGCTGCTGCGCTTCAACCCGAGCACCGAGCCGATCATGCGCCTGGTGCTGTCGCCCAAGGATGCGCCGCGCGACGATGGCGACGCGATCCGCCAGCTGACCACCTTGCGCCGCTATGCCGACGAGGACCTGAAGAAGAAGCTCGAGCCGGTTGCCGGCGTGGCCGCGGTCAAGGTCGGCGGCGGCCTCGAGGACGAGATCCAGGTGGACATCGACCAGCAGAAGCTGGCCCAGCTCAACCTGCCGATCGACAACGTCATCACCCGGCTCAAGGAAGAGAACGTCAACCTCTCCGGCGGCAGGCTGGAAGAGGGCTCGCAGCGCTACCTGGTGCGCACCGTCAACCAGTTCGTCGACCTCGACGAGATCCGCAACATGCTGGTGACGACCACCACCAGCAGCGGCAACGGCGCCGAGGCGGCGTTGCAGCAGATGTACGCGATCGCGGCGGCCACGGGTTCTCAGGCGGCGATCGCGGCGGCCGCCGAGGCGCAGAGCGCGTCGTCCTCGTCGACCGCGTCCATCGCCGGTGGCCTGCCGGTGCGCCTGAAGGACGTGGCCGAGGTGCGCCAGGGCTTCAAGGAGCGCGAGGCGATCATCCGCCTGGGCGGCAAGGAAGCGGTCGAGCTGGCGATCTACAAGGAAGGCGACGCCAACACCGTGTCCACGGCGGCGGCGCTGCGCAAGCGGCTGGAGCAGATCAGGAACACCATACCCGGCGACGTGGAGATCACCACGATCGAGGACCAGTCGCACTTCATCGAGGCGGCGATCACCTCGGTCAAGCACGACGCGGTGATCGGCGGCATGCTGGCGATCCTGATCATCTTCCTGTTCCTGCGCGACGGCTGGAGCACGTTCGTGATCAGCCTGTCGCTGCCGGTGTCGATCGTCACCACGTTCTTCTTCATGGGCCAGTTCGGGCTGAGCCTCAACGTGATGTCGCTGGGCGGCCTGGCATTGGCCACCGGCCTGGTGGTGGACGACTCGATCGTGGTGCTGGAAAGCATCGCCAAGGCGCGCGAGCGCGGGCTGGGCGTGCTGGAGGCGGCGATCGCCGGTACCCGCGAGGTCGGCATGGCGGTGGTCGCCTCGACCCTGACCACGATCGCGGTGTTCCTGCCGCTGGTGTTCGTTGAGGGCATCGCCGGCCAGCTGTTCCGCGACCAGGCGCTGACGGTGGCGATCGCCATCGCGATCTCGCTGGTGGTGTCGATGACGCTGATCCCGATGCTGAGTTCGCTGAAGGGACGCCCGCCGCTGGCGTTCCCGGAGGAACCGCCGCATCCGCAATGGCAACCGCGGCAGGGCTGGCTCAAGCCGGTCGCGGCCGGTCGCCGCGGGCTCGGCGCGCTGTTCCGCTACGGCTTCTTCGCCGCGGCCTGGCTGGTGGTGAGGCTGTGGCGCGGAGTGGTGCGCGTGGTCGCCCCGGTGATGCGCAAGGCCAGCGACCTGGCGATGGCGCCCTACGACCGGGCCGAGCGCGGCTACCTGCGCCTGCTGCCGGCGGCACTGCGCCGTCCGTGGCTGGTGTTGGGCGCGGCGACGGCGGCGTTCGTGGCCACGCTGCTGGCGGTGCCGATGCTGGGCGCCGACCTGATCCCGCAACTGGCGCAGGACCGTTTCGAGATGACGGTGAAGCTGCCGGCCGGGACGCCGCTGGCGCAGACCGACGGGCTGGTGCGCGAGCTGCAGCTGGCGCACGGCAAGGACGCCGGCATCGCGTCGCTGTACGGCGTGTCCGGCAGCGGCACGCGCCTGGACGCCAACCCGACCGAAAGCGGCGAGAACATCGGCAAGCTGACCGTCGTGATGGCCAACGGCGGCAGCGCCAAGGTGGAAGCGGCCGAGACCGAGAAGCTGCGCGCGACGATGGCCCGCCATCCCGGCGTGCAGGTCGATTTCGCGCGGCCGGCGTTGTTCTCGTTCTCCACGCCGCTGGAAGTGGAACTGCGCGGCAACGACCTGGTCGAGCTGGAGCATGCCGGGCAGAAACTGGCGGCGATGCTGCGCGCCAACCCGCACTACGCCGACGTGAAGTCGACCGTGGAGGAGGGCTTTCCCGAGATCCAGATCCGCTTCGACCAGGAGCGCGCCGGCGCGCTCGGCCTGACCACGCGCCAGATCGCCGACGTGATCGTCAAGAAGGTGCGCGGCGACGTGGCGACCCGCTACAGCTTCCGCGACCGCAAGATCGACGTGCTGGTGCGCGCGCAGCAGAGCGACCGTGCCAGCGTCGAGGACATCCGCCGCCTGATCGTCAATCCGGGCAGCAGCCGGCCGGTGCGGCTGTCGTCGGTGGCCGAGGTCGTCGCCACCACCGGCCCGAGCGAGATCCATCGCGCCGACCAGACACGCGTGGCGATCGTCTCGGCCAACCTGCGCGACATCGACCTGGGCGGCGCGATGCGCGAGGTCGAGCAGATGGTCAAGGACGATCCGCTCGCCGCCGGCATCGGCATGCACATCGGCGGGCAGGGCGAGGAGCTGGCCGATTCGGTCAAGGCGCTGCTGTTCGCGTTCGGGCTCGCGGTGTTCCTGGTCTACCTGGTGATGGCTTCGCAGTTCGAGTCGCTGCTGCATCCGTTAGTGATCCTGTTCACCATCCCGCTCGCGCTGGTCGGCGCGGTGCTGGCGCTGCTGCTGACCGGCAAGCCGATCTCGGTGGTGGTGTTCATCGGCCTGATCCTGCTGGTCGGCCTGGTGACCAAGAACGCGATCATCCTGATCGACAAGGTCAACCAGCTGCGCGAGCAGGGCGTGGCCAAGCACGAGGCGCTGATCGAGGGCGCGCGCTCGCGCCTGCGCCCGATCATCATGACCACGCTGTGCACGCTGTTCGGCTTCGCGCCGTTGGCGCTGGCGATGGGCGAGGGCGCCGAGGTGCGTTCGCCGATGGCGATCACGGTGATCGGCGGCCTGCTGGTCTCCACGCTGTTGACCCTGCTGGTGATCCCGGTGGTCTACGACCTGCTCGACCGCCGCGCCGACAGCTACTACCTGGAGCGCGGCCGCCGCATGCAGCGCAAGGCGCAGCAGGCCGCGGACGGCGACGGCACCGCCCTGGAGTCGGCATGAGCGTCGCCGCCTTCAGCATCCGCCGGCCGGTCACCACGATCATGTGCTTCGTGTCGCTGGTCGTGGTCGGCCTGATCGCCTCGTTCCGCCTGCCGCTGGAGGCGCTGCCGGACATCTCCGCGCCGTTCCTGTTCGTGCAGCTGCCGTACACCGGTTCGACCCCGGAGGAGACCGAACGCAACCTCGTCCGACCGACCGAGGAGGCGCTGGCGACGATGACCGGGATCAAGCGGATGCGCTCCACCGCGACGTCCGACGGCGCCAACATCTTCATCGAGTTCTCCGACTGGGACCGCGACATCGCCATCGCCGCCTCGGACGCGCGCGAGCGCATCGACGCGATCCGCGACGACCTGCCCGAGGACCTGCAGCGCTACTACGTCTACAAGTGGTCCAGCAGCGACGAGCCGATCCTGAAGGTGCGCCTGGCCAGCCAGACCGACCTGACCGGCGCGTACGACATGCTGGACCGCGAGTTCAAGCGCCGCATCGAGCGCATTCCCGGCGAGGCGCGGGTGCAGATCTCCGGCGCGCCGCCGAACGAGGTCGAGATCGCGATCGCGCCGGACCGGCTGACCGCCCATGGCATCAGCCTCAACGAGTTGAGCGAGCGCCTGGGCAAGCTCAACTTCTCGGTATCGGCCGGGCAGATCGACGACAACGGCCAGCGCATCCGCGTGCAGCCGGTCGGCGAGCTGCGCGACCTGCAGGAGCTGCGCGACCTGGTGATCAACAACACCGGCCTGCGCCTGGGCGACATCGCCGAGATCCGGCTCAAGCCGACCCGCATGAACTACGGGCGCCGCCTCGACGGCAATCCGGCGATCGGACTGGACATCTACAAGGAGCGCAGCGCCAATCTCGTGGAGGTGTCGAGCACGGTGCTGAAGGAAGTGGAGGCGATCCGCAGCCAGCCGGCCCTGCGCGACGTGCAGGTCAAGGTGATCGACAACCAGGGCCAGGCGGTGACGTCCTCGTTGGTCGAGCTGGCCGAGGCCGGCGCGGTCGGCCTGCTGCTGTCGGTGACGGTGCTGTTCTTCTTCCTGCGGCACTGGCCGTCCACGCTGATGGTCACCCTCGCGATCCCGATCTGCTTCACGATCACGCTCGGCTTCATGTACTTCGCCGGGGTGACGCTCAACATCCTGACGATGATGGGCCTGCTGCTGGCGGTCGGCATGCTGGTCGACAACGCCGTGGTGGTGGTGGAGAGCATCTACCAGGAGCGCGAGCGCATGCCCGGCCAGCCGATGCTGGCCTCGCTGGTGGGCACCCGCAACGTGGCCATCGCGCTGAGCGCCGGCACGCTGTGCCACTGCATCGTGTTCGTGCCCAACCTGTTCGGCGAGACCAACAACATCAGCATCTTCATGGCCCAGATCGCGATCACGATCTCGGTGTCGCTGCTGGCCTCCTGGCTGGTGGCGGTCAGCCTGATCCCGATGCTGTCGGCGCGGATGCAGACCCCGGCGCTGGTGCAGTCGCACACGGGCGTGATCGCGCGCCTGCAGCGCGGTTACGCCGGGTTGCTGCGCTGGACGCTGGAACACCGCGGCTGGAGCGTGTTCGGCATCCTGGTGGTGACCGCGGTCAGCCTGGTGCCGATGAAGCTGACCAAGATCGACATGTTCGGCGGCGAAGGCGGCAACGAAGCCTTCATCGGCTACCAGTGGAAGGGCTCGTACACGCGCGAGCAGATGGGCGACGAAGTGGCGCGGGTCGAGAAGTTCCTCGACGACAACCGCGGCCGCTTCCACATCACCCAGGTCTACTCGTGGTTCAGCGAGGACGAGGGCAGCAGCACCGTGGTCACGTTCGACCCGGACAAGGTCAAGGCCGTGGCGCCGGTGCTGGAGCAGATCCGCAAGGAAATGCCGCGCTCGGCCCGCACCGACTACAGCATCGGCAACCAGGGCGGCAACAACGGCAGCAACAACCAGGGCGTGCAGGTGCAGTTGGTGGGCGATTCCACCCAGCAGTTGCAGGCGATCGGCGAGGAGGTGTTGCCGCTGCTGGCGCGGCGCAAGGAACTGCGCGACGTGCGCATCGATACCGGCGACCGCACCAGCGAGCTGGCGATCCGCGTCGATCGCGAGCGCGCGGCGGCGTTCGGCTTCAGCGCCGACGAGGTCGCCAAGTTCGTCGGCCTGGCGCTGCGCGGTTCGCCGCTGCGCGAGTTCCGCCGCGGCGACAACGAAGTGCCGGTCTGGGTACGCTTCGCCGGCGCGGAGAAGACCCGGCCCGAGGACCTCGCCAGCTTCACCGTGCGCACCAAGGATGGCCGCAACGTGCCGCTGCTGAGCCTGGTGGACGTGCGGCAGCATCCGTCGGCGACTCAGATCGGGCGCACCAACCGCCAGACCACGCTGACGATCAAGGCCAACCTGGGCGAGAAGGTCACCGTGCCGGAGGGGCGCAAGGCGATGGAAGCGGTGCTGAAGGGCATGAGCTTCCCGGCGGGCTACAGCTACACCTTCGACGGCGGCGACTACCAGGACGACGGCGAAGCGATGCAGCAGATGCTGTTCAACCTGGTGATCGCACTGGTGATGATCTACGTGGTGATGGCGGCGGTGTTCGAATCGCTGCTGTTCCCCGCGGCGATCATGAGCGGCGTGGTGTTCTCGATCTTCGGCGTGTTCTGGCTGTTCTGGGCCACCGGCACGGCGTTCGGGATCATGTCCTTCATCGGCATCCTGGTGCTGATGGGCGTGGTGGTGAACAACGGCATCGTCATGATCGAGCACATCAACAACCTGCGCCGGCGCGGCATGGGGCGTACCGATGCGCTGGTGGAAGGTTCCAAGGAGCGCCTGCGCCCGATCATGATGACCATGGGCACGGCGATCCTGGCGATGGTCCCGATCTCGCTGTCCACGACCACGATGGCCGATGGTCCGCCGTACTTCCCGATGGCGCGCGCGATCGCCGGCGGCCTGGCGTTCTCGACCGCGGTCAGCCTGCTGTTCCTGCCGACGATCTACGCGATCCTCGACGACCTGAGCAACGGTGCGGCGAGGCTGGTGCGGCGCGCGCGCGGCGTGCCGCCGATGCCCGCGGCGGTGGAAGGGTAGTGGGAGTAGCCTTCTCCCTGGGGGAGAAGGCTTCGAAGGCGAAGGGCGAAGCGCTGGGGCGAGACAGGGGTGAAGCCTGCGGTCGAGCGGCGCTTTTCGCTCACCCCCCTTACTCGCGTTGCGACCCATGCCGGCGTGGGCATTCCCAAGCCAAGAGGACGGCGCGCAAGCCGCGCCTTTCCATCTCGCAAGGAAGGGAGCTTGTCAGCCCTGCAGCTTGTGGAATATCTGCAGGCCGGCCAGCCACACGCCCAGGGCGCTGCCGAGATTGGTCAGCAGGAAGGTCAGCACGACCCGGGAGACCCGGTTGCGATACCAGCCGCGCAGGGTCTGCGCATCGTCGCGCAGGGTCAGGAAGTCCGGATAGGCCGGCTTGCGCATGTGCACTTCCACCAGCGCCGCGAACGCACCCGTCGGCACGCTCAGCCGGAACGGCTTGAACGGCGCCACGACCGCGGCGGTGGCGACGCTCAGCGGATGGCTGCCGGCCAGCAGCGCGCCCAGCGCGGCGAGGCCGCCGGTATACAGCGCCCACTGCAGCAGCAGGTCCGTGCCCATCGCCATGCCGCCGCGCCAGAAGCCGACCACGATGCCGGCCACGATCACGGCCAGGATGCCCAGCGTGATCCAGGGGATGCGTTTCTTGTTCTGTACCTCTTCCAGCGAGGTGCGCAGCGGGCCGGGCGCTTCCTGGTCGGACTCCAGGTGGCGGGCGAGGCCGGCCAGGTGGCCCGCGCCGACCACCGCCAGCACCTCGCGGCGCGCCGGCGTGGCTTCCTCGCGCAGGCGCGCGGCCATGTAGCGGTCGCGCTCGGCGATGATCGTCTCGTAAAGCTCCGGGCTCTCGCTGGCGAAATCGCCGAAGCTGGCCTCCAGCATGTCGCCCTGCTTGAGCTTCTCGATCTCTTCCTCGCCGACTTCGTCGGCGGCGAACAGGCCTGCCAGCAGGCCCATGGCGAGCTTGAGCTTGCCGAAGAAGCCGAGCCGGGCCGAGGCGCGCTTGAACGTGAGCCCGACCTCGCGGTCGATGAGGTGCACCGGCAAGCCGCGTTCGCGCGCCATCGTGACCGCCGCCTTCAGCTCGGCGCCCGGCTCGATGCCCAGCTGCTTGGCGAGGCGGCGCTGGTAGGCCGCCAGCGCCAGGTTGGCCGCGAACAGGGCCACGCGCCCCTTGCGGATCACCTGGACCAGATCGAGCTTGGCGAGCGCGTCCGGGTCGCTGATCGCCTGCAGGCGCTGCGCGTCCAGTTCCACCGCCACCGCGTCGTAGCGGCCGCTCCCGATGGCCTCCTGCACGGCGGCCACGCTGGTCAATGAAACGTGGGCGGTGCCCAGCAAGGTATAG
Organism: Pseudomonas sp. Hp2; assembly: GCF_006386585.1. Taxonomy (NCBI): domain Bacteria; kingdom Pseudomonadati; phylum Pseudomonadota; class Gammaproteobacteria; order Pseudomonadales; family Pseudomonadaceae; genus Pseudomonas; species Pseudomonas sp. Hp2. The sequence goes on from NZ_VAHJ01000002.1 coordinate 572,768, forward strand.
CGCACGCCATCGCGCTCGACGATGCGGTACGGCTGGCCGGACAAGGCCAGCGCGCCGGCCGCTTCGGTGGGGTATTCGGTCATTGCGTCGTTTCGTTGGAAGGAGGTTGGTCGGCGCCCGGGCCCAGCGCACGCTGCATCTGCACCGTGTCCAGCCAGCGGCCGTGCTTGCGGCCCAGGCCCTTGAACACTCCGACCATCTGGAAGCCGAAACGTTCATGCAGCCGGATCGAAGCGACGTTGGCTTCCTCGCCGATCACCGCCACCATCTGCCGGAAGCCGCGCTCGGTGCAGGCATCGATCAAGGCCTGCATCAGCGCGGCGCCGATGCCGCGTCCCTGGCAGGCGTAGTCGACGTATACCGAGTTCTCCACGGTCCACTGGTAGGCCACGCGGGTGCGATAGGTGTTGGCGTAGGCATAGCCGACCACCTTGCCGTCCAGCTCGGCGACCAGGTAGGGGAAGCCGCGGCCGACGATGTCGCGCATCCGGCGGGCCATCTCCGCTTCGTCCGGCACTTCGTATTCGTACGTGTTGACGTAGTCGGTGACTTCCACCGCGTAGATCGCGGTGATGGCCGGGATGTCCGCCTCGGTGGCGGCGCGCAGATGGACGGTCATGGAGGCGGTCGGGTCAGTCGATGTAGCGCTTGAGCAGGTCGCCGTAGGCATCGATCCGGCGGTCGCGCAGGAACGGCCAGATGCGGCGCACGTGCTCGCTGCGTTGCAGGTCGACCTCGCAGGTCAGCACGGCCGGCTCGGTGCCGGCCTCGGCGAGGAATTCGCCCTGCGGGCCGAGCACGTGGCTGTTGCCCCAGAACTGGATGCCCGAGGCGCCCAGCGGCGACGGTTCGTGGCCGACGCGGTTGCAGCTCAGCACCGGCAGGCCGTTGGCGACGGCATGGCCGCGGTGGCTCAGCACCCAGGCATCGCGCTGGCGGGTCTTCTCGTCCTGCGCGTCGTCCGGGTCCCAGCCGATCGCGGTCGGGTAGAGCAGCAGCTCGGCGCCGGCCAGCGCCATCAGGCGCGCGGCTTCCGGATACCACTGGTCCCAGCACACCAGCACGCCCAGGCGGCCCACCGAGGTGTCGATCGGCTTGAAGCCGATGTCGCCGGGGGTGAAGTAGAACTTCTCGTAGAAGCCCGGATCGTCCGGGATGTGCATCTTGCGGTACTTGCCGAGCAGGCGGCCGTCCTTCTCGAGCACGACCGCGGTGTTGTGGTACAGCCCGGCCGCGCGGCGCTCGAACAGCGAGCCGACGATGACCACGCCGTGCCGCTTGGCCAGCGCGCCCAGGCGCTCGGTGCTCGGGCCAGGGATCGATTCGGCCAGGTCGAACTCGCCGACCGACTCGTGCTGGCAGAAATACGGGCCGTTGTGCAGCTCCTGCAGCAGCACCAGCCTGGCGCCCTGCGCAGCGGCCTCGGCCACGCGCGATTCGATGACGGCGAGATTGGCCTCGGCGTCGCCATGGTTGCGCTCCTGGATCAGCGCGACGGGGAGGGTACGTGGGTTCATGGGGAAGCAACTGCGGGAATGGAAGGAGAATGTTACCGCGCCATGCCTCGCGCCCCTGTGGGAGCGGCTTCAGCCGCGAGAGGCTTCTCGGTAAAGCCCATCGCGGCTGAAGCCGCTCCTATGCAGGGGCGCGGGGCGGGTCAGGCGGCCAGCAGGCCGGCCGGCAACTGCATGGTGATGCAGTGCAGGCTGCCGTTCTGCCAGATCAGCGGACGGCAGGGGACCTGGACGATCTCGCGGTCCGGGAACGCCGCGGCCAGCACGTCGCGCGCGGCATCGTCGGCCGGATCGCCGTAGGCAGGCATCAGCACCGCGCCGTTGACGATCAGGAAGTTGGCGTAGGAGGCGGCCAGGCGGCGGCCCTCGTCGATGATCGGCCGCGCCCACGGCAGCGGGAACAGGCGGTAGGGCTTGCCGTCGGCGGTGCGCAGCGCGGCCAGTTCCTCGCCCATCGCGGTCAGTTCGGCATGGTGCGAATCGGACGCGTCGTCGCACGCCTGGTAGACGATGCTGCCGGGCGAGGCGAAGCGGGCGAGGGTGTCGACGTGGGCGTCGGTATCGTCGCCTTCCAGGTAGCCATGGTCCAGCCACAGCACCCGCTGCTGCGCCAGCCAGCCGGCCATGTCGCTGCCCAGCGACTCGCGCGAACGCTGCGGATGGCGCTCGTGCAGGCATTGCCAGGTGGTGAGCAGGGTTCCGGCGCCGTCGGTGTCGATGGCGCCGCCTTCCAGCGCGAAGTCGATGCTGCGCACCTCGTGGTTGGCGAAGACCTGCGCCGCGTCCAGCACGCCGACCAGCTGGTCGTCCAGGCTCGCCTCGAACTTGCCGCCCCAGCCGGTGAAGCGGAAATCCAGCAGGCGGAAGCCGCCGTCCGCGCGCTTGAGCGTGATCGGGCCCGAATCGCGCAGCCAGGTGTCGTTGTACGCGGCCGGCACGAACCGGACCTTGTCCATGTCCACCCGCGCCGAGCGCAGGCGCGCCTCGGCATAGGTCTGCAGGTCCTCGTCGGCCACGCAGACCAGCACCGGCTCGAAGCGGGTGATCGCCGCGACCAGCGCGACATAGGTTTCCTCCACCTCGCCCAGGCGCTCGGCCCAGTCGGTTTCGGCGTGCGGCCAGGCGATCAGGACGGCGGACTGGGGTTCCCACTCCGCGGGAAAACGAAAGCTGTCGGTCATTACGGGCTGGTACTCACATCGTGCCCGGAACGGGGTCCGGGCGATTCATCGAATCCCCGCGCGCCGGGGCGCGGGCTCTGGCGGGGGCCATCTTAAGCCCCGCGCATGAATGCGCGGCTCCCGCGGCGGACCGCATCAACGGATGGCGGGCTTGGGGCCGATCTCGTCGGCGCCGGCCTGGTTGGCGACCACGTCGATCACGCGCTGTTTCTCGAAATAGACCGTGAACGCCGGATACACCCAGCGGTTGATGGTCGGCCATTGCCGCTTCTGGCCGCCGCGCGGCTCGAGCTTCTGCGACGGCTCGCCGAAGCGCGACTGCACCTCGGCCATGCTCTGGCCGCGCAACGGCAGCGCCTGCGCGGGCTTCTCCCGCACGCGCTCGATCAGCAAGGTGTCGGCGCTCGCCGGCGATGCCGAGGCGAGGGCGGCGAGCAGCGGCAGGACAAGGAAACGGCGGTTCATGATCATCTACTCCCCAGTGGATCAATCATTGAGTTGCCCGCACGGCGGTACGGGGGCTTGCGGAGGCCGATTACATCAGACGGCGATGGCGGAAACTCCGCCGGAAACGAAAAAACCGCCCAAGGGCGGCTTTTCCGGGTCTCGCGGTTCGCTGGCCGCCGATCAGCGCTGGCGGGCCTTGAAGCGCGGGTTCGACTTGCAGATCACGAAGACCTTGCCGCGACGGCGGACCACCTTGCAGTCGCGGTGACGGGTCTTCGCCGACTTCAGGGAGGACAGGACCTTCATGACACACCTCGGCGTAAACGTGGATTCAGGGAGGGGATCCCGGCACCTCCACCTGGGCGCCGATCCCGCAGTAAGCCCGGCATTGTACCTGGCTTTTCCTTGCTTTTTCAACTGATTGCGCCGGGGCGTGGACAGGCGGCCTTACAATGGCGACTTTGCCGCCCCAGGAGCCCCCATGAATGCTTCCATCCCCGTGCTCACCATCGATGGCCCGTCGGGGGCCGGCAAGGGGACGGTAAGCCGCATTGTCGCAGCCCGGCTGGGCTGGCACTACCTGGATTCGGGGGCGCTCTACCGTGCGGTGGGGGTGGCGGCCAGCTGGGCCGACCTCGACGTCTCGGACCCGGCCGCGCTGGTGCGCTGCACCTTCGACACCCACGTGGAGTTCGTCGAGCGGGAGGACGGGGGGCTGCGGGTCATGGTCAACGGCGTGGACGCCACCGACGAGCTGCGCCTGGAGACGACCGGGGCGCTGGCCTCGGCCATTGCGGCCATCCCGGAGGTCCGGGCGGCGCTGAAGGAGCGCCAGCGCTCGTTCCGGCGCCCGCCGGGCCTGGTCGCCGACGGGCGCGACATGGGGACGGTGATCTTCCCGGACGCCTCCTGCAAGGTGTTCCTGACCGCGAGCGCCGAGGAGCGCGCCTCCAGGCGGCATAAGCAGTTGATGGAAAAGGGTGTTTCGGTTATATTTGACGACCTGCTGCGCGAGGTCATGGCTCGCGACGCCCGGGATGCCCAGCGCGCGGTCGCGCCGCTGAGGCCGGCCGAAGACGCCGTCCTCATCGATACCACCGGCATGGACATCGAGGAAGTCGTGGAGCGCGTGATCGGGTTGCTGCCCGCTTCCTGAGCGGTCCGCCGCCCCGTTGCACGGCAGGCATCGTTGTACAAGTTGTACCCAAAGGCTCCGTCGCGCAGGCTGCGCGGCGGTTTTTTCCAATCCACACACGGCTGCGGTACGGGCCGACTAACCAGGGTGGGCGGTTCGCATCCGATGCAACGGGGCGATCGCCTGTGTGTTCAACCGAGTAATTTCAAATGACCGAATCTTTTGCCGAACTGTTCGAAGCCAGCCAGGCCAATCTGGCCAAGCTGAAGCCGGGTGCCATCGTCACCGGTACCGTCGTGGACGTCCGCGGCGACGTGGTGGTGATCAACGCCGGCCTGAAGTCCGAAGGCATCGTGCCGATCGAACAGTTCCGTAACGACGCTGGCGAGATCGATGTGGGCGTGGGCGACCAGGTCAAGGTCGCGCTGGACTCCATCGAGAACGGCTTCGGCGAAACCGTCTTGTCGCGCGAGAAGGCCAAGCGCGCGATGGTGTGGGACGAGCTGGAAGAAGCGTTGGAGAAGAACGAGACCATCACCGGCCGCATCAGCGGCAAGGTCAAGGGTGGTTTCACCGTGGACATCAAGGATGTCCGCGCGTTCCTGCCCGGTTCGCTGGTGGATGTGCGCCCGGTGCGCGACCCGGCCTACCTGGAAGGCAAGGAACTGGAGTTCAAGCTCATCAAGCTGGACCGCAAGCGCAACAACGTGGTCGTCTCCCGCCGCGCGGTGGTCGAGAGCGAGCATTCGGAAGAGCGCGAGCAGCTGCTGGACAAGCTGGTCGAGGGCGCGGTGCTGAAGGGCGTCGTCAAGAACCTGACCGACTACGGCGCGTTCGTGGACCTGGGCGGCATCGACGGCCTGCTGCACATCACCGACATGGCCTGGAAGCGCGTGCGCCATCCGTCCGAAGTCGTCAACGTCGGCGACGAGCTGGACGTGCGCGTGCTGAAGTTCGACCGCGAGCGCAACCGCGTCTCGCTGGGCCTGAAGCAGCTGGGCGAGGATCCGTGGGACAACATCTCGCGCCGCTACCCGGCCAACAGCCGCGTGTTCGGCAAGGTCTCCAACGTCACCGACTACGGCGCGTTCGTCGAGATCGAGCCGGGCGTCGAGGGCCTGGTGCACGTCTCCGAGATGGACTGGACCAACAAGAACGTCAACCCGTCCAAGGTCGTGCAGGTCGGCGACGAAGTCGAAGTGATGGTGCTGGACGTGGATGAAGAGCGTCGCCGCATCTCGCTGGGCATGAAGCAGGTCATGGCCAACCCGTGGGAGACCTTCGCCGCGACCCACAAGAAGGGCGACCGCGTGTCGGGCCAGATCAAGTCGATCACCGACTTCGGCATCTTCATCGGCCTGGACGGCGGCATCGACGGCCTGGTCCACCTGTCCGACATCAGCTGGAACACCACCGGCGAAGACGTCGTTCGCAACTTCAAGAAGGGCGATACCCTGGACGCCGTCGTCCTGGCCGTCGACCCGGAGCGCGAGCGCATCTCGCTGGGCGTCAAGCAGCTCGAGCAGGATCCGTTCGGCCAGTACATGGCCGCCAATCCGAAGGGCTCCAAGGTCGAAGGTGTGGTGAAGGAAGTCGACGCCAAGGGCGCCGTGATCGAACTGGCCGACGGCATCGAAGGCTACGTGTCGGCCCGCGACATCGCCAACGAGCGCGTCGACGACGCCACCCAGCACCTGAAGGTCGGCGACAAGATCGAAGCCAAGTTCGTGGGCATGGACCGCAAGGGCCGCACCCTGCAGCTGTCGATCAAGGCCAAGGACGAAGCCGAGACCGCCGAGGCGCTGGCCGAGTACAACAAGGCCTCGACCGTGGCCGCCGCCGGCACCACCAGCCTGGGCGCGCTGCTGCGCGAACAGCTGGGCGGCAAGTCCGAGTAAGCCCCGACGCGGCTTCCGCCGTGTCACTGGATCGGCCCGGGCAATCCCCGGGCCGATTCCGGATGTGCCAAGTCAATATCATCCTTCCCCATGACCAAGTCCGAACTGATCGAAATCCTGGCAAGGCGCCAAGCGCATCTGAAGTCGGATGACGTCGATCTTGCGGTCAAGTCGCTGCTGGAGATGATGGGGGAGTCGCTGGCCGGCGGGGATCGCATCGAGATCCGCGGGTTCGGCAGTTTCTCGCTGCACTACCGTCCGCCCCGGCTGGGCCGCAATCCCAAGACCGGCGAGTCGGTCGCGCTGCCGGGCAAGCATGTTCCGCATTTCAAGCCGGGCAAGGAGCTGCGCGAGCGCGTCAGCTCGGTGACCCCGGTGGATGTCGCCGAGTCCGGCGAATGAGCAGGCCCCGGCTCGGTTAAGCTAGGCGCTCCCCGAAAGGAGTCGAGCCATGAAGGCTTTTCGCTGGGTCCTGTTGCTCGTGTTGTTGCTCGTGGCGTTGCTCGCGGGCCTGATCATCGGCGCCGTCAACAACGGCGAAGTCACCATCGATCTGCTGGTCACCAGTTTCACGATGAAGCTGGGTTCGGTGATCGTTTCCACGCTGCTCGTCGGCCTGGCCGTCGGCGCGGTGCTGGCGCTCGCGGGCGTCGCCCTGCCGCTCTATGCCAGGTTGCGCGCGGCCAACAAACAGCTCGCCGGCAAGGCGGCGTCTTCCCAGCCGGGCGCTTCTGGCCCCACCCACGGCATCTGACACGCTATGGAATTTCTGACCGAGTGGTTCTGGTTCTTCCTGTTCCTGCCGCTGGCCGCGCTGAGCGGCTGGGTGATCGGCCGGCGGGGAGGGCAGCGGCATGGCGACACCCAGGTCAGCCGCCTTTCCAGCACCTACTTCCGCGGTCTGAACTACCTGCTCAACGAGCAGCCTGACAAGGCGATCGAGCTGTTCCTGCACATCGCCGAGCTGGACAAGGAAACCTTCGAGACCCAGGTCGCGCTCGGGCACCTGTTCCGCCGCCGCGGCGAGGTCGACCGGGCGATCCGCCTGCACCAGGGGCTGGTGCAGCGCTCCGACCTGACCGACCAGCAGAGGGTTCAGGCGCTGCTCGCGCTGGGCGAGGACTACATGAAGTCCGGGTTGCTCGATCGCGCCGAGACGGTGTTCACCGAACTGGCGCAGATCGACCAGCGCGCGCCGCAGGCGCTCAAGCACCTGATCGGGATCTACCAGGCCGAGCGCGACTGGGAGAAGGCGATCGACAACGCCACCCGCTACGAGCAGGTCACCGGCGAGCCGATGGGCAAGCTGATTTCCCAGTTCGAGTGCGAACTGGCCGACCGCTACCGCGGCGCCGGCAAGCCGGACCTGGCCTTGCAGGCGGTGTCGCGCGCTTACCAGGCCGACGCCACGTCGGTGCGCGCGGGCATCCTCGAGGGCCGGATCGAGGCCGACATGGGGCGCGACGAGGCCGCCGTGCGCGCGTGGGAACGCGCCGCGCGCCATGATCCCGAGTACCTGCCGGAGATCATCCCCAGCCTGCTGGCCGCCTACCGGCGCGTGGGCGATATCGCCGGCGCGCGCAACTTCCTCTCGGAAATGACCGAGCACTACCGCGGCATCGCGCCGGTGCTGGCGCTGACCCAGTTGATGGAATCGCAGGAGGGCCCGGTCCCCGCGCGCGCCTACCTGGGGCGGCAGCTGAAGGACCGGCCGTCGGTGCGCGGCGAGTCCGCGCTGATCGACCTGACCCTGGCCGCGGATGCCGACCCGACCGCGACCCTGCACGACCTCAAGCACATCACCGACCAGTTGTTGGTGCGCAATCCGAGCTACCGCTGCACGCGCTGCGGCTTCGGCGCCAAGACCCACCACTGGCAATGCCCCAGCTGCAAGGAGTGGGGGACGGTCAAGCCGCTGCTCAACTACGCGGTGGTGTAAGTGCCTGCCTGGACCGCGTGGTTGGCGCTCTCCTTTGTGGGAGCGCTTGCCGGGACCTGGGCGCTGCGGCGGTACGCGCTTGCGAAAGGCCTGATGGACCAGCCGGGGCAGCGGCGCAGCCATGCCGTGGTGACGCCGCGTGGCGGTGGCATGTCCATCGTGCTGGTCGTGCTGCTGGCGGCCGTGGCCGCGGCCTGGCTGTTCCCCCCGCACAGGTCCTTGCTGCTGGGATTCGCCGCGGGCCTGGTCGTGGTCGCGGGCATCGGCTGGTGGGACGACCATCGCCCCTTGTCGGCGGCATTGCGGCTGGCCGTGCATGCGCTCGCGTCGGCATGGCTGGGGTGGCTGTCGTATCGCGCCGGTGCCGGCCCGTTCGAGGCGATGTTCGCCGCCGGCTCGTGCGTGGTGCTGATCAACGTCTGGAACTTCATGGACGGCATCAACGGGCTGGCCGCCTCGCAGGCGTTGCTGGCCGCGGCCACTTTCGCCCTGGTGCTCCCTTTCCCCACCGCCTGGATCGCCGTGGCCCTGGCCGGCGCCTGCATGGGGTTCCTGCCTTTCAATTTCCCGAAGGCGCGGATCTTCATGGGCGATGGCGGCAGCGGCTCGCTCGGCTATGTCCTGGCGGCGCTGATGGCCTGGGCCGTGCTGGCGAAGGGCGCCGCCTGGTGGTGGGCCTGGGTCCCGCTGACGGCCTTCCTCGTAGACGCCGGCTTCACGCTCGTTGCCCGCATGCTCGCTCGCCAGCGTTGGTGGGAGCCCCATGCGCAGCATGTCTACCAGGGGCTGGCCCGGAAGCTGCAATCGCACGGTTGGGTTACGTTCGGGTATGGATGTTTCAGTGTGTTCGCGCTTGTCCTATTCTTGCTGCTTGGTGCAACGCAACGTTCATTTGCGGTGCCGGCAGTAGGGGCCTGGCTGGCTTTCGCCATGGCGATCTGGTTTTTCCTCCGTAAAGGACTGCGTGACCGTTGATGGAACGTTCGATGACGTCTTGGCGCGACAAACTTGCAGGTGTCATGCCGAAGGTTGCGGTAGTCGCGCATGACCTCTTGATGGTGTGGATCTGCTGGCAGCTGCTGCACGCCGGCCGCTATTCCATGCTGCGCGAATCGCCCGACCTGCCGTTGTGGGACTGGCGGACGGCGGTGGTGATGCTCGCGCAGGGCGTCGTCTTCTGGCGCGTGGGCCTGTACCGGGGCCTGTGGCGCTTCGCCAGCGTCCCCGACCTCTGGAACATCTTCAAGGCGAGCTTCCTGGGGCTGGTCGCGATCCTGGTGGCGTTGTCCTTCGACCGCTTCAACGGCGTGCCGATGTCGGTGCTCGTGGTCTATCCCATCGCGCTTGCCGCGCTGCTGGGCACGCCGCGCCTGCTGTACCGGGCCTGGAAGGACTACCAGATCACGCATTCCGCCGAGACCAGCCAGCGCGTGCTGATCCTGGGCGCCGGCCGCGCCGCCGAGGCGCTGGTGCGCGACCTGCGCCGCACCGGCGCGTTCTTCCCGGTGGGCTACCTGGACGACGCCCCGCACCTGCATGGCGCCAAGATCCAGGGGCTGACCGTGCTGGGCAGCCTGGACCAGGTCGCGTCGATCGCGCGCGAGACCGCGGCGAAGCTGCTGGTCATCGCGATCCCGTCGCTGGACGCGCCGGGCATGCAGCGCGTGGTCGGCCTGTGCGAGAGCACCGGGCTCCCGTTCCGGATGGTGCCGAAGCTGGTCAACGTGCTGGAAGGCCGTTCGCTGCCCGGCGAGCTGCGCGAGGTCGCCATCGAGGACCTGTTGAACCGCAAGCCGGTGACGCCGGATTGGAAGCTGATCCGCGGATGGCTGACCGGCAAGACCGTGATGGTGACCGGTGCCGGCGGCTCGATCGGCTCCGAGGTGTGCCGGCAGTGCGCGCGCCATGGCGCGCAGCGGATCGTGCTGCTCGAGGTGGACGAGCTGGCGCTGCTGACGATCGACTCGGACCTGCGCCGGTTGTTCCCGGACGTGGAGGTGGTGCGGGTGCTGGGCGATTGCGGCGATCCCGCGGTGGTGCGCTACGCGCTCGACCGCGCCGGCCCGGACGCGGTGTTCCACGCCGCGGCCTACAAGCAGGTGCCGCTGCTGGAGGAGCAACTGCGCGAGGCGGTGCGCAACAACGTGCTCGCGACGGAGAACGTCGCGCGTGCATGCCATCACGCAGGGGTCGAGACCTTCGTCTTCATTTCCACCGACAAGGCGGTGGAGCCGGTGAACGTGCTCGGCGCGACCAAGCGCTACGCCGAGATGGTCTGCCAGAGCCTGGACGCGCGCAACGGCTCCACGCGCTTCGTCACCGTGCGCTTCGGCAACGTGCTGGATTCGGCCGGCAGCGTCGTGCCCCTGTTCCGCGAACAGATCCGCCGGGGCGGGCCGGTCACCGTCACCCATCCCGAGGTGACCCGCTACTTCATGACGATTCCCGAGGCGTGCCAGCTCATCGTCCAGGCGGCGGCATCGGCCTCGCACGGCGCTATCTACACCCTCGACATGGGCGAGCCGGTGCCGATCCGGATCCTGGCCGAGCAGATGATCCGGCTCACCGGCAAGCAGCCGGGCAAGGACGTCGCCATCGTGTACACGGGCCTGCGGCCGGGCGAGAAACTGCACGAGACGCTGTTCTACGCCGACGAGAACTATCGCCCCACGGCGCACCCGAAGATCCTCGAGGCGGACGTGCGCGTCTTCCCGCAGGACCAGGTGCTCCAGCAGGTGGCCAGGTTGCGCGACGCGGTCGACCGCTACGACACGGTCGCCATGGAATCGGTGCTCGGCAGTTTGATGCCGGATTTCTCATCTGCCCGTCATGAGAGCGATGCACGCTCGGATACGGTCGTTCCCTTCCCCGCACGAGAGGTCAGAAGAATTTGATGAGCAAGCGCATTCGCAAGGCGGTTTTCCCCGTGGCGGGCCTTGGCACCCGGTTCCTGCCGGCGACCAAGACCGTTCCCAAGGAGATGTTGCCGATCATCGACAAGCCCCTGATCCAGTACGCGGTGGACGAGGCCATCCAGGCGGGCTGCGATACGCTGGTGTTCGTCACCAATCGCTACAAGCACTCCGTCGCCGACTACTTCGACAAGGCCTACGAGCTGGAGCAGAAGCTCGAGCGCGCCGGCAAGACCGAGCAGCTGGAGCTGGTCCGGCACGTGCTTCCCGAGGGTGTGCGCGCGGTGTTCGTCACCCAGGCCGAAGCGCTGGGCCTGGGGCATGCGGTGCTGTGCGCCAAGCCGGTGGTGGGTGACGAGCCGTTCGCGGTGCTGCTGCCGGACGACCTGATCTGGAACCGCGGCGACGGCGCGCTCAAGCAGATGGCCGACGCCGCCGAGGCCACGGGCGCCAGCGTGATTTCCGTCCAGGACGTGCCGCACGACAAGACCGCCAGCTACGGCATCGTCGCGACCGAGACCTTTGACGGGCGCCAGGGGCGCATCACCGGGATCGTCGAGAAGCCCAAGCCGGAAGTGGCGCCCAGCAACCTGGCGGTGGTCGGCCGTTACGTGCTGAACCCGAAGATCTTCGAACTGCTGGAACAGACCACGCCGGGCGCGGGCGGCGAGATCCAGCTGACCGACGCGATCGCCGCCTTGCTGAAGCTGGAGCCGGTCAATGCCTACCGCTTCGAAGGCACCCGTTTCGACTGCGGTACCCACCTGGGCCTGATCGAGGCGACGATCCAGTACGCGCTGGACCACGAGAAACTGAGTGCCTCGGCGCAGGACATCATGCGCAAGGCGTTGGCCGAATTGGGCTGACCCCGGCCGGCAAGGTTGTCTGTCGAAGGCGGACCCCGGGTCCGCCTTCGTCGTTTCGGGCGGGCCGCGTACCGGAGCGTGTTATGTAGTGGGCACGCGTGGGCCTTCATTCCACGAGACGGGCCGGGCGGGGCGCGGGTCATGCCGTCGCCCGGGACGCCGGCGTTCTTGCAGTACGGCCTCCGGCGCCTGCAGTCTTCCTTCCATCGCAGCGGCAAGCACGTTCCAGGACCGAACCATGACGACCTCCGCCGAAACCAGCAACCTGACCAGCGTGGTCGCCCTGCTCGGCGCGGCCGTGGTGGCCATTCCCTTGTTCCGCCGCCTGGGACTGGGCTCGGTCCTGGGCTACCTGGCGGCCGGCCTGGTGATCGGGCCGTTCGGGCTGGGCTGGTTCGAGGATCCCCAGTCGATCCTGCACGTGGCCGAACTGGGCGTGGTGATGTTCCTGTTCGTGATCGGGCTGGAAATGCGCCCCTCGCACCTGTGGAGCCTGCGCGGGGAGATCTTCGGGCTGGGGACGTTGCAGATCGCGACCTGCGGCGTGGTCCTGACCGGGATCGCGATGTTGCTGGGCTTCGAGCCGTCGGTGGCGTTCATCGCGGCGTCCGGCTTCGTGCTGACCTCGACGGCGGTGGTGATGCAACTGCTGTCCGAGCGCGGCGACGTCGCGTTGCCGTCGGGCCAGAAGATCGTTTCGATCCTGCTGTTCGAGGACCTGCTGATCGTGCCGTTGCTGGCGGTGGTGGCGCTGATGGCGCCGGTGGGCGACGTGGCCGCCGAATCCCACCGCTGGCGCTCGATCCTGGTCGCGGCGGGGTGCATCGCCGGGCTGATCGCCGCGGGCCGGTGGCTGCTGAATCCCTTGTTCCGCTTGCTGGCGCAGGCCAAGGCCCGCGAGGTGATGACCGCGGCGGCGCTGCTGGTCGTGCTCGGCGCGGCCTTGCTGATGCAGCTGGGCGGGCTGTCGATGGCGATGGGCGCCTTCCTCGCCGGCGTGCTGCTTTCCGAATCGACCTTCCGCCACCAGATCGAGGCCGACATCGAGCCGTTCCGCGGCATCCTGCTGGGCCTGTTCTTCCTGGGCGTGGGCATGGCGCTGGACCTGTCGGTCGTCGCCGGCGATTGGCAGCGCATCCTGCTGGGCGTGCTGGCGCTGATCGTCGGCAAGGCGATCTGCATCTACCTGGTCGCGCGCTTCACCGGCTCGGACCATCGCCAGGCGCTCGATCGCGGCGTGCTGATGGCGCAGGGCGGCGAGTTCGCGTTCGTGCTGTTCTCCGCGGCCGCCGCCACGAACGTGATCGACGCGCGGGTCGGCGCGAGCCTCACCGCGATCGTGGTGCTCTCGATGGCGCTGACGCCGTTGTTCGTCCTGCTGATGGAGCGGATGCTGCCCGAGCAGGAGCCCTCGATGGAGGGCATAGAACGGGTGGACGGGCAGAGCGGGCGGGTGCTGGTCATCGGCTTCGGCCGCTTCGGCCAGGTCGCCAGCCAATCGCTGCTGGCGCGCGACGTGGACGTCACCATCATCGATACCGACATCGAGATGATCCGCGCCGCCGCGGATTTCGGTTTCAAGATCTACTACGGCGACGGTGCGCGGCTGGACGTGCTGCATGCCTCCGGCGCGGCGACCGCGCAGGCGATCGCGGTCTGTACCGATCGCCGGGACGTGACCGATCGGATCGTCGAGCTGGTGAAGCACGAGTTCCCGCAGGCGCGGTTGCTGGTGCGCTCCTACGACCGCGAGCACTCCCTGCACCTGATCCATGCCGGGGTGGACTACCAGGTCCGCGAGACCTTCGAGTCGGCCGTGGAGTTCGGGCAGGCGGCGCTGGTGGAGCTGGGCGTGGACGAGGACGAGGCCGCCAACATCGCCACCGAGATACGCAAGCGCGACGCCGAGCGCTTCGAGCTGGAGATGGCCGGCGGCGGCCTGAAGGCGGGGGCATCGATGGTCTACGGCAACCAGCCTGGCCCGAAGCCCACGCCGTTCACCACGCCCAAGCGGGAGAGCCGCACCCTCAACGCGGATGCGGCCGCCAAGCCGCAGGCCGGCGAGTAGAGCGGCCGGCTCGTCCCTTCGCGCCTGCGGAGCGGTGCGCATCCGGGCGATCGCGAGGGTGTCGGCCACGGCGGAATCGGGGACAATAGGCGGCCCCCTCCCAAGCCCGCGCCCGATGACCGACGCATCCGCCCCTTCGCACACCGCCCGCATCCTCGACGGCCGCCGCATCGCCGAGGAACTGCTCGACGAGCTGAAGGTGCGCGTGGACGCGCGGATCGCGGCGGGCAAGGCCCGGCCGGGCCTTGCGGTGGTGCTGGTGGGCGGCGATCCGGCCTCGGCGGTCTACGTGCGCAACAAGCGGCGGGCGGCCGAGAAGGTCGGCATCGAGGCCTTCGACTACGACCTGCCGGAAGGCACGAGCGAGTCGGAACTGGCGGCGCTGATCGACCGGCTGAACGCCGACCCGAAGATCCACGGCATCCTGATCCAGTTGCCGCTGCCGGGCATCCCGGACGCCAACCGGTTGATCCAGCGCATCGATCCGCGCAAGGACGTGGACGGCTTCCACCCGCAGAACGTGGGCCACCTCGCGCTGCGCGAGTTCGGGCTGCGCCCGTGCACGCCGCGCGGCATCGTGACCCTGCTGAGCCACACCGACCAGCCGGTGCGCGGCCGCAACGCCACCATCGTGGGCGTGAGCAACCATGTCGGCCGGCCGATGGGGCTGGAGCTGCTGATCGCCGGCTGCACCGTGACCAGTTGCCACAAGTTCACGCCGCCGGAGGTGCTGGAGGCGAACGTCCGCAATGCCGACATCCTGGTGGTGGCCGTGGGCCGGCCGGGGCTGATCCCCGGCGAATGGGTCAAGCCCGGCGCGGTGGTGATCGACGTGGGCATCAACCGGCTGGAGGACGGCAGGCTGGTCGGCGACGTCGGCTTCGAGGCCGCGGCCAGGCGCGCCAGCTGGATCACGCCGGTGCCGGGCGGGGTGGGGCCGATGACGGTCGCGACCCTGATGCAGAACACGATCGAGGCCGCCGAAGCCGCTGGCTGAACGGGAGCGGGGCCGGGCCGGCGGCAACGCTGCATTGCGCCTGCGACAGGTTGCCACGGTGTCGTTGCGGCGCGTTTCAGGGTAAAATGTCGCGCTTCCCCAAAACTCTCGGGTCCGCCGATGCTGCGCATCCAGGCTGAAGCTCTCACGTACGACGACGTTTCGCTCGTCCCCGCCCACTCGACCGTGTTGCCCAAGGACGTCAGCCTGGAGACCCGGCTGACCCGCAGCCTGAAGCTGAAGCTGCCGATCCTCTCGGCCGCCATGGACACCGTCACCGAGGCCCGGCTGGCCATCGCGATGGCGCAGATGGGCGGCATCGGCATCATCCACAAGAACCTGACGGTCGAGCAGCAGGCGGCCGAGGTGGCCAAGGTCAAGAAGTACGAATCGGGCGTGATCCGCGATCCGATCACGGTCGGGCCGGAAACCTCGATCCGCGACGTGCTGGCGCTGACCCGCGCCCGCAACATCTCCGGCGTGCCGGTGGTCGATGGCGGCCAGCTGGTCGGCATCGTGACCCACCGCGACATGCGCTTCGAGACCGAGCTGGACGACCCGGTCCGCCACATCATGACCAAGAAGGACCGCCTGATCACGGTCAAGGAAGGCGCCGAGGCGAACGAAGTGCTGCAGTTGCTGCACAAGAACCGCATCGAGAAGGTGCTGGTGGTCAATGACGCGTTCGAGCTGCGCGGCCTGATCACGGTCAAGGACATCCAGAAGAAGTCCGATTTCCCGAACGCCGCCAAGGACGCCGCGACCCGCCTGCTGGTCGGCGCCGCGGTCGGCGTGGGCGGCGACACCGAGAAGCGCGTCGAGGCCCTGGCCGCCGCCGGCGTGGACGTGGTGATCGTCGACACCGCCCACGGCCATTCGCAGGGCGTGATCGACCGCGTGGCCTGGGTCAAGAAGAACTTCCCGCAGCTGCAGGTGATCGGCGGCAACATCGTCACCGGCGACGCCGCGCTGGCATTGATGGACGCCGGCGCCGACGCGGTCAAGGTCGGCGTGGGCCCCGGCTCGATCTGCACCACGCGCGTGGTGGCGGGCGTGGGCGTGCCGCAGATCACCGCGGTCGACATGGTCGCCGAGGCGCTGCAGGACCGCATCCCGCTGATCGCCGACGGCGGCATCCGCTATTCCGGCGACATCGGCAAGGCGCTCGCCGCCGGTGCCTCCACGGTGATGATCGGCGGCCTGTTCGCCGGCACCGAGGAAGCCCCGGGCGAGGTCGAGCTGTTCCAGGGCCGCAGCTACAAGAGCTACCGCGGCATGGGCTCGCTGGCGGCGATGGAGAAAGGCTCCAAGGACCGCTACTTCCAGGACGCCTCCGACGCCGACAAGCTGGTGCCGGAAGGCATCGAAGGCCGCGTGCCGTACCGCGGCTCGGTCAGCGGCATCGTCCACCAACTGGTGGGCGGCCTGCGTGCGACGATGGGCTATGTCGGCTGCGCGACCATCGACGAGATGCGCAGCAAGCCGAAGTTCGTGAAGATCACCGGCGCCGGCCAGCGCGAGAGCCACGTCCACGACGTGCAGATCACCAAGGAACCGCCGAACTACCGGATGGGGTGATCGGGTGGCGACAGAGGCCCCACGGACGATACGGAGCAAAATGGTAAAGGGGATATCTCTGTTCGCGGCAGCCTGCTTTTCGATAGCGGGCTGTTCGGCCAATACGGACTCCACTTCGAGGCGCGAGGGCGCAACGCCCTCCAAATCCAAGAGGCTGGTGGTGGCGTCCCCCTGCAACAACACGGAGTTCAAGCTGCCCGATGGTTGGAAGTTGCAGCGCTTGAACAGTTACCAGTGGCAGATCGTGGCCCCGCAGGTATCCAGCCTTCGAGCATGGGTGTCCTGCACTGACAATCCTGAGAACTATCAGGATTTCCTCAGGGACGCCGAACAGCAGAACGCCGAGCATCTGCAATGGCCGTATGGGGACGACCCGGGCCGGAGAACTGTAATGAGTACGCTGAGCGGCGGTTCGTTGGGCTCCAGGGACTCACGCTTGATCTTGTGCAAGAACGCGTATGCGCGCGGAGAGAGCCTGAGCGTCTGCATGTGGGGCGACCCATATCCCCGGCGCGAGCTACGTGCCGATGGGTTTGTCGGCCAGCGCTGGTCCGACGACGATCCTCTGGCCGTGTCGCAACATCGTGCGTTGGAAGACAGTATCAACCGCACTTTCCTTGTTCACCCTTTCCCTGCGCCCGAGCAATGACCAACATCCACAACGACAAGATCCTGATCCTCGATTTCGGCGCGCAGTACACGCAGCTGATCGCCCGTCGCATCCGCGAGATCGGCGTGTACTGCGAGATCTGGGCCTGGGACCATGATCCGGCCGAGATCGCGAAGTTCGGGGCGAAGGGCATCATCCTGTCGGGTGGCCCGGAATCGACCACGCTGCCGGGCGCGCCGGCGGCGCCGCAGGAAGTGTTCGACAGCGGGCTGCCGATCCTGGGCATCTGCTACGGCATGCAGACCCTGGCCGCGCAGTTGGGCGGTGCCACCGAGGCGGCGGACCAGCGCGAGTTCGGCCATGCCGAGGTCAACGTCGTCGCACCGGATGTGTTGTTCAAGGGCCTGAGCGACCACGGCGGCGCGCCACGCCTGAACGTGTGGATGAGCCACGGCGACCATGTCTCCAAGGCGCCGCCGGGTTTCACCGTCACCGCCACCACCGACCGCATCCCGGTCGCCGCGATGTCCAACGAGGACAAGCGCTGGTACGGCGTGCAGTTCCACCCGGAAGTGACCCACACCCTGCAGGGCCAGGCGCTGCTGCGGCGCTTCGTGGTCGATATCTGCGGCTGCCAGACGCTGTGGACCGCGGCCAACATCATCGAGGACCAGATCGCGCGCGTGCGCGAGCAGGTGGGCGACGACGAGGTCGTCCTCGGCCTGTCGGGCGGCGTGGATTCCTCGGTGGTCGCCGCGCTGCTGCACAAGGCGATCGGCGAGCAACTGACCTGCGTGTTCGTCGATACCGGCCTGCTGCGTTGGCAGGAGGGCGACCAGGTGATGGCGATGTTCGCCGAGCACATGGGCGTCAAGGTGATCCGCGTCAATGCCGCCGACCGCTACTTCAAGGCGCTGGAAGGCGTGAGCGACCCGGAGGCCAAGCGCAAGATCATCGGCAACCTGTTCGTCGAGATCTTCGACGAGGAGGCCGGCAAGCTGAAGAACGCCAAGTGGCTGGCGCAAGGCACGATCTACCCGGACGTGATCGAATCGGCCGGCAGCAAGACCGGCAAGGCGCACGTCATCAAGAGCCATCACAACGTCGGCGGCCTGCCCGAGCACATGAAGCTCGGCCTGGTCGAACCGCTGCGCGAACTGTTCAAGGACGAAGTGCGCCGCCTGGGCGTGGAACTGGGCCTGCCGCGCACGATGGTCTATCGCCATCCGTTCCCGGGTCCGGGCCTGGGCGTGCGCATCCTCGGCGAGGTCAAGGCCGAGTACGCCGAGCTGCTGGCCAGGGCCGACGCGATCTTCATCGACGAGCTGCGCAAGGCCGACCTGTACGACAAGGTCAGCCAGGCCTTCGCGGTGTTCCTGCCGGTCAAGTCGGTCGGCGTGGTCGGCGACGCCCGTGCCTACGAATGGGTGATCGCGCTGCGCGCGGTGGAGACCATCGACTTCATGACCGCGCACTGGGCGCACCTGCCGTACGACTTCCTGGGCACGGTGTCCAACCGGATCATCAACGAACTGCGCGGTGTTTCGCGCGTGGTCTACGACATCTCGGGCAAGCCGCCGGCGACCATCGAGTGGGAGTGAGGCCGGTCTCTCGGCAAGTCCTCTGAACCCTGGGAAGGCGCCTAGGCGCTCCCCAGCAGGCGCAGGGTGCCGGATAGCCGGTGCAGCGTCAGCGTTGGCGTGGTGAAGAAGGACTGCGACGTGCCTCGTGCGAAGTCGTCGATATGCACGACGGTGGCGCCATCGGCCTCCTGCCAGGAGATGGCATGGAGGCCCGGAGCGATCTCGCGCCACTGGTACTGGACCTCGCCCTCCGCCCCGCGCAGGGGGCCTTCGGTGATCTCGTAACGCAGCGTCAGGCTGTCGGCGTCGTAGGCGTTGGTTGCAGTCAGGCCATCATAGGCAGCTTCAAAAGTGCAGCCCGCAAACGGAGGCAGGTTCAGGGTACTCATCGGATGGCTACCGGGTTGATGTTGACCTGGGTGGAACCGACGTACAGCGGCTGGCCGAGCACGAACAAGAACTCCCAAGCCTGATCGCGCACAAGCGCGCGGCTGTCGATCAGTTCCAGGTTGTAGATGCCGCGCTTGGCGAGCATGAATTGGTTGACCGGGAACTCCTCGTCGCCATGCGGGTTCGGGTACACCTCCGATGCCCAGGTATCGCCGCCGAAAGCCACGATCCCCTGGTCGGCGAGCCATTGCGCCGCTTCCATGCCGATGCCGGGCTCGACCTCCAGGAACTGCCGGTTGTCCTTCCCGATCAACTCCAGCCAGCCGGTGTTGAACAGCACCACGTCGCCCTTGCGCAGGGCGATGCCTTGTCTCTTCAGCACCGCCTGGATGTCGGCCACGGTGAATTCGGTGCCGCCCGGCACGATGGCCTTGCCGTAGTGGGCGGTCATGTCCAGCACCACGCCGCGGGTGACGATCGGCGGGACCTTCTCTATGCCGAGCCTGGTCACGCCCTCGACGGTGACGAAGTCCGCCGCCTTGTTGCCGTTGTAGTAGACATTGTCGATGCCGATATGGCCGATGCCGTTGAGCTGCGTGCCCACGCCGGTCCAGCCGTTGACCAGTTCGTCGTTGAAGCTGAACTTGTTCGGCCCCGACGTTTTCCCGGCTTGCTCGCCGGGCTGGATGTTGTAAAGGCGGAAGCTGCGGTGGCGGAACGCCGGCAAGTGCTTGTCGACCGGCACCGCCAGCGGATAGGTCTTGCCGGTCTTGACCAGGCCGACGGCTTGCTTGACCACTTCGGGCGTCAGCAGGTTGGCCGCGCCGATCTGGTCGTCGGCCCCATAGCGCGAGGGGTACCAATCGGCCGCGTTCGCGGCCTGCGCGAACGGCAGCAGCGCCGAGGCGAGGGCGAGCCGGGCAAGCATGTTCATGGTGGTTCTCCTGTCGTCGCTCAGGCCGCGGCCCCGGCCAGCGTGGGGTAGTCGGTGAGCCCGTGCGCGGCGCCCCCGAACAGGGTGGCGCGGTCATGGGCGTTGAGCGGGGCACCGGTGCGCAGGCGTTCGGGCAGGTCTGGGTTGGCCACGAACGGCCGCCCGAACGCGATGAGATCGGCCCAGCCGGCGTGCAGCGCGGCGCGGGCGCGCTCGGCGGTGTACTTGCCGGCGTAGATCAGCGCGCCGGGGAAAGCGTCGCGCAGCTGCTGCTTGAACTCGACGGGCATGTGCGGCGCGTCCTCCCAGTCGGCCTCGGCAATATGGATGTAGGCCACGCCGATCTCGCCCAGCAGCCTTGCCGCCGCGATGTAGGTGACTTCCGGGTGGTCGTCGGAGCAGCCGTTGAGCGTGGTCAACGGGGCGAGGCGAATGCCGACGCGCCCCTTGTCCCCCGTGCCTTCGACCAGCGCGTTCGCCACTTCGCCCAGGAAACGCAGGCGGTTCTCCAGCGAGCCGCCATAGGCATCGGTACGGTCGTTGGCGTTGGAGTCGATGAACTGGTTGACCAGGTAGCCATTGGCGGCATGCAGTTCGACGCCATCGAAGCCCGCCGCCATGGCATTGCGTGCCGCCTGGCGGAACTCGTCCACGATGGCTTGGATTTCGGTCGTGGCGAGCGCGCGCGGAGTGGATGCCTGGACGAAGCCCGGCGTGCCGTCGCGCTCGGCTACGTACACCTTGACGCCATCGGCCTGGATGGCCGAGGACGACACCGGCGACCGCCCATCGAGCAGGCTGGTGTGGCTGAGGCGTCCGACGTGCCAGAGCTGGGCGAAGATGCGCCCGCCGGCGGCGTGCACGGCGCCGGTGACCTTGCGCCAGCCGGCGACCTGTGCGGGGCTGTGGATGCCCGGCGTCCATGCATAACCCTTGCCCAGCGGCGATATCCAGGTGCCTTCGCTGATGATCAGGCCGGCGCTGGCGCGCTGGGCGTAGTACTCGGCCATCAGTTCGTTCGGCACGTCGCCCGGCTGGCTGGCGCGCGAGCGCGTCATCGGCGGCATCACGATGCGGTTGGGCAGCTCGAGTCCGCCCAGGGCGAAGGGCTTGAACAAGGGGTCTTGGATCTCATGCATCGCAGGTCTCCTCGGCAGGCACGCGGGTACCGGCCAATGGGGTGGGGAAGAGGGGAAGGACATACTCGGCGATCTCGTGGAAGGTCTCGTCGAGCGGCCGGCGGTTGCGGCGGAAATGCAGGCCGACGTGATCGACGCCGGCGGCGCGCAGCGCCTTCAGTTCGTCGACCAGCGCATCGCGGCCGCCGCGGAAGCCGAATCGCCAGCGTTGCATCGGTTCGTCGGGACGTTCGGCCAGGTCCAGGTGGATGAAGCTGGCATAGGGTTTCGCGCCGGCCACGGCACGCCAGGCGGCGACGCGGCGCAGGTGGTCTTCGGGCGTGCCGGGGTAGGCGAGGCAGCCGTCCATGTGCTCGCCGATCCAGGCCGGTGTCTGCTGGGCCAAGCCCGCCACCAGCAATGGCAGCGGCGAGGCGAGCCGGGGCAGCACTTCCAGGCCGCCCGAAAGGCGGCCGCGCGCGCCGTCGCGCAGCAGCGCCACCTGCTCCCTGAAGTTCGAGCCGCGGTTTTCGAAGTCGCGGCCGAACAGGGGATATTCCACCGGCCGGTCGCCGCTGGCGACGCCCAGCAGCAGGCGATCGCCGCTGAGCGCCTGTACGGTCGCGGCCGATTTCAGGGTCAACAACGGTTCGCTGATGGGCAGCACGACCGCGGCGGTGCCCAGCAGGATGTCGCGGGTGATGCCGGCCAGGTGGCCCAGGTACGCAAACACCTCGAACACCTGCGCGGCATCGCCAAAGCCCGGGTCGTAAAGCGGTACGTCGCGCACCCACAAGGCGGCAAAGCCGAGCCGGTCGGCCAGCCGCGCCAGTTCGGCGTGGCGTTGCAGCGCCGGCTCGCCCGGCAGGCGACCGGACTGGCGCCGTGCCGCATCGCCGGCCGGCGTCCAGTCGTTGTCGAGCGGCGCTTCGATGCCGATGCTGAAGCCGCCGGCGGTCAGGCGGGACAGGGGCGCAAGCATGGCCGGCACCCCGTCAGTCCCACGCCGGCGCGAGGCCCGCGGGATCGACCTCGCGGCCGTTGCGCTCCAGCGCGGCGATCCTCGCCATGTCGTCCGCATCGAGGCGCAGGTCGCGCGCCAACAGGTTGCTGGCGAGGTTCTCGCGCTTGGTCGATGACGGAATCACCGCGTAGCCCAGCCGCAGCGCCCACGCCAATGCGACCTGCGCGACGGTGGCCTGGTGCTTGTTCGCGATTTCCGCCAGCACGGGGTCCTTCAATACCTTGCCGTAGGCCAAGGTCATGTACGAGGTCACCGTGATGCCCTGCTCCTGCAGGAACGCGGCCAGCTTGCGGCCCTGCAGGTAGGGGCTCAGCTCGATCTGGTTGGTGGCGATCTCGCCGGGGCCGACCACCGCGATGGCTTGCCGGGTCAACTCGATGTTGAAGTTGGACACGCCGATCAGGCGGGTCAGCCCCATCGCCTTGGCCTCGGCCAGCGCCGCCATGTACTCGGGCAGTCCGACGCCGTTGCCGGGCGCGGGCCAGTGGATCAGGGTCAGGTCCACGCGGTCGGTGCGCAGCTTGTCCAGGCTCTCGCGCAGGCTCGGAACCAGCTTGTCCCTGGCGAGATTGTCGACCCAGATCTTGGTGGTCAGGAACAGCGCGTCGCGCGGGACGCCGCTCTCGGCGATGGCCTGGCCGACCTCGGCCTCGTTGCCGTAGATCTGCGCGGTGTCGATGGCGCGATAGCCCACGTCGAGCGCGTTGCGCACCGAGTCGACGGCGGCCTGGCCGGTCAGGCGGAAGGTGCCGGCACCGAAAGAAGGAATATTCATGGAACGCTCCGATTGCATCGAGGAAGTGCGAAGGGACATCAGGCGCCGGCGGACAGGGCGGCAGCGCTGCGGCGGTCCAGCCGGCCCGACAGGACGGTCAGGCCAAGCGCGCCCAGCGTCACCAGCGCGGCGATCCAGGGCGTGTGCGCCAGGCCGAAGTGAGCGACCACCTGCGCGCCGGCCCACGAACCGCCCGCCACGCCCAGGTTGAAGGCCGAGATGTTGAAGCCGGCCGCGACGTCGGTCGCGTCGGGCGCCACCTGTTCGGCCTGCCGCACCACGTAGACCTGCAGGCCAGGCACGTTGCCGAAGGCCACGGCGCCCCAGGCGAGCACGGTCAGCACGACCAGCCACGGGCTCGGCGCGGTGAAGGTCAGCACCAGCAGGACCAGCGCCAGCAAGCCGAAGATGATCTTCAGTGCATCGACCGGTCCACGGCGATCCGCCAGGCGGCCGCCCCAGACATTGCCGATGGCGACCGAGATGCCATACGCCAGCAGCACCAAGCTCACCATCGGCGGCGGGAAGCCCGAGATCTGCTCGAGGATGGGGGCGAGGAAGGTGAAGGCGATCAGCGAACCGCCGTAGCCGACCGCGGTCATGGCGTAGACCAGCAGCAGGCGCGGTTGCAGCAGCACGCCCAGTTGCCGGCGCAGCGGTGCCGGGGGCGTGTGCGGGATGTCGCGCGGCACCAGCAACTGCGCGCCGATCAGCGCCACCAGGCCGAACACGGCGACCGCCAGGAAAGTGGTGCGCCAGCCGAAATGCTGGCCGATGAACGTGCCCAGCGGAATGCCGGTGACGAAGGCCACGGTCATGCCGCTGAACATGGTGGCGATCGCCCTGGCCGCCTTCTCGCGCGGTACCAGGCTGGTCGCGACGATGGAGCCGACCGAGAAGAATACGCCATGCGCCAGGCCGGTCAGCAGGCGGGCGACGATCAGCGTGGTGTAGCCCGGTGCCATCCAGGCCACCAGGTTGCCGACCGTGAACAGCGCCATCAGCCCGACCAGGAGCGGCTTGCGCGGCACCCGGCCCGTGATGGCGGTCAGGATGGGCGCGCCGACGGCGACGCCCAGCGCATACAGGCTGACCAGCAGGCCGGCCGAAGGCAGGCCGACACCCAGGTCGGCCGCGATGGTCGGAATCAGGCCGACGATGACGAACTCGGTAGTCCCGATGGCGAAGGCCGCCAAGGTCAGGGCCAGGAGGGCAAGAGGCATGGTGGACTCCACGTCAGGGCGCTTCCGGAGTGAAGCGATGCTGCGAAGTCTGGGGGCTTTACATTTCCAGAAAAACGTCCTAATAGGTCAAATACTTTTGATCTCGCGACAACAATGAAGATCACCCTCGAAGAGCTGCAGGCCTTCACCGCCGTGGTGGACACCGGATCGATCACCGCGGCGGCCGAGCATCTGGACCAGACGGTGTCCGGCACCAGCCGCACGCTGGGGCGGCTGGAATCCAAGCTGGAAACCACCTTGCTGCGCCGGACCACCCGGCGATTGGAGTTGACGGAAGAAGGCGCGGCTTTCCTGGCCCGGGCCCGCGCCATCCTGGATTCGGTGGAAGAGGCGGAGGAGCAGATGGCCGCGCGGCGGCAGCAGCCGGTCGGCCGCTTGCGCGTGGATGCGGCCACTCCCTTCATGCTGCACGTCATCGTGCCGCGGGTCGCCGGGTTCCGGGAGCGGTTCCCCAAGGTGGAACTGGAACTCGCCAGCAACGAGGGCATTACCGATCTGCTGGAGAAACGCACCGACGTGGCATTCCGCATCGGGCCGTTGAAGGACTCGACGCTGCACGCGCGCCCGGTCGGAACCAGCCGGCTGCGCCTGCTGGCCAGCCCCGCGTACCTCGCGCGTGCCGGGACGCCCAGGCGAGTGGCGGACCTGTCCGACCATTCCCTGCTCGGGTTCACCCAGCCGGAAACCTTGAACCAGTGGCCGGTGCGCGACGCGGGCGGCAATCCGCTGCATATCCGCCCGGACATCGCGTCGTCCAGCGGCGAGACCCTGCGCCAGTTGGCGCTGGCCGGCGAGGGCATCGTCTGCCTGTCCGACTTCATGACGGACGCCGATCGCAAGGAAGGACGCCTGGTGCAGGTGATGCCGAAGGCGACGCTGGATGTCCGGCAATCGATCAACGCCGTCTACTACCGCAACACGACGCTCGCCTCGCGCATCACCTGCTTCATCGACTACATGATCGATGCGCTCGCCCCCGGGACATTCGAGAACTAGGCTCGCCGCTCGAGCGGGCGGGCAGGCGATGCGCATGGCGGCCGACGATGACGGCGCAAACGCACCGGCCGTGCCTCCGGCGAGTGGTCCATCCACCGGAGCGGGGGCAAGGGCGGAAGCCGCGCTGGCATCGTCCCAGCGCGGCATTGGCCCCGGTTCATCAAGCCTGCAACGCCGGCTTGAGCAGGTCCTCCAACCCCAGGTTGCGATACATCTCGCGACGTACCCGATCGCCTACGGCGTTCACCGTTTCCGCACCGTCCTGGGAAGGATCCACGTGCACGCGGAAGGGACGCTGCCCGTGCGGCAGGTCGACCACGCGGGCGATGGCGGCGGCCACGTCGGCCACGTCCGCATCCGCCGGTTCCATCGCCTTCAGGCGCTCCATGATCCGTGCGGGCAAGCCCGCATAGGGGCCCTCGTCGTACTCGGCCGCGCGCGCCGCATCGGCGGGCTTGCCGGAGTGCGCGAAGTGGTTGGTCCCGGAGGTGTAGGCGCCGGGCACCACGATGGTGGTCTCGATGCCCCAGCGCGAGAGCTCGGTCGAATACGAGACCGCCACCGAGTCCATCGCCGCCTTGGCGGCGAAGTAGGGCGCCAGGTACGGCGGCGTGCCGCCGCGCGTGCTACTGGAGCCGACCCACACCAGCAATCCCTTGCCCCGTGCGCGCAGGTGCGGCAGCGCCGCGCGGTTCACGCGCTGCGTCCCCACCACGTTGACGTCGTAGAGCTGCAGGTACTGCTCGGGCGCGAACGCTTCGGCCGGGCCGAACACCATGTGGCCGGCGTTGTGCACCACCACGTCGAGACGGCCGCTTTCGGCCAGGATGGCCTGCACCGCCGCCTGCGCCGACGCGTCGGACAGCACGTCCAGTTCCACCGTGCGCAAATCCACGTTCTTTTCGCGCGCGTAGCGGGCCGCCGCTTCCACCTGGGGCGCGTTGCGCCCGGCGGTATCGCGCATGCTGGCGTACACCGTGTGCCCGTGGTCCGCCAGTTGGCGGGCGGCCAGGGCGCCGAAACCGGACGAGGCGCCGGTCACCAGGATGATCTTGTTCATTTGTTTTCTCCGGATATCGACGCGGGTTCAGACCATGCCGCCGTTGGCGCGGATTACCTGGCCGTTGACCCAGCCGCCCTGCGGGCTTGCGAGGAAGGCCACGACCGCGGCGATGTCCTCCGGCGTGCCGAGGCGTTCGAGCGGGTTCATCCTGGCCATGCGGTCGATCAGTTCGGGCGACTTGCCTTCCAGGAACAGTTCCGTGGCGGTGGGGCCCGGCGCCACCGCGTTGACGGTGATCGAGCGGCCGCGCAGTTCCTTGGAAACGATGGCGGTCATGGTTTCCACCGCCGCCTTGGTCGCGGCGTAGACGCCGTAGGTTTCCAGCTTGGTGCCGACCAGGCTGGTGGACAGGTTGACGATGCGGCCGCCGTCGCGCAGGCGCCGCGTCGCTTCGCGCATGCCGTTGAAGCTGCCCTTGAGGTTGATCGCGACCAGCCGGTCGAAGGCGGCGTCGTCGAACTCGGCGATGGGGGCGAGATTCATGACGCCGGCGTTGTTGACCAGTACGTCGACGCCGCCGTAGCGGGCCTCGGTGGCGTCGAACAGCCGCCGTACCGCGACCGGATCGCTGACGTCGGCCTGGAGGGCGATCGCTTCGCCGCCCTGGGCGGTGAGGCGGCTCGCCAGCGCCTCGGCGTCGTCGCGCCGGCCGGCGTAGTTGATGGCCACCGCGTAGCCGTTGGCGGCCAGGCGTTCGGAAATGGCGGCGCCGATGCCGCGCGAACCGCCGGTGACGATGGCGACCTGGCGGGGATGGGTTTGCGTGTTCATGTGAGGAGTCTCGTTGGAACCGCTGGATTGCGGTGGGAGCACCTTATCCATTCGCAAACAGGGAATAATCTGGCAAGATCCGTGAACATAATTCGGAAATTCGAATAATGGATCGCTTCGACGCCATGCGGGTCTTTTCCAGGATCGCGGAGTGCCGCAGCTTCACCCGGGCGGCGGACGACCTGTCCCTGCCGCGGGCGACCGTCACCGATGCGATCAAGGCGCTGGAATCGCGGCTGGGCGTGCGCCTGTTGCAGCGGACCACCCGCCAGGTCGCCCTTACGCTCGAAGGCGAGATCTTCTACGGCCGCTGCCAGCGCCTGATCGCCGACATGGAGGACGCGGAAAGCGCCTTCCGCGATACACAACCGCGTGGCCCGTTGCGTATCGAGGTGCACGGCACGCTTGCGCGCAACCTGCTGTTCCCACGGCTTCCCGCGTTCCTGGACGCCTACCCGGACATCGAGCTGGACGTCGGCGAGGGCGATCGCTACGTCGACCTGGTGCGCGAAGGCGTCGACTGCGCCATCCGCGTGGGCGAGTTGCGCGACAGCGACCTGATCGCGCGCCGCCTGACGTTGCTGGCCGAGGCCACCGCGGCATCGCCGGACTACTGCAAGCGGCATGGCACGCCGGCCAGCATCGAGGCCCTCGAAGAAGATGGCCACGTGATGGTCGGTTTCAAATCGACGGCCATCGGCGGGTTGCTGCCCTTGGAGTTCCAGCAGGACGGGCGCGTCCGCCACGTCGCGTTGCCTACGCGCGTGCGGGTCGGCGGCGCGGAATCCTACGTGGGCGCCGCCTTCGCCGGCTTCGGCATCATCCAGGCGCCGCGCTACCGGCTGGACGACTATTTCGCGACCGGAAAGCTGGTCCCCTTGCTCGAGCGGTTCCCGCCGGTGCCCAGCCCGGTCAACATCGTGTATGCACGCACCCGGCTGCCGTCGCCGCGGTTGCGCGCGTTCATCGAGTGGGCAAGCAGCGCGTTCTCTTCGAACGCGGCGCAGGGATCTTCGGGAGCCGCGTGAGATGACGAAGCGGGAGCCGGGGCCCCGCTTGCCGCAGTGCCGGTCAGTGTCCGTTTTCGCTGCCGTCCGTAGCCGGCAGCGCACTTGAAACCAGCAGTTCGATCATGGCCCGCGCCGCGGCAGACTGGCGCCGATGCGGCGCGTACAGCACCGAGAATGGCCGCGTGCGGCCTCGCAGGCGAGGCAGGAGTTCCACCAGCAGGCCTCGCTCGATCCGGTCGCGGACGATGAACTCGTAGCTCTGGCAGATGCCGACGCCCTGTTCGGCCAGCGACACCACGCCCAGCACGTCGTCCGAGATCTCCAGGCGCGAGTCGGGCAGCCAGTCGATGTCGCGCCCGCCATCGCGGAAGACCCAGGGCGCGAGCCGGCCCGTGCTGGGCATCAGGAAGGGAAGGCACACGTGGTGGTGCAGGTCCTCCAGCGTCCGCGGCGCGCCCATGCGCTCGACGTACTCCGGCGAGGCGACCAGCAGCAAGGGCGCGTCTTCGAGCTTGCGCGCGACCAGGCCGCTGTCGGGCAGGTGGCCCAGGCGGATGGCCAGGTCGAACCCTTCGGCGATCAGGTCGACGTTGCGATTGGTGATGTTCAGCGTCACCTGCACCTGCGGATACTGCCGGGCGAAGCGCGCCAGCAGCGGGGGCAGGCGGTAGTGCCCGTAGGTGGTGGGCACGCTCAGCCGCACGCGCCCGGCCAGTTCGCCTTCCTGGCCGAGCACGTCGCGCTCGGCCTCCTCGAACAGGGAAAAGGCCGAGCGCGCCTGTTCGAAGTAGAGGCGCCCGGCTTCGGTCAGCCCCAGGCGGCGCGTGGTCCGCTGCAGCAGTTGCCGCCCCAGCCGCGTTTCCAGTCGCGCCACGGCGCGGCTCAGCACCGAAGCGGTGGTCGACAGCGCTACCGCGCCGGCCGTGAACGAGCCGTGCTCGACCACCGCAACGAAGGCTTCCACGTCCCCTAGATGATTGAACTTCCGGCTCATCTTGCTCTTTGGAGAACAAATGTTTTTCCAAGAGGCCAGTTTATCGCCCCGGGAGGCCCCAATACAGTGGCCGCATTCCACCACGCAGGGTTATCGCCATGCACCAGAACGCCTCCGTTCCTCCCGCAAAACCGGTGTTGTTCGTGTTGACCAGCCATGCCACCAAAGGCAGCACCGGCCAACCCACCGGCTACTACCTCGGCGAGGTCACCCATCCGCTGGCCGAATTGGAGGCGGCCGGCATCGCGGTCGAATTCGCCTCGATCCAGGGCGGCGAGCCGCCGGTCGATGGCCTGGACCTGGACGACGCCACCAACGCGCGCTACTGGAACGACCCCGCGTTCCGCGACGCCGTGCGGCATACCCGGCGCCTGGGCGAGGTCGACGCTGCGCGCTACGCGGGCATCTTCTTCGCCGGCGGCCACGGCGCGATGTGGGATTTCCCCGGCAACGCCGACATCCAGCGCGTGACCCGCGGGATCTACGAAGCCGGTGGCCTGGTGGGCGCGGTCTGCCATGGCCCGGCCGCCCTGGTCGACGTCACGCTGGGCAACGGTGCCCATCTGGTCGCGGGCAAGAACGTCAGCGCGTTCACCGATAGCGAGGAACGCGCCGTGCAGCTCGATGCGGTCGTGCCGTTCCTGCTGGCCTCCACGCTGGAACGGCGCGGCGCCCACCACCATGCCGCGCCGGACTGGACCGCCAAGGTCGTGGTCGACGGACGCCTGATCACCGGCCAGAACCCGCAGTCGGCCAGCGGCGTCGGGGCGGCGATGCGCGAGGCGCTGCTGGCGCAGCGAGCCTGAGCCCCCGAACCGGAAGTCCACCAGGAACCTCACCATGAAACTGATGCGCAAACTTGCGGCCGCGATGGCCCTGGCCCTTGCGGCCACCACCGCCCAGGCCGGCAACGTGCTGGTCGTGCTGTCCGATGCCGACCGGCTGGACCTGAAGGACGGCAAGGTCTTCCCGACCGGTTTCTATCTCAACGAGCTGATGCAGCCGGTCAAGCTGCTGCTCGATGCCGGCCACCAGGTGACGTTCGCCACGCCGACGGGACGGGCCCCGACGGTGGATGCGAACTCCATCGACCCGATGTACTTCGGCAACGACGCCGCCCAGCTGAAGGCGCACCAGGACCTGCTCGACCGGCTGGCGCTGACCTCCAGGGAGAAATCGCCGGTCGTGAGCCTGGCGCGCATCGAGCAGCAGGGGTATGCCCGCTTCGATGCGGTCTACATCCCCGGCGGTCATGCGCCGATGCAGGACCTGCTGGCAAGCCCGGCGCTGGGACGCCTGCTCGCCGATTTCCACGGTCGCAACAAGACCACGGCATTGGTCTGCCACGGCCCGATCGCGCTGCTTTCCACGTTGCCGGACGCCGCTGGCTTCGTGGCCGCGCTGGAGTCCGGGCAGGCCGTGCGCGTGCCGCAATGGATCTACCGCGGTTACCAGGTCACGGTCATCAGCAACCAGGAGGAAGAGCAGGCCAAACCGCAGCTCGGCGGCGGCGAGATGAAGTTCTATCCGCAGACGGCCTTGCAGCAGGCCGGGGTGCGGTACCGCAGCAACGCCGCGCCCTGGACGGCCAATGTCGTCGTCGATCGCGAACTGGTCACCGGCCAGAACCCGGCCTCCGCGGTCGGCGTCGCGCAGGAACTGCTCAAGCGCTTGAAGTAGCGCTGCCGGGACGCCGCTGCTTCCCCCGCGGCCGGCAGGCGCCAGCCTGCCGGCGCTCTTGCCCCCGACGAAGTGCGTGCGCGTTCGCGCGCGCATGCCACCGGCTTGCCGCAAGGAGCCTCCATGGGCCCCGGTCCCCGGCAAGCCTAGCCTTGAATTTCATGGTTCCGTGCCGAGGAAATCGATGAGGCCGAAGGGCGCGCGCTCACCCAGGCAAAGGTCCAGGATGCGATGCGCGTCCGCGGCCGCCGCTTCGCTGCGCGAGAACATCGCGGCCTCGTAGGTCGCCAGCGCATCCTCGATGTCTCCGGGCCGGGCGGCTATGGCCTCGCCGAGCTCGGCCCCGTCGAGCATCGCCAGGTTCGCGCCGTCGCCGGCCGGTGGCGACAGGTGTGCGGCGTCGCCGAGCAGCGTCACGCCGGGCGTACGAGGCCATCGGTGGCCTACGGGCAGCGCGTTGACCGTTCGCAGGACCGGCGCGGTGTCGCTGCCGGTGATCAACGTGGTAAGGGCCGATGCCCACCCGTCGAACTCGGCGGCTATCCGGGTCTTCGCGGTCGCGGCGTCGTTGAAGTCGATTTGCGCAAACCACGCCGCGGGTCGCTTCAGTTGAACGTAGGCATGGAGCACGCCGGCCGGCTCCCGGTGCGCGGTGATCCCCTTGCCCGGTTCGAGCGCGAACATGCCGCCGGCGCCGACCGCCGCCGCCGTTGCGGGGAACCGCCGATCAGCGTCATGCAGGTAGGTCTCGACGAAGGACACGCCGACATGGATGGGTTCCGCGTCCGACAGCAGCGGGCGTACCTTCGACCAGGCGCCATCGGCGCCGACCAGCCATTCGGTCTCCACCGTCGAGCCATCGGCGAAGGTCAGTTCGTGGCGGCCGGCGCCAAGTCGCCTGGCTCCGGCCAGCTTCCGCCCCCACCGGATCGTCCCGGCAGGCAAGGAGTCGATGAGGAGCCGCCGCAGGTCGCCCCGGAGCACCTCGGGACGCCTGCCGTCGCTAGGTTGGTCGAGCAGCACGTTGCCGTCCCGGTCGAGCGCACGCGTCGCGTCGCCACCTTCGTGGACGATGGCGCGGAATGCGTCCGTCAGGCCGGCGGCAGCGAGCGCGCGCTGGCCATCGTGTTCGTGAACGTCAAGCAGGCCGCCTTGAGTGCGGGCGTACGCGGAGGGCTCCGCCTCGTAGATCGTGGCAGCGATGCCGTGGACATGGAGCACGCGGGCGAGGGTCAGGCCGCCCAGGCCTGCACCGACAATGGTGACGGAAGTGGTCATGGCGACGCCTCGGGATGATTGGAACATTGTTCCACGTGGCAAGGATTGGAACAATGTTCCAGATATGTCATGGTGGGCGCATGTCCAAACGAGTCCACAAGACAGCGCGGCGCGCGGACGCCCTTTCCAAGGCGCGGATCGTCGAGGCGGCGATCGAGATCCTCGATGCGCAGGGGGAGGCCGCTCTGACGTTTCGGGCGCTGGCGGCACACCTGGCGACGGGCAGCGGGGCGATCTACTGGCACATCGCCGACAGGAACGGCCTCCTTGCCGCCGCGACGAGCGACGTCCTCGCCCGCGCCCTGGCGAGCGTGGCCGAGGAAGAAGAGCCACGGGCCGCGATCCGCGCCATCGCGCTCGCGGTATTCGACGCGATCGACGCTCACCCCTGGGCCGGCGCTCACCTTTCCCGCGAACCCTGGCATTCCGCGGTTGGGGAGATCTTCGAACGCGTCGGCGGATGGCTCCAGCCACTGGGTGTCCCCGTGGATGCGCAATTCGACTGCGCCTCGGCGCTGACGAACTACATCCTCGGCGTGGCCGGCCAGAATGCGGCCAACGCCCGCATGCTTCCTGGCGGAACGGATCGCAAGGCGTGGCTGGAGGGCATGGCCGCGGGCTGGATCCAGGATGATCCCGGATCGCGTCCGTTCCTTCGGCGGGTGGCGGTGCAGCTGGGCGAGCATGACGATCGCCAACAGTTCGTTGCCGGCGTCGACTTCATCCTGGCGGGCGCCTGCGTCGGTCGAAACGCCTAGGCCGGGCGGCGTTCATATGCCGCTTCAAGGCCTCCATCTTGGATCACCAGGCAAACCGGACTGAGCTTGAGGGGCGAGCGTGGCTTTCGGAAACGCCTTGGGCCGCGGCTTATGCCAAACTCCCGCGGGCAATTCCCGGATGTTTCGAAGGGTGGGGACGAAGGATGACTCGCAGGCTCGGTGTCTTTCTTTTCGTACTCGGCGCGGTGCACGCCGGGGCCGTGAATGCGGCGGAGGACGACCCAACCGCGGCTGCATTGCAGCGCTGCCTTGACGATGCCGCCCACGCATCGACCGCAGGCCAGACCGAATGCGAAGCGACGGCCATGCGCGAGTACGACAGGCGGATGAACGCGGCCTATCGCACCTTGATGCGCGAGCTGCCGCCGGACGCGGCGCAACGCCTGCGCCAGGCCCAACGTGCCTGGTTGGCGTTCAGTACTGCCGAGGCGGATGCCCGCTCGGCGATCTACGCAACCCGGCAGGGAACGATGTATGTCCCCATGGAAGCGGGAGCGTCGACGAATATCGTCCGCGATCGCGCGCTCCAACTCGAAGCCTATGCACGCGTGCTGATGATCGAGCAGTGACCGGACAACCCGGCGGCGACCGTCGTCCCAGGAGGAAAGCGCCGCGTGCCCAGTGCGGAATCCAGACGCGGCCGCACGCATCTCCCGGGATATCCGGAGCGTTGATATTGCCGGATCGATATGGATTGAATGGCGATACGTTCCGCATGACCCATGGTGTATGCCATGGCATGCGAAGCGACTGGCAGGGAACCAACCAAGGAGAGAGGCAGCACGCATGTCCCATCCCGTATTCCTCGAGAGCCCGCCGTGGCCGCGCATGCCGGAAGGACGCAAGGGGGAGCTGCCCGCCTACTACGGATCCGGAGGGCCATCACTGGTGGCCAACGCCGCGATCCCCTTGCTATGGCAAGCGATGTTCGGCCCTGGCGATATTCGTTACGCCGCCGTTATCGATGATTTCGATCCGGTGGAAGGCGCGGTGGAATTGGAAGAGTTCCTCGAAGACGCCACGCCTTCCGAACTCGAGGCCACTTACCCCTATCTGGTCGCCAGCCGCGATAGCGCACTCGCGCGGCTGGAGGCGCGCCGCGAGCGCTTGATCGATCTGATCGGGGAACGCTACCGGCCCGTCTACCAGGCGTTCTCCGATCATGTGCGGGATCATTATGGCGATTACGTCCTGGTGCGGACTTCCGGCTTGCCCGACATCGAGGACGCCACCGGTTGGATGACGAGCATGCTTGCGGACATGGAGGTAATGGAGCATGCCGATGCGCCCGTGCCTGCCGGCCTGGCCCATGAGGCAGTGGAAGACGCGCTCGGTCTGGCTCTCGATACTGGCGGCTGTCGCGTTTGCACTGGTCGCGGGATGGTCGCTTGCCAGGCTCAAGCGCGTGAGATAGCCGAACCGGTTCTCTCCCACTTGGCCAGTTCTTCGTCGAACTGGGCAAGTGCCTGTGCAAGCCTGGACGGTGCAGTTGCCCGTCCGATCATCGGCAAGCCATGCCGGCAGTCACTTGGCCGTCGATTGGTAGCACCAGGCTTGTAAGAGGGATGTTCGTTCAAGCCAGGCCTAGGCAGGGGAACTGTCGGTACGGCCCATGGTTTGGCCGTATGCTTCGTCGGCCGAGGCGTGTGGCCGTGTCCAGCGGACTCGGACGCTTCCCACGCAGAAAAATCCGAAGAAGGGCTCCATGGCGACACGACGCGAAATACCCGGCATCCGCCCCTACGATGGTCCCGCCGGCGGATGGGGTGCGCTGAAGGCGACCGCGCAGGCCGTTTACCAGCAGATGGAAGTGGCCGAGGCGCCCGGGGTGCTGTTGCGCACCAACCAACCCACGGGCTTCGACTGCCCGGGCTGCGCCTGGCCCGACAAGGAGCATCGCTCGACCTTCCAGTTCTGCGAGAACGGCGCCAAGGCCGTCACCTGGGAGGCGACCAGCAAGCGCGTGACGCCCGAGTTCTTCGCGCAGCACACGGTCACCGAACTGCTGGCGCTGTCGGACCACGCGCTC
Source organism: Pseudomonas sp. Hp2 (assembly GCF_006386585.1). NCBI lineage: Bacteria > Pseudomonadati > Pseudomonadota > Gammaproteobacteria > Pseudomonadales > Pseudomonadaceae > Pseudomonas > Pseudomonas sp. Hp2. Next base: position 607,581 of record NZ_VAHJ01000002.1, read on the forward strand.
GAGGATTTCGGTCGCCTGACCCACCCGATGGCCTACGACCCGGCCACCGACACGTTCCGCCCGATCGAGTGGGACGCCGCCTTCGCGCGCATCGGCGAGGTGCTGCGCGGGCTGTCCTCGCCGGACCAGGCCGAGTTCTACACCTCCGGGCGCGCCTCGAACGAGGCGGCCTACCTGTTCCAACTGTTCGCGCGCGAGTTCGGCACCAACAATTTCCCCGACTGCTCCAACATGTGCCACGAGGCGACCAGCACGGGGCTGCCGCGATCCATCGGCATCGGCAAGGGGACGGTATCGCTGGACGACTTCGAGCACACCGACTTCATCCTCTCGATCGGCCACAACCCCGGTACCAACCATCCGCGCATGATGGGCACGCTGCACGAAGCCGCGCGCCGCAAGGTGCCGATCATCGTGTTCAATCCGTTGCGCGAGCGCGCGCTGGAGCGCTTCGCCGATCCGCAGAACGTGGTGGAGATGGCGACCTACGGTTCGACCGACATCGCCTCGACCTACTACCAGGTCAAGGCGGGCGGCGACGCGGCCGCGCTCAAGGGCATCATGAAGGCGCTGCTGGCGCTGGATGCCGGGCGCGGCGACGCGCTCGACCACGACTTCATCGCCGAGCACACGCTGGGTTTCGAAGCGCTGGCCGCCGACCTGGAAGCGACCGACTGGGCCGACATCGAGAAGGAAAGCGGGCTGCAGCGCGCCGACCTGGAGCAGGTGGCCGGGCTCTACTCCAGGTCGAAGGCCGCCATCGTCACCTACGGCATGGGCATCACCCAGCACAACACCGGCACGGCCAACGTCAGGCTTATTGCCGACCTGCTGTTGCTGCGGGGCAACTTCGGCAAACCGGGGGCAGGCATCTGCCCGTTGCGCGGGCATTCGAACGTGCAGGGCAATCGCACGGTCGGCATCACCGAGAAGCCGTCCGAGGACTTCCTGCGGCGTCTTGAGGAGGTCTTCGGCTTCGTGCCGCCCAAGGCCCACGGCCACGATGCGGTCAAGGCGATGGAGGCCATGGCCGAAGGAACCGCCAAGGCGCTGATCTGCCTGGGCGGCAATTTCGCCGTGGCGCTGCCCGATCCGCAGCTGTGCTTCTCTGCGATGAAGAAGCTCGACTTGAGCGTCCACCTGGGCACCAAGCTCAACCGCTCGCATCTGCTGGTCGGCAAGGAGACTTTCCTGTTGCCCGTGCTCGGCCGCACCGAGCGCGACGTGCAGGCCGGCGGGCCGCAATCGGTGACGGTGGAGGACTCGATGTCCATGGTCCACGCCTCCGCCGGCAAGCTCAAGCCGGCCTCGGAGTCCTTGCGTTCCGAGCCGGCCATCGTCGCCGGCATGGCGCTCGCCACGTTGCCCGGCAGCCGGGTGAACTGGTCGGAGCTGGTGGCCGACTACGACCGCATCCGCGACCTGATCGAGCGCACCGTCCCGGGTTTCGACGATTACAACCGGCGCATCCGGGTGCCCGGCGGTTTCCGCATGCCGCTGCCGCCGACCGAGCGCCGATGGAACACGCCGACGGGCAAGGCCATGTTCTCGGTGTTCCCGGGCGTGCGCGAACGCTACGAACCCTGGCCGGACGACGTGATGCGGCTGGTGACGATCCGCAGCCACGACCAGTACAACACCACCATCTATGGCCTGGACGATCGCTATCGCGGGGTGTTCGGCCGCCGCGACGTGCTGTTCGTGAACCCGCAGGACCTGGCGGCGCTGGGGCTGGAGCATGGCGACCGGGTGGACATCGAGACGGTCTCGAACGGGCGCAGGTTGCGGCTGGAGGGCGTCACGGCGATCGAATACAACATCGCGCGCGGCTCGGTGGCGGCCTACTACCCGGAAGCCAACGTATTGGTGCCGCTGGACTACATCGACGAGGAGAGCGGCACGCCCTCCTACAAGTCCATTCCCGTGCGGGTGCAGCGTTCGCCGCCGGTCGTGCCGGCCTGACCGGGGCGTTTCCTCCGCCACGGATCGCCCGGTCGGCGGGGCTTGAATGGGTTGACATAGTTGACAAATGCGACATTTGAGATTATGGTCGGCCTGTCTCGATCCTGCCCGCGGGAGTGACCATGTCCAAGAGCCTCGCCTTCATCGCCGACCACCTGCCGCACGTCACGGTGGAGGACGTGCGACGCTTTTCCAGCCTCGTCGAGATCCGGGATGCCCGTGCCTTCGCGGCCGAACTCGAGGCGTTCGTCCACGAGCGCGTGGAAGCGGTGGAGCTGCCCGCTGCCCTGGAGGCGCAGACGGTGGAGCAGATCCTGGCGCGCAAGGCGGCCACGCTGCGCGCCGGCACGCGCTGGACGCCTGGCGCCACCGACATCCAGCGCGGCCGCGCCGCCATGCTGGAAGCCTTCGGCCAGCCGCACAATTTGCCGCTGCCCGAGTTCGCCAGGCTGGCGGACAAGTCGCGCCAGCAGATCTACAAGGACATCGACGCCCGCCGGCTGCTGGCGTTGAACGTGGGCCCGCGCGGCCAGAGGCTGCCGGACTGGCAGCTCGACCCGGTGAAGCAGCAGTTGACGCAGGCCGTGCTCCGGAAGGTGGAAGGCATCGATTCCTGGACGCTCTACCGCGCGCTGTCCGAACCGCTCGAAGGCCTGGGCGGGCGCGCGCCGGTGGAGGCGGTGACAGCCGACTCGATCGACGACGTGGCCAGGGCGGTATTCAACGTGCTGGGCGTGCACGTCGATTGAGACGGAGTGGGAGTAGGCATGGAGTTGCCGTCGTTCCTGATCGACGCGGGTGAACTGCTCCAGCACGTCAGCCGTGTTGCGTATCGGGGGACCGCGCTGCATTACGGCCGCGGCGGCGCCAACCGCTACGATGCGCCATCAAGGGATTACGGCGTGCTCTACCTGGGCAGCGACCTGCCCACGGCACTGATGGAATCGGTGTTCCACGGACACGCCTGGCGCGTGGATGCCAGGCGTTCGATCGCCCTGGCGGAAATCCGGGGCCGGCTGGTGCGCGTGGTGGGCGTCCTGGACTCGCTGCGCCTGGCCGATCTGACCGCCGAGGGCGTCATGGCGGCCTACCTGGGCTTGAACCTGGAGCAGCTGGCAGGCCGCGACTATGCCTGCACGCAGCGGGTGTCCGCCCAGATCCATGCGGTACCCGGAGCGGACGGGGTTCCGCTGTTCGACGGAGTGCTCTATCCGTCGCGCAACAACTATCCGGCCGCGAGCATTGCGTTGTTCGAGCGGGCCAAGGCGAAGGTCAAGGTCGTCGACGACATCGACCTGGTCGACCACGCGGGCTGGCCGGCCTTCGTCGCGGCCTATGGCATCGCCGTGGAGCCCGATCCCGGGCCGGTGGCGCCCGACGACGAGATGTCCTGATGCAGGATGGGGCGGGCCGAGGCGCCCGCGAGCATTTCTCATCGGAGCGGTTCATATGGGTTTTTTCATGCTTTGACCGACTCACGACGAATGCCGCGCGCTAGCCATGCGATCATCGCCGGGTCTCCTCCAGCCGTTCGGCGGTAACCAGGACCACATCGTTGCTGCGCATCGGCAAGTCCAGGGAAAGGCGGCCATCGCGTTCGACGCGCACGCGGCGATCGATTTCCGGGGCGTCGGTGGTCAACGCCTGCAGGCGAGCCAGTTGCTTGGCATCCAAGGACGCCGGCGAGCCCATTTCCAGGTAGGCGGTGTGCGCATCGTTGGCCTTGAAGCCGGTCCGCCTTGCCTTCAATCGATAGCTGCCGGGGGCCAGGTGCGTCAATCGCAGTTGCACCGGGCGTGCCTCCGTCGCCGGCAGCGGCTTGGTGAAGAAGGGGCGGTTGCTGACGGGCTGCTCGGGTTGCTGCCAGTCCCAGACCACTGCGGAGACCGTCGTGCCATCGGTCGCGGCCCAGGTCGATGCGTCGCTGCTGGAAAGCTCCTGTCCTTGCAGTGCATGCAGGTACTTGTAGGCGAAATAGACCGGCTTGCGGATGCCCTCGCGCGTCAGCAGCCCGAAACCGCCGTGAAACGGCGTGGGCGGCGGTCCCGGTTCTTCGAACAGATCGGTGTAGACCCAGTAGCTCATGCCTTGAGCGAGGCCTTTGCTTTGCTTCAACTTGGTCAAGACGTAAGGGGCGCTGATGTACGAATCATGCACCGGGTCGCGCGGGGTGTAACTGGTGCTCCATTCGGTGAAATACAGCGGAAGGTCCGGAAAGGCCGATGCCGCGATCTGCTGTCGCGAGCGGCGCACGTCGCCGACGATCGCGTCGGGCGAACCGGACAGCTTGGTGTCTTCCTTGCCCGATTCGTCGAGGAAACCGCCGTCGACCCCGTAGGCGTGCGTCGCCACGAAATCGACCGGCGCGCCTTTTTCCTTTGCATAGGCGAGAAACTCCGGTATCCAGGCCGCACCGGCGGTGGCCGGCCCGCCGACGCGCAGCTGCGGATCGATGGCCTTGATCGCTTTCGCCGTATCCAGGTACAGCGCGAAATAGGCCTGTTGATCGGCGCCTTCCCAGAAACCACCGAGATTGGGTTCGTTCCAGACCTCGAAGTACCAGCGCCTCACCTCGTCGACGCCGTAGCGTTCGCGTACATGGTGGATGAAGGCTTCGACGAGCGCGCGCCATGCCTTGGGTTCCGGATGCGAGGTGTTGCCTTTCCAGTAGAAAATGGTCTGCGGCGAGGTCGCAAGCGCTTCCGGCGTGAAGCCGAGTTCGACGAAAGGCCGGATGCCCTTGGCGAGCAGGTTGTCGTAGAGCTTGTCGATGCCGCTGAAGTCGTAGCGGGTAATGCCGTTCTCGACCTTCACCGTACCGAGCACGTCATGGAAGATGGCGTGGAATCGCACATAGCGAAAGCCCAGTTCGTCAACGACCGTCTTCAGTTGCGCCTGGTTCTCGTCGCGGATCAAGGTGCCGGGATAGTCGGCACCGATGGAAAGATCGAAGAAGCGATCGATCGGTCCGTTCGTCTGGGCGACATCGAGCTCGACAAGCCGTGGAGGCAGGCCGGCCGCCACGGCAATGAGGGGCGCGGCCAGCGCCATGGTCGTGCCGAGCTTGAGCAGTGAGCGATGGATCATGGGTCTGGCCTGCCTCTGATTCGATGGGAGGGTGAAGCGGCGGCCCGGAAGCGTACCACCGCGCCTGGCAAGCGTAATGCTTGCCGGCCTCGGAAACGATATGCCGTCCACTCAAACTACCGAGGTTTGCCTGTCCGCAGGCCTGGCACGTCCGCCCGGAGCGCGAGATCCCAACCCGCTGCTCACCACGCGTCCGGTTCGCGCACCATATGGATGATGTTTGCCGGATTTGAGATCCACCCGCCCTTGAATCCGTCGGGCAAGGGTTCGATCGCGTCAGCCCGCACCACACCGGCTTCAGCGAGGCGTTTTGCTGTCTCGATGAAGTCGTTGGTGAAGAGTTCGAGTCAGACTTCCGCCTGGCTCATCCCCGGCGCTTCATCAAGCCAGAGCTTGTTGGGCCCGAGCTCGAATCCCACTGCCGGCGCCTTGTCGGTGATGGGCGTCAGGCCGACGACATCGCGATAGAAGCGGAGAGTGGCCTGGTACTGGTGCGGCGGAATCTTCATGGCGATATCGATGCCGCCATAGATTTTCGAGCTCATTGAACTTCTCCGCTTCAGGTTCTCAGTGGGAACCGGGGTTCGGCTCAATGGCGGGCTCACCCAGGAGTTCGCTTCGGTAGTAGCCCTCTCGCAGATTGATGCCGTATTCGAGGTATGCCTTCAGGCAGCAGAGCATCTGCGACCAACCTTCGCAGTTGAGATAGGAGGCAACTACTCCTGCCTTGTCCTCTTGCCATCCCGCTTCGGTGATCGTGACAAGCGTCGCGCCGTCGTCGAGTGGCTCGAAGGTCATCTCGATCCGCGTCTTGTACGCTGCGCCGCCTTCGTCGGACGCAGGCCCATCCCAGCGCAGCACGATGCGCCTGTGGGGTAGTACCTCGTCCACCTCCACGGGAATCTGGCCCCACCAGATGACGGTCTGCTTGCCTGGGCATCGTATGTGGCGGTAGTGCCAGTTTCTGTCACCATACTTGTTGGCTCCATCCCGCATGAAATCTGCTGTGGGAGGGACTTCAGTCCCGACGCCTGGCTGGGATAGCCCGTCGAGACTGAAGTCCCTGCCACAAAAAGCCTTCGCCCGTGGGCCGTGCCCGGGCCAGCCCGCAGATCGCTTGGCTCAGTGTCTTTGGGTGTTTCATGGTGATGGGGTCCGGCCGTTATCGCCCCTTGGCGCTGAGCTGGACCGGCACGGTCTCTATCAGCTTGCGCGACAGGATCATCGGCTGGGTCACCGCCACGTATTTCTTGAAGTGTGGGGATTCGATGTGTGATCGATAGGCTTGCTCGCTGGCGTAGATTTCAAAAAAGCGCAGACTGTTGGGCTTGTCTTTCTCGGCGACCGAATAGATGGCCAGCACGCCGGGTTCGAGGCGGATGGAGGTTTCCATCTCTTCCTTGACGGCGGCGGTGTAGGCGTCGAGTTGTGCGGGGTCGATCACCAGCTCGGCGATGCGCACGACGGTAGTGTCCGGTGGCTGCGCATGAAGCGTGGCTGTTGCGGCGCCGCCGAGCATGACGGCGGCCATCATCAAGCTTCTCATCGGGTGTTCTCCTTCAGGTTTCCAGGCATTTCGGCAGTTCGGCGACGAGCACGTCTATCGCCAGGCGCGAGCGCAGCGGCAGGTATTGAGCGGCGGGCCAGACGGCATAGCCTTCGATGACGGCGGTGGGCCGGTGCCCCCAGATTTCGACGAGTTCGCCGCGTCGCAGCCGGTCGCGGATCAGCCAGTAGGGCAGCCAGGCAAGACCCATTCCCGCAACCGCGGTATCGGCAATGAATTCCAGGTCGTCGAAACGCAGTCGGGAGGTGGGATGGATACCCACCAGCGCATCGGTGGCGTCGGGGAGTTGCCACTCCAAGGCATGCTCGTTGCGCCAGTACGGCAGAAGGTCGTGCTGCTGGAGTTCTTCCAGCGTGCGCGGCTCGCCCCTGGCCGACAGATAAGCAGGCGACGCGCACAGCACCTTGCGCTGGCTGACCAGGCGGCGCGCACGCAAGGTGGCGCGGTTGTCCGGCGCGCCGTTGCGCACGGCCAGATCGAACCCTTCGGCGATCAGATCGACCTGGCGGTCGCTGAAGTTCAATTCCAGTTCGAGCTTGGGATGCTGCTGTGCGTAGGCGCGCAGAATGGGCGCGACGCAATACCGGCCGAAGAGCACCGGCAGCGTCACGCGCAGCTTGCCGACCACTTCGCGCCGACCGTTCTCCAGCATGGTTTCGCCCGCGCGCAATTCTTCGATGGCGCGCAGGCAACGCTCGTAATATTGCTGCCCATCTTCGGTGAGACTCTGGGTCCGGGTCGTTCGTTGAAACAGTTGTACGCCCAAGCGTTCCTCCAGACGCGCGATTGCCTTGCCGACGGCCGAGCGCGTCAGCGACAGCCGCTCGCCGGCCTTGGCGAAGCCGCCGGATTCGACGACTTCGACGAATAGCTGCACGCCATCAAATCTATCCCGCATGGCTTCACCTATCGGCTCCGGATTGTAGAATTTAAGGATACATTGAGAATAAATATATTCTCTTATGTATATTTAAATTCTACTTTATAGTCGTTCGCAGGCCAAGTGAAGGCGGCGGCGGGTTACTCAATCGGCTGCCATAGCACTCGGCAATCCACGACGGTATGCAGTCGAAAGGCAAGGTGAGCAGGTGCTTGTTTCAATCGTTTATGACAGTGGCTATGGCCACACCGCGCGCGTGGCCGAGGCCGTGGCCCAGGGGGCACGCGAGTCGGGTGTTGCCGAGGTCGTGCTGATGCCGGTGGGCGAGGGCGCAGTGGACTGGCAGGTGCTCGAAGACAGCGACGCGATCGTCTTCGGCTCGCCGACCTACAACGGCATGATCAGCGCCAGGCTCAAGCAGTTCTTCGAAGATTCCACCAAGCCCGCGTGGATGCCGCAGAAGTGGCGCAACAAGATCGCGGCGGGCTTCACCAACTCCGGCGCGCAACACGGCGACAAGCTCAACGCGCTGGTCTCGATGGCGCTGTTTGCCGCCCAGCACGGAATGATCTGGGTCGGCCTGGATTTGATGCCGGGCAACAGCAACAGCACGGGCAGCACGGAAGACCTCAACCGCCTTGGCAGCTGGCTCGGGGTGATGACACAGGCGAACACCGACGAAGCGCCCGAGATCGCGCCGCCGGGCAGCGACCTGCGGACGGCCCAGTACTTCGGCCGCCGCGTGGCCGATACGGCTCATCGTTTTCAGCCCGCCTGATTCTTCTTCAATCCTCCAACACTCAAGGAACATGCTCATGAAACTGCTTTGCCTCGACGTGCCACAACCGGGCGCCACGCTGGACCAGTATGCGCCGCACATGGCGGACGAAGCCCGCCACGCCTGGCAGATGTACAAAGGCGGCACCATCCGGGACATCTACTTCCGCCAGGACCGCCCCGGCGTGGCGATCATCGCCGAGGCCGAATCGGTCGAAGCCGCGAAGGCTGCGCTGGCCGAGTTCCCGCTGGCCCAGGCCGGGCTCATTGGCTGGGAGGTGATCCCGCTGGGTCCGTTCACCAACTGGGAAACGCTGTTCGCGCCCGGTAACGCCTGAGACCTACTCGCGGCGCTGCCCGCAAAGCCCGTGCGGCCTGCACAAGAACCAAGGAATTCCCTCATGAACGTACTGGGCTTTGCCGCTCAATCGGCCACCGCCCCGCTCGAACGTTTTGCCTTCGAGCGGCGCGCCCCGCGGCCCGATGACGTCGTCATCGACATTCTCTACTGCGGTGTCTGCCACACCGACCTGCACCTGGCGCAGAACCACGGCGGCTTCACCACCTATCCGATCGTGCCCGGGCACGAGATCATCGGCCGGGTGCGCGAGGTCGGCGCGAATGTCTCGCGCTTCAAGGCCGGCGACAGGGTGGGCGTCGGCTGCATGGTCGATTCCTGCCAGCACTGCCAGCCGTGCCTGAAAGGCTGGGAGCAGGATTGCGTCGAAGGCCCGACCTTCACCTATGGCAGCATCGACCAGCACGACGGAAACGTCACTTTTGGCGGTTATTCCGAATCCATCGTGGTGAGCGACAGATTCGTGCTGTCGCTGCCCGATGGGCTCGATCCGGCTGGTGCGGCGCCGCTGCTCTGCGCCGGCATTACCACCTGGTCACCGCTGCACCGCTGGAATGTCGGCAAGGGCAGCAAGGTCGCGGTGATCGGCCTGGGCGGGCTCGGCCACATGGCACTGAAGTTGGCCAAGGCGCTTGGCGCTGATGTGACGCTGTTCACCCGTTCGCCGGGCAAGGAAGACGACGCTTTCCGCCTCGGTGCGGACCATGTCGTGCTATCGGGTGACGCCGCACAGATGCAGACCGTCGCCGGCCAGTTCGACGTGATCATCGACACGGTGCCCTACGACCACGACGTCAACCCCTACATGCCGACACTCGCGCTTGAAGGCGTGCTCGTACTGGTCGGCTATCTGGGACCGCTCGGCACACCGGTGAATGCCGGCGGCATCGTGAGCGGGCGCCGGGCCATCTCCGGTTCGTTCATCGGTGGAGTGTCCGAAACCCAGCAGATGCTCGATTTCTGCGGACGGCACGGCATCGTTTCGGACGTCGAGATCATCCCCATCCAACACATCAACCAAGCCTATGAGCGCCTGTTGAAGAGCGATGTGAAGTATCGCTTCGTCATCGACATGGCCTCGCTGGCCTCCTGAGGAACGCACGCATGACAGACAGCATCAAGCCCATTTTGTGCGTGGTCACCAGCCACCCGATCCGTGGCGACAGCGGCGAGCCGACCGGCTTTGCGCTGGTCGAGCTGACCCATCCGCTGGCGGTTTTTGAAAAGGCAGGCATCCCGGTCGAGATCGCTTCGATCCGTGGCGGTCACCCGCCGATCGATTTCTTCGACCTTTCCGATCCGACCAATGCGCATTACTGGAAGGACAAATCTTTCCGCGATGCACTGGCGCATTCGCTGGTGTTGGGCGAACTCGATCCGTCGCGCTACTCGGCGGTGTTCTTCGCCGGTGGCCATGGCACGATGTGGGATTTCGCCGACAGCGAAGCGGTGCAGAAGACCATTCGTGACATATGGGAAGCCGGTGGCATTGTCTCGGCGGTCTGCCATGGCCCGGCCGCGCTGGTGAATGCGAAATTGTCGGATGGCAATTACCTCGTGGCCGGCAAAAAGCTCGCAGCCTTCACCGACGAGGAAGAGGCCGAGGTCAAGTACACCCAGGTCGTGCCGTATCTGCTGGCCACCACGCTCAAGCAGCGCGGTGCGCTGCATCAGCCGGCGCCCAACTGGTCGGAGAACGTGGTGACCGATGGTCGCCTGGTGACCGGGCAGAACCCGGCATCGGCCCACGGCGTGGGCGAGGCCGTCGTCGCGCTGTTGCAGGCAAAGGCCTGACGGAGCGCATAAGGGGCGACCTGTATGAAACACCTCGTGATGGCCGCCGCCTTCTCGCTCGCCCTGGGCGAGCGTGCGTTTGCAGAAGACAGAAGAGGAACCATGACCATGCCGGAAAGCGCATCGTCCCTGTCCGTGAAAGACATCGAATCCGTATCCCCCGCCTTGGCGCGTTACGCCCGTGAAGACGTTCTCGCCGATCTGTGGCGACGCCCGCAGTTGTCGCCGCGCGACCGCAGCATCGTCACGCTGGCCATCCTGATCGCGCGCAACCAGCCGGCCGAGTTCAAGCATCAAGTGGACGTGGCACTCGACAATGGCGTCACCGCCGCTGAGGTCTCCGAGATCATCACCCATCTCGCTTTCTACGCGGGCTGGCCGAATGCGATGTCGGCCATCGCGGTCACCCAGGCGGTATTCGCTGATCGCGGCATCACGGCTGACCAGCTGCCGCCGGCATCGCCGTCGCTGCTGCCGCTCAACGAGCAAACGGAACGACAACGCGCCGTGGCGGTCGAAGCGAATGTCGGCCCGATCTCGCCGGGCCTGGTGAAGTTCACGGCCGATCCGCTGTTTCTGGATCTGTGGCAACGCCCCGCGCTCAAGCCGCGCGATCGCAGCCTAGTCACGGTCAGCTCGCTGATCGCATCCGGCCAGAGCACTCAGGTTACCTATCACCTGGGCCGCGCGATGGACAACGGCCTGACGGCAGAGGAAGCTGGCGAAATCGTCGCCCATGCCGCGTTCTATGCGGGCTGGCCAAACGCCTTCTCCGCCGTTTCCGTGGTCGGCGAGGTGCTGCGCGGACGTGCGAAGTAGCCCACGACATGTCCTGCGATCTGTCGCGTCCCCAAAAAAATCCCCCTGCGGTGACGGAGTTCAATCATGAAACTCGTGGCAATCGAAGAGCACGTGCTCCCAGCCGACATCAAGCGTGCCTGGGAAACTCTCCCCGGCGCAGACGATGGCACCCTGGCGCTGAATCCACCGATCATCGACGAGCGCCTCGCCGATCTTGCCGACAAGCGCCTGGCGCTCATGGACGAAACCGGCGTGGACATGCAGGTGCTGTCGCTGACGACGCCGGGCCTGAACAATCTCGCCGAGCCCGGCATCGAGCTGGCCCGACGCGCCAACGAACTGATGGCGGCGACAGTGCGCGGCATCCCGGCGCGTTTCCAGTTCCTGGCGGCGCTGTCTTTCGCTGACGCTGACACGGCCGCGAGCGAGTTGCGGTGTGCCGTGCTGGAGCTGGGTGCGAAGGGCGGCATGCTGTACGGCCGTGTCGGCGACAGGCATCTGGATGACGCCTTGTTCGAAGCGACCTATGCCTGCGCGGCCGATCTCAACGTGCCCTTGCTGATCCATCCGCAGATCCCGCAGGCGGCGGTGCGCGCGTCCTACTACAGCGGCTTCACCCCGGCGGTCGATCTGGCGCTGTCGACCTTCAGCCTCGGCTGGCATTACGAGGCCGGCATGGAGTTCGTGCGCATGGTGCTGGGCGGCGTCTTCGACCGCCATCCCAACTTGCAGGTCATCCTCGGCCACTGGGGCGAGGTGGTGATCTTCTACCTGGAGCGTCTGGTCATGCTCGACAGAGTGGCCAAGCTGCGCAAGCCCTTCATCGCCTACGTGAAGGAGAACCTGTACCTGACCGCCAGCGGCATGTTCAGCGCTGACTACCTACAGCGAGCAGTGGACGCGGTTGGGTGGGATCGCATCCTGTTCTCGACCGACTACCCGTATCAATACCGGCCCGGTGAGGATGCCCGGCGTTTTGTCGAAGCGTTGCAGGTGAATGAAGGCGACAGAAGCAAATTCGCGCACACCAATTGGGAGCGGCTGACCGGCGGCAGGGCGGTGTAACGACAAACGTGGGAGCGGCTTCAGCCGCGATGGGCCTTCTCGGGAAAGCATCTGAGGTCGGCCGGCTCATCCGGCCTGGCGCCGGTAGCGCAAGGCCTCGACCGCCAGCGCCAAAGCCGGCGACTGGCAATGGCAGGCGAAGAAGACACGCAGCCTCGGGAAGACATGACGCCAGTCTTGAGCACGGCGGTGACCCGTCATCCATCTTGTCGGATGGCGGCTCGTCATGCGTTGAACGTCACCGAGGCCGGCATGCCTCGTTGTGCTGGCCGGCGATGCGGTCTCAACGGAACACGGGGATGGTCCCCGATGCCGTGCTCCGGTCGCCGGCTTCCCGGAGCTTGCGGCCGAGTTCGGCGATCCGGCGCTCGCCCGCCTGCAGCGCCTGCGCGCTGGTGTGCACCGAGTAGCTGCCCAGGTGCAACGGGTGCGGATGCGGTATGGCGGATCCGAGCACAAACACGGCGTTTTGCCCACCCGATGCTTCGAGCGTGATCGCGGCTTCGCCGTGTTCGAACACCACCATCTCGCCCGCATCCATCGGCGCACCGGCGTCGAGCCTGCCTTGCGCGAGCGCCAGCCAGCCGACGCTGTGGCCGGCCGGTGGCTGGTAGCTCCAGCGCTCACCCGGTTGGAGCGTGACCAACAGGTAGTTGATGCCGTCCGGCGCGGGCACCGGGCTTTGCACGTCTTCATGATTGCCGACGATGACGCGTGCCGGCCCGGCCTGCGGGATGTCCCGTGCTTCGATGTAGCGGCTGACCGGTTCACCGTTCTCGAGTTCGGCCGGCAGCGCGAGCCAGAGCTGGAAGCCCTGGATGCGCGGCACATCGTCGGGCGCCATTTCCTTGCCGTGCCAGATGCCGCCGCCGGCGCGCATCCACTCGACGCCTCCATAGCCGATGATGCCGGAGCCGTTGGCCGGGTCGTCGTAGCGAAGGCGTCCCTCGGTCAGCACGGTCACCGTGGCGATGCCCGAGTGCGGATGCAATGGCATGTCGGCCATCGCTTGCACGGTGCGCCTGTCCGCGTCGAACAGGTCGAGGAACACGAACGGCTTGGCGATCTGGCCGAGGTCGGAAGGGCTCATCAAGCGGGTGATCGGGCCATGGCCGTGGCCGCGCGTGCGGTGCACGATCCGGCGCGGGGCGGTCGTGGAGCGGGGAGCGAGCAGGGCGTTCATCGTGGTGGGCTCCGGAAGATTTCAAGCGACGCCGATGCGGCCGAGCGCACGGCCCATGCCAGCACGATGCAGCCAGGCGATCGTGGCGGTGATCAGGGCCAGTACGAGGGCCGGCACGGGGCTGCCGCCGATGACGAACAGGTGCACCAGGACCGCCACCGACATGGTGGCGGCCAGCAGCAACCCGCCCAGGCCGGCGGTGGCCGGCAGCAGCAGGGCGATGCCGCCGCCGACTTCGACCAGGCCAGTCACGAAGCGGAACCACTGGCCGATGCCGATGTGGTCGAAGATCTGCACCATCATCGGCACGCCCGCGAGCTTGGCTCCGCCGGCAGCCAGGAAGGCTGCCGCGGCGAGGATGCGCAGGCTCCAGGAAACGATCCTGGCAGTTCGGGTGGGGGCGGCCGCAGCCGCCGTGGACGACGTATGCATGGGGATGTTCCTAGGGTTCGATGGCCGCGCGTCACGCGGCCAGTTTCCCGACCTCGGCCGTGGCGGCGTCGATCGCGGCGGTGCGCAGTTCGGGGCTGATCGACAGGCCCTCGGCGCGCACGAAGGCGATGTCGGTGATGCCGAGGAAGCCGAAGAAGTTGCGCAGGTAGGCTTCCTGGTGGTCGAAGGAGGCCATCGGGGTGCCTTCGCCATACATGCCGCCACGGGTGGAGGCGACGATGACGCGCTTGCCGGCGGCGAGCCCTTCGACGCCGTTGGCGGTGTAGCGGAAGGTCTTGCCGGGTACCGCCAGGCGGTCCAGCCACGCGCGCAGCTGCGAGGGCAGCGAGAAGTTGTACATCGGCGCGCCGATGACCACGGTATCGGCGGCCAGGAAGTCGTTCAGCAGGCGGGCGTTGCGGGCCACCGCCTGCTGCGCCGGGCCCTGCGGCTCGACGCCCTGGAAGGCCAGGAACTCGGCGGCGGAAAGGTGTTCGATCGGCTCCGCGGCAAGGTCGTGGCGGATGACTTGCGTGCCGGGCGCCTGGTCGGTTAGGCGCTTGACGATGGCGGCGGTGAGCTGGCGGCTGACCGACTGCTCGTTGAGGATGCTGGCGTCGATGTGGAGGAGCGTCATGGGAAGTCCTTCGGTATAGAATTGTGACCGGGACTAGGAATGTAACTACGGCTCCCAAGGTGCACAATACGGCACATCAAGAGAACCCGGTAACATGAAAGTGACTGATTTCCCTCATGATTTGCGGCAAACCGACTGCCACAAGGTCAGCCAGGTGCTGGCCCGCGTGGGCGAGAAATGGAGCGTGCTGATCATCATGTTCCTGGCCGCCAAGCCGCGCCGCTTCACCGAGATCAAGCGCGCCATCAATGGCATCTCGCAGCGCATGCTGACGCTGTGCCTGCGCGGGCTGGAGCGCGACGGGCTGATCAAGCGCACCGTCTATGCGGTGATGCCGCCGCACGTGGAGTACGAATTGACGCCGCTGGGGCGTTCGCTGACCGAGCCGGTGATCGCGCTGGGCACCTGGGCCGGCCAGCACATCGCCGACATCGACGCGGCCAGGGAAGCCTTCGATGCCCGCGAGAAGGCCGAGGGCGAGGCGGCCGTTCCGTTCAAGTAGGCCCCGGCCGGAGGCTGCACCGCCGGGCGGCCGGGTACGCGGAAGGCGACGTGGGGAGCCGGTCCGCATGGGACGCGTGGCCCAGTTTCGCGAGGCCACGCATTGATCGGCGCCGGGCGCTGTGTCATACCCGGCACTTCGTTTCGATGGCACGGAGGGGGTTGCATGCTCAAGCACGCTTGCGGATTCGCACTGTGGATGGCGGCCACGCTGGCACCGGCGGCCGACGCCGTCCCGATGGCCGCCGGAACATCCGTGGCCGAGGCGAACGCGCCCGCGCGTCCAGGTTGGTCCGCGGCATCCCGCTCTTCCGGCCAGCCCACGGCGCGCCACGAGAGTGCGGCGGCCGTGGTGGATGGCGAACTGTTCGTCATCGGCGGCCGCGGCCAGCCGCCGCTGGACATCCTCGACCTCGCCACCGGCGAATGGCGACAGGGCGCGGCGGCGCCGATGGAGATCCACCACACGCAGGCGGCGGTGCTGGATGGCCGCATCTACGTGATCGGGGCGCTGACCGGGCCGTGGCCGCAGGAAGAGGTCGTGCCGCGCGTGCTGATCTACGATCCTGAAAGCGACCGCTGGCAAGAAGGCCCCGAGCTGCCGGCGGACAGGCGCCGCGGCGGCGGCGGGTTGGTCGTGCACGAGGGCGTGTTCTACCTGGTGGGCGGAAACCGGCTGGGCCATCGCGCCGGGTTCGTGCCGTGGCTGGATGCGTTCGATCCGAAGACCGGAACGTGGACGGCATTGCCCGATGCGCCGCATGCGCGCGACCACTTCCATGCCGCCGTGCTGGACGGAAAGATCTACGCGGTCGGCGGGCGCCTCAGCGGGCACGAGGACGGCGGGCAGATGGGGCTGCACCTGGACGGCATGGACGTCTACGACGTCGCCGCGCGGCGCTGGACGACGGCGGCGCAGGCGATCCCGACGCCGCGCTCCGGAGTCTCGGTGGTCGTGCTGGACGGGCGCATCGTGGTACTGGGTGGCGAAAGCGAGCGGCAGGAGCGCGCGCATGCCGAGGTCGAAGCCTACGATCCGCGCAGCCAAACGTGGACGAGCCTGCCGGCGATGCCGGTCGGCCGGCACGGCATGCAGGCGGTGGTGGCCGGGGACGCGATCCATGTCGTGGCCGGCAGCGGCAACCGCGGCGGCGGCCCCGAGTTGAACGACCATTGGGTGCTCGGCGCACCCTGAAGCGGATCCCGATGGATGCCGTGGCGCGACGGCCTCCATCGCGCGATGTCGCTGCGGGCGGCGAGGTAATGTGCGCGGCAAGCGGATGAAGCGGCGGCGCACGCCAAGAGCCTGGACTTCATCCTGACACCGTGATGGCGCCGCGCTGGCCGGGTGCGTGCGTGGAGCCTGGCAGCCGGGACGTGCCCGCAGCGCGCCGGCGCGTCAACGCGGCATCACGCGGCGCCTCCACGCATGTGGCCGCTTCACGGATGCTCTACCGCAGCGCTTACATGCTGGCCGCGTGACCTACCAACACGCAATCAAACCCACGCGCGTCGAACCGGCCGAAGGAAAGCTGGGCATTCTGATGCCCGGGCTGGGCGCGGTGGCGACGACCTTCATCGCCGGCGTGCAGGCCGTGCGCAGGCAGCTCGCGCTGCCGATCGGCTCGTTGACCCAGATGGGCAACATTCGCCTGGGCAAGCGCACCGAGAACCGCCATCCGCGCATCCGCGACTTCGTGCCGCTGGCCGACCTGGACGACCTGGTCTTCGGCGGCTGGGACATCTACGACGAGAACGTGTACGAGGCCGCGCGCAATGCGCGCGTGCTCGACCCGGCGATGCTCGATGCGGTGAGGCCGGAGCTGGAGGCGATCCGGCCGATGCCGGCGGTCTTCGATCCCGGTTACGTCTCGAACCTGGATGGTCGCCACGTGAAGCAGGCCGCCGGCAAGATGGCGCAGGCCGAAGCGGTCATCAAGGACCTGGAGCGCTTCCGCGCGGCCCATGGCTGCGCGCGCATGGTGATGGTCTGGTGCGGTTCGACCGAGAAGTATATCCAGCCGCAGGACGTGCATGCGACGCTGGACGGTTTCCTGCGCGGGCTGCGCGAGGACCATCCGGCCATCGCGCCCTCGATGATCTATGCCTATGCGGCGATCTCGCAGGGCATCCCGTTCCTCAACGGCGCGCCGAACCTGACCTGCGATATCCCGGCGCTGGCCGAACTGGCCGCGGCCAACGGAACGCCGATCGGCGGCAAGGATTTCAAGACCGGGCAGACGCTGATGAAGACCATCCTGGCGCCCGGGCTGCAGGCACGGGCGCTCGGCATCCGCGGCTGGTTCTCGTCCAACATCCTGGGCAATCGCGACGGCCTGGTGCTGGACCATCCGGACAATTTCCGCACCAAGGAGGTCTCCAAGCTGAGCGTGCTGGAGGACATCCTGCGGCCGGATCTCAGCCCGGAGCTGTACGGCGAGCTCTATCACAAGGTCCGCATCAACTATTACCCGCCGCACGGGGACAACAAGGAGAGCTGGGACAACATCGACATCTTCGGATGGCTGGGCTATCCGATGCAGATCAAGATCAACTTCCTGTGCCGCGACTCGATCCTCGCCGCGCCGATCGTGCTGGACCTGGCGCTGTTCGCCGATCTGGCCAAGCGCGCGGGCATGTCGGGCGTGCAGGAGTGGCTGTCGTTCTACTTCAAGTCGCCGCAGACGGCGCCCGGGCTGCGCCCGGAGCACGACATCTTCAAGCAGCTGATCAAGCTGCAGAACACGCTGCGCCACATGATGGGCGAGGACCTCATCACGCACCTGGGCCTGGACTACTACCAGGAGCCCGTGGGGGCCTGACGCAGGTTCCCCGCCTCGCCATCGCGCCGCCATGCCGACATGATCGAAGCCGTCACTTTCTGGAACGAGGCCAACAACAAGTCGCACTGGGACATGGAGGTCGATCCCCAGTGGAAGATGTATGCCCGGATGGTGGCGATCGCCGCGCAGGCGACCAAGGCCGAGTGCCCGCGGGTACGGCGGGTGCTCGGCGGGATCTCGCCGATCGATCCGGGTTTCGTGCGCCACCTGCAGGGACTGGGCGCCCTCGACGACATGGACGTGGTGGCGGTGCACGGGTTCCCGCTGGACTGGAACCTGTGGCCGATCCACGCCTGGCGCGACAAGATCGCCGAGATCGAGGCCGTCACCGACCTGCCGGTCTGGGTGACGGAGGTCGGCGTGTCCAGCTTCGGCGCCGAGGAGGTGCAGGACTTCGGGCTGCGGCGTACCGCCGAGCTGCTGCTGGGCCGCGTCGAGCGGGTGCACTGGTACAGCCTGTACGACCTGCCCAGCGCGTGGGAGGCGACCACGCGCCATCGCGAAGCGGAGGGCTCGTCGTACTACCGGCATTTCTACATGGGGCTGCTGCGCGAGGACGGCACGCCCAAGCTCGCGCTGAGGCAGTTCCCGCAGTACACGCCGGAACTGGGCATCTGCCAGTGGTTCCACTTCGAGGATCATCGGCTGGATGCCGCCGTGGATTGGCTCAAGCGGTTGGGCGTGCGCCGGCTGCGCACCGGCCTGAGCTGGGCCGACCGGCACAGGCCGGACGCGCTGGCGTGGTTCGATCGCATGATGAAGGCGCTGGAGCCTTTCGAGCTCACCGTCACCTTCTGCTTCACCCCCGAGAGCAGGGGGATACGTCCCCACCACACCAGCCCGCCGCAGGAGATGCAGGAGTTCGCCGACTTCTGCGTGGAAATGCTGCGGCGCTATGCCTGACCGGCGCGGAACGTCCACGATGGCCCTGCAGCATGCGCGCCCGGCCGAGCCTCCCTGCGGAGATCCCGGCACGGATCCGCTGCAGGCCTGGCTGCGCCACATGCGGCGCGGCGAATGGGAGCAGGCCTGGGCCATCACCGACGCCGAGCTCCCGCTGCGCGCTTGCCGGCCTTGCGCGCACTGGCCGCGGCACATGCAGTACGTGTGGACCGGCGCGCCGCTGGCTAACCGGCGCGTGCTGGTGCGGTGCTACCACGGCCTGGGCGACACCTTGCAGTTCATCCGCTACATGCGGCCGCTCAAGGCGATCGCCCGCGAGGTGATCGTGTGGGCGCAGCCCTCGCTGCTCGGGCTGCTGCGGGGCGTGGCCGGGATCGACCGGTTGTTGCCGTTGCACGACGGTGCCCCTGACGCCGGCTACGACGTGGACATCGAGATCATGGAGCTGGCGCATTTCTTCCGAACCACGCCGGCGACCGTGCCGGCGGAGGTCCCGTACCTGCGCGCGGAGCCCATGGCGCTGGCGCGCCGCGCGGATCGACCCTCGGTCGGGCTGGTATGGAAGGCGGGAGACTGGAACCCGGCACGCTCGATGCCGTTCGCGACCCTGATGCCGTTGGCGGAGCTGCCGGACGTCGATTGGTTCATCCTCCAGCCCGGCGCGCGGGAGGCGGGATGGAACGGCGAGTTCGGCCGCTTCCCCGGCGAGTTCGGCATGACGGACTACGCGCGCGCGGTGCGCGCGATGGATCTGCTGGTCACCATCGATTCCATGCCGGCCCACCTTGCCGGGGCCCTGGGAGTGCCGGTGTGGACGCTGCTTTCCACCGAGCCGGACTGGCGCTGGATGGAAGGCCGCCAGGACAGCCCGTGGTATCCGACGATGCGCCTGGTGCGGCAAGCGAAGGCGGGCGATTGGGCCGGGGTGGTCGCCCGTGTCGGGCGGATGCTGGGCGATCGCGCCGCGCGCTGGAAATCCGGATCCGGCGGGTTCAGCGCAAACCCACTCGCCTGATCCAGGCGCCCAGACGGCCGCGGTGGTAGGCCAGGGCGTGGTAGGTCGCCGCCGCGACGCGCGCCCATCCGATGTAGAACGCGGGAATGCCCAGGCGGCGCGCGATGCGGAACGCGCGATGGCTGCCTGCGGAGATGGCGCAACGCATGCGATAGACCAGCCGGCGTTGCGCGGAGGGTACGCGCCTGTCCGGAACCACCCGCTTGCGCGGCCGCAGGCCGCGCCGGCGCGCGAGCCGATAGGCCAGCCCCTCGCGCCGTTGCCGCAAGCCGGCCGCCTGGGTTTGCGCGACGAACGAGGCATCCACCCGGTCCAGCTTCACCCGGCCGTCCTCGATGGCGCGCGAGACGATGCGCGCCACCTCGGGAGAGCGTACAAGCACCACGTTGTTGCCGCGCCAGTCCGAGGCGTACGGCTCCACCCAGGCATCGCCGAAAGAGACATCCGCGGTCTCGGCCATCACGTCGTCGCAGAAGTTGCAGGCCGGGTCCATGAAGAAGCCGGCGCCCCAGTCGCCATCGGCCAGGTGCCACCAGTCGCGGTCGAGCACGCGGCCATCGTGCAGGGCCAGGGCCGCGTTGTACCAGCTGGCCGGCCGGTCCGGGAGCTTGCGGCGGAACTCCACGCCGCGGACCTCCCGCCCGGTCGTGCCCATCTGCCAGGCCAGGCTCTCGACGAAGCGCGCGCTCTTCATGTGCCCGCAGAACAGGCCCAGGGTGAAGCGGATGCGCTCGCGCAGCAGCGGGTGCTCGCGGCGCATCAGCTGCACGGCCTTGATGAAGCAGGGGATGCCGACCACCGCATAGCGTCCGGGGGTGTCCATGATGATGCGCAGCACCTCGGACATCTCGACCGGGTAGTAGCGCGACCGGGCGCCGCGCTTCAACGCGTCCTCGTCGCGCGAGATGCGGTAGCGGAAGAAGCGGCCGTCGCGGCCGGGATCCTCGATCGCGTGGACGTGCGCGACGCCGTCGATCATTCCCTCGCGCAGCAACTGGGCAGCGAGCCAGGTCGCCATGCCGCCCGAGCTGCCTTCGGTCCGGAACGCTCCCTCGCCGGCGTGGCCGACGTAGGCGGCGGCGAAGCGGCCGGTGGTCGCATCGTGCAGGTCGGCGTGCGGGAACAGCTCCGCCGCGATGCGGTCCTCGTCGTCGGCCGCGGGCGAGAACGGGCAGGTGCGCTCGAAGCGCGGCACGGCATTCTCGCTCCAGCCAGGCGGACCTGCGGGCCGCAGCAGGCCATCGCGGTCCATGCGCATGCGGGCCCCGGGCACGCCGCTTTGCGCGACGCAGGCGCCGCAACCGATGCAGAGACCGGCGCGGACCATGGCCTCGGGCCGCAACGCCTTCATGCGGCGGCGGTGGCGGGGAGCAGCGCGGCGAGCAGGTAGCGATGCGAGCGGGCGCGCAGCGCGCCGATGCGATCCTGGACCGCGTCGGGCAACGGTTCTTCGAGCAGCCGCTCGAACGTGGAATCCGGCGTGGACGGGCCGGCGAAGTGCGCTCCGGTGCCTGCGTCGGCCATCAGGGAGCGCAGCTTGGTGCTGCGGTAGGAAGAGCCTTCGCACACGAATGGCCGGCCGTACCGGAGGGCGAACACGCAACCATGGAAGAAGTTCGTCGCCACCGATCGCGCACCGGCGACGAGCGCCGCGAACTCGCGGGGGCCTGCCTCGATCCACTGCCGGTCGGCCCAGGCATTGCGATAGCCGATGCTGACCGTCCTCAGCCCGCGGCGCCTGGCCCAGCACGCCACGGCATCGGCGAAGCGGGGCGAGAAGTTGTGGCCGTACACGGCGACATAGGGTTCGTCCAAGGGCACGGGCACCGATGGCGCGGGCGGGAACGCGAGGCAAGGGTCCAGCACGAGTTCGGGCCTGTGGCCGGTCGCGTTCTCGACCAGGTCGCGCGATGCGGCATCGCGGACGGCGATGTGCCGGAAGCGGCGCAGGGACTGCGCTCTCTCCTGGTCCAGGCCGAGCCGCGCATCGTAATGGCCGAAGCTGGCCGCGTACGAGACCAGGTGCCGCGCCCGGAGGCCTTCGCCGTAGAAGGCGGGGAAGGCGCCGTACCAGGGATGCGACAGGTTCCATACTTCGTCGCTGCCGACGACCACCGTATCGCATGCCGGCATGCGCCCGGGCTCGTCCAGGGGAAAGCGCGGCGACAGGGGAAGCTCTTCGAAGGCTTCGAAGAAGCGGCGGATCTTGCGCCGGTAGCGGCCATGGTCCTCGCGCAGCGTCGGCTGCGGCAGGGTCGGGCGCAGCGCGCATCTCCACTCGGCGATGTCCACCTTGCGCGATGCGTGGTCGAGGATGACGGCGCGATGGCCGAGCGAGCGCAGCCCGTCGGCCAGGCATTTCGCTTGCCAGTAGCTGCCGTAGTTGATGCAACGGTGGAACGTCAGAACGCCGATCTTCACGATTCCGTCCAAGCGGGATGACGATGCTGGCAACCCCGCGATTACCGGCGAGGTCGCCACGATGACCCGGCTGCTGTTGATCCGTCATGCGCAAACCGATGCGAACGGCCATAGCCTGGCCGGGCGACTGCCGGGCGTAGGCCTGAACGATCTCGGCCGCCGGCAGGCCCGTGCATTGGCCGCGAGGCTCGGGCAACTCTCCATCGCGGCGATCTATGCGAGCCCGCTGGAGCGGGCGATGCAGACCGCCGAAGCCATCGCCACTCTACGAGGGCACAGGATCGTGCCTTGTGAAGAGTTGCTGGAAATCGACTACGGCGAATGGACGGGCCTGAGCCTGCAGGCGTTGGCCGACGACGAGGCATTCCGGATCTTCAACGGGCAACGCAGCTGCGCGGCGGCGCGCGCGGGCGAATACATGCTGCAGGCGCAGGCGCGGATGGTGGTCGGGCTCGACCGCCTGCGCAGGCTGCATCCGCAGCAGACCATCGCCGTCGTCAGCCATGGCGACATGATCCGCGCCGCGGTGGCGCACTACGCCGGCATCCCGCTGGATCTTTTCCATCGGATCGAGATCAGCCCGGCTTCGCTCAGCGTGGTGGATGTGGACGACATGTGGATCCGCATCGTTTGCATCAACGACACGGGAAGTGCAGGCGATTTCGCGTGAGTTGCCTCCATCCCGCGCGAGCTCCGCGCCCCGCCGGCACGTTCGCGTGAAACCCAGCGAGCTTGGCTGTGAAGCATGCGTAGCCGTTTCCAGGTGTTTCTTCTCAAAGCTTTAAAGCATCAAAGCTGAGACTGGCCCCGAACCTGAAGCGGACCGTTCTTCTTGCGCATCGACATGCATTCCGTGGCGTCGGATGGGGTCCGCTTCTTCGCAGCGAGGAGGTGGCCGCAGCGCAAACGATGGTCGAGTGCCTTTCTCCACGATGCCGCCGGCAGCGTCGATCACGCAGACCTACGGTCGCGCCGGCCGGTCCAGTGGAAACATCATGGCGCGATGTCGATGCCGGCCTAGCGACCGCATCGCGACTCCTGCCAACGGTCCCGCCCGGAAAGCGACGACGTTTCCGCCGCGGGTGACGCGCAACTCAAACCGCCTGTCCGGTCCATCGCCAGGTCCGGGCCCGTCCCCGTCGCGTACGGGAACGCGGGCCGACAACGTGGCGCGGCAGGTTATCCGAAAAGGAACGAGTATGGATGGCGTAGCACGGTCAAAACAGCTGAAGCGTAAACACGCACTCGTCGCCGGCGGTGCCGGCTTCATCGGTGCCCATCTTTGCCGGAGGCTGCTGGCCGAAGGCTTCCGGGTCACGGTGCTGGACAGCCTGGTGACGGGCCGCCTCGGCAACCTCGGCGATCTTGTCGATCACGACGCGGTGAGGTTCGTGCGGCACGACGTGACCAAGCCGTACGACGACCCGACCGCCGACGTGATCTTCAACCTGGCCTGCTGCGCTTCGCCCGTGCATTACCAGGCCCGGCCGGTGCACACCTTGCAGACGTGCCTGGAGGGCTCGCTCAACCTGCTGGAACTGGCCAAGCGCAACGGGGCGCGGATCTTCCAGGCCTCCACCAGCGAGGTGTACGGCGAGCCGGAAACGCATCCGCAGCAGGAAGGCTACCGCGGCGCGGTCAACTCGATCGGGCCGCGCGCCTGCTACGACGAGGGGAAACGCTGCGCGGAAACCCTGTTCTTCGACTACCACCGCCTCTATGGCGTGGACATCAAGGTCGCGCGCATCTTCAACACCTACGGGCCCTACATGCGCGAGGACGACGGCCGGGTGGTCTCCAACCTGATCGTGCAGGCGATCAGGGGAGAACCGATGACGCTGCATGGCGACGGCAGCCAGACGCGCTCGTTCTGCTACGTCGACGACCTGGTCGAGGGCATCGTGCGCTTGATGGGCGCGCCGGAGGCGTTCACCGGCCCGGTGAACCTCGGCAACCCGGAGGAAATCACCGTGCTGGAGCTGGCCGAACGCATCCGGGCCATGACCGGCTCGGCCTCGCCGCTCAGGCGCCTGCCGATGCCGATCGACGATCCCACCCGCCGCTGCCCGGACATCGCGCTGGCGCGGCGGCAGCTGGACTGGGAACCGAGGGTGCCGCTGGAGCAGGGGCTGCGCCGCACGATCGAGTGGTTCCGGAGCCAGGAACAACCCCAGCGCGCGCGCCTGCATCCCGCGCCCATGCCGGTCATGGAGGTCCATCGTGGTTGCGCATGACACACGCGGCAATGGCGGCTCGTCCGGCAAGGGCCGGGTGCTGATCACCGGCGGCGCCGGCTTCGTCGGCTCGCACCTGGCCGACGAACTGCTGGCGCACGGCTACCAGGTGCGCGTGCTCGATGCGCTGGTCGAGCAGGTCCATGGCGAACAGCGGGCACGCCCCGACTACCTGGCAGAAGACGTCGAGCTGATACAGGGCGACGTGCGCGATCCGGAGGCGGTCCGCGCCGCGCTGGAGGGCGTATCCAAGGTGTTCCACCTCGCCGCGGCGGTCGGCGTGGGCCAGAGCATGTACGAGATCGCGCACTACACCGACGTCAACAACCGCGGTACCGCGGTGTTGCTGGAGGCCCTGTCCTCCTCGCCGGTGGAGCGCCTGGTGGTCGCCTCCAGCATGAGCATCTACGGCGAAGGGCTGTACGTCGACGCCGCGGGCAACGAGGTCGCGCCGCCCGAGCGCAGCCTCGATGCGCTCAGGCGGGGGCAATGGGAACTGCTGCAGGACGGCAGCCCGCTTGCGCCGGTGCCGACCCACGAGGGCAAGACGCCGATGCCCACGTCGGTGTATGCCTTGTCCAAGCTCGACCAGGAGAAGCTGTGCCTGATCGTCGGCCAGGCCTACGGGATCGCCACCACGGCGCTGCGCTTCTTCAACATCTACGGCACGCGCCAAGCGCTGTCCAACCCGTATACCGGCGTGCTGGCGATCTTCGCCTCGCGCTATCTCAACCGCAAGCCGCCGAGGATCTTCGAGGACGGCCGGCAGCGGCGCGATTTCGTGCACGTGCGCGACGTCGCGCGCGCCTGCCGACTGGCCTTGGAAACCCCGGAGGCGGCCGGCCGGGCCATCAACATCGGCAGCGGCCAGGCCATCAGCATCGTCGCGATCGCCGCGGCGATGGCCGAGGCATTGGACATCGACGACCTGCCGCCGGACATCACCGGCAACTTCCGCGCCGGCGACATCCGCCATTGCTTCGCCGACATCGCGCTGGCGCGCGAACTGCTCGGGTACCGCCCGCAGGTGACGCTGGAGGAAGGCATGACGGAGCTCGTGGCCTGGATCAGGGAACAGACCGCGGTCGATCGCATCGACGCGGCGGTGGAAGAACTCGCACGCCGGGGGTTGCAGCTATGACGCAGGCCACCGGGACGATGCGGCCGGTGCTGATCACCGGCGGGGCGGGGTTCATCGGCACGAACCTGGCGAACCGGCTGCTGGAGCAGGGCCGCCGCGTGCTGGTCTACGACAACCTGTCGCGCGCCGGCGTGGAGCGCAACCTGCAATGGCTGCGCGCGCGCCACGGCGAGCGGCTGCAGGTGGAGGTCGCCGACGTCCGCGACCGCGAGCGCGTGCGCGCCGCGGTCGCGCAGGCGGGGCAGGTGTTCCACCTGGCGGCGCAGGTCGCGGTGACGTCGAGCCTGGCGGACCCGCGCGAGGACTTCGACATCAACCTGGGCGGCACGCTCAACGTGCTCGAGGCGATGCGCGCGCTCGACGATCCGCCCTCGCTGCTGTTCACCTCCACCAACAAGGTCTACGGCGCCCTGGACGATATCGCGATGGAGATCGAGGGCGATCGCTACCAGCCGCGCGAAGCGGAGCTGCGCGAGCGCGGCATCGGCGAGTGGCGTGCGCTGTGTTTCCACAGCCCCTACGGCTGCTCCAAGGGCGGTGCCGACCAGTACGTGCTCGACTACGCGCGCAGCTTCGGCCTGCCGGCGGCCCTGTTCCGGATGAGCTGCATCTACGGCCCGCACCAGTGCGGCACCGAGGACCAGGGCTGGGTGGCTCACTTCCTGATCCGGGCGTTGCGCGGCGAGGCGATCACGATCTACGGCGACGGGCGCCAGGTCCGCGACGTGCTGTACGTGGACGACCTCGTGCAGGCCCTGCTGCGCGCCCAGGAACAGATGCCGGAACTGGCCGGGCGCGCGTTCAACATGGGCGGCGGGCCGGCGAACACGCTCAGCCTGCTGGAGCTGCTGGCGTTGATCGAGGCGCTCGATGGCCGGCCGCCGCAGGTCAAGTACGGCCCCTGGCGGGTAGGGGACCAGCGCTACTACGTATCGGACGCGCGCGCGTTCGGTCACGCGACCGGCTGGCGGCCCTGCGTCGCGGCGCGGGAAGGCGTGGCCCGCCTGCACGATTGGCTCGCGGGCACGGTATCGGTGCCGCGGGCGCCGGCGACCAGGACGCACGCGGCATGAGCGGCATGCTTGCGGCAGTGCTGGAAGGCAGCGAACGCGTGCAAGTGGCGCGCACGGCGCGTCCGCTACCCGCGGCCGGACAGGTACGCGTGCGACTGCATGGCTGCGGCGTATGCGCGTCCAACCTGCCGGTGTGGTCGGGCCGTCCCTGGTTCCAGTACCCGCTGGAACCGGGCGCGCCGGGCCACGAAGGCTGGGGCGAGATCGACGAGGTCGGCGATGGCGTCGACGGCTGGCGGCGCGGCGAGCGGGTCGCGCTGCTGTCCGGCAATGCCTATGCCGAGTACGACGTCGCGCAAGCCGATGCGCTGGTACGCCTGCCGGAAGGATTCGACGGCCAGCCATTGCCGGGCGAGCCCCTGGCCTGCGCGATGAACATCTGGCGACGCAGCGACATACGCCCGGAGCACACCGTGGCGGTAGTCGGCGTGGGCTTCATCGGCGCGCTGCTGATCCAGCTCGCGAGCCGGGCCGGGGCCAAGGTCATCGCGCTGTCCAGGCGCCCGTTCGCGCTGGACGTGGCGCGCGCCTGCGGAGCGGACGTGACCTTGCCGACCGAGGACCGCCATGCCGCGATCAACGCGGTCAACGAACTCAGCCGCGGCGGCTGCGCCCGGGTGATCGAGGCCGCCGGCGAACAGGCGACGCTCGACATCGCCAGCGCGATCTGCGCCGAGGGCGGCCGCCTGGTCATCGCCGGCTACCACCAGGACGGGCCACGGCAGGTCGACATGCAGCAGTGGAACTGGCGCGGCCTGGACGTGATCAACGCGCACGAGCGCGACCGCGCCGTGGCGCTGCGCGGCCTGGCCGAAGCGATGCGGGCGCTGCGTGACGGGCGCATCGAGCCGTTCGCGCTGCTCACGCACCGCTATCCGCTGGACCGCCTCGGCGATGCGTTCCGGGCCATGTCCGCACGACCCGAGGGCTTCATGAAAGCGACGGTGACGCTATGAACGCGCGTTTGCAGGCGATGCCCGAGCGGCCGAGGCTGGGTTTCCTCGGCGTGGGCTGGATCGGCTGCCAGCGCATGCAGGTGCTCGCCGAATCGGGCGAGGCCAGCGTGGCCGCGATCGCCGACCCGCATCCCGGATCGCTCGCGCGCGCCGCCGAGCATGCGCCGCAGGCCCGTCGCTGCCGCAGCGTCGCGGAGTTGCTGGAAGACGACGACCTGGACGGCGTGGTGATCGCCACCCCCAGCGGCGCCCATGCGCTGCAGGCCATCGCGGCGCTCGAACGCGGAGTGGCGGTGTTCTGCCAGAAGCCGCTGACGCGCACCGCCGCGGAGGCCGAGCAGGTGATCGAGGCCGCGCGGCGTGCCGATCGCCTCCTGGACGTCGATTTCAGCTATCGCGCGGTCGCCGGCGTGCCGGAACTGCGCCGGCAGGTGCAGGCCGGCGAGCTGGGCGACATCTACGCGGTGGACCTGGTTTTCCACAACGCCTACGGGCCAGACAAGGCCTGGTTCTACGAACTGGCCCAGTCCGGCGGCGGCTGCGTGATGGACCTGGGCACGCACCTGGTCGACCTGGCGCAGTGGATCTGCGGCGCCTGCGGGCACGAGGACATGAGCGCGGCGCTCTATGCGCAGGGGCGCCTGCTGGACGCGCCGATCGACCGGGTCGAGGACTATGCGATGGCGCAATGGCGGCTGGACAACGGCACGCACGTGCGCCTGGCCTGTTCGTGGCGCTTGCCGGCGGGCCGCGACGCGGTGATCCAGGCATCGTTCTACGGCACCCGCGCCGGTGCCGCCCTGCGCAACGTGGGCGGATCCTTCTACGACTTCATCGTGGAGCGCTTCGACGGCACCGCGCGCTCCAACCTCGCCGCGCCACCGGACCCATGGGGCGGGCGCACGCTGGTGGAGTGGGCGCGGCGCCTGCGCCACGACCGGCGCTTCGATCCCGCCGCCGTGCGGCTGCTGCAGGTGGCCAGGACCGTGGATGCCATCTATGGCCGCTGAGCGCTTCCATGGCCGCGTGCTGATGACCGCCGACACGCTCGGTGGCGTATGGCCGTTCGCCATCGAGCTGGCGCGGCAACTGGCAGGCCGGGGCGATCGCGTGCTGCTGGCCGCCATGGGACGCGAACCGGATGCCTCGCAGCGCGCCGAAGCGGCGGCGATCCCCGGCCTGGAACTGCACGCGCGGCCTTATCGCCTGGTGTGGATGCAGGATCCATGGCGCGACCTGGACGCGGCGGCCGACTGGCTGCAGGCGCTGGCGCGGGATTTCGCGCCCGACGTGATCCACCTCAACGACCTGGCACTGGCCGAGCGCGGCTGGCCGGCCCCGGTACTGCTGACCGCGCACTCCTGCGTGTGTTCCTGGTGGCAGGCCGTGCATGGCACGGCCGCGCCGCGCGAATGGGATGCCTACCGCGACCGCGTGGCCGCGTGCGTGCACTCCGCCGACCACGTGGTCGCGCCATCGCAGGCGATGCTGCAGGCGCTGGCCGGGCATTACGGCGCACCCGTCTCGTGCGAGGTCATCCACAACGGCCGCACCGCGCCGCCGCAGGCCTCGTACGCCAAGGCGCGGTTCGTGCTCGGCGCCGGGCGGCTGTGGGACCAGGCCAAGAACCTGGGGGCCCTGGCCGCGGTCGCCGGCGACCTGCCGTGGCCGGTGCTGCTGGCCGGCGATGCGCGCCATCCGCATGGCGGCGATGCCGCGTTCGAAGGCGGGCAGGTGCTGGGACGGCTGCCGGAAGCGCAGTTGCGCGCCTGGATGGCGAAAGCCCCGGTCTACGCCTTGCCGGCCCGCTACGAGCCGTTCGGCCTGTCCGCCCTGGAAGCGGCGCAGGGCGGCTGCGCGCTGGTGCTCGGCGACATCCCCAGCCTGCGCGAGATCTGGGCCGACGCGGCCCTGTTCGTGCCGCCGGACGACCCAGATGCGCTGCGCGATGCCTTGCGGCGGTTGATCGACGACGACGTGCTGCGCGCGCGCATGGCCCGGCAGGCGTCCGCGCGGGCGCGCCGCTATACCCCCGAGGCCATGGCCGCGCGCTACCGCCGTGCCTACGCGGCCCTGCGTTGCGGCCACGCCAGGCCGGCGCGGGCGACCGCGATTCCCGACGTCGCAGGAGCGCATGCATGAAGTACGTCCTGTTCTACCACTCGCTGGTGTCCGACTGGAACCACGGCAACGCGCATTTCCTGCGCGGCATCGTCGCCGAGCTGCAAGCGCGCGGCCACCAGGTCGAGGTGTACGAGCCGCGCGACGCCTGGAGCGTCACGCAACTGGTCGCTGAGCACGGCCAGGCGCCGCTGGAGGAATGGCGGCGACGCTTCCCCGGACTGCACAGTCATCGCTACGACATGCACGCGCTCGACCTGGACCAGGCGCTCGACGGCGCCGACGTGGCGATCGTGCACGAATGGAACGAGCCGGCGCTGGTCGCCGAGGTCGGCCGCCATGCGCCGGCCGGGTGCCGGGTCTTCTTCCACGACACGCACCACCGCTCCGTGAGCGCGCCGCAGGAGATGCAGCGCTACCGGCTGGACCGCTACGACGGCGTGCTCGCGTTCGGCGAGGCGGTCCGCCAGCGCTACCTCGACAACGGCTGGTGCGAGCGCGCATGGACCTGGCACGAGGCGGCCGACGTGCGCGTGTTCCAGCCGCTGCGCGCTCCCGGGGGCCGTACCGGCGACCTGGTGTGGATCGGCAACTGGGGCGACGATGAGCGCTCGCAGGAGCTGCGCGAATTCCTGGTGGAGCCCGTGCGCGCACTCGGGCTCGACGCCTGCGTCCATGGCAGCCGCTATCCGCCGGAGGCGCTGGCGATGCTGGCCGGCGCCGGCATCGCCTACCGCGGATGGCTGCCCAACTACCGCGCGCCGGAGACGTTCGCGCGCTTCAAGGCGACCGTGCACGTGCCGCGCCGCCCCTACGTGCGGCTGCTGCCGGGCATTCCCACCATCCGGGTGTTCGAGGCCCTGGCCTGCGGCATCCCGCTGGTCAGCGCGCCGTGGACCGACGCGGAAGGCCTGTTCGCGCCGGGACGCGATTACCTGGTCGCGGAGAACGGCGCGCGGATGCGCCGCCACCTGCACGACCTGCTGCACGACCCGGCCATGGCATCGGAACTGGCCATGCACGGCCTCGCCACGATCGCGCGCCGCCACACCTGCGCTCATCGCGTCGAGCAACTGCAGTCGATCCTGTCCGAACTGGACGGGCCCGCACGCGAACGAGCCTCCCTTCCCACGCCACGGAGTCTGACCCATGCCTAGCCCCCTGCGCATCGCGTTCTTCGGTTCCAGCCTGGTGTCCTCGTACTGGAACGGCGCGGCCACGTACTACCGCGGGATCGTGCGCGCGCTCCACGAGCGCGGCCACCGTGTCACGTTCTTCGAGCCGGATGCGTTCGAGCGGCAGCAGCACCGCGACATCGACGACCCACCATGGGCGGAGGTGGTGGTGTACCCGGGCAGCGACGAGGCCGAGGCCGCGCGCTCCCTGGAGCGGGCGCGCGGCGCCGACCTGGTGGTCAAGGCCAGCGGCGTGGGCGTGTTCGACGACTTCCTGGAGCGCGAGGTGCTCGCGCTGCGATCCCCGGCCACGCGCGTCGCGTTCTGGGACGTGGACGCGCCGGCGACGCTGGAGCGGATGCTCGGCGATCCGGACGATCCGCTGCGGGCGCACATACCGCGCTACGACCTGGTGCTGACCTATGGCGGCGGGCAGCGGGTGATCGATGCCTACCGCGGGCTCGGCGCGCGCCAGTGCGTGCCGGTCTACAACGCGCTGGACCCGCACACCCACCATCCGGTGACGCGCGAGCCGCGCTTCGCCGCCGACTTGGCGTTCCTGGGCAACCGCCTGCCCGACCGGGAGGCGCGGGTGCACCGGTTCTTCTTCGAGGCGGCGCGGCAGGCGCCGGAGTTCGATTTCCTGCTCGGCGGCAGCGGCTGGGACGACGTGCCCCTGGGAGGGAACGTGAAGCGCCTGGGGCACGTCTCGACCCGCGACCACAACGCGCTCAACTGCAGCGCGCGCATGGTGCTCAACATCAACCGCGACAGCATGGCGCGCTTCGGCTTCTCGCCGCCGACGCGGGTGTTCGAGGCGGCCGGCGCCAGCGCGTGCCTGGTCACCGACAGGTGGGAGGGCATCGAGATGTTCCTCGAGCCGGGCCGCGAGGTACTGGTGGCCGACGGCGCCGAGGACGTGGTCGAGCACCTGCGCAGGATCGGCCCGGCGCAGTCGCGCCAGATCGGCGAGCGCGCCCGCGAGCGGCTGCTGCGCGAGCACACCTATGCGCACCGCGCCGAGCAGCTCGAGCGGCTGCTGCAAGCGCAGCTGCGGGTGGCCGCGTGATGGGCGGCGCGCTCGACATCGTCGTGCTCGGCCTCAGCCTGCGCTCGGCCTGGGGCAACGGGCATGCGACCACCTACCGCGCGTTGCTGCGCGCGCTCGAGGCGCGCGGCGACCGCGTGCTGTTCCTGGAGCGCGACGTGCCCTGGTACGCGCAGCACCAGGACGCGGGCGACGAACTTCCCGGGCGGCTGGCGCTCTACCGCGACCTGGACGAGCTGCGCGATGGCCATGCCAAAGCCGTCGCCGGGGCCGACCTGGTGATCGTCGGATCGTACGTGCCGCAAGGCATCGACGTGGGCGCGTGGGTACAGGAAACCGCCCGCGGCGTGGTGGCCTTCTACGACATCGATACCCCGGTCACCCTGGCGGCGCTGCAGCGGCGCGCCTGCGACTATCTCTCGCCCGAGCTGGTCGCCGGCTACGACCTGTACCTGTCGTTCACCGGCGGACCGGCGCTGGAAACGCTGCGGCGGCACTACGCGGCGCCCATGCCGGTGCCGCTGTACTGCTCGGCCGACCCGGAGCGCTACTTCCCCGAGCCGGTCGATGCCGACTACGACCTGGGCTACATGGGCACCTACAGCCAGGACCGCCAGCCGGTGCTGGAGCGCCTGCTGGCGGGGCCCGCGCGGGATTGGCCGCAGGGGCGCTTCGTCGTGGCCGGCCCGCAGTACCCGGACACGCTCCGCTGGCCAGGCAACGTCGAGCGGATCGAGCACCTGCCGCCCAGCGCGCACCGCCGGTTCTACAACCGGCAACGCTTCACCCTCAACGTGACCCGCGCCGACATGGTCGCGATGGGGCACTCGCCCAGCGTGCGCCTGTTCGAAGCGGCCGCGTGCGGCACCGCCATCGTGTCCGATGCCTGGACCGGGCTGGATTCGCTGTTCCGCCCGGGCCAGGAGATCCTGGTCGCGCAATCGGGCGACCAGGTGCTGCGGTGGCTGCGCGACACGCCCGAGGACGCCCGCAGGCGCATCGGCGAGGCCGTGCGGCGGCGTTTCCTCTCCGAACACACGCCGGCCCATCGCGCCCAGGCGTTGCACGACTACCACGAACGCGCCGCGGCCCGGGCCGCGCGGCCGCACCACGCCAGGAGAACCGCCCATGAGCAAGCATTCGTCCAAGCAGACCACCAACCATGACGAGATCCGCCGGTGGGCGGAGAAACGCGGCGGCCGCCCGGCCAGCGTGCGCGGCACCGCCGACCGCGGCGAGCACGCCGGCCTGCTGCGGATCATGTTCCGCGACGACGAGGACCTCGAAGAGATCGAGTGGGACGAGTTCTTCGAGAAGTTCGACGAAGAAGGGCTGGCCTTCCTCTACCAGGAGAAGACCGCCGACGGCGGCGAGAGCCGCTTCTTCAAGCTGGTCGAGCGCGATTGAAGGCGCGGCCCATGATCGCCACCGATACCCGAACGCCGGCGCAGGCCATCCAGGAGCTCGGCCCGTGGTTCCACAACCTGCACCTGCCCGGCGGGGAACAGACCGCGCCGGACCATGCGTACGGCGATTTCCCCGCGTTCAAGTGGCGGCAGATCGAGCCGCACATCCCGCGCGACCTGCAGGGCGCGACCGTGCTGGACATCGGCTGCAACGCCGGCTTCTACAGCTTCGAGCTGGCGCGGCGCGGCGCCCGCGTCACCGCGATCGACGTGGACCCGCATTACCTGGCGCAGGCGCGCTGGGCCGCCAGGCAGCTGGGACTGGAGGCGCAGGTGAGCTTCCGGCAGATGCAGATCTACGAGATCGCCGACCTGCCTGGCCGTTTCGACTGGATCTGGCTGATGGGCGTGCTGTACCACCTGCGCCACCCGCTGCTGGCGCTGGACATCGTCCGCCGCAAGTGCGCCGACCGCATGGTGTTGCAGACCATGACCATGCCCGAAACCGAACAGCTGGACACGCCGCCCGACCTGGGCCTGGACGAGCGCGATCGCCTGCAGTCGCCCGGTTGGCCGCGCATGGCCTTCATCGAGCACCGGCTGGCCGGCGATCCGACCAACTGGTGGGCGCCCAATGCGGCCTGCGTGCTGGCGATGGCGCGCAGCGCCGGGTTCGAGGTGCAGCGGCAACTCACCCACGAGACCTGGTTGTGCCGCGCCGGCGATTCCCTCGATCCGTTCGCCGCGCGCGAGCTGGACGCGATCGTGGGGGACGGGAGCCCATCCGGGAGGGCAGGCCGGTGATCACCGGCCTCCGCGCATCCGCGTCGTGCCGCGCCCTCGCGCGAGCAGCCAGGGCACGGCCAGCCCGAGCGCGAAGCTGGCGTAGATGACGGCCAGGTCGCGCCCGTGCAGACGACGGTCGAAACCCGGCGAAAGCCGGCGGGGCACGACGTGGTAGTCCACCGCGTAGGCCACCGCCGAGGTGGCCGTCGCGAGCGCCGCCATGCGCGGCCGGTCGCGCCTGCCGCGGCGCAGGCGTTCGAATGCGATCGCCCAGAACAGCGAACTGGCGTGGTGGATCAGGTAGCCCGCCAGCGTGTGGCGGACGCTGACCCGGTCCTGCCGGTGGGCCTCGCCGCCCCACAGCCACTGGCTGGTCGCATTGGTGGCGGCCGCCGTGGCGCGGGTACGCCGATGGCTCAGCCAGGAGATCGCCAGGGTGGAACAGAGGCTGGCGCAGCTGCCCGAGCACAGGGCGCGGCGCAGCACGATGCGCCAGCGCGACGGTCGACCGTGCTGGTGGCCGGTGCCAACGGCCTGATCGGTTCGGCGCTGGTCGCGCGCCTGGAGCGGGATGGGCATGAGGTGGTCCTTGCGGTGCGGGACGAAGCCGCCGCGGCCGGCCGCTGGCCCGGCCGGCGCCTCGTCCGGGTGGACTACGCGGAGCCGATGGCCTGCACGGCCGAGGCCGCGATGGCGTTCGCCGGGATCGATGTGGTGATCAATGCCGCCGGCATCTTCCGCGAGCGTGGCCGTGCGAGTTTCGAGGCCGTGCACGTGAACGGGCCGTGTAGCCTGTTCGCGCTGGCGGCCGCGGCCGGCGTCGGCCGCCTGATCCAGATCTCCGCGCTCGGCGCCCGGCCCGACGCCCCGACCGCGTACCTGCGCAGCAAGGCGCACGGCGATGCCTGCGCATGGGAGTTCCCTGGCAGGGTGGTCGTGGTGCGGCCGTCGCTGGTATTCGCCGGCGACGGCGCCAGCACCCGGTTGTTCCTGCGCCTGGCCAGCCTGCCGCTGCTGCCGTTGCCGCAAGGGGGGAGCCAGTGCGTGCAGCCCCTGCACCTGGCGGACCTGTGCGATGGCGTGGCCGTGCTGGCGACGCATCCGGATCCGCCACCGCTGGTGAACGCCGTGGGACCGGAGCGCCTGTCGCTTGCCGCGTACCTGCAGACCCTGGCGGCGGGCATCGGGCGCAGGCCGCGCATCGTGCCGGTGCCCCCGCAGGCGGCAGTGTCCGCGGCAAGGGCGCTGAAGCGGGTGCCGGGCAGCCTGGTCGATCCCGATGCGCTGGCGATGCTGCAGCAGGGCAACTGCGCCGACGCGCGGTTGTGGCGCTCGATCGTGGGCAGGCCGTTGCGCCCGGCCGGCGCCTTCATCGGTGCCGGCGAAGCGGCCGTGCTGGGCAGGTCCGCCGACCTGGCGAACCTGCTCCCGCTGCTGCGCGCCAGCGTCTCGCTGACCTGGCTGGCTACCGCGTGGATCTCCGCGTTCGTCTATCCGCGCGCCGCCAGCCTGGACCTGCTGCACCGCGCGCAGGTCCCGGAGGCGCTGGCGCCGTCCGCGCTGTACGCGGCGGCGGCGCTGGATGCGCTGCTCGGCCTGGGCATGTGGTCCCGGCGCTGGAGGCGGGCGGCGTATGGCCTGCAACTGGCGGCGATCGGCTTCTACACGCTGGTGATCAGCCTGTGGTTGCCGGAGTTCTGGGCGCACCCCTACGGCCCGGTGCTCAAGAACCTGCCGCTGTTCGCGCTGATCTGCGCGCTGATGCGGCTGGAGGATCGCGATGGACCTGGCCACCGTTAAGTTCCTGCATATCCTGTCGTCTACGTTCCTGTTCGGCACCGGCGTGGGCACCGCGTTCTACCTGTTCTTCGCCAGCCGCGGCCGCGACCCGCGCACGATCGCCGCGGTGGCGCGGCTGGTGGTCGTCGCCGACTGGTGCTTCACCGCCACCACGATCGTGTTCCAACCGCTGTCCGGCCTCTATCTCGCGCACCTGCTCGGCGTTCCGCTGGGCACGCCCTGGCTGTACTGGTCGATCGTGCTGTTCGCGATCGCGGCGTTGTGCTGGCTGCCGGTGGTCTGGCTGCAGATGCGATTGCGCGACATCGCGGTCGAGGCCGCCGCCCGCGACCGGCCGCTGCCGCTGCGCTACGACGGCTATCTGGGCGCCTGGGCCGCGCTGGGCGTACCCGCACTCGTTTCCTTCCTGGCCATCTTCTACCTGATGACGGCCAAGCCGGCGCTGTCGTGAGGCTTCACCTGGCGATGCCATCGCCGTGGCTAGGTTGGAAACGCACCAAGAACGGCAGGTTCCATGCCAGGAGGATCCCATGTCCACCGCGTTGACCCACCCCCTCTGGAAGATCCGCTCCGAACCGATCCTGTTCACGACCGGCACGCCTCCGCACGTGGACGTGCTGGTGGTCGGGGCCGGCGTGGCCGGACTGGTGACGGCGTTGAA
This sequence comes from Pseudomonas sp. Hp2, assembly GCF_006386585.1. NCBI lineage: Bacteria > Pseudomonadati > Pseudomonadota > Gammaproteobacteria > Pseudomonadales > Pseudomonadaceae > Pseudomonas > Pseudomonas sp. Hp2. The sequence continues at coordinate 644,208 of NZ_VAHJ01000002.1, forward strand.
CTGCGCCCAGGACGGGCGCTCCGTGGTCGTGATCGAGCGCGACGCGCCCGGCGCCGGCGAGTCCGGACGTTCGACCGCGCACCTGGCCTCGGCCGTCGACGATCGTTATCGGTCGCTGGCGCGCCTGCACGGGAGCGAGGGGGCGCGCCTGGTCGCGGCCAGCCACGCGGCCGCCGTCGACTGGATCGAGGCCTTCGTGCAGGACATCGACGGGCAATGCGGCTTCCGTCGCGTGCCCGGTTACCTGTTCACCTGCAGCGACGACGTGCAGGGACTGCGCGGCGAAGCCCAGGCCGCGGTGCAGTCCGGGCTGGAAGCCAGCTACCTGGAGGAGGGCATTCCCGGCCTGCCGGCGCTGGGCCCGGCGGTGCGTTTCGAACGCCAGGCGCGCATCAACATCGGCCGCTACATCGATGCGCTGGTGCAGGCCTGCGCGGCGGCCGGGGTGGTCTTCTTCCGCGGCAACGCGGTCGACGTGAAGGGAGGCGCGCCGGCTTCGGTCGCGCTGCAGTCCGGCCGGACGCTGAGCGCCGATGCGGTGGTGGTCGCCACCAACGTGCCTTTCCACGAAAGGATCGCGATCCATACCAAGCAGGCCGCCTACCGCAGCTACGTGGTGGCCGGCCCGGTCGAGCCCGACGCCTTGCCCGACGCGCTGATCTGGGACGACGGCGATCCGTACCACTACGTGCGCCTGGCCAAGGATCCCGACAGCGGCGCCACGGTCGTCATCGTGGGCGGCGAGGACCACAAGACCGGGCAGAGCGAAGACACCGAGGCCTTCGCCCGCCTGCAGGCGTGGACGCGCGCGCGCTTGCCCGGCGTGAAACGCTTCACCCATGGCTGGTCCGGCCAGATCATCGAGCCGGCCGACTCGCTGGCGTTCATCGGCGCCGACCCGGGCGGCGAGAAGAACGTCTACGTGATCACCGGCGACTCCGGCAACGGCGTGACCCACTGCACGCTGGGCGGCCTGCTGGTCTCCGACCTAGTCGGCGGGCGCGACAACCCGTGGAAGACGCTGTACGCGCCCGATCGCAAGATCGTCCAGGGCGGGCGCGAATGGCTGCGCGAGAACGCCAACGTGGCGGCGCAGTACCGCGACTGGGTGGCCCCGGGCGAAGGCGACCCGGAGACGCTGGCGCGCGGCGAGGGGACCGTGTTGCGCCGTGGCCTGCATCGCGTCGCGGTTTATCGCGACGCCCAGGGCGCACTGCATTCGTTCAATGCGCGCTGCCCGCACATGGGTTGCGCGGTGCGCTGGAGCCCGCAGGAGAAGTCCTGGGATTGCCCTTGCCACGGCTCCCGCTTCGACAAGGAAACCGGCCGGGTGTTGAACGGCCCGGCCAACGCGGCGCTCGCCCCTTGGAAGGAGGCCTGACCCGGCGAACGCCGCATGCCAGGGCGCCTAGGCCGTCCCGTCCAGCGCCCGGTAGGCGAAGTCGCGGATCCGGATGCTGCCCTGGCCGGCACTGTAGATGCCGAGCCTGAGGCTCAGGAAATCGCCGAAGACGTTGTGGTGCATGCCCGACACTTCCATGCGGGTGCCGTAGAGCGTCCAGTGCTTCCCGTCGTCGTGCGAGTAGTGGTAGGTCACCACGTGGTGGTCGTTGGTGAGCCGTATCCGCACGCTGGAGGTGCGCTGCTCCTTCCGCATCCACGGATGCTCGGCGGCGTACTGGAAGCCCTTGACGACGTCCGGCGCAAAACCGATGCCCACGAACGCCTTGTGGTTGTAGAACAGCAGCAGCCCGCCTTCGGCGCCGTCGATCAGGTCGATCGTCACTTCCGCTTCGTAGGCGCGATCGCCCACCAGGCAGGTCAGCGGCGAACTGTCGGTCGGCGAAGCGCCGGCCGCCGCGAGCAGCAGGCCCTTGCCGTCGAACCGGGTGCGCCTGGCCTCGTCGGGGCCAGGCGCGTGGAAGCTCCACTGGACGCCGGACCGGTCCTTGGAGAAATCGTCGGACAGCGCGAAGCCCGCCGCGCCCGACTTGCCTCCGGTTGGCTTGGGAAGCGGGCGCGACAGGTCGCCGCCGCGCGGCCGGAACCAGCCGTCGTCGGTCCATTCGACCGGTTCGAGCAGGGTCTGCCGGCCCAGCGTCCTGAAGCCGTTCTCGTAGCCGTGGTAGACCATCCACCAGTCGCCGGCCGGGCCCTCGACCAGCGTGGCATGGCCGCGCGACCACCACGGTTCCGATTCGCGGGTGGTGCGCACCAGCGGGTTGTGCGGGCAGTGCTCCCACGGCCCGTGGATCGAGCGGGAACGGGCGGCGATCACCATGTGCCCGGTGACCGGCCCGGCGGTCCCGCCGACCGCGGTCACCAGGTAGAACCAGTCGCCGCGGCGCGTCAATTTCGGCCCTTCGGGCGCGAAGTTCTCGACGATCCAGTCGGCCGGGTAGCGCCAGGGGCTGTAGGCGGGTTCCAGTTCGCCATCGGTGGCGAGGCCGTCGTCGCGCAGGCGGATCCGGCGGATGCCGTTGACGAACAGGTAGCGCTTGCCGTCCTCGCCGACGACATGGCCGGGATCGATGCAGCCCGGGATATGCAGGTCGATCGGATCGCTCCAGGGGCCGCGGATGTCGTCGGCCCAGATCACGTGGATCGACCATCCCTGGCCGGTCGGGTCGGCGGGGATGTACACGTAGTAGCGGTCGCCGTGCTTGCACAGGTCCAGCGCCCAGACCGTACCGAGCGGCTTGTGCAGCGCGGGCCCGATCGGCGCCCAGTTGACCAGGTCGGTGGAGTGCCAGATCACGATGCCCGGGTAGGACAGGAACGACGAGAACGTCATGTAGTAATCGTCGCCGTCCTTGAGGATGGTCGGGTCGGGATGGTCCCCGGCGACGATCGGATTGAGGTAGGTGCCGTCGCCGAGGTCGGCCTTGCGCTGGCCTTCTATCCCGCGCGCCCAGCGCGGCGATGCAGTGGCGGGCTCGCACGGCGGCGCGGCGAGCGCGGTCGAGGCGAAGGGCGCCGCGGCGGTACCGGCCACCACGGCCTTGAACAACCTGCGTCGGGTTATCTCTGGCATCCCGCCAGTCTGGGGCAAGTCCCGCGCCGGTGCCAGGCGCACGATGTCCCGGGGACGGCAGGGTGCGCGGCGCCGGTCAGAGCAGGGCCATGCCGTGCTCGTGGCGATGGGTGCGCTGGAGTTCCAGCGCCATCCAGAGCGCGCCGAGGTGGATCACCACCGCCAGTTCGGCGGCCTTGCTGTCGTCGCCGGCCTGCCAGCGCCTCGCGTCGTCGCGGGCCTGGTCGGGCAGCAGCGCCAGCAGGTCGTGCTCGTCCATGTGCTCCACCTGCTCGGCCAGCCGGGTCGCCTCGCCGAAGGTCCTGAGCACGTACAGGCCCATGTCCGCCAGCGCGGCCAGCGCGCCGAGCGCAAGCAGCGCGATGCACAGCCGCTCGGGGAAGAGCGCGCCGCCGAAGCCGGCGTAAGCGGATGCCAGCAGGCCCACGGTCCGCCAGCCGGGGAACGAAAGACGCCGGCGGCGCGGCCAGTTCACGACGCAACCGGTGACCAGGAACGAGGTGCCCGCCGCGGCGGCAGCCAGGTTGGGACTGGCCTGCATCCAGGCCGCGCCCGCGGCCATCGCCGCCAGGACCAGGCCCAGCGGAGGCAGCATCCGCCGGCGATAACTGGCGCCGATGTCGCCGACCAGCCACTTGAGATCGCGGGCGCCGGAGGGATCGCTGTTCTTCACGGTCCTGCCTTCTTCCATCGTGGTGGGCAGGATCGGCAGCGGCATGTCGTAAATTCGTGGGATTGCTGAACGGAGCCGCAGCTGCCTGCCGCCCGGCCGGCGCTCGACGCGAAACGAGGCCGGAACGGTGGTCCTCCAGGGCTCGCATAAGTAAAATGAATCCATCTGGCTCAAATTATTCGAGTTCAGCATGGATATCAGGCAACTCCGGGTCTTGGTCGAAGTCGTGCGCCGTGGCGGGTTCTCCGCCGCGGCGCAATCGCTGTTCGCCACGCAGCCGACGGTCAGCAAGGCGATCCGGCAGCTGGAGGACGAGCTTGGCCTGGTGCTGGTCGACCGCTCGCGCCAGGGCATCCGCCTGACGCAGGCCGGCGAGATCGTCTACCGGCGCGCGCTGGTGCTGCTCGGCGAGCGCGACAACCTGTTGGCCGAACTGGAAGAACTGCGCGGGCTCAAGCGCGGCGAGCTGCACATCGGCCTGCCGCCGCTGGGCAGCGACGTATTGTTCGCGCCGCTGTTCGCGATCTATCGCGAACGCTATCCGCACATCGATCTCAAGGTGCTGGAGCAGGGCAGCCAGGCGCTGGAAGACAGCCTGCGCGCCGGCGAAGTCGAGCTGGCCGGCAGCCTGCTGCCGGTGTCGGAAGACTTCGAATGGCAATCGGTGCGGCGCGAGCCGTTGATGGTGCTGCTGCCGAAGCAGCATCCGCTGGCGAGCCAGCCGTCGCTGCGGCTGGACATGCTGCGCGAGACGCCGTTCATCCTGTTCGACAAGGGCTTCATGTTCAACCGCAAGATCATCGAGGCCTGCCAGCAGCATGGGTTCACGCCGCACGAAGCGGCGCGCAGCGGCCAGATCGATTTCATCGTCGCCCTGGTCGCCGCCGGCATGGGGCTGGCGATGCTGCCGCGGATGATCGCCGTGCGCCGCCCGAACCCGCAGGTCGTGACGCTGCCGCTCGAAGACCAGGACCTGGCCTGGCACATGGCGCTGGTATGGCGCCGCGGCGCCTTCCTCTCGCATGCGGCGCAGGCATGGCTGCAGCTGGCGGCCGAGCAGGAAGCGGTATTGAACGCCGGAAGCTAGGGCCTGCGACCGTTTCCGGCCCGGCCGCCGGCGTCGCTGTCAGTGCAGCAGCGTGTCGCCGATCAGCTTCAGGTTGAGCACCACGATCACCGCCGCGATCAGCCAGGCGATGCGCACCAGCCAGCGTGGCGCGACCAGCGCGCCCATCTTCGACCGGTCGGACACGAAGCGCACCAACGGGATCACCGCGAACGGCAACTGCATCGACAGCAGCACCTGGCTGAACACCAGCAACTGCGCCGTGCCCTTCTCGCCGTAGAGCGCGGTGACGACCACCACCGGCACGATCGCCAGGCCGCGTGTGATCAGCCGGCGCGCCCACGTCGGGATGCGCAGGCGCAGGAAGCCTTCCATCACGATCTGGCCGGCCAGCGTGGCGGTGACGGTCGAGTTGATGCCCGAGGCCAGCAGCGCCACCGCGAACAGGGTCGACGCGAGCCCCACGCCCAGCATCGGCGCCAGCAGCTCGTAGGCCTGCTCGATCTCCTGCACGTCGGTGCGGCCGTGCGCATGGAACACGGCGGCGGCCATGATCAGGATGGCCGCGTTGATGAGCAGCGCCAGGGTCAGCGCGATGGTGCTGTCGGCGGTCGCCCAGCGCAGCGCGCTGCGGCGACCCTCGTCGGTGCGCGGATAGGCGCGCGTCTGCACGATCGAGGAATGCAGGTACAGGTTGTGCGGCATCACCGTGGCGCCGATGATGCCGATCGCCAGGTACAGCGCCTGCGGGTCGGTGACGATTTGCGCGCGCGGGATGAATCCGCCGAGCACGTCGCGCACGGGCGGCGCCGCCATCGCGATCTGGATGGCGAAGCAGGCGAAGATCACCATCAGCAGGGCGATCACGAAAGCTTCCAGCGCACGGAAGCCCCGGTTCATCAGGTACAGCACCAGGATCACGTCGATCGCGGTGATGATCGCGCCGAGCGTGAGCGGGATGCCGAACAGCAGCTTCAGCGCGATCGCGGTGCCGATCACCTCTGCCAGGTCGCAGGCGATGATCGCCGCCTCGCAGAGCAGCCACAGGCCGATGTTCACCGGCCGCGAGTAGTGGTCGCGGCAGGCCTGGGCCAGGTCGCGGCCGGTGGCGATGCCGAGCCGCGCCGACAGTCCCTGCAGCACCACCGCCATCAGGTTGGACAGCAGGATCACCGACAGCAGCAGGTAACCGAACTGCGAACCGCCGCCCAGGTCGGTGGCCCAGTTGCCCGGGTCCATGTAGCCCACCGAGACCATGTAGCCGGGGCCCAGGAAGGCGAGCAGCCGGAACCACCAGTGGCCGCCGTTCGGCACGGAGACGCTGGCGTTCATCTCGCCCAGGCTGGGCGAGGAGGCGGCCGAGCGGGGCCAGGCCGGGGTGGGGGCGGATTCGGAGGACATGATGCGTACTATATAGCAAATGCTAATTTAGTGAGCATTGGCAATTTCAATCGTAATGATCGGCCGAGTGATCCAAAATAGGCGCACTGGTGCGATGGCCAGGATCGGATACGGGACCACAGGGTGGGCAGAAGCGAAGAAAAGCTCGAACCGGCGGCACCGGCGCTCGTCGATGCGGAACTGCACGTGGAAAGCTTCCGGCAGGTGCGCGAGGCGCACCGGATGGAGCTGATCGAGGACTACGTCGAGCTGATCTCGGACCTGCTGGCGGATGGCCGCGAGGCCCGGCAGGTCGACATCGCCATGCGCCTGGGCGTGGCCCAGCCGACCGTGGCGAAGATGCTCAAGCGCCTGGTCAAGGGCGGCTGGGTGGTGCAGCGGCCGTACCGGGGCGTGTTCCTGACCGAGGCCGGCGAGGCCCTGGCCGCCGCCAGCCGGCAGCGCCACCAGACGGTGGAGCGTTTCCTGCTCGCGCTGGGCGTGGACGAGGCGACCGCGCGCCGCGATGCCGAAGGCATCGAGCACCACGTCAGCGAGGCCACGCTGGCCGTGTTCGAGGCGTTCGTGCGCAAGCTGGAAGAGAAGGGGGGCGAGGGGTGAATGCCGCCGTCCTGCCACAGGCCGGCGACGACGAGCGCTGGATGCGCCACGCGCTCGCCCTGGCCGACCGGGCCGAGCGCGAGTTCGACGAGATCCCGGTCGGCGCGGTGCTGGTCGATCCGGAAGGCCGGATGATCGGCAAGGGCTGGAACTACAACATCGCCAGCCACGATCCCAGCGCGCATGCCGAGATCATGGCGATGCGCGAGGGCGGCCGCAGGCTCGGCAACCACCGGCTGGTCGGCTGCACGCTCTACGTCACGCTCGAACCCTGCGCGATGTGCGCGATGGCGATGGTGCACGCGCGCATCGCGCGCGTGGTGTACGCGGCGCGCGACCCGAAGACAGGCGCCTGCGGCAGCGTGTTCGACCTGATCGGCGATCCGCGCCACAACCACCGCGTGCAGGTCGACCAGGGCGTGTTCGCCGACGAGGCCGGCCGGCGGCTGACCAACTACTTCCGCGCCAAGCGCGGCAAGCCGCCCGTCGTCGATTGAACGCGCCTGGCGCCGGTGCGGGCATTGCATAGCGCTGCGCTATCATGCCGTCCCGATTTCACCGGATAGGCGACACGATGGCCGACAACTCCACGGACAGCGACCGGCTGATCTGGATCGACCTGGAAATGACCGGGCTCGATACCGATCGCGATTCCATCATCGAGATCGCCACGGTCGTCACCGACGCCCAGCTCAACGTGCTGGCGGAAGGCCCGGAGTTCGCGATCCACCATCCGCTGGAGACGCTGCAGGCGATGGACGAGTGGAACCGCAACCAGCACCAGCGCTCGGGGCTGTGGACGCGCGTGATCGAAAGCGACGTCACCCTGGGCCAGGCCGAGGCGCACACCGTGGCCTTCCTGCAGAAATGGATCAAGGCGGGCGCCTCGCCGATGTGCGGCAACTCGATCTGCCAGGACCGGCGCTTCCTGCACCGGCAGATGCCGCGCCTGGAGCGCTACTTCCATTACCGCAACCTCGACGTTTCCACGATCAAGGAACTGGCGCGGCGCTGGGCGCCGGCGGTGCTGGAAGGCGTGACCAAGACATCCAGCCATACCGCCTTGAGCGACGTGCACGATTCGATCGCAGAACTGCGCCACTATCGCCGTTTCATGGGCGAACTGGCCGGAATGCCTGCCGCGCCGGTTTGAGCTGTCCCGATTGCTCTTGCCCGGCCGCTCCTGGTAGTCCGATTGCTCTTCGTGGGAGCGGCTTCAGCCGCGACAGGGCCTTACCGAGATCGACGCCTGGTCAGCATCGAATTTCAGCAGATGCTCCGGCAACGTCGTCCCCGCGCAGGCGGGGACCCAGTGTCTTTCCGCGGTAAAGCCTCAAGTCGCTGGGTCCCCGCCTGCGCGGGGACGACGGGCGTCTGCTGATCAGGATGTTGGTAAAGCTCCATCGCGGCTGAAGCCGCTCCCACAAGAGCCGCTCCCACAAAAACGGCTCCCACGAGGGCGATGGCGGATCAGTTGGGCTTGCTGTCGCGCACCAGCGCCTCGACGCTGGTGCGTTCCCCGTCCTTGCCGTGCAGGTAGAGGTGCATGTCCTGCTGCGGGTACGGGATGTTGATGCCGGCCTTGTCGAAATCCAGCTTGATCTGCTCCAGCAGCGCGACCTTGGCGGCGAACCAGTCCGGCGTGTTCACGAAGCAGCGGATGCCGAGGTTCACGGCGTTGTTCCCGAGCTCGTAGACCACCACGTCCGGCTCCGGCGCCTTCAGCACGCGCGCGTCGGCCTGCATCGCCTCGAGCGCGACCTTGCGGGCAAGGCGGATGTCGTCGTCGTAGCCGATGCCGATCACCAGCTCCACGCGCCGCGTCGGCTGCGCGGTCAGGTTGACGATGGCCGAGGCGGTGATCAGGTTGTTGGGGATGGTGAAGATCTGCTTGTCGGCGCCTTCCAGCACGGTCTGGAAGATGCGGACCTCGCGCACGGTGCCGGTCTGGCCGGCCACGGTGACGGTATGGCCGACGTGGAACGGCCGCAGCGTCACCAGCATCACGCCCGAGGCGATGTTGGACAGCGAATCCTTCAACGCCAGGCCGATCGCCAGGCCGGCGGTGCCGAGCACCGCGAGCAGCGGCGAGATCTGCACGCCCAGCGTGGCGATGGCGAGGATGACCACGATCACCAGCGAGGCGATGTAGGCGATGTTGCGCAGGAAGCTGCCCAGCATCGGGTCCACGCCCACGCGCGCGGTCGCGCGCGGCACCGCGTTGGCGATGCGCTTGGCCAGCCACAGGCCGACCAGCAGCAATACCAGCGCCGACAGCGCCGGGACCCCGTAGGTCTCGAAGATGTGCTGCCAGTCCAGGCGGTGGAACCAGGACGTGGCGGCGGGCAGGCTGGATACGACGCTTTGTGCCATGGAGGGCTCCTTCTGCGGGAGGGTTTGCAGGACGGTTCCGTGGAACGGCGGTCCCGAGAAACGCGAAGCCCCGCATGGCGGGGCTTGCGTGCGGCCAATCTAGCGACCGTGGCGTGACGGGGGTGGTATCAGGCGCTGGCCTTGCGCTTGGCCAGGCGCAGCCAGGTATCGACCACGGTGTCCGGGTTCAGCGACACCGACTCGATGCCTTCCTGCATCAGCCACTCGGCCAGGTCCGGATGGTCGGACGGGCCCTGGCCGCAGATGCCGACGTACTTGCCCTTGGCGCGCGCCGACTTGATCGCCATCGACAGCAGCTTCTTCACCGCCGGGTTACGCTCGTCGAACAGGTGGGCGACGATCGACGAGTCGCGGTCCAGGCCCAGGCTCAGCTGGGTCAGGTCGTTGGAGCCGATCGAGAAGCCGTCGAAGATCTCCAGGAACTCGTCGGCGAGCAGCGCGTTGGACGGCACCTCGCACATCATGATGATCTTCAGGCCGTTCTCGCCCTGCTTCAGGCCGTTCTGGGCCAGCACCTCGACCACCTTGCGGCCTTCTTCCAGGGTGCGCACGAACGGGATCATGACCCAGAGGTTGTCCAGGCCCATCTCGTTGCGCACGCGCAGCACGGCCTTGCACTCCAGCGCGAAGGCGGCGGCGAAGCTCGGGTCGACGTAGCGGCTGGCGCCGCGGAAGCCGATCATCGGGTTCTCTTCGTGCGGCTCGTAGTTGCTGCCGCCGATCAGGTTGGCGTACTCGTTGGACTTGAAGTCCGACAGGCGCACGATCACCGGGTTCGGCGCGACCGAGGCGGTGAGGGTGGCGATGCCCTCGGCCAGGCGGTTCACGTAGAAGCCGACCGGGTCGCCGTAGCCGGCGATCTTCTCGTCGATCTTCTTCTTGGTCGCCGCGTCCTGGCGGTCGTATTCCAGCAGCGCGTTCGGGTGGATGCCGATGTGGCTGGCGATGATCATTTCCAGGCGGGCCAGGCCGATGCCGGCGTTCGGCAGCTGGCCGAAGTCGAAGGCACGCTCCGGGTTGGCCACGTTCATCATGATCTTCAGCGGCGCCGGCGGCATGTTGCCCAGGTCGGTGGTCGCGCGCTCGAAGCCGAGCTTGCCCTCGTAGATGAAGCCGGTGTCGCCTTCGGCGCAGCTGACGGTGACCAGCTGGCCATCCTCGATCACCTGGGTGGCGTTGCCCGAGCCGACCACGGCCGGCACGCCCAGCTCGCGGGCGATGATGGCCGCGTGGCAGGTGCGCCCGCCGCGGTTGGTGACGATGGCCGAGGCGCGCTTCATCACCGGTTCCCAGTCCGGGTCGGTCATGTCGGCGATCAGCACGTCGCCCGGCTGCACGCGGTTCATGTCGTCCAGCGACTTGACCACGCGGGCCACGCCGGCGCCGATCTTGGCGCCCACGGCGCGGCCTTCGGCCAGCACCTTGCCGCCCTTCTCGGTCAGCGCGAAGCGCTCGATCTGGGTGGCGTGGCTGCGCGACTTCACCGTCTCAGGGCGCGCCTGCACGATGAACAGCTTGCCGCTGACGCCGTCCTTGGCCCACTCGATGTCCATCGGGCGGCCGTAGTGCTTCTCGATGACCAGCGCCTGCCTGGCCAGCTCGTGCACGTCCTCGTCGCCGATGGAGAAGGTGGCGCGCAGGTCCGCCGGGGTGTCCTCGACCCGGACGCGTTCGCCCGGGACGTCCGAGTACACCATGCGGATCGCCTTGCTGCCGAGCGAGCGGCGCAGGATCGCCGGCTTGCCGGCCTGCAGGGTGGGCTTGTAGACGTAGAACTCGTCCGGGTTGACCGCGCCCTGCACGACCATTTCGCCCAGGCCGAAGGACGAGGTGACGAACACCACGTCGCGGAAGCCGGACTCGGTGTCCAGGGTGAACAGCACGCCGGAGGAGCCCACGCCCGAGCGCACCATCAGCTGCACGCCGGCCGACAGGAAGACGTCCTCGTGCTTGAAGCCGTGGTGCACGCGGTAGGCGATGGCGCGGTCGTTGTACAGCGAGGCGAACACTTCCTTGACCTTGTGCACGACGTCGTCGGCGCCGGTGACGTTGAGGAAGGTTTCCTGCTGGCCGGCGAAGGAGGCATCGGGCAGGTCCTCGGCGGTGGCCGAGGAGCGCACCGCCACGGCCACGTCGCCGCCGCCGTTCTCGGCGCTGAGCTTGGCGTAGGCGTCGCGGATGTCCTTGTCGAGGTCGGGCTGCAGCGGCGCGTCGATCACCCAGCCGCGGATTTCCTTGCCGGCGGCGGTCAGCGCGGCGACGTCCTCGACGTCCAGCGTGGCCAGCTTGTCGTAGATGCGCTTGGACAGGTCGTTGTAGGCGATGAACGCCTTGAACGCCTCGGCCGTGGTGGCGTAGCCGCCGGGGACCGAAACGCCCAGGCCGGCCAGGTTGCCGATCATTTCGCCGAGCGACGAATTCTTACCGCCCACGCGGGCCAGGTCGGCCAAGCGCAGTTCATGCAACCACAGGATGTTCTCGTTCAAGCGCGATGCTCCGTTTGACCATCGCCCGATGGGCCGGGCTGCATGGCCGCGTCCGTAGGAAGAACCGCTATGATGCAGTGCACAGCCGAGCCCGCACAAGCTTGATTACAGGGCATTCCGGCGTTCCAACAGGGAGATTTCGCCCGATGTCGACGATCCGGCCGGTGTTCTACGTATCCGATGGAACCGGTATCACCGCTGAAACCATTGGGCACAGCCTGCTGACCCAGTTCAGCGGTTTCAGCTTCGTCACCGACCGCATGTCGTTCATCGACGATGCAGACAAGGCCCGCGAGGCCAGCCAGCGGATCCAGGCCGCCGGCGAGCGCTACCAGGTGCGCCCGATCGTGGTGAATTCCTGCGTGGACCCGGCCCTGAGCATGATCCTGGCCGAGAGCGGGGCGCTGATGCTGGACGTGTTCGCGCCCTTCATCGAGCCGCTGGAGCGGGAGCTCAACACGCCCCGTCATTCGCGGGTCGGCCAGGCGCACGGCATGGTCGATTTCGAGACCTACCACCGCCGCATCAATGCGATGAACTTCGCGCTCAGCCACGACGACGGCGTGGCCTTGAACTACGACGAGGCGGACGTGATCCTGGTCGCGGTTTCGCGCGCGGGCAAGACGCCGACCTGCATCTACCTGGCGCTGCACTACGGCATCAAGGCGGCCAATTACCCGCTCACCGACGAGGACCTGGAAACCGACCGGCTGCCGCCCCGGCTGCGTCCGTATCGCAGGAAACTGTTCGGGCTCACCATCGATCCGGAACGGCTGCAGCAGATCCGCCAGGAGCGGCGCCCGAACTCGCGCTATTCCGCGCCGGAGACCTGCCGCCGCGAGGTGGCCGCGGCCGAGCGCATGTTCCAGGTCGAGCGCATCCCGACCCTGAGCACCACCCACACCTCGATCGAGGAAATCTCCAGCAAGGTGCTCACCACCTTCGGGCTGCAGCGCGAGATGTTCTGAGCGGGCGCCCCGGAAACGCCCGGGGCGAGTGATCACCGTAGGCCCACGGGGGCAGGGCGTCAATCCTGCCGTTGACGCAGTGCAGCGTGTAGGATCGACCCCATGCACAACGTCCCGGCCCGCTACGAACGCATCCCGCGCCTGAGCCAGTTCGGCTGGCTGATGGGCCTGTATGCGGAAAACTACGTGCACCTGAACCGCCTGTTCGCCCCCGGCGACCTGCCGGAAGGGTGCTACCTGTCCAGCGTCGGCGACGGCCTGGACGTGCGGCTGGAGGTGATCGAGCGCCATCGCTACACGGTGGAGCTTCGCCTCACCTACGACTTCTGCGATCCGCTGACCGGCGAGCCCGATCCCTCCGCGTTCGTGCGCGTGTATCGCGACGCGCGCCAGGCCGAGACCACACACTGCTACGTCGGCCGCCGCTGGCAGGACGTGATCGGGCTGTACCCGCCGCCGCGCGAGCTGATCAGCCACCGCATGCGCATGAACACCTTCCTGGGCAAGTGGCTCGAATACCTGGCCGACCAGGGGCACGGGCGCGCGCGGCTGCGGCCGGCCGGCGACGTCGCCGGGCTGGCGCTTCCCGCCTCGCTGGCCTGATTCGCCGGCCGGGCGGGTCGGGCATACTGGCGGTTTTCCGCCGGAACGACCGCATGCCGTACACCCCCATCGTCGCCACGCTCGGTTACGTGCTCTCGCCGGATGGCCGGCGTGTCCTGATGATCCACCGCAACGTCCGCCAGGGCGACCACCACCTCGGCAAGTACAACGGGCTCGGCGGCAAGATCGAGCCGGAAGAGGACGTGCTGGCCGGGATGCGCAGGGAGATCCTGGAGGAAGCCGGGATCGAATGCACCGCCATGCGCTTCCGCGGCACGCTGAGCTGGCCGGGCTTCGGCAAGCATGGCGAGGACTGGCTGGGCTTCGTGTTCGTGGTCGATGCGTTCGAGGGCGAGCCGATGGAGGCCAACGCCGAAGGCACGCTGGAATGGGTCGAGCTCGATCGGCTGCACGCGTTGCCGATGTGGGAGGGCGACCGGCACTTCCTGCCGCTGGTGTTCGACGGCGACCCCCGGCCGTTCCATGGCGTGATGCCGTACCGGGACGGGCGGATGCTGTCGTGGGCCTACTCGCGGCTGTGACGCCTTGTCCACAGCCGGTGTGGACGCGTGCCTGGCAAAACTGTGGATAGGCGTCGCAACCGCCTGATTGCAAAGGCCGCCTGGCAGGATTGGCGAAAAAGTCGCCAGTCGCGGAGTGAGGGCCTTCACGTTTTCCACAGGGCCTGTGGATGAAATCTGGGCAAGTCTGTGGACAACCGCCCGCAGGCCCCGCCAGACAACGTTGTCAAGATGGGTGGCGAAAAAATGACCGGGATGGCGACCGGTCCGTCCGCGCTACGTCGCGGTCCAGCCGCCGTCCAGCGCGAGGGTCTGCCCGGTGATGTTGCGGGCCGCGCGCGAGATCAGGAAGGCGATGCTGCCGGCCAGCTCGTCGTACTCGATGAAGACGCCTTTCGGCATCGGCTTGAGCATGACGTCGCCGATCACCGCGTCCTCGGCGATGCCGCGGGTGCGGGCCTGGTCGGCGATCTGCCTTTCCACCAGCGGGGTGCGCACGTAGCTGGGGCAGAGCGTGTTGATGGTGATGTCGTGGCGCGCGGTTTCCAGCGCGATCGCCTTGGAAAAGCCGACCAGTCCGTGCTTGGCCGCGATGTAGGCGCTCTTGTACGGGCTGGCCACCAGCGAGTGGATGCTGCCGATGTTGACGATGCGGCCGAAGCCGCGTTCGCGCATGCCCGGCAGCACCGCCCGGGTCAGGCGCGCCACCCCGGTCAGCATGACCTGCACCAGCAGGTCCCACTGCTCCATCGGGAATTCCTCGAGCGGGGCGACGTGCTGCAGGCCGGCGTTGTTGACCAGCACCTCCACCGGCCGCGAGAGGCCGGCCAGGGCCTCGGCGACCGACGCGTCGCGGGTCACGTCGAGCGCCACTGCCTCGGCGGAACCGCCGTTCGCCGCGATCTCGCCGGCGACCTGGCGGGCCGCGGCCAGCGACAGGTCGCTGGCCACGACGTGGTGCCCGGCCCGGGCCAGCTCGCGGGCGATGCCGGCGCCGATGCCGCTGCCGGCACCGGTGATCAGGAGGGAACGCGGAGTGGTCATCGTGGGGGCTCCTTGGACGGGTTCGAGGTTCGCCGCCAGGACCCGGTCGCGCTACCCTGTTGGCGATTCCGACGAACAGGTTCGCATGAAACGCCATTTCTCGATGCTGCGCGATTTCCAACTGGCCGACTGGTTCACCCTGGCCAATGCGTTCTGCGGCACCGGGGCGATCTTCGCGGCGATGCGGTTCCTGCAGGACGGGCACCGCGGCGACCTGCTGTTCGGCATGGCGCTGATCCCGCTGGCGTTCATCTTCGATGCGCTGGACGGCCGCGTGGCGCGCTGGCGCAAGTCGTCGTCCACGCTGGGGCGCGAGCTCGATTCGCTGGCCGACGTGATCTCGTTCGGCGTGGCGCCGGCATCGCTCGCCTATGCCTGCGGCATGCAGGGCGGCTGGGATTGGCTGGTGCTGAGCTATTTCGTCTGCTGCGGCGTGAGCCGGCTGGCGCGCTACAACGTCACCGCCGAGGAGATCGCCGGCGGGGACGACAAGGTGCCGTACTTCGAGGGCACCCCGATCCCGACCAGCCTGGCGCTGGTCATCGTGCTGGCGGTGGCCGCCTCGCTCGGCCGGACCGGCGAGGCGCTGTGGTGGGGGCAGTGGCAGCTCGGCCCGTGGCAGCTGCATCCGCTGGTGCTGCTGTTCGCGCTGTCCGGTTCGCTGATGATCAGCAAGACGCTGAGGATTCCCAAGCCGTAGGGCCGGCGCCGCATTCCGCGGCATGTCGGCCGCCGGGCTCGCATGGCCACCGGCCTCACGGCCGCTGCATCGCCTCCATGAAAAAGTGCACGACACGCCCTAGCATGGGCAGTACGAGGATCCACCGAGGCCGACGATGACAACCAAGGGTTCCGAGAGCGATTTCGAGGCGCTGGCCCGGCAGTACTGGAGCGCCTGGGGCGAGGCGCTCAGGCAGACCGGTGCGCGCACGGCCGAAGTGAAGGCCGAGCCGTCGCCCCCCGGCGACGACGCCGGCGGCTGGCGGCAGGCGGTGGACTGGTGGACGCAGCTGCTGCCGGGCGACGGTTCGCCCGCGGCGCAGGAGGCCGTCGAACGCTTCCGCAACCAGGCCGGGGACTGGCTGGGCACGATGCAGCAGGTCGCGGCGCGCTTCGCCGGGCGCGACGCCACGAGCGCGGAGGTCGCGCAGGCCTGGCGCGAAGCGGTCCAGGCCCAGGGCGAGCGGCTGATGCAGTGGACGCTGGGCGCGGCGCGCGGCGATGCCGCCCCCGGCGGCGACCCGTGGTTGCAGGAAGCGGCCCGGGTGATCGAGAAGTGGCGGCGCGACAGCGCACCCTGGCTGGACATGCCGGCCTTCGGCCTGGGACGCAACCACCAGGCGCGCTGGCAGGCGCTGGCGCGCGCGCAGCAGGAGTACCAGGAACGCTCGCAAGCCTACGCGGCGCAACTCAAGGATGCGATCGAGCGCGCCTTCAAGCTGTTCGAGTCGAAGCTGGCCGAGCACGAAGGCGCGGGCAGCCAGCTGACCAGCGCCCGCGCGATGTTCGACCTGTGGATCGAGGCGGCCGAGGAGGCCTATTCGGCGGTGGCGCTGTCGGAGGAGTTCCGGACCGTCTACGGCGCGTTCACCAACGCGCAGATGCGCCTGCGCGCGGCGCTGCAGCAGGAAGTGGAGCAGATCAGCGAGCGGCTGGGCATGCCGACGCGCTCGGAGATGGACGCCGCGCACCGCCGCATCACCGAGCTGGAGCGGCTGGTGCGGCGCATGGCGGCCGGCAAGGACCGTGCGCCGGACGACGCGGACGAGCCGGCGCCATCGGCCACCCAGGCCAAGGCGCGCAAGGCCGCGCCGCGCGCCGGCGGCGCCGACGGGCCCGGGCCGGCCGGGCGGCGGTCCCGGCCCGGCAAAACGACCGGCTCCGCGCCGGGAGGGAAGCGGCGATGAAAGGCCCGCTGGGCTTCAATGCCGACGACCTGATGCAGGAAACGCTCGCGCTGCAGCGCAAGCTGCTCGAAGGGCTGCGCGTGCTGCCGGGCGTGGACGACGTGCAGTACGGCGCCACCGAACGGCAGGAGGTATGGCGCGACGGCAAGGTGGTGCTCTATCGCTTCGTCGGCGACAAGCCGCCGACCTCCAAGGTGCCGCTGCTGATCGTCTACGCCCTGGTCAACCGGCCGTACATGGTGGACCTGCAAGCGGACCGTTCGCTGGTCAAGGGCCTGCTCGCGCTGGGCGAGGACGTGTACGTGCTCGACTGGGGCTATCCCGACCGCTCCGAGCGCTATCTCACCCTGGAGGACTACCTGCTGCGTTACATCGACGGCGCGGTGGACCATCTGCGCGAGGCGCATGCGGCGAAGGCCATCGACATCCTCGGCATCTGCCAGGGAGGCACGTTCTCGCTGTGCTACGCCTCGCTGCGCAGGCGCAAGGTGCGCAACCTGGTCACGATGGTGACGCCGGTGGATTTCCACACGCCGGACAACATGCTGTCCAACTGGGTGCGGCTGGTGGACGTGGATCTGTTCGTCGACACGATCGGCAACGTACCGGCCGACCTGATGAACGCGAGCTACCTGATGCTCAAGCCGTTCCGGCTCAACCTGCAGAAGTACGTGGGATTGCTCGACATCCTCGACGACAAGCAGGCGCTGGAGGATTTCCTGCGCATGGAGAAGTGGATCTTCGATTCGCCGGACCTGGCCGGCGAGGCGTTCCGCGAATTCATCAAGAAGTTCTACCAGGCCAACGGCCTGGTGCAGGGCGGCATCGAGATCGGCGGGGAAAGGGTCGACCTCGGCAGGCTCGACATGCCGATCCTCAACCTCTACGCCGAGCAGGACCACCTGGTGCCACCGGACGCCTCGCGTGCGCTGCGCGGGCGGGTCGGGACCCGCGACTACACGGAGCTGGGATTCCGCGGCGGCCATATCGGCATCTACGTGTCCGGCCGCGCGCAGCGCGAGGTTCCGGCGGCGATCCACCAATGGCTCGCGCAGCGCTCATGAACCGGTGGCGCACCTATGGGGCGATCGTCGCGCTCGGCGCGCTGGCGTGGACGGGCACGGCGGGCGCCGAGCCGCCGGCGCAGGCGCAGGCGCAGCGCGAGATCCGTTCGCTGATGGACGCGCTGCCCGCCTCGGGCTGCCGCTTCCAGCGCAACGGCAAGTGGTACGACGGCGGCGCCGCGCGCGACCACCTGCAGCGCAAGTACGACTACCTGCTGCGGCGCGGCCTGGTCGACAGCCCCGAGCAGTTCATCGAACGCGCCGCTTCGCGCAGCAGCGTCAGCGGGAAGGCCTACCGGGTGGCCTGCCCGGGCCAGCCGGAACGCACCGCGGCCGAGTGGTTCGGCGAACGCCTGCAGGGCCTGCGCCGTCACGGGACGGTTTCGCCGTAGCGGCTACATTCTCCCCGTACCCGCAGATGGAGCCGACTTCATGAGCCAGCCTGCCCGCACGCTTTCACGTTCCGTCAACGACCGGATGATCGCCGGCGTGATCGGCGGCATCGCGCACCGGTTCGGGTGGAGCCCGACGCTGCTGCGCGTGCTGTACGTGATCGTCTCGATCGCGTCGGCGGCCTTCCCGGGCATCCTCGTGTACCTGATCCTGTGGCTGTTGATCCCGAACGAAGCGGACTGAGGCCGCGGCCCGCATGCGCAAGCCGGTCCTGCGTGGCCTGCAATGGCTGGGCGCGCTCTGGACGCTGCCGAACAGCCTGCTCGGGCTGGCGTTGGGCGCCGTCGGCCTGGCCGGCGGCGCGCGGGTGCGCTGGAGCGCGCGCGAGCTGGCGCTGGTGTTCGAACGCTGGCCCTGGGGACCGGGCGGCGCGCTCACGCTGGGCAACGTGATCCTGCTCAAGGGCGAGTCGCTGGACCTGCGCTGCAGTACCTACGAGCACCATGCCGGACGCTGCCGGCATCCTCCGATCCGGCTGGGCGACCACGAGCGAGCGCACGTGTTCCAGTACCTGCTGCTGGGGCCGCTGTTCCTGCCGGTCTACCTGGCCTGCGGCGGCGTCAGCGTGCGCAATCCGTTCGAGCGCGCCGCCGACCACTATGCGCTGCACGGCCATGGCTGGTGGCCCGGATCGAGGCGTTCGCCCGGCGCGGAATGAACCGGACGGTCCCGTTCGCGGACGTGCGTCCGGCCATGCGCCCCGGGCGCCCGCAGGGCCTTTCCGCGCGTCGCGACATCGCCACGCGCGTCATCAATGCGCAAACAGCCGGCGTTAACCTGCGTCTAGAAGGTCCTCACGGCAGACTGTCTATGCTGCCGCTCGTTTTTGGAACATCGCAGTGAGTAGGTGAGTCATGTCGATCGTCCTGTACGTCGGTGGCAGCAAGGATGGCGAGAAGGGCGTGGTGCCTTATGGCTTCAGCAAGACCGTGGCGATGAGCGAGGCCGGGCGCGAGGTGTACGTCGAGCGCGTGCTCGCGCTGGAGGAAATCGGCAAGGTGCGGGTGATGGCGCTGGAGTCGATGGCCGAGAGCATCGTGGTCCAGCGCACCGCCGGGCATTACGGCCGCTGAAGCGGCAGGTCGGCGCGCTGCTGTCAACGGGTTTCCCGCTCCGGGTCGCGCTGCGAGAATGCGGGCTTTCCCGCACGACGGCCCCGGCCAGGATCCATGCAAGACAGCAAGCTCGCCCAGCAGATCGCCCAGACCATCGCCGACGAGATCGGCGCCCAGCCTGCCCAGGCCCGCGCGGCCATCGCCTTGCTGGACGAGGGCGCCACGGTGCCGTTCATCGCGCGCTACCGCAAGGAAGCGACCGGCGGCCTGGACGACACCCAGTTGCGCAACCTGGAAGTGCGCCTGACCTACCTGCGCGAGCTGGAAGAGCGGCGCGCCGCGATCCTGGCCAGCATCGCCGAGCAGGGCAAGCTGAGCGACGAACTGCGCGCGGAGATCGCCGCGGCCGACAGCAAGTCGCGCCTGGAGGACCTGTACCTCCCGTACAAGCCCAAGCGCCGCACGCGCGCGCAGATCGCGCGGGAAGCCGGCCTGGAGCCGCTGGCGGACGGCCTGCTGGCGGATCCTTCGCTCGACCCGCAGGCGTTCGCGGCCGGCTTCGTCGATGCCGGCAAGGGCGTGACCGATGCCAAGGCGGCGCTGGAAGGCGCGCGCGCGATCCTGATGGAGCGCTGGGGCGAGGACGCGGCGCTGGTCGGCGAGCTGCGCACCTGGCTGTCCGGCAACGGCGTGATCCGCGCGCGCGTGGCCGAGGGCAAGGAGGAGGCCGGCGCCAAGTACCGCGATTACTTCGACCATGCCGAGCCGCTGGCGAAGATCCCGTCGCACCGCCTGCTGGCGCTGTTCCGCGCCCGTCGCGAGGAAGTGCTGCACCTGGACCTGGATCCGGGCAGCGAAGCCGAGGCCGGCCATGCGTACTGCGAAGGCCGGGTCGCGCACAACGCCGGGGTGGCCGACAAGGGACGCCCGGGCGACGCCTGGCTGCTGCAGGCCTGCCGCCTGACCTGGCGCGCCAAGCTGCACATGCACCTGATGCTCGACCTGTTCAACCAGGCACGCGAGAAGGCCGAGGCCGAGGCGATCGGCGTGTTCGGCGACAATCTCAAGGACCTGCTGCTGGCGGCGCCGGCCGGGCCGCGCGTGGTGCTGGGCCTGGACCCGGGCATCCGTACCGGCTGCAAGGTCGCGGTCGTCGATGCCACCGGCAAGCTGGTCGCCACCGAGACGATCTATCCGCACGAGCCGCGGCGCGAGTGGGACAAGTCGCTGGCCGTGCTCAAGGCGCTGTGCGCGAAGCACGGCGTGGAGCTGATCGCGATCGGCAACGGCACCGCCAGCCGCGAGACCGACAAGCTGGCCGGCGAGCTGATCAAGGCCCATCCGGAGCTGAAGCTGCAGAAGATCGTCGTGAGCGAGGCCGGCGCGTCGGTCTATTCGGCGTCTGAGTTCGCCGCGCGCGAGTTCCCCAACCTGGACGTGTCGTTGCGCGGCGCGGTGTCGATCGCGCGGCGCCTGCAGGACCCGCTGGCGGAGCTGGTGAAGATCGAGCCGAAGGCGATCGGCGTCGGCCAGTACCAGCACGACGTCGACCAGTTCCGGCTGGCCAAGGCGCTCGACGCCAAGGTCGAGGATTGCGTGAACGCGGTCGGCGTGTACGTCAACACGGCCTCGGCGGCGTTGCTGGCGCGGGTCTCGGGCCTGTCCTCGACGGTGGCCGAGAACATCGTCCGGCACCGCGACGAGAACGGCCCGTTCAAGCGCCGCAAGGACCTGCTGAAGGTGCCGCGGCTCGGCGAGAAGACCTTCGAGCAATGCGCCGGCTTCCTGCGCATCGCCGACGGCGACGAGCCGCTGGACGCTTCGGCGGTGCACCCGGAAGCCTATCCGGTGGTCGAACGCATCGTCGGCGCGACCGGCAAGCCGATCAAGGCGCTGCTCGGCGACGGCGGTTTCCTGCGCGGGCTGAAGGCCGAGCAGTTCACCGACGAGAAGTTCGGCCTGCCGACGGTGCGCGACATCCTCAAGGAACTGGAGAAGCCGGGCCGCGACCCGCGGCCGGAGTTCAAGGCCGCGCAGTTCGCCGAAGGCGTGGAGGACATCAAGGACCTGCGCCCGGGCATGGTGCTCGAAGGCGTGGTCAGCAACGTCGCCGCGTTCGGCGCCTTCGTCGACATCGGCGTGCACCAGGACGGGCTGATCCACATCTCGGCGCTGTCGGACAGCTTCGTCAAGGATCCGCGCGACGTGGTCAAGGCCGGCGACATCGTCAAGGTCAAGGTGCTGGAGGTGGACGTCGCGCGCAAGCGCATCGCGCTGACGCGGCGCCTGGACGACGTGCCGGGCGCCGCCGGCGGCGGCGAGCGCGACAATCGCGGCGGGCCGCGCCGCGATGCCCGCCCGGCCGGCAACGGCAAGCCACCGCGCGTGGCCCCGCCGCCGGCCAACAATGCCCTGGCCGAGGCGTTCGCCCGCGCCAAGCGCGGGTGAGGCCCCGGAGCGTGGCATGCGCTTTGGGATGAGTGCGGAGCGGCCTGGGACGCGTCGAGACAAGGCGCGCGCCGCGGCCCACGCATCCCACCCCAAAGTGCCCGACGCGCTCTAGACGGCGGAGGCGAGCGCGTCCGCCGGGCGCGGGCGCATCGCCAGGATCTCGATCAGCTCGACCAGCCCGAGTGGGTCGAGCGGCTTGCCGATGTGCGCGTCGAAGCCGGCCAGCAGGGCCTGGTCGCGGTCCTCGTCGCGGACGTAGGCGGTCAGCGCGATCGCCGGCAGCGAGGCGATCGCGCGGCCGCATCCGCGCAGGTTGCGGATCAGGTCGTACCCGTCGCGCTCCGGCATCGCGATGTCGCTGACCAGCACGTCGTAACGCGACTCCAGCAGGCGCCGCTCCGCCTCGTCCGCGCTCGGCGCGCACTCCACCGCGGCGCCGGCCCGCAGCAGGAACTGGCGGGTGACCTCGCGCGAATCGTCCTCGTCGTCCACCAGCAGCACGTGCAGCCCGTCGAGCCGGCCCTGGATGCCTTCGGGCAACGCTCCGCCGCGCGACGTCGCCGGCGCCGGCACCGGCGGCCCGCTGGCGCCGTGGTGCAGCGGCAGCGCCACGATGAAGGTGGAGCCGCAGCCCGGGCCGGGACTGCGAGCCGAGAGCGAACCGCCGTGCAGGTCCACCAGCTGCCGGGAGATCGACAGCCCCAGGCCCAGGCCTCCCACGCGCCGGGTGGTGCCGGCATCGGCCTGGCGGAAGCGATCGAACACGTGCGGCAGGAAGTCCTCGGCGATGCCGATGCCGCTGTCCTGGACGGACAGGTTCAGCGCGTCGTCGCCCTGTTCCACGGCCACGGTAACCGTGCCTTCGGCCGCGGTGAACTTCAGCGCGTTGCCGATCAGGTTGGTGAGCACCTGCTGCATGCGGCCGGGGTCGCCGAAGAACGGCACCGGGCCGTCCTCGGCTCCCACCGCCTGCAGTTCGATGCGCTTGGCGAGCGCGTTCGGCCGCAGCAGTTCGATGGTGCTGCGCACCAGCCCGGCCATGTCGAAGTGCTCCGGCTGCAGCCGCACCTTGCCCGACAGGATGGCGCTCATGTCGAGCAGGTCGTCGATGATCTGCGCCTGGGACTGGGCGCTGCGCTCGATGATCATCAATCCCTTGCCGAGGTTGTCGGTGCTGAAGCCGTCCGATTGCATCAGCCGCGACCAGCCGAGGATCGCGTTGAGCGGGGTGCGCAGTTCGTGGCTGAGCGTGGCCAGGAACTCGTCCTTGGCCCGGTTGGCGTGCTCGGCCAGCGCGCGCGCGTTCTTCTCCGATTCCAGCGACTGCTGCAGCTGGGCGTCCATCCGGTTGCGCTCGATCACGATGCCGGCCAGGTAGGAGGCCGAGCGCGCCATCGCCTGCTCGTGCAGCGACGGCACGTGCGGCAGCGAGTAGTACATGTTCAGCGTGCCCAGCACCAGGCCGTTGCTGCCGATGACCGGGGTGATGAAGCAGGCGGCGATGCCCATCGACAGCGCGATCGCCTGGTATCCGGCCCAGGACGAGTCGTCGGCGATGTCGTCGCAGATCACCTGGTGGCCGCCCCAGGCCGCGCGCCCGCACGGGATGCCGCCGGGGCGGATCGGCAGGCGGTCGAAGTGCAGGCTGTAGTCCAGCGGCATGTGCGGCGCCGAGGCGTGGCGCAGCTGGCCGCGCTCGTGGTCGGCCAGCATGATCGCGCAGCGCAGTTCCGATTCGCTGCGCGATTCGACGTTGAGGGCGATCGCATCGAGCACAAGCGGCAGCGCGGTGCCGGTGGTGATCAGGTTGAGGATCGAGCGCTCGGAAGCGGTCTCGTCCTCCACGTGCTTGCGCTCGGTGATGTCGGTCACCGCGCCGATGTGGCCGAGGAACTCGCCGTCCACCCCGAAGTGCGGCGAGGCGGTATCCACGCACCAGCGGTAGCGCCCGTCGCTGCGCCGCACCCGGTATTCGCTGGAGAAGGGCAGGCGCTGCTGCAGGGCCTGCTCGAACGCGTGCCGCACGCGCGCCGCGTCGTCCGGGTGCACCGCGGTCCACCAGCCCTGCGGGATGGCTTCCTCCGGGCACTGGCCGGTGAAGTCGTACCACTGCGGGCTCCAGTACATGCAATCGCCTTCCGCGTCGGACATCCAGATCATCGTCGGGACGGTCTCGCACAGGTTGCGGAAGCGGGTCTCGCTCTCGGCCAGCTTCTGCTCGAAGTCGCGCCGGTCGTGGATGTCGGTGTAGGTGCCGATCCACTGGATGACCACGCCGCTCTCGTTGTGGACGGGCAGGGCGCGCGCGAGGTGCCAGCGCAGCCCGCCGTCGGCGGCGCGCAGTTCGCATTCCACCTCGTAGGCCCGGGTGCCGTTGAGCGCCAGCATCCAGGCGGCATCGCTCTGCAGCAGGCCCATCGGCGTGTGCGCCTGTTTCCAGCCGTCGACCGCGCCGGTGGCCGGGTCGACGCCGGTGTACTCGTACCAGCGCCGGTTGAAGTACTGCGGCGTGCCGTCCTCGGAGGTGACGAAGACGATCTGGGGCAGGGTATCGGCGAGCCGGCGCAGGTGGGCCTCGCTGGCCGCCATGCGGCGCTGCGCGCGGGAGCGCTGCAGCGACTCCCAGCAGCGGGTCAGCACCCGCCGCACCAGCTCGATCTCGGACGAGGTCCAGCGCCGCGGCGAGCACTGGTGCACGCCCATCACCGCGACCAATTGGCCATGCTTGTGCAGCGGCACGACCAGGCTCGCGCGCAGGCCCGAGTCACGGTAGGGAGCGGCGATGAAGGAGCGGCGCGAGAACGCCTGGATGTCGTTGACCATCCAGGGGCGGTTCTGTTGCAGCCGTTCCAGCAGGCGATGCGCCACCTCGTCCAGGCGGAACTTGCCCTGGATGCGCGGGATGCCCTGGACGTGGTCGCTGACCACGCGCATGGTCCGGCCGTCCGTGCCGATGGTGCCGTAGGCGCAGCGGTCCGCGCACAGGTGCTCGGCCAGCAGGCGGACGCTGGTGTCGATGATCTGCTGCGGCTCGGACAGGCCGTGCAGTTCGTCCTCCAGCGACAGGAGGAAGCCGTCGCGCGCCTCGGACCGGAACTGCTGGGTCACGTCGATGCCGTGCACCAGGACGGCTTCGACCGCGCCGGACGGATCGAGCATGGGTTGGTACACGAAGTCCACGCGCGCCTCGTATGGCTCTGCCTCGCCCGGGCGCCGGATCGCGGCCACCATCGACTCGCCGATGAAGGGCTGGCGGCTTTCCCGCACGCTGTCGAGCAGGTCGATGAAGCCTTGCTCCACCAGTTCCGGCGCCGCCTCGCGCAAGGGCAGGCCGAGCACCGGCCGGTCGCCGAGGACGTGCAGGAAGCGGCGGTTCGCGGTCTCGACGACGTGGTCGGGCCCCTTGAGCACGGCCAGGAACGCGGGGGACTGCTCGAAGACCGAGGTCAGCAGGTGTTCCATCGACGGCACGGGCGCCGGGACCGGCGCGGTCGCGGGCGTGGCGACATGCCCGAGCACCGCCTGCGTGTCGCCGATCGCGGTGGTCGTCCAGCCGGCCGGCGTCTCCAGGCTCGCCTGCAACTCGGGAGAGGCTTCCGCGAGCGGGCGGCCCCACAGCCCGGGGTGATCGGCGCGCAACAGGTCCAGGCATGCCGCGTTGTAGAAGCACAGGCGCGCATCGCCCCACAGCAGCAACATGGGAGCGGGCGAGGCGAGGCAGGCGGTCAGCGCGGCGCACAGCGCGGCGCCGGACGCGGCATCGTTTCCTGCCGGCGCAGCGTGCCGGCCGGCCGCCTCCAAGGCGTCGGCGACCGACCACGGAAAACGCCTGAGTTCCGGATTGACGTGCATGGGCTCCCCTGCCGCGTCCTATGCGCCGGCCCCATCTTACGAACAGCACCGCTCAGCTGTCAGCGGCGGCCTTCTTGCGAGCCTCGGCCAGGGACCGGACGAGGTCCTCGGCCAGGTAGGGCTTGATCAGGATGCTGCCGGCATCGAAGGCCGCGGGCACTTTCTCCCGGGCGATGCCGGTCGCCAGCACGAAGGGGATGCCGCGTTCGGTCAGGATCCTGGCCACCGGCTCGCTGGTCTCGCCGTCGCCCAGCCGGTAGTCGAGGATCACCGCCTGCGGTGCCCGTTCCTCGACCAGTTGCACGGCGTCCTCGACGCGTCCGGCGGGCCCGATCACCGAGGCGCCGGCCTGCTGCAGCTGCATCTCCAGCAGCAGGGCGTTCATCTCGTCGTTTTCCACCACGAGCACCCGCAATCCGCTCAAAGCCGACATTTTCATCTCCATGAAAAAACAGCCAGGCGAGTATAGCCGCCGCCGGCATCCTCGCCGGTGCGTCCCGCGGGCGCGGCGGCTTGCGGCAGGGGATGTCGCGCGCATGATCATCCGCTATACTGCGCGGCCGCGCCGAAGTGGCGGAATCGGTAGACGCAGCGGACTCAAAATCCGCCGCCCTTAAAAGCGTGTGGGTTCGAGTCCCACCTTCGGCACCAGACGAATGGCCCGCCTCGCGCGGGCTTTTTGTTGCCCGTTTGCCGGCGCGGCAGGAGTGGTCCGCCGCGTTGCGCTCCGCCTCGCGCGCAACAAAAAAGCCCCGGAGGACCGGAGCTTTGATGTTGGCGTCCCCACGGGGATTCGAACCCCGGTCGCCACCGTGAAAGGGTGATGTCCTAGGCCTCTAGACGATGGGGACGCACGTGAACCTAGTTGTCATCCCGGATGGCCTTGATCCGGAAAGTTGGTGGAGCCAGCCGGGATCGAACCGGCGACCTCTTGCATGCCATGCAAGCGCTCTCCCAGCTGAGCTATGGCCCCACGTCGCTGCGAGCCGCACATTCTAACGGCCTTTTTGGGCTTTGGGAAGCCCTGGCGAATGCGTCCAGGTAAAGAGGGGCGGGGGGGCGTCCGGGGCCGCAGCCAAGGGCGACCGGACACCAGCGTGGTTCGCCTCGTCTCGCCCGGAGGTCTCCGTGGCGTTCGTGCATCGCCTGCCGGGAAGGCTTGGGGCATGAATGCAGGCAAAGAAAAACCCGGCCTGGGCCGGGTCTGTCAATGGCGTCCCCACGGGGATTCGAACCCCGGTCGCCACCGTGAAAGGGTGATGTCCTAGGCCTCTAGACGATGGGGACGCGTAACCTGTCCGCGCGACTTCCGGATGGCCTGTATCCGGGAAGTTGGTGGAGCCAGCCGGGATCGAACCGGCGACCTCTTGCATGCCATGCAAGCGCTCTCCCAGCTGAGCTATGGCCCCACGTCGCTGAGGAGAGAAATCATAGCGGCCTGTTTATTTTTGTGCAACAGGATTCTGCGCGCGGATGCATCGAAGACGTGCAGGAACTCGCCTTGCATGCGAGGCAAGCTTCGGGCGTGCGGATCCGACGCGGTGCTAGAGTGCCTCGCCTCGAAACATGGAGCGGGCGATGACAGAACAGACGCGGTATCCGATCGGTGTTCCCGGCCAACCCTGGGGCGAGCGCGAGAAAGCCGAATGGCTCTCGATGCAATCGCGCCGGCGCAGCTACGAGGATGAAGTCGTGCGTGCGATCGAGCGGCTCGCGGCGCGCTTCGAGGTGCGTCGCTACGGCGAAGTGAGTTATCCGCCGGAGCGGTATCCGCTGTTCGCGGTCCGCAGCCGGCATTGGGACGAGGCGTTGCCGGTGGTCCTGGTGACCGGCGGCGTGCACGGCTACGAGACCAGCGGCGTGCATGGGGCGTTGCTGTTCCTCGATCAGTACGCCGGACGTTACGAGGGGCGCCTCAACCTGCTGGTGGTGCCATGCGTCAGTCCGTGGGGCTACGAGCGTATCCAGCGCTGGAATGCCGAGGCGCTGGATCCGAATCGTTCCTTCCGCCAGGACAGCCCGGCGCAGGAATCGGCGGCATTGATGGCGCTGGTGGCGCCGTGGCGCGACCGCGTGCTCGTCCACATCGATCTGCACGAGACCACCGACAGCGACGAGAGCGAGTTCCGCCCCGCGCTGGCCGCGCGCGACGGCAAGCCGTTCGTGCCCGATGGCATTCCCGATGGGTTCTACCTGGTCGGCGACAGCGAGAATCCGCAGCCGGAGTTCCAGCAGGCGGTGATCGCGGCGGTATCCGCCGTCACTCATATCGCGCCCGCGGATGCGAATGGCGAGATCATCGGCTCGCCGGTGGTCGCGGCGGGCGTCATCAACTATCCGGTCAAGCAGCTGGGTTTGTGCGCCGGCATCACCGATGCCAGGTACGTCACCACCACCGAGGTCTATCCGGACAGCCCGCGCGCCACGCCGGCGCAGTGCAACCAGGCCCAGGCGGTTGCCGTGTGCGCCGCGGTGGACTACGCGCTGGAGCACTGACCGAGCCGGACCGGCGGGCATAAAAAAAGCCCCTGAGGGAGGGATCAGGGGCTTTGGGTGTCACCTTGGGAGGGAGGAGGTGACGGCCTGCATTCTGGGTGCCGCGGTGCGGGAGCGCAAAGTCGGATTTCGCATGTCGTCCATTCCGATTTCGCATCTGCCCGCCATGGCGGGGCTTGCGCGGATTTTCCAGCTGAACGCGGGTTCAATCGCCCGGTTTTCCGGGCGCGCAGATCCGGCAATGCGGGTCGGGCGAGAGCGCCAGTTCGCGGAACGTCATCGACAGCGCATCGAAGCTCAACAGCCGTCCGACCAGCGGTTGGCCGATGTCCAGCAGCAGCTTGATCGCTTCGGTGGCCTGCAGCATGCCGATCACGCCCGGCAGTACGCCCAGCACGCCGGCGGTGCCGCAGTCGGGTACCAGATCGGGCGGAGGCGGGTCGGGGAACATGCAGCGGTAGCAAGGCGCGCGGCCGCGTTGGCGGCCGGCGTCGAACACGCTGACCTGGCCCTCGAACTGCTGGATCGCCGCGTAGACCAGCGGCTTGCCGAGCTTCGCGCAGGCGTCGTTGAGCAGGTAGCGGGTGGCGAAGTTGTCCGATCCGTCCACCACCACGTCCACGTCCTGCAGGAGTCGCTCGACGTTCGCCGGGGCGAGCCTTTCGCGCAATCCTTCGACTTGCACCTGCGGGTTCAGGGCCTGGATGCGTTCGGCGGCGGATATCACCTTCGGCACGCCGACGCCGGCGTCGGTGTGCAGGACCTGCCGGTGCAGGTTGCTGCGTTCGACCACGTCGTCGTCGACGATCCGCAGGTGGCCCACGCCGGCCGCGGCCAGGTACAGCGCGGCCGGGGAGCCCAGGCCGCCGGCGCCTACGAGCAGGACGCGCGCCCGGGACAGCCGCTGCTGCCCGGCGGCGCCGATCTGGGGCAGGCGCATCTGGCGCGAATAACGCTCGGCCGACTCGCGCTGGGCTGCGCTCGACGCCGGCATCGCAAGCGGCAGGCCGTCGCGCATCCATGCATCGGTGCCTCCCGCGACGGAGGCCAGGCGCGAATAGCCTTGCGCCGCGAGCAGCCGGGCGGTGTCCCGGGAGCGCTTGCCGGTCTGGCAGATCAGGACGATCCCGGCATCGCGATCCGGAAGGTGGCGCCTCGGCTCCGCGCGCAGGACGGGGTTCGCGATGGCGATCGCGCCTTCGGCCTGTCCGTGCAGGCGCTCGTGCTCTTCGCGGATGTCGATCAGCAGGCTGCCCTGGCGCTGCCGCTCGCGGGCTGCGGCCGGGGGCAGTTCCTCGATGGTGCCCGCGTCGATCCGATCGAGGGCATCGCGCGTGGCGGCGTCCTGCGGGCGGATGGTCATGATGGCACTCCGGTGTGGGAGGCTGGTCATCATCGTGGATCGGAGCGCGATTGGCGACTCGCGCCGGATGGAGCACCGTCCCCGTGGGACGCGGATGCAGCGGTCCGCTGGCCGGGGCTTGTCCGGCCACCTATCATCGTCGGAGCATGGTCGGCGCGCGGCCGATCGGTACGGTTCCGTCTCCTGGCGGAACCGCCAGGCCCACTGCAGGAAACCCGGATGATCGACTACCCACAGGCCCTCTCGCTTCTGCAACAGGCGGTATCGCCGCTGGAAGCGGAGTGGGTGGAGAGCGCACGGGCGCACGGCCGGGTGCTGGCGACCGCCGTGGTCAGCGAGGTGGCGCTGCCGGCTTTCGACAATT
This sequence comes from Pseudomonas sp. Hp2, assembly GCF_006386585.1. Classification (NCBI taxonomy): domain Bacteria; kingdom Pseudomonadati; phylum Pseudomonadota; class Gammaproteobacteria; order Pseudomonadales; family Pseudomonadaceae; genus Pseudomonas; species Pseudomonas sp. Hp2. Next base: position 674,003 of record NZ_VAHJ01000002.1, read on the forward strand.
CTTCGATGGACGGCTTCGCGCTGGCGACCGGCGGGAAGACGTTGCCGGAAGGCAGCGAACTGGCGGTGCGCGGATCGCAGGCCGCGGGCGACGAGCATCGCCGGGCCGACGGCGGCGCGTGGGAAATCATGACCGGCGCGCGCGTCCCGGAGGGCCTGGACGCGATCGTGCCGGTGGAGCAGGTCGAGGTGCTGGCGCGCGATGCGGGGCGTCCTGCGTCGATCCGGCTCCGGCAGGCGGTCGAGCCGGGCGATTTCCTGCGCCGGCGTGGCGAGGACGTCGCGGAAGGAAGCGAGGTGATCGCGGCCGGGACGGTCCTGCGCACGCAGGAAGTCATGCTGCTGGCCTCGCTGGGCGTGGCTCGGGTGCAGGTGCGGCGCAGGCCGCGCGTGGCGGTGATCGCGACCGGCCGCGAGCTGGTCGTCGATCCGGCGCAACCGCTGCAATCGGGGCAGATCCGCGACAGCAACCGGCCGTTCCTGCTGGGGCAGTTGCAGGCCGCGGGCGCCGAGGTGGTCTGGCATGGCGTGGTCGGCGACGAGGTGGCGCCGTTCCGGCAGGCCCTGGAGCAGGCGCTGTCGCTCGGCGCGGACGTGATCCTGAGTACCGGCGCGGTGTCCGAAGGGCGCTACGACTTCGTCCCGGACGCATTGCGCGAGCGCGGGGCGCGGATCGTGTTCCACAAGGTCGCGGTGCGCCCCGGCAAGCCGGTCCTGTTCGCCGCGTTGCGCGAGGGGCCGTTGTACTTCGGGTTGCCGGGCAATCCGGTATCGACGGCGGTGGGGCTGCGCTTCTTCGTCGAGCCGGCGCTGCGGGCGATGTCCGGGCAGCCGGCGGAAAGCCCGCTGCGCATCGCGCTGAAGGCGGATTTCGCCAAGGCGCCGGCGCTGCGCTTCTTCGCCCGCGCCTGGGTGGGGCCCGACGCGGCCGGCCGGCTCGAGGTCGAGGTGCTGCCGAAGCAGGAGTCGTTCCGGCTGATGCCGATGCTGCAGGCCAATGCCTGGGCGGTCGTGCCGGAAGGGCAGGCGGGCGCGGCGCGCGGCGAGGCGGTGGAGGTCTATGGGCTCGGGCACCGGCAGCCGGTCCAACTTTTCCCGGAGATGGCTTCATGAAGGTTTCGGTACGTTTGTTCGGCGCGCTCTCCGAGTACGCCGATCCGCCCCAGCTCGAACTGGAAGTCGCCGACGGCGCGCGGATCGCGGAGGTGAGGGCGGGCCTGCGCGAGCGACTGCTGGCGACCAGTCCCGGTTTCAAGGAAGGCCTGTTGCGGGTATCCGCATTCGCCGACAGCCGGCGCGTGTTGCGCGACGAGGATCCGGTGCCGGGCGACGGGCAACTGGCGATCCTGCCGCCGGTCAGCGGAGGTTGAGCATGGAATTTTCCACCTCGATGCGCGACGAGCGGCAATGGGCGTTGATCGCCGATCGCGCCGGGACGGCGTTGGATCCGGCCGAGGCCATCGACTTCGTCTCCGATCCGGCGTTCGGCGGCGTGGACGTGTTCATCGGCCGCGTGCGCGACTTCAACCAGGGCCGCAGCGTGGTCGGGATCACCTACGACATGTTCGATGCGCTCGCGCTCAACGGTTTCCGCCGGATCATGGACGAGGCGGCGGCGGCGTTCGGCCCGAAGATCAAGCTGTACGTGGCGCACGCCAAGGGGCGCCTCGCGATCGGCGACGTGGCGGTGGTGGTGGCCGCGGGCACTCCGCATCGCGACGAGGCGTTCCGCGCGTGCCGGCAGGTGATCGAAGCGGTCAAGCACACCAGCCCGATCTGGAAGAAGGAGCACTACGTGGACGGCGACAGCGCCTGGAGCGAGGGCTGTTCGCTCTGCGATTCCGGCCGGGCTGGCCCCGGCACGGGGCACGCGCCGAAGCACGACCACGGGTGATGGCAAGGACGGGCATGAGACAATGTGCCCATGAATGCGTTCGATCCGCTCCGGCACGGCTTGCGCCGACTGCTCGACAGTGACGCCTGGAGACGCCGCGTCGCCCTGTGGGGAGGCGCGGTCGCGGTGGCCCTGGTGGCGATCCTGTTCGCGAAGGCCAGCGATGCGGCTTTCCATCTGTTCCAGCGCGCCATCGCCCATTCCTTGTGGTGGGCCTTGCTGCTCACGCCCGGGATCTTCGCCTTGCTCGCCTGGCTGACCTCCGGGGCGCTGAAGCCCACGCGCGGCAGCGGCATCCCGCAGGTCATCGCGGCGCTGGAAAGGCCGGATCCCGGGTTCCGGCAGGCCAATCTTTCGCTCGGCGTATCGGCGGGCAAGCTGGCGTTGACCACGTTGTCGCTGCTCGGCGGCGCGTCGGTCGGGCGCGAAGGACCGACGGTGCATGTCGGCGCCAGCCTGATGTACCTGTTCGGGCGCGCGTTCGGTTTCCGGGACGCGCGCGAGCTGTCGCATTTCCTGCTGGCCGGCGGCGCCGCGGGCATTGCCGCGGCGTTCAATACGCCGTTGGCGGGCATCGTGTTCGCGATCGAGGAGCTGAGCGGGCGCTTCGAGCACCGTTTCTCGGGCACGCTGCTGACCGCGGTGATCGTCGGCGGCGTGGTGTCGATGGGATTGCTGGGCAATTACACGTACTTCGGCAAGGTCCCGGCGCTGCTTCCGCTCGGCCAGGCGTGGGTGGCGATCCTGCTGTGCGGCGTGGCGGCGGGATTGCTGGGCGGATTGTTCGCGCGCCTGGTGCTGGCGAGCGTGGCGGGCAAGCCGCGTTGGCTGGGCCGCTTGCGGCGCGAGCATCCGGTGCTGCTGGCGGCGCTGTGTGGACTGGTCCTGGTGGCGCTTGCGGCGGTGTTCGGCAATGGCGCCTTCGGCACCGGCTACGAGCAGGCGCGCAGCCTGGTGCAAGGCCATGCGGTGGTCGGCCACGAGTTCGGGGTGATGAAGCTGCTGGCGAACCTGGCCTCGTACGTCGCCGGCATTCCGGGAGGACTGTTCTCGCCGGCGCTGGCGGTAGGGGCCGGCGTGGGGCACAACCTGGCGGCGCTGATGCCGGGCGTCGATGCGCGGGTGTTCGTGCTGCTCGGCATGTGCGCCTATCTCACCGGCGTAACCCAGGCGCCCCTGACGTCGGCGGTGATTTCGCTGGAGTTGACCGACAGCAGCAACATGCTGCTGCCGATCCTGGCGACGGTGCTGGTGGCGCGGTGGGTATCCGGCCTGGTCTGCCGGGTGCCCATCTATCGCGGCCTTGCCGAACAGTTGCTGGGCAGCCTGCCGGCGGAACGGGAAAGCGCGCCCGGGCGCACGCCATGAAAGGCGAGGCGGGCGAAATTGTCTAACGCCAGCCGCGCTGTTTAGTATCGCCCGCATGCTTGGGCCCCTCGCACAACTCGGCCGACTGCTGCGCCTGCCGGCGCTGGCCTTGTTGGTGCTGGCGGTGCTGGCCAATCCGGTGCTCGCCGCGATCGGCGACCTGCACGAGGCCAGCCGGGGCAGCAGCGCGCATCTTCACGACGCCGGGGCGCATGCGCTGGCCGGCGATCCCGCGTCCGGCGACGATCGTGCCGGCGACCTGCTGCATGCGCTGATGCACGGCGCGCACTGCTGCGGCCACCTGACCGCATTGCCGAGTTCGTTCATGCTGCCCGCGGCGCTGCCCCTGCGCGCCGTGCCGCCGCGTACCTCGCATCCGCCGCATCCTTCCGCGCGGATCGCCTCGACATTCCGTCCTCCGATAGCGGCTTGACGCCTGCGCCGGCCATGGCCGGCCTTCCGTCCCGTCCTCTTCCGGAGAATTCCCCATGCGGTTGCGACTGGCGGCCTTGGCCGCCTTCGCGCTGACGCCTGCCGTTCGCGCGCAGGTGCCGGCGCCTGTACAGATCCTCACCCTGGACGATGCGATCGCGCGCGTCGCCCAGGTCCATCCCGACCTGCGTCTCGTCGACGGCCAGCGCGCCGTCCTGGACGCCAATCTCGCCATCGCCGGGCAACGTCCGCCGCTGGCGCTGGGCGCGACGATCGAGAACGCGCTCGGCAGCGGCGGCTACCGCGGCTTCGACCAGGCCGAAGCCACGGTGACGTTGGCCGGCGTGCTGGAGCGCGGCGGCAAGCTCGATGCGCGCCGGGCCCTGGCCCAGGCCAACATCGACGCCTTGGCGCCGCAGCGCGAGATCGCCCGGCTCGACCTGCTGGCCGAGACCGCCCGCCGCTACCTGGCGGTCAGCGCCGCGGAGCGGCAGCGCGAGATCGCCGACGTCGACATCGCCCAGCGCAGGCGCGCGGTCGAAGCCGCCAGGCAGCGGTTGGTCGCGGGCGCATCGCCGGAATCGACCTTGCTCACCGCGCAGGCCGCCTTGGCCGAGGCCGAGCTGGACCGCGACCGTGCGCTGCAGGCCGCGCAGGCGGCCAGGCAGAACCTCGCGGCGTTGTGGAACGCACGCGATCCCGGGTTCGCGCGGGTCGCCGGCGATCCCATGGCATTGCCGGCATTGCAGGACTTCGACGTGTTGCGCGGCCTGCTCGACGCCACGCCGGAACTGGCCCGATTGGCCGGAGAAACGCGGATCCGCGAGGCTTCGGTGCGGCTTGCGCGCACCGAAGCCGTGGCCGATCTGCAATGGCAGGCGGGCGCGCGTTACCTGCGCGGCGGCGGCGATGTCGCGCTGCTCGCCGGGCTCAGCGTACCGCTGGGCAGCGCGACGCGGGCCGCACCCGCGATCCGCGCGGCCGAGGCCGGGTTGGCGTTGAGCTCGGTCGAGCGCGAATCGCTGTCGCTGCGCCTGTACTCCACGCTGTCCGCCGCCCATGGCGAGTACGGCACCGCGCAACTGGAAGCCCGGCGCCTGGGCGACGAGGTGATCCCGCGCCTGGCCCGCGCCGAACAGGCCGCCGAGCGCGCCTGGCGCGCCGGCGCGATCGGCTACCTGGAGTGGGCGCAGCTGCAGCAGCAGCGCGTGGACGCCAATCGTCGCCAGCTCGCCGCCGCGGTCGCGGCCCAGAGCGCCCTCATCGAGATCCAGCGCCTGACCGGCCAACCGCTGGTGGCCGGCCAGCGCTCCAACGTCCAGGAGCATCGCCCATGAAAACCCCATCCAAGCGGGGGGCCATCCCCGTCGTGCTCGTGGCCGCGTTGTTGCTGGCCGGGTGCGGCCAAGAATCCGCGCCGGCGAACGGCGAGGCCGCGCAGGAAAGCCCTGGCGACGAACCTGCCGCCGAAACCACCCGCATCAGCCGGACCGAAGCGGACGCCAACGGCATCAGGACCGCCACGGCCGGTGCCGGGCGCATCGCGACCGAACTGGAAGTGCAGGGCGTGCTGATGCCGATCGACGGCAGCAGCGCACAGGTGACCGCCCGCTATCCCGGCACCGTGCGCGCGTTGCGGGCCAACGTCGGCGACCGCGTCGTGGCGGGCCAGCCGCTGGCCAGCGTCCTCAGCAATCTCAGCCTGACCACGTATTCGCTTTCCGCACCGATCTCCGGCGTGGTCACGGCGCGCCAGGCGCAGGTCGGCGGCGGCGTGGCCGAGGGGCAGGTGCTGTACGAGGTCGCCGATCTGTCGCGCGTCTGGGCGGACCTGCATGTGTTCGGCACGGACGTGCGCGCGATCCGGCCGGGCGCGGCGGTGACGGTCGAGCGCATGTACGACGACGCCCGGATCGAAAGCCGCATCGAGCGGGTCCTGCCCGGCGCGGCCACCGCCAGCCAGAGCACGGTGGCGCGCGTGCCACTCGACAACGCCGACGGCCTGTGGCGGCCCGGCATGGCGGTCACCGCGCGGATCGCGACGGCCACGCACGACGTGGCGTTGCGGGTGCCGCGGCTGGCGCTGCAGTCGATGGACGGCCGCGACGTGGTGTTCGTGCGCAACGGGGACGCCTACGCCGCGCGCCCGGTGACGCCGGGCCGGCGCGACGGCCACGACGTCGAGATCGTCGAAGGACTGCAGGCGGGCGAGGAAGTCGTCGTCGAGCAGAGCTACCTGGTCAAGGCGGACATCGAGAAGTCCTCCGCCTCGCACGGACATTGAGGAGGCCGGCATGCTCGAACGACTCATCAGGGCTTCGATCGCCCATCGCTGGCTGGTCATGGCGCTCACGCTGGCGTTGATCGGCGTCGGCATCTGGAGCTTCCAGCGGTTGCCGATCGACGTCACGCCCGACATCACCAACGTGCAGGTACAGGTCAACACCGCCGCACCCGGCTACTCGCCGCTGGAAGTGGAGCAGCGCATCACCTTCCCGGTGGAGACGGCGCTGGCCGGCCTGCCGAAGATGGCCTACTTCCGCTCGATCTCGCGCTACGGGCTGTCGCAGGTCACCGTGGTGTTCGCCGACGGCACCGACATCTACTTCGCGCGCCAGCAGGTGGCCGAACGCCTGCAGCAGGTGAAATCGCAGATGCCGGCCGGGCTCGAGCCCGCGCTGGGGCCGATCGCCACCGGCATGGGCGAGATCTTCTCCTACACGCTCGACGCGGCGCCGGACGCACGCAAGCCGGACGGGACGCCGTACACCGCGACCGACCTGCGCACCCTGCAGGACTGGGCGATCCGTCCGCAGCTGCGCAACGTCCCCGGGGTGACCGAGGTCAACACGATGGGCGGGTTCAAGCGCGAGGTGCACGTCACGCCCGATCCGCTGCGCCTGCGTGCGCTGGGATTCACCCTGGACGACGTAGTCGGCGCCCTGCAGGCCGACAACCGCAACCTCGGCGCGGGCTACATCGAGCGCAACGGGCAGCAGTTCCTGGTGCGCGTACCGGGGCAGGTGGCCGGCGTCGGCGGCATCCGCGACATCGTGCTGGGCCGGCGCGAAGGCGTGCCGGTGCGCATCGGCGACGTCGCGCAGGTGGCGGACGGAAAGGAACTGCGCAGCGGCGCGGCCACGCAGGGCGGGCACGAGGTGGTGCTGGGCACGGTGGTGATGCTGGCCGGCGCCAACAGCCGCGATGTCGCGCAGGCCGCGGCCGCGCGCCTGCGGGAGGCGGCCAGGAGCCTGCCCGCGGGGGTGACCGCGACGCCGGTCTACGACCGCACCGCGCTGGTGGACCGGACCATTGCGACGGTGGCCAAGAACCTGGCCGAGGGCGCGCTGCTGGTCGTGGTGGTCCTGTTCCTGCTGCTGGGCAATTTCCGCGCGGCGCTGATCACGGCGGCGGTGATCCCGCTGGCGATGCTGTTCACGCTCGCCGGCATGGCGCGCACCGGCGTATCCGCCAACCTGATGAGCCTGGGGGCCCTGGATTTCGGCCTGATCGTCGATGGCGCGGTGATCATCATCGAGAACTGCCTGCGCCGCTTCGGCGAACGGCAGCATGCGCTGGGGCGGGCGATGACCCGCGACGAGCGCTTCGAGACCGCCGCCAGCGCGACCGCGGAGGTGATCCGGCCGAGCCTGTTCGGGCTGGCCATCATCACGGCGGTCTACCTGCCGATCTTCGCCCTCACCGGCGTGGAAGGAAAGATGTTCCACCCGATGGCCGCCACCGTGGTGATGGCGCTCGCCGGCGCGATGGTGCTGGCGCTGAGCTTCGTGCCGGCGGCGATCGCGCTGGCGCTCGGCGGCAAGGTCGAGGAGAAGGAGAACCGGTTGATGACCTGGCTGCGGCGGCGCTACGAGCCGTTGCTGGATGGCAGCCTGCGCCATGGCCGCTGGATCGCCGCCGGGGCCGCCGCGTTGCTGGCGCTCAGCGGCGTGCTCGCCGCGCGCCTGGGCAGCGAGTTCGTGCCGAGCCTGGACGAAGGCGACATCGCGATGCATGCCATGCGCATCCCGGGCACCAGCCTGACCCAGTCGGTGGGCATGCAGCGCAGGCTGGAGGAACGCCTGGTGGAGTTCGCCGAGGTGGAGCGGGTGTTCTCCAGGATCGGCACGCCCGAAGTGGCATCCGACCCGATGCCGCCTTCGGTGGCCGACACCTTCGTGATGCTCAAGCCGCGCGCGCAATGGCCCGACCCGAAGAAGCCCAAGGCGCGGCTGGTCGCCGAGATCGAAGCGGAGATGCGGAAGATCCCCGGCAACAACTACGAGTTCACCCAGCCGATCCAGATGCGGACCAACGAGTTGATCTCCGGCGTGCGCGCGGACGTGGCGATCAACCTGTACGGCGACGAGCTGGATACGCTGCAGCGGGTGGGGCGGCGGATCGAGGCGGTGGCCAGGCAGGTGCCGGGCGCGGCCGACGTGCGGCTGGAGCAGGCCGGCGGGCTGCCGTTCCTGTCGATCGTGCCGGACCGGCGGGCGCTGGCGGCGTACGGGCTCACGGTCGGGCAGCTGCAGCGCGTGGTCGCGGTGGCGGTCGGCGGCGAGGTGGCGGGGCAGGTCTTCGAGGGCGATCGCCGCTTCGACATCGTGGTGCGCCTGCCGGAGCGGCTGCGGCAGGATCCCGATGCATTGGCCGCGCTGCCGATCCCGCTCGGCGAGGCGCCGGCCAGCATGGACGGCGAAGGCACGCCGGACGTCGGGAGGTCCGCCGGCCCCGGCACGATCCCGCTGGGCGCGGTGGCGTCGGTCGTCGCCAACGAAGGCGCCAACCAGATCAACCGCGAGAACGGCAAGCGCCGCATCGTCGTCACCGCCAACGTGCGCGATCGCGACCTGGGCGGCTTCGTGGCGGAACTGCAGCGACGGATCGGCCAGGACGTGCGGCTGCCGACCGGCTACTGGATCGAGTACGGCGGCAGCTTCGAGCAACTGATCTCGGCCAGCCGACGACTGGCGGTGGTGGTGCCGGTCACGCTGGCGATCATCTTCGCGCTGCTGTTCTGGGCGTTCGGATCGGCGCGCGATGCGCTGGTCGTGTTCAGCGGCGTGCCGCTGGCGCTCACCGGCGGCGTGCTGGCGTTGGCGTTGCGCGGCATCCCGCTGTCGATCTCGGCCGGCATCGGGTTCATCGCGCTATCCGGCGTGGCGGTGTTGAACGGGCTGGTCATGATCAGCTTCGTCCGCCACCTGCGCGGCGAGGGCGCATCGCTGGAAAGCGCGGTACGCGAGGGTGCCTCGAGCCGGTTGCGCCCGGTGCTGATGACGGCGCTGGTGGCGTCGCTGGGTTTCGTGCCGATGGCCTTGAACGTGGGTGCCGGTTCGGAGGTGCAGCGGCCGCTCGCCACCGTGGTGATCGGCGGCATCGTGTCCTCGACCCTGCTCACGCTGGTGGTGCTGCCGGTGCTGTACCGGTGGATGCACGCGGGCAGGACGCCTGCCAGGGCATCCCAGGCGCAAGGGTGAGGACCGGCGCCCTCTGCCGCCCCCGGAGCCAGTCCGGGGGCGGCGGAGCGTGGCATCGGGTCCGCGCCGGTCAGCGCGATGCGCTGACCGCCTGGGCGCGCTCGTAGTGTTCGGCGACGGCGCGGCGGACGCCGAGCAGGTGCCTGCGCACGGCTTCGGAACGCGCGCCGGGAATGAGTTCCGCGTCCAGCGTCTTCAGCGCGGCGGCGTGCTCGGACGCCATCGCCGCCATGAAGGCGTTGCGGTAGGGGTTCTCTTCGGTCTGGGCATCCAGCGCGGCCAACGTGGCGCTGCCGCGCGCCCGCATCGCCGCCGCGGCATCGCTGTCGGTGGCTCCCATCGCGCGGGCTTTCTCCAGATCGTGCTGGTGGGCGAGCAGCATCTGCCAGGCGAAGTCGCCGGTGGCGCCGTCCAGCCGGCGGGCAAGGCCGTGCCGGGCCAGCGCGATCTCGTTCTCGTCCATGGCGGCCAGCACGCCGAGCACGGCCGCATCACCCCGGGCGACCGGGGCCAGCCCGGTGCCGCCGGCCGGAGCCGGCACGGGCGCCGGAGACACTGCAGGCGCGGTGCGCGAGGCATCGCCGCCCGCGCCGCAGCCGGTCGATGCGCAGCCGCAGGCGATCGCCAGCACCGCGCCGAACCGCCGCGACGTCGGCCGGCTTGCCGCCGCCATCATGTCCACCGGGGTTGCACCACCACCGGCGTCGGCGTCCTGGACGTGGCGACCGGCTGCTTCTGCGGCATCCGGCAACGCAGGACCATCGGCGCGGTGCGCGCGTGGATGAGGGGGTGTTCGGCAGGCGCCGCGCTGCCGATCAGGTTCGCGATGTGGAAACCGAGGATCTCCTCGGCGCGTTCGCCCTGGTCGCTGATGATGTGGGGCACCAGCCGTTCCAGGCGGTCCAGTTCCTGCAGTACTTCGTATCGGGTTTTCATGGCGTCTCCACGTCCGTTGCGAAACGAGCGGCGCTGTCCTGACGGCGGAACCCCGCACGCCATGATGGGCAGTACGATCCTCGCGTTCGCAGGTGGTGCCACTCGGGCGTGCAAGGCGCGGTGGTCCAGCGCCTGCAGCGAGCCTAGCGTTGCCGATGTAAAGAACGGATCAGCAAAGCCCGGTCGCGACCCGATGGCGACACGCGGCGCTCGCCTCGTGCACGGAAGGCGAGAGGACCGCGCTTTCACGCGATACATCGCACCATTGCACGCGTGGCTAACGGCCGGATCCCGAAGGTAGCACCCGATGACGAGATCGCCGGGGACACCAGGGCTTCCGCCGGGCAAGCCACCTTCGAAGACGGTTGCCGCGCATGCGCGTTGACGGCATCGGCCCGTACGACCGCATGCATGGCCGCCTGAAGCGTTCCGGTTCGCGTACCCCTGCCTCCTTGCCCCTTGTTTGCCCCTCCAGACACGGTATGCCGGCGATGTCCGCATTCGACAAGGTCGTGGGCGATGCCGTCCGCGACGTGCCCGCCGATGGGCACGAACGCGCCACGCACGACTGGATCGTGCGGGAAGTTGCGCGCCTGATGCGCTTGCCGTGCGCGGGCATACCGGCACGTGCGACACGACAGGCCGGCGCCTTCCACGTGCCGGACGACACGCTCACCACCGAGCAGGCGACCCTGCTGGGCATCGCCGATGCCGGGTACCTGCTCGGCGGCGTGGTGCCGCATGCCTTCATGGCGACCAAGGTGATCAGCCATCCGCTGGTCGGCGAGGATGCGGCCCGGCCGAGCGGCTGGAACCCGCTCGCCGCGCAGGCCCTGGCCCGGGCGACGCTGCCCGGGTATGCGGTGTTCTCCGAGGCCGATGCGCGCCGGGCGCATGCGCGCCTGCGCGAGGGCGGACTGGTGCGTTTCAAGCTCGCCACCGGCGTGGGCGGGCGCGGGCAATGGCTGCTGGGCGACGCCGCGACCCTCGAGTGCGTGCTGGCCGAGCTGCCGCGGGGCTATCTCGCCGAACACGGTGCCGTGCTGGAGCAGAACGTCGGCGACGCGATCACCTACAGCGTCGGCGAGCTGCATTGCGCCGGCATCGACATCGCCTACCACGGGACGCAATCGGCCGTGAAGGACCAGGCCGGCCGCGACGTCTATGGCGGCTCGGACCTGTGGATCATCCGCGGCACGCTGGGCGACCTGGCCGAAAGCGGCCTGAACGCCGAGCAGAAGTCGGCGGTGGAACGGGCGCGCCTCTACGACGGCTTCATCGCCGATGCCTATCCTGGGATGCAGGTGTCGCGGCGCAACTATGACATCCTGGTGAGTCGCGACGGCACGCATGCGTTCTGCGGCGTACTGGAGCAATCCTGGCGGATAGGCGGAGCGACTCCGGCGGAACTGGCCGCCGTCGCGCTGTTCCAGCGCGATCCCGGGCTGCACCGCGCCTATGCCTGCACCCGCGAGATCTACGACGAGGCGGGTCCGTTGCCCGCCGGTGCCGACGTCTACTACCGCTCCGCCGCGCCAGCGAACGGTCCGCGCCTCAAGTACCGACTGAGTTCTCCCTTGCCCGATGGAAGCCAAGCTGTCCAGCATCCAGATCCCGGTTGAGCGCGACGAGCTCAGCGGGACCCTGCTGACGCCCACGGGCATGCCCGGGGTGCTGTTCGTGCATGGCTGGGGCGGCAACCAGCATCACAACCTGGTGCGCGCCAGGGAGGCGGTCGGCCTGGGCTGCATCTGCCTCACCTTCGACCTGCGCGGGCACGAAGGATACGCATCGATGCGGCAGACCGTCACGCGCCCGCAGAACCTGGAGGACCTGAAGGCGGCCTACGACCAGCTCGCCGCCTTGCCCTACGTGGACCGCCACTCGATCGCGGTGGTGGGGTTGAGCTACGGCGGCTACCTGGCGACGCTGTTGACCCTGGAGCGGCCGGTGGAATGGCTGGCACTGCGCTCGCCGGCACTCTACAAGGACGAATACTGGAGCGCTCCCAAGGTCTCGCTTAATCGCGACCCGGACCTGATGCGCTATCGCAACAGCGAGATCCCGGCAGAGGCCAACCGCGCCCTGGCCGCCTGCACGCGCTTCAAGGGCGACGTGCTGCTGGTGGAGGCGGAGAACGACGTGGTCGTGCCGCATCCGGTGATGCGCAACTACGCCAATGCCTTCGTGCAGGCGCGCTCGGTGACCTCGCGCCTGATCCGGGGTGCCGACCATGCACTGAGCGTCAAGGAGCACCAGCACGAGTACACGCGCCAGTTGATCGACTGGCTCACCGAGATGGTGGTCGGCCGCCGCGTGGCGCTGGCCAAGGAAGTGGTCGCCGCGCGCAAGCAGATGCTCAAGCAGATCAAGGGGCAGGAGGCGGTTTCGCCGGGCAGGAGCTCGCGCGAGTTCCACGGCGACATCCGCGCCACCGAAAAGACGTCGAAGTGATGCGGAAAACGAAAGCGCGGCCGTGGGCCGCTACCAGACTCGACAATACCGGTGGCGGTCCCGCTAACGCTTGCCGGCGGGCTCGCTCCGGATCACCTGTGCGGAGGAGACCGCACCGAGCCGCTGCGCCATGGCCGCCATGCGGTTGGCGAGCTCGACCTTGCATCCCCCCTGCCTGGCCGAGTTCTCCAGGATCTTCTGGTATGCGTCCCAGAATTCCGGGCCGTTGCCATGAGTGCGGTATTGAGCCTGCAGGGCCATCCACGTCTCGTCTTCGACGAACTGCGCGCTGTATCCCATGATGTTTTCGCCCGCTGATGTTCCCCTGTGTTCAGGGATACTACAGGGCTGTCGTTAAGGTTCCGCAACGAAGGCGAAAAGAACGTGTACGCACGGCACTGTGCGCTGCGTCGCAGGCATGTGGATAAATATCGCCGCTTCACGCGACCTGGCGTCTGATCGCAGGGCACAACACGTGGGAGCACGCGCATGCCATCCAAGAAACCGATCAATCCGCTGGGCCAAGTAAGCGACCAGGACAAGGCGCATACGCCGGACAAGCTGCGCCGCGACGATGCGTTGTGGAAGGAGCACGACATGCCGGACGAGTCCACCGAGCGCAACCGCGCCAAGCCCGAGGACTACGAACGCCCTGTTCAGGAGGATGACTGAATCCCTCAGGCGTCGTACCAGCGCCGCGTCATGCGCTGGAAGAACAACGAGTTCGGGATCTGCAGCGTGGATCCCTGCGTTTCCTGGCGCTGGTCCTGCAACGTCGTGTAGATGAAGTTGATGTCGATCACGCGCCCGCACACCCCTGGCTTGTCGGCGCTGTCGATCAGCTCGATGCGGTCGTGCAGGCGGAACGGCTTGGTGGCGAAGATCAGGAACGAACAGAAGATGTTGGACAGCACGCTCCATGCGGCGAAGAACGCGACCGCACCGACGGCCGCGAAGCCGGTGATGGCGGTCCAGAGCACGCTCACCGATACTCCCAGGCGCTCCAGGACCAGCAGCAGCGCCGCCGCATAGAGGAAAGTGGCGACGATGCGGCGCGCGCCGATCACCAGCGCGGGCGGGAGTTCGTAGCGCCGGCCTACCAGGCGGAGCGCATGCACGAGGATGCGGACCAGCAGCCAGGCCAATCCCAGGATCGCCAGCACCTCCGCCACGGGTACCACGATGTCCAGCCAGGCAGCGACCCAGGTCGGCGGTTGCGGGAGGTGGAGGTGCATGGCGGAGGCATCAAAGGACCACGGCGCCGCCGGAGATCGTGATCAACGCGCCCGAGGTGTAGCTGGCGCGATCGGACGCCAGCATGACGTAGGCCGAAGCGAGCTCGGCCGGTTGGCCGGGGCGCCCGTAGGGCGTCTGCGATCCGAACGATTCCACTTCCTCCGCGGCCATGCCGGCGGGAATGAACGGCGTCCAGATCGGCCCGGGCAGCACCGCATTGACCCGGATCTGCTGGTCGGCCAGCAGGCCGGCCAGGCCGATGGTCAGATTGGCCACCGCGCCCTTGGTGGTCGAGTAGGGGAGGATGTTGGGCGTGGGTTTCTTGGAGTTGACCGAGGCGGTGTTGATGACGACACCGCCGCCGCGCAGCAGCGGCACGCCGAGCCGCACCAGGTTGAAGACGGCATGCACGTTGGTGTCGAAGGTCTTGCGCCACTCGTCGAGCGTGATCTCCTCGAAACTCTCGAAATAGCGCTGGTAGGCCGCGTTGTTCACCAGGATGTCGAGGCCGCCGAGCTGGCGCTTCACCTCCTCGACCAGCGCGGCCGCCTGGCTGGGGTCGCTGATGTCGCAGGCCACCAGGACCGCCTTGCGGCCGGCCGCTTCGATCAAGCTTCCGATGCGCTCGGCATCGTCGCGCTCGGCGGGCAGGAAGGCGATGGCGACATCGGCGCCTTCGCGGGCGTAGGCGATCGCCACCGCGGCGCCTATCCCACTGTCGCCGCCGGTGATCAGGGCTCGCTTGCCCTCCAGCTGCCCGCTCCCGACGTAGCTGTCCTCGCCATGGTCGGGGCGGGGTTCCATCTTGTCGGTCTTGCCGGGGAAGGACTGCTGCTGGCGCTTGAAGGGCGGGAACGGATAGTCGGGAAGGGCCATGGAGAACTCCTGCAGGGGCGATGCCGGCAGTGTGTGTGCGCCGAAGTAAAGCGCATGCGCAGGGGGCGTCTCCTCGACGTGGACGCAGCGGCGGCGGCCTGCAAAGAAGCTGCGACCGTGCGGACATGCGCGCCGCGCTTCGCGCCGGGCTGCCAGGCGGCTCTCTCCGCAGATCGCGATCCTGGGACCCTTGTCAGTTGATGATCTCGCCGGTGCCGGTCTTGACGAAGTTCCTCAACTGCTGGATGAACTCCGGGTCGTAGGGTTCCCAGCTCTCGAGTTCGCCGATGATCCTCAACGGATGCTCGCTCCTGTACGAGCGGGTCGGGTTGCCCGGGAACTTCTTGTTCGTGACGTTCGGGTCGTCCTCGAATGTTCCGGTAGGGACCACCACGTAGACTCGCGGACGACCGTCGCCCCGGGCGATCTCCGCGGCCAGGCCCGCTCCCTTCGGCAGGGTCGTGAAGTAGATGTGATTCATCACGACGCCGTCGCGGTAGTTGGACGTGAAGCCGGCGGTCAGAAGATCGCCGACGGACAGGCTTGCCTTCGTCCCGTGATAGAACGGCCCTTTCACCAGATCGCAGTTCTCGTGGGAAACGGGGAACCACTCGTCTTCCTGCGTCATCCTGCTCGCCTCGTGTGCCCTGCCCAGTCGACAGGGCGGCGATTCTAGTGTCCGCCTCGGGCGTTGCCGCAAGGCCCCGCGGATGCTATAAATTCATGGTGGGAGGCGCGGCGCGCCTCCCTTTTTCGTTCCGCGCTCGAAAATTCGATGGCGCGCATGACAGGGCCCGGATGCAGTGGCGATTCGCGGTCCCGTTGGCGGATCGTTCTCCCGTCGCACCTCGCAAGCTTGCCTGGGCCGCCGTATGGCTACGGCAGCGGATGCGCGATCGTCGTCATCAACGCATTGGCGGCCTGGCGCGAATCCAGGCGCGTGTGCTGCACGACCAGGGGCACGTCGGATTCGATCAATGACGCGAAGCCCACGCCGTGCGGGATAGATTCCGGATCGTCCAGGTCGTTGAAGCGGACGTGGCGGGTGCGCCGGGCCGGCACCGTCACGCGGTACGGCCCCACCGGCTCGCGATCCTCGAAGAACAAGGTGATCCGCACATGCGCATCGGCGTCGCCTGCGTTCAGCAGGCAACAGGTCTCGTGGCTTTCCATCTGCGGCGCCGGGCCGTTGCTCCAGCCCGGGATGTAGCCTTCCGCGATGGCCCAGCGGTGGCTGCCTATCGGGTGCATGCGGCCGGTGTAACGCCGCGTCCGTTGCCCGTGCGTCAAGGCGCGTGTGGACGGCGTGGTGGGCCGCGATGATCGGATACCACGCCTCGCACGAGCAGTTCGATCCCGCGCATTTGCTGGCGTTGGCCGCGCACGCCGCCGCGGCGGGCTTCGGCGGATTGAGCGGATCGGACCATTTCCATCCGTGGACGCCGGCGCAGGGCCAGTCGGGGCATGCCTGGAGCTGGGCTGGTGCGGTGCTGGCCAGCGTTCCGCTGTCGCTGGGATTGGTCACCTGTCCCTTCGGCCGCTACCACCCGGCGGTGATCGCGCAGGCGGCGGCCACGCTGGCACGGATGTATCCGGAGCGGTTCTGGCTGGCGGTCGGCAGCGGCGAGGCGCTGAACGAGCACGTCACCGGCGAGCCGTGGCCGGACAAGCCCGCGCGCAACGCCCGCCTGCACGCCAGCGCGGAGGCCATGCGCCGGCTCTGGCGCGGCGAGCGCGTCGATTGCGACGGCGAAATACGCATACGCGAGGCGCGCCTGTACACGCTGCCGCCCCGGCCGCCGCTGCTGCTCGGTGCCGCGCTCGGCGCGGAGACGGCGCGTTGGCTCGGAGGGTGGGCCGATGGCCTGATCACCGTCAGTGCGCCGTTGCCGAAGTTGCGCGAGATCGTCGCCGCGTTCCGCGAAGGGGGAGGCATCGGCAAGCCGATGTTCCTCCAAGTGAAGCTGTGCTATGCCGCGACCGATGCGCAGGCGCGTGCCGAGGCCCTGGCCCAATGGCGCGCGAACCTGGCGCCTCCCGCGATAGCCGCCGACCTGGTCCGGCCCGAGGACTTCGCCGCGCTCGCGGACCGGCTGGATCCGGCCGGGATCGAGCAGGCGGTGAACATTTCCTCCGACCCGCTGCGCCATGCCGAGTGGCTGAGTACGTATCGCGAACTCGGGTTCGAGCGGCTGTACCTGCACAACGTCGGCCGCCAACAGGAAGCGTTCATCGACGTCTTCGGCGCTCAGGTGCTGCCGTCGCTGGCCGGCGCCTGATCGCGCAGGTACCAGCCATAGCCGTAGCCCCCGATCTCCACCGTGTCGTCGGCGCAGCGGACGTGGCGGGCGAGGGCGAAATCGCCGGTTCCCAGCGCCTGCCGCTCGAGCCGGAGCGGGCGCGCGGAGAGATTCACCAGGGCCACGACGTCCTGGTCGCTTCCCGCGAAGCGCAGGGCCAGCAACTGGGAGGGCGCGAAGGCGCACGCTTGCGGCGCCGCGCTCAAGGCGGGCAGGTCGCGCCGGACCTGCAGCAGCGCCCGGACGTCTTCCAGCAGCGATGGCTGCCCGCGCTGGGCGGCGACGTTGCAGTGCGCGTAGCCGAACCGCCCGTCGCGCTGCGGCCTGCGCCAGGCGTGCGCGGGATGGTCGCAGAAACCGGCGCCCGCCCCGGCGTGCCACTGCATGGGAACGCGCACGGCGTTGCGCTCGGGCAGGTCCAGGTCGTCGCCGAGCCCGATCTCGTCGCCATAGCGCAGCACCGGCACCTGGCCCAGCGACAGCAGCAGGGCGTGCGCCATCGCCAGCGCGTCGCGATCGCCATCGAGCATCGGCGCGAGCCGCCGGCGGATACCGCGTCCGTAGATGCGCATCCATGGCTCCGGCGCGAAGCGGTCCATCACCTCGCCGCGCTCGTCCGGCGTAAGTTGTTCCAGGTCCAGTTCGTCGTTGTTGCGCAACCAGGCGATGCGGGTCGTTGCCAGGGCCGTATCGCCGTACTCGGCCAGGGTACGGGTGATTTCACCTGCATCCTCGCGCGCCAGGGCCAGGAAAAGATGGTTGTTGAGATGGAAATCCAGCAGGTGCGAGAGCCGGCCGCCGGCCACGTAGTTGCCGTACTCGGCCGCGGGCACATCGGCCTCTCCGATCAGGACGGGCTCGTCGAGCCGGCCAGCGACGTGGCGTCGCAGCTCGTTCAACAGCCAGCGTCCTCCTTCCTCCGGCACTGCGAGGCAGGCGCGTTCCACCATGTAGGGCACCGCGTCGATGCGGAAGCCGCAGGCGCCGCGATCCAGCCAATGGGCCATGATCCTGCCCATCTCGCGGCGCACGGCGGGATTGCCGCATTCCAGATCCGGCTCGTGCGCGTAGAACATGTGCCGGTAGTAACGGCGCACGAAGGGATCCCAGCTCCAGACGCCGGGTTGGACGGGCGGGAACATCGGGGCGGGGCCGATCGCGGCCGGTGCGTCGGTCCAGATGTAGCGCCCTTGCATTTCCGCGTCGCCGGCGCGCGCTGCCTGGAACCATGGATGCAGTTCGGAAGTGTGCTGCATCACCAGTTCCACGATGATGCCGATGCCACGCTCGCGCGCGGCCCGCACCAGCCGAGCGAACGAGGCCTCGTCGCCAAGGCGCGGGTCGATGGCGCAGTGGTCGAGGACGTCGTAGCCGCCATCGCGCCCGGCGCTGCGGAAGAACGGCAGCAGCCAGAGATGACTGACGCCCAGCCATTGCAGGTAATCCAGTTTCTCGGCGATGCCGTCGAGCGTGCCCCAGCCATGCCCCGTGCTGTCGCGGAACAAGTAGGGGTCGACCTGGTAGATGACGGTGCGATGTGGTTGCATGCGGCGGGAAGCATGGCCGGGCCCGAATGAAGCGCTCGCCATGGCGATGTGCAGGTGTCGCGAAGATGCGCGCCGCTTTACGGCGCGCGGGCTAGTGATAGCCGCTGCCGTGCCGGACCTTGCCGCGGAATACGCGGTACGACCACGCGGTATAGCCCAGGATCAACGGCAGCAGCACGATCAGGCCGACCATCGAGAAGACCTGCGAGGAGCGCGGCGCGGCGGCTTCCCACAGCGTATAGGTCGGGGGAACCAGGTAGGGCCACATGCCCAGCACGAGCCCGGCGAAGCCGAGCGCGAACAGGGCGAGCGTGCAGACGAAGGCGCGGGCATCGGAACCCGATTGCCGCGTCGAGCGCCAGATCAGCGCCGCGGCCAGCAGCGCGCACAAGGGGATGGGCGAGAGCCACCAGAAATTGCCGTCCTGGAACCAGCGCGCCATCACGCGCGAGTTGAGGAACGGCAGCCAGGCGCTGACCAGGCCGAGGAAGGCGGTCACCACCCAGACCAGCACCCGGGTGAGCCCGCAGGCCAGCCCGCGCGTGGGATCCTCGGTCTTGAGGATCAGCCAGGTACTGCCCAGCAACGCGTAGCCGAACACCAGCGCGATGCCAGTCAGCATGGAGAAGGGGCTGAACCAGCCGAACACGCCGGCGACGTACTTGCCGTCCTGGACCGGCATGCCTTCCACCAGCGCGCCCAGGATCACGCCCTGGGCGAACGCGGTGAGGATCGAGCCGATGGAGAACGATGCGCCCCACAATCCACGCGAACGCTGCGCCTTGAAGCGGAACTCGAAGGCCACGCCGCGGAATACCAGCGCCATCACCATCAGCAGCACCGGCAGGTACAGGCCGGACAGGATCAACGCATAGGCCATCGGGAACGCGGCGAACAACCCGGCGCCGCCGAGCACGAGCCAGGTCTCGTTGCCGTCCCAGATCGGCGCGGCGGTGTTCATCATCAGGTCCAGCTCGCGCTGGTCGCGCGCGAACGGAGCCAGGATGCCGAGCCCCAGCACGAAACCGTCCAGGACGACGTACATCAACACGCCGAATCCGATCACGCCGAACCACGCCACCGGCAGCCAGGTCCCCACGTCCATCACGGCATCTCCTCCTCGGGCGTATCGGCGGCCGAGAGCGGGCGGGCAGGGGTGTGCTCGCCGCCTTGCAGGTCCGGTCCGTCCTGTTCGGGTTGCGGGCCCCGGCGCACCAGCTTGAGCAGGTACCACACGCCCCACCCGAACACGAACGCATAACCTGCGACGTAGACGGCCAGGGACGTGGCCACCATCGCCGCGCTCTGCGTACCGACCGCGTCGGCGGTGTGCAGCAACCCGTACACCACGTAGGGCTGGCGCCCGATCTCGGTGACGAACCATCCGGCCACCAGCGCCACGAAGCCGGCGGGCAGCATCGCGTTCCAGACGGCGAGCAGCCAGCGGCTCTGCAGCAGGCGGCCGCGCCACCAGGTCAGCGCCGACAACCATGCCAACGCCAGCATCAGCAATCCCAGGCCGACCATGACGCGGAACGCGAAGAACACCGGCGTCACCGGCGGTCTTTCCGATGCAGGCACCGAGGTGAGCGGCGGGATGTCGCCATCGCGGCTGTGGGTGAGGATGAGGCTGCCCAGCCGCGGCACCGCGATTTCATGGCGGTTGCGCTCTTCCTCGCTGTCCGGAAGCGCGAACAGCACCAACGGCACGCCGGCGCCCGGTTCGGTCGGATGCCAGTGCGCTTCGATCGCGGCGACCTTGATGGGCTGGTGCTCGAGGGTGTTCAGGCCGTGCTGGTCGCCCGCGACGATCTGCAGCGGCACGGCGATCGCGGCGAAGGCGACGGCGAGCTTCAGCATGCGTGCGCCGGCCTCGACATGGATGCCCTTGCGCAGGTACCACGCTCCCACGCCGCCGATCACGAAGCAGGTCGTGATGAACGCCCCCAGCGCCATGTGCGTGAGCCGGTACGGGAACGACGGGTTGAAGATGACCTGCCACCAGTCCTTCGGCACCACCACGCCGCCTTCCACCGCGTAGCCGGCCGGCGTATGCAGCCAGCTGTTGGAAGAGAGGATCCAGAAGGTCGAGAACAGCGTCCCGAGCGCCACCATGCAGGTGGATACGAAGTGCAGGCGCTCGGGGATGCGTCCCCAGCCGAACAGCATCACGCCCAGGAAGCTGGCTTCCAGGAAGAACGCGGTGAGCACTTCGTAGGTCAGCAATGGCCCGATCACGCTGCCGGCGATGCGGCTCAGTTCCGGCCAGTTGGCGCCGAGCTGGAATGCCATCACGATGCCGCTGACCACGCCCATGCCGAACGACACGGCGAAGATGCGCATCCAGAAGAAGTACAGGTTCTTCCACAACGCATCGTGCGTGCGCAGCCAGCGCCATTCGACGAACGCCAGCCACGAGGCCAGCCCGATCGTGAAGGCCGGAAACAACACATGGAACGAGATGACAAAGGCGAACTGCACCCGGGACAGCAGCAGTGCGTCCATTGGACCTCCGGTGGGCACGGCAGTGGCAGGCGCGAACCGCTCGGGCCGCGGGATGCACGATGCCCAGCATGGCGCGGCGGCCGATCACGGGACCGTCGCCACGCCGTGAAGGCGGGGTGAATTCACCGTTCGCCGGCTTTGTGGGCTGCGCGCCCGCGGGCGGTCACGAGCGTCGCGCGGAGCTGCCGGTGGTCGCGCCGGCGCCGGGCCCGGCGCCCAGGTCGGCACCGGTCACCTCGTCCAGCTCGGGATGCGACATCGTGCGCATGCTCATCGCATCCAACGCCTGCGTCTCGGTCGCGGACAGGCCGACGACGGCGTTGCCGCCCTGGCCATCCACCGCGGCCTGCGCATCGCGATCCGACACCACTTCCCATTGCTCGCCCTGGTTCCACGGGCCGGAGAGATCGCCTTCGCCCTGCGACATGTTGTAGTACTTGTCGGTGAAGGCGGGATGGCCGGGCAGCTTGCCGGGCGGGAAGTTGGGATCGATCGCGTAAAGCGCCTTCTCGAACGACTTTTGGTGCGCTATCTCGCGCGTCATCAGGAAGGTGAGGGCATCGCGGATGCCGGGATCGTCGGTGACGTTGATCAGGCGCTCGTAGACGATCTTCGCGCGCGCCTCGGCGGCGATGTTGGAGCGCAGGTCGCAGGTCGGCTCGCCGATCGAATCGACGTAGGCCGCCGTCCAGGGGACGCCAGCCGAGTTGACCAGCGCGGGGCCTCCCCCGTAGAGGATCTGTTGGGTATGGCTGGTGCTGTTGCGCGTGAGGTTGCGCATCTCCATGGCTTCTTCCATGCCTTCGGAGAGGATGGCCTTGGGACCGCGATTGAGCATGGCGACGATCGACCCGATGATTTCCAGGTGGCTCAGCTCTTCCGTGGCGATGTCGTAGAGCATGTCCTTGCGTCCGGGATCCTCGTCGCCGAGCGCCTGGGTGAAGTAGCGCATCGCCGCCGCCAGTTCGCCCTGCGGGCCGCCGAACTGCTCGAGCATCAGCGAGGCCAGGTCGGGATTAGGCGCAGCCACGCGCACCGTGTACATCAGTCGCTTGTTGTGCATGAACATGGATAGGTCCCTGGAATGAGTTGATCGATGCGGACATGCGCGGATCGCTCCAGGCGGGAAATTCGAGCCGAAAATTCCGGATGAAACGACCGCCGCACGCCCAACACCTTGTAGAACCCGCCGTTCATGAGGCGTCTCGGCGGCACGCATGTGAGTACGCCGCTTCACGGTATGCCGACGCCATCTTTCCTCTTGCCACGAAAGAATGTACGCGCGGATTCCTGGACGAAGCGAAGGCTTGGTGATCTTCATCAGGCCTTCGAGGCGTTACGGATTCCACCCGGAATACCCCACGAAGGAGGACACCGTTCGATGATCACACGCATCCTGCAAAGCTCTCCGCACAATCCACGGGCCTGGCTGGAAATCGGCGCAGGCGGCATCGGCAGCATCCTGTTGCCCCATCGCGAGGAAGCCAAGGCCGAGGAAGCGAGCTTCGGGCGCCCATTGCCCGACCAGATCGACTTGGTCCTGATGCAGGAACCCGCCCGTCTTGCGCGCGCGGACCTGGCGATCTGGGAAACCCAGCGCTGCGCGGTCCCGCTGCTGGGGTTCAGTCTTACCGCGGCCGACGAGCACGGGCGCGGCCCGCGCGCGATCGCGTGGCTGACGGAGGACGGCGAGCAGGTGTTCGCGGCGGGCCTGTGCAGCGTCAACGAGCTCGGGCACCACCCGCGCAGCGCGTTCTCGCTGCTGGTGGGCAGTTCCTCGCGCGCGCCGCTCTATCGTCCGCTGTACATCCAGGGCGTCCCGATCGCCGATTGGCTGCGCATGCCGGGAGCGCAGGCCATGTCCTACCTGCGCAGCGAGTGGGGCGGCCGCTCGCTGCAAGCCGCGGCGAAGAACGAGCCGGTCCCGGCCATGCTTGCCGGCGCCACCTCATGAGCTTCCGCGGGCGGCGCCGGCGCCCGGCGTCGCGGAACCACGCGGACGGCCTAGGTTGGCATGCGGTTCGCCGCCGCTGCTCACCGGCGATTGCGCTCGAATGCGCGCATGGCGTCCTGCATGTCCACGACGTCCACCGCGGGCGATAGCTGCATCAGTTCCATCGCCTGGCGCAACGGCCCCGACAGCCCGGCCACGGCCTGGCGTATCACGCGCACCCGGTACTCGCGTGCATTGCCGTCCAGGGCGGTGGCCAGCACGCACGAGTCCGCGGTCATGCCGGACAGGTACAGCGTGCCTACCTGCAACTTGGCCAGCAGCACCGGCAGCGGGGTCGCCAGGAAGGCCGAGTGCTTGGGCTTGAGCACGTAGTAATCGTCCTCGGTCGGGTGCAGCCGGTCGGCCACCTCCAGCCCGAGTCCACCGCTTTCCCGCGCCGACGCGATCAAGCCGCGGAAGTCGGCCTTCCACTGGGCGAAGTTGTCGTTGGCGAAGATCACCGGGACTTCGCGGCGGCGACAGACCTCCAGCAGGGCTGCGATCGCCTGCGTGGCCTTGCGTACACTGGCGGCCATCGCCTCGGCCTCGGGAAAGTCGAACCGGCCGATCATGTCGATGACCAGCAGGGCTGGGCGGGAGGGCGCACGCGGCGGACTCATTCGGATTTCCTGGGTCGGCTCGAAAGGTGGAACTGGCGTGGCGATGGAGCGGTGCCCGAGGCCAGGTTGCCCGGTGCCGGGGATCCTGCATGGCCCGGTGTCCAGGGATCGTGAGCGGAGCCCGGTCGCCGGCGTTATGCACGCATGACGACCGCCCGCGCCGGTCATCGCGACCGGATCACGCGGTATTGCGCCGTGCGTAACGGTGGGATGCCTAGCCTGCAACGAAGGCATCGACTGCCCGCCATCGCGGCACCACCGACCATCCAGGAGCGAAACATGGCCATCAAGAACATCGAAGACCTCTTCATCCATGAGCTGTCCGACATCTACAGCGCCGAGAAGCAACTGACGCGCGCCTTGCCGAAGCTGGCGCGAGCCTCGGACAACCCGGACCTGTCGACGGCCTTCGAGACCCACCTGGAGGAAACCCAGGGGCAGATCGAACGCATCGACCAGGTGGTCGAGGCGCTCGGCATCCGGTTGAAGCGGATCAAGTGCGCGGCGATGGAGGGTTTGATCGAGGAGGGCAAGGAGATCATCGAGAGCGTCGAGGCCGGTCCGTTGCGCGACGCCGCGCTGATCGGCGGGGCGCAGAAGGTCGAGCACTACGAGATCGCCGCCTACGGCACGCTTGCCGCGCTCGCCAAGCAGCTCGGCTACAAGGACGCGCTCCCGCTGCTGCTGGAAACGCTGAAGGAAGAGAAAGCGACCGACGAGAAGCTGACGATGCTGGCCAAGAGCGGAGGCAACGCCGAGGCTGCCCAGCAAAGCCGCGCCGCCTGAGGTCCGCGCCGTAGCGTAGTTCCCGGAACCGGCCGGCACCCGTGCCGGCCATTGGAGTTGGAGGCACGCCGCCATGCGCACCCGAACCACCTGGGCCATCGTCGTCGCCATCGGGGCCACGGCGGCCTTGTTGGCCGCGTTTCGCAAGGGCAAGATCGCCGCTCGCCGGGATTCGCGCGACGACGATGCGGTCGGGCAGGACGGCGAGGTGCTGGCGCGGCTCGCCGATATCGACGACGACCAGGTCCGGGCCGCGCAACTGGCGTTGTCGCAATCCCTGGACCCTCCTGTGAAGGTCTACGCCGAGCACATGCTCGCCGTGCACGGTCGCAACCGTGGCGAAGCGTGCCGCCTGCGCGATCGCGCAGGTGCTCCGGCGGAAGGCGAGGGCGGCGGCGATTGGGTGGACGCCTTACAGCGCGCCGCCGGCGCGGGTTTCCAGGCCGCCTATGTGCACGCGATGGTCGACAGCCACGAACGCGCCTTGCGTCTCCTGGACAAGGAGCTTCTTCCGGCCAGTTCGAGCGATGCGGTGAAATCGCGCCTCGCGCATACCCGCGGGCTGCTGCTGGACCACCTGCAGCGCGCCCGCGACCTCAAGGCCGCCGAGGGCGTGCAGCAGAACGCGCGCCAGGACGAGGCATTGGACGAGACGTTCCCCGCCAGCGACCCGGTCTCGCCGTTCATTCCCGCGAAGGCGCCGGATTGAGCGGGCGGGCCTGCAGGTACCGGAGGCGGGCGCCAGTAAAGAAGCAGGTTGTCGGACATGAAGAAGGCCCGCCTTCAGCGGGCCTTTGCCGTATCGACATCCGGCAGCGCCGGGGCCGACGGAACGGACACATGCATCGGGCTCAGCTGCGTCCCCCCTTGCTGCCGATGGCGGCCATGTGTTCCCGGTTCTGGCTCACCGCCTGGCCGCCCTTCCTTCCGGCTTCGCTCGCCTCGCGCGAATCGAACTCATGGGCGTTGCCGCTGGCGTGGGCCGCCTTGCCGCCCTTGCTGGCGATCTCCCTCTGTTTCTCCTCGTCCATCGACGCGAAACCGCGGTTGCGGGTGTTGTTGGCCATATCGATATCTCCTCATAAGGACGTGTCGGGCTGGATTGCCTCGACGCGAACAGGATGAGGAGAAGGCGGCTAAGCACGAGTCACCGCGCCGCCAAGACAGGGTGTAAGCGGGCCCATCCTCGTGCTCACGGCTCCTGCACGGCTCGTTTCTGCGCATCGTCCGCGGGCGCGGCATTGCGGGCCGGCTGCGCACGCGGGAACGGAAGCCGTCCACGGCAGCATGCCGGGCCGCTCGCGCGGGACTCACTGGTAAGTGATCACTGCTCGCCCGACGAAGTCGCCATCGCGCAGCCGATCCAGGCTCTCGTTCACGTCCTCGAGCCGGACCGTGTTGATCTCGTGTCTGATCAACTTCTTCCGGGCAAGCTCGACCACTTCGCCGAGATCCACGTAATTGCCCCAGAATGAACCGTGGTAGCTGTATTCCCGGGCGACGAAGGGGAACAGTGGAATATCCACCCGCGTACCCATGAGACCGACGGAAACGAACGCGCCGGAGGTCGCCAGCATGTCGAAGCCGAGCCGGATGGCTTCCTCGGCGCCGGAGCAATCGAGCACGCCATGGAACTCGGCGTGGCCGGTGGCGTGCTGCAGTTCCTTGCGCACGTCGGCCGTGGATTTGCCGCGTACGTTGATGGCGACGTCCGCGCCCAGTTCGCGCGCGGTGCGGAGCTTTTCGTCCGAGCGCGCCAGCGCCACCACCGTGGCGCCGCCGGAAAGCAGCTTGGCGTATTGCACGCCATAGGTTCCCAGGCCGCCGATGCCGCTGACGGCGACGACGTTGTCCGCACGCAGTACGCCGGCGGCCTGAAGCTTCTTCGCGCCCCGGTACGGCGTCAGCCCGGCGTCGGTGAGCGGCGCGAGTTCTTCCGGCTTGAGGTGGTCCTCGCGGCTCAAGCGGATCAGCCATTGGTACGGCACCGGCACGAACTCCGCGTAACCGCCATACGGGCCGAAGCCCGGCCAGCGCCCGTGTCCGCAGATCTGGTGGTTGCCCACACGGCACTGCGGGCAGGCCCCGCAGCCGAAGCCACCGACGACGACGACCTGGTCGCCCTGGGCGAGTCCGGCCGATGCGGGCACCGCGCCGCCCAAGCGCTCGATGACGCCGGCGATCTCGTGGCCGGGCGTGGCCGGGAAGCTCAGTTCCAGTCCGTATTCGCGGAAGTATCCATCCAGCAATTGCACGTCGGTGCGGCACATGCCGGCCGCCTGGACGCGTACTAATACTTCGTTTGGTTCGATCTCCGGCACCGGTGCGTCATCGATGACGAGCGGCGTGTTGTAGGCATGCATTCTCGCGGCGCGCATGGCAATGCTCCCAGAAAAGATGCGTGGATGGGGCGGAATGGAGCGCGTTTTGCGCCCCGTCCCGACGCTAAGAAGTGCAGGCCCGCGGGGTCAATGCCCGAAAGCGGGGGAGCGCAATGCCGAAACAGGCGACGCAATCCCTCGCGGTTGGCGGCATCCCGACGGCGCTGGGCCGTGTTCCCTAGGGGAGACAGTCGCGCGCCTCGCACGATGCGCGCGGCGGCATGCGCGATCTCTCCGCATGGCCGCCATCGCAACCGGCAGGCCGGACGCGGAACGACCTCGCGCCGGCAAGCCGCTACGGCACGGATGGTCCGCAAGGGTCACGGCCGGACCCGCTGCCACAGCTCGTCGAAGGCGATGCTGTCGTAGTAGGCACGCGCCTCGACGATCTTCCCGTCGCGCATCCGCCACAACCATGCGTAGGTATTGACATAGGGCAGGCCGTCGCGCGCCATGCCCTGCGCGTCGAAGAAGATCGCGACGTGTTCGCCGTCGGCGAGGATCTGCCGTAGGGTGGGGCGCAGCGGTTCGCGCATCCGGGCGTTGAAGGGCCGGATCACTTCGGCCATGAACGCTTCCCGGCTGGGATATTCCTTGGATGCGGCCGATCGCCCGGTGATCGTCCAGCGCACGTCGTCGGCGAGCAGGTCGTACGGGCTGCCGGTGCCCTGGCGCCAGCGCTCGAATGCCGCCTGTGCGACGGCCAGATTCCGCGCTTCCTGCGGAGTGTGGGACTCGGAGGCGCCGGCGACGGGCGTTGCCGCCGCAGTGCCCAGGAGCAGGGCAAGGCCCCGCAAGTTGCCGAACAGGGTGGCCATGGCAGTTCCTTGATGTCGCGGAGGCGGCGCGACTATGCCGCAGCCGATGCTGCGGATGCGCGGCCGACGCGCTGCCGGCGCAACATTCCGACAGCCAGCCCAATCCCGGACGATACGGCGGCGGTCATCAAGGCATCTGGCACGGGACGTGTCCGGCTTCGTGCGGCGGCAGGTGGCCGGGAGGGCTGCTCCCCCCGTCGCGCGCCCGATCGCGATAGGCCCGCGGCGTCAGGCCGGTGGACCGGCGGAACGAGGCCGCGAATGCCGAGGGCGTGCCGTATCCCACGGCCACCGCGATCTCGCCGATGGAGCGTTCGCTGGCCGCCAGCAGTTCCTTGGCACGCCCCATCCGCAGCAAGGTCAGGTACTCGTAGGGGGCCAGGCCGGTCGAACGCCGGAACGCGGTGCACAGGTAATGCCGGCTCAGGCCCACCTGGGCCGCCATGTCCTGCAGGCTCAGGGGCGCGTGCAGGCGCCCCCGCATGAACTCCTCGATCCGCCGCAGCTGCCAGTTGGCCAGTCCCGGCGCGACCGCCGTCGGCAACTGGACAGGCGAGCAGTGGCGGTTGAGCAGGTGCGTGCAGATCAATGCCGCGCACTGTTCCCGGAAGCCGGGATCGCGTCCGTCGTCCGGCGGCATGGCCGCCAGCATCTCCACCAGCCGGAACAGGACCGGATCGGCGAGCGCCAGCTGCAATCGTGGCGTGCCATCGACCTGGACCAGGTCGCCGGGCTCCAGCGCCGACGGCGGGATCAACACGTGCGAGCATTCGTGCCCCCCGGAAAAATCGACCTGTCCCTCCGTCCCGGCGGGAAGCAAGGTGACGGTGCCATGGCGCAACTGGCCGGTCCGGCGCACCCCGTCGCGTTCCAAGATGACGGTGGCGATGCCGCTATAGGTCACGGCGACCACGTGCTCGCCGAGCGCCGGCAAGCACCCGCGCCGGGGAGGGTGCTTCCAGCGCGGCGTATAGCGCACACCCCGCCGCGACGACCAGCCGGCCAGCGGCAGCGTCTGCCCGAGCAGCCGGCCGAGCGCTCCGGCGGCGTCCACTTCGGGTTCGTCGCGCACGTCCGGTTCCGGGCCGCATGCCTCCTGCCCGCACGGCACCATCGCCGGGCCGCTGGGACCGATGGCGGCGGGATCCTGCAAGAGGTCGGAAGGAGGATTCATCCTGGCCGTCGCCATCGGGGTGCGATGCCACGTCGTGGCACGGCCCGGTCAGGGGCCGGGCAAAGCCTAGCGGCGGCGCTGCACAGGCATCGTCGCGATATTGCGGCCGGCATTGGCGATATTGCGCTTGTGGCCCCGGAGCGACGGGATCAGCCGCGTTCGCGGTAGGTGGAGGGCGACACCCCGACGACCCGCCGGAATGCCACGGCGAACGAAGCGGGGCTCGAATAGCCGACGCTCGCCGCCACCGTACCGGGCGGCAGCCGCGTGGTGACCAGCAACCTGCACGCCGCCTGCATCCTCAGGTGCACCAGGCAGGCGTGGGGCGCCATTCCCGTCGCTTGCCGGAACGCCCGGCAGAAATGGAAACGGCTCATCGAGACCAGCCCCGCCAGTTCCTGGAGGGCGATCTCGTGGCCCAGGCGTTCGCGCATGTATTGCGTCACCCTGCGCACTTGCCAGGCTGCGAGCGGCGCAACGCGGGGAGGGGGCGGCGCAGCAAGGGTGGAATGGCTGCGCAGCAAGTACAGGCAAAGAAGGTCCAGCGTCTGTTCGATGAACAGCAGCGGATACAGGCCGGGTGCGTCGGCCTCGTCCGCCAGCAGGCCCATGACGCATGCCAGCCGTTCGTCGGGTTCGTGCACGCGATCCAACAGTTCGAAGGCGCGTCCCTCCGCGAACTCATCGACGCAACCTATCAGCCGTTCGGGCGCCAGGAACACATTGGAAACGCGTCGCGACCCGGTCGTGCACCAGCGACCGCCGTGGCCACTGGCCGAGATGGTGATGCTGCCGGGCCGCACCGGCCCGGCGAGCCGCTTGCCGTCGATCGATGCCGCGGCCGTGCCTTGGCCGTCGTAGGTCACAGATACGATGTGCTCGCGCGTCGGTTGCAGGTCGACGTCGAAGGCGCCGTTGTCCCAGCGCCCGGTCAGGCGGGTACCGGCCTGGAACAGTTCGGGCATGAGCGGCGGCACGCGCCCGGCGATGCGGGTGACCTCGGCGGCGGCGGCGGCGGTCGGCTGGGGCCGGCTCATCGGAGAGCGAGAAGATGCTTCGGGAAACGATACGATCTCATGTCCACGACAGGGCCGTGGAAGGCTTCCCCGCCCGTCCTCGGCCATTGTATCCGGGTGGCGCCGGCCCGATCATGCGCCGGATCGGCCGCCGAGGGGAGAGCCATGCCGCTGTCGGACGCTCCGGAAGTGATCTCGACCCTGGTGGGCGTACCGCCTCCGGTGCTGCCGATCGTCCTGCGTGGTGGCACGCGCCTGTCGGGCCTGTACGTGTGCCGGCCCTTCGACGGCGACCTGGTGCCGATGGATGTCCACATCCTCTCGCTGGCCCACCGCGGGACGGGCCGGATGCGGGCCCGCGTCGAAGGACGGCAGGGCCTCTCGTATCCGGTCGCGGGCGCGGTCACCGTCATTCCCCGGGGGCTGGGCGGACACTGGCACTTCGACGGCCATGCGCTAGTGTCGAACGTCTATCTCGGCAGCGAACGCTTCCGCCAGTGCGCCGATCACGCCGCGGAAGGACGATCGTTCGAGATCCGCTACGGCAACGACGTCGCCGACGAACGAATGGCTCACATCCTGCGGCTCATCTGCTCGGAGGTGCAACAACCTTCCCACCATTCGCTGTTGTTCCTCGAACACGGCGTGGAACTGGCCTGCCTGCATCTGCTCAGGGCACATTCGTCGCTGGCGCGCCTGGCCGCGCCGCCGGCGAAGGGATTGCCAGCCAGCCAGGTAGGGCGCGTGGTGGACTACATGCAGGCGCACCTGGATGGCGACATCTCCCTGCAGGAACTGGCGGACCTGGTCGGTCTCAGCCGCTTCCATTTCTGTAGCGCATTCAAGGCCGCCACGGGCATGCCGCCCTACGCGAAACTGACCCAGCTCCGGATGCAGGCGGCCGCACAGTTGCTCCTGCACACGCGCCACGCGATCCTGGACGTGGCGCTGGCAGTTGGATACCGCACCCAATCCGCATTCTCGGCGGTGTTCGGCCGGACGATGGGAATGCCGCCGAGTCGGTTCCGGAGCGAAGGCCGGCGCTAGGCGGGCAGGGCGGAAGCTCAGGGCGTCACCGCATCGAGCCTTATCCGGCGCGAGGGCAGGCCTTCCACGTCGATGTCCACGGTGATCGGGCCGGCCCGGACGCCAGCGCGGACCACCGCGACCACCCGGCCATGGAAGGTCTTGCGTTCGCCCGACTGGAAGCTGGAAACGTCCACGGGATTGCCGTTGCCGATGCCGGCCAGCGTTCCCGCCCCGGTCACGCGCACGCGCACCTGCCTGTCGTCCTTCCGGGCATAGATGGGCGTGCCGTCGGCATCGCGCAATTCCACGGCGATGTACGCCAGGTCCTCGCCGTTGGCCCGGAGCCGCGATCGGTCGGAGGAGGCCTCGGCGACGGCGGGGGCACCGGCCGTGCGCAACTCCCAGCGCCCGGCCTCGCGTCCGTCGCGGTAGCCCACGGCGAGCAGGCGCCCGGGCGCGTAGGGCACCTCGTAGAGCGCCTTGTATTCGCTGTCCTGGCCGACCGGCTTGCGACCGAGGCTCTTGCCGTTGAGGAACAGCTCCACTTCCGGGAACTCGGAGTAGACCTGCACTTCCTGGCGCCGGCCTTCCTGGCCGGGCCAGGTCCAACTGGGATGGACATCGTCCAGCGACCAGTCGAGGTGCGGCTGCACGACCGGATACAGGTGGCGATCGGGCAGATCCTCGGTGCCTTGCGGCTGCCGGACGAATGCCGATATCGGCACCATGCCGGTCTTCCAGACGACCTGGCGGTAATAGGCCGCCGGACGCAGGCGCCCGGTCGCGTCGATCTCGCCGCTGTAGGCCAGGTGCCAGGGGTAGGGGCCGAGTTTCTGCCAGTCCTGGCTGTATCCCATCCAGCCGATGCCGGCCTCGCCCAGATAGTCCACCGCGGTCCAGACGAAATCGCCGATCACCCACGGCATGGTCTCGACGGCACGCCAGTAGCGGAAGAACTCCTTCGACGTGGACTCGGAGGTGTACATCGCCAGCCCGGGGAGCCGCTCGTGCTCCTCGGCGAAGAGGTGCACGTGGTAGTTGTAGCCGGCCACGCCGAGCACGCCGGCCTGCCGAGTACTCCTGGGCGGATCGGCGTTGATGCCCTGGGTGACCGGGCGCGTCGGATCGAGGCTGCGCACGCGCTCGGCCAGCCTGCGGGCGCTCTCGACGCCTTCGGGCGTGCCGTCCTCGGGGATTTCGTTGCCGATGCTCCAGAACAGCACGCTGGGGTGGTTGCGGCCGCTGACGACGAGGCTGTCGATGTCCTGCGGCCAGTCCTCGGCGAAGAAGCGCGAATAGTCCTGCGGCTTCTTGCTCTTGCTCCAGCTGTCGAACGCCTCGTCGATCACCAGCATGCCCAGTTCGTCCGCGGCGTCGAGCGTGGCCTGGCTGGCCGGATTGTGCGCGCTGCGGATGGCGTTGTACCCGGCGGCCTTCATCAGGGCGACCTTGCGCGCATCCGCGTCCGGCATGCCGGCGGCGCCGATCATGTAGTTGTCGTGGTGGATGTTGCCGCCTCGCAACAGCACCTTGCGGCCGTTGATGCGCAGGCCGTCCGCGGCGTCCAGCGCGATCGTGCGGATGCCGAAGCGGGTGCGCCGCTCGTCGACGGTCGCACCGCCGATGCGGATCTGTTGGACCAGCGTGTAGAGGTTGGGAGCGTCCGGCGACCACAAACGCGGATTGGCCACGGCGAGCTGCTGCGATCGCTCGGCGCGCGCGCCCGCGGGCAATGCCTCGGTCCGCCTGGCCTCGGCCACCGTTTCGCCGCTGGCCGACACCACCCGCGCCACCCACTCGGCGGACTGCGCCTTGCCCGAGCGGTTGACGAGGGCGGCAGCCACCGCGACCACGCCCCGGTCCTCGCCGGCCACGGGCGTGGTGACGAACACGCTCTCGGGTTCGATGTGGACCGGATCGAGGATTTCGAGCGCGACCGGCCGGATGAGGCCCGAGCCCGCATACCAGCGCGAAGACGGATCCACATGGTTGACGCGCACGACGATGACGTTGTCGCCGGGCCGGACCTTGCCGGTCAGGTCGACCGAGAACGCGGTGTAGCCGTAGCGATGCCGCTTCAGGTGTTCGCCGTTCACCCAGATGTCGGCATCCATGTACACCGCTTCGAAGTTCAGCCGGACGATGCGGCCGGCGTCGGCCGCGGACAGGTCGACGTGCCGCCGATACCAGCCGATGCCGCCGGGCAGGTAGCCCGAGTCCTGGCCGCTGGGCGTGTCGCGATCGAACGGCGGGCGTCCATCCGGCGTGTCCATGATCGAGAAATCGTGCGGCACCACCACGCTTTGCCAAGACCGGTCGGCAAACCCGGCGCGCTCCGCGCCTGCGACCTCGCCGGCATGGAAACGCCAATCCTGCGAAAGCTTGCGGATCTCCGCCGAAGCGGGAGACGCCACCAGCGCCATGGCTAGCACGGCTGCCAGGGGGCGGTGCATGGCCTGCGCCGTTGCGATGCGTCGACGGAACTCGATGTTCATCGGAGTTGGAGAATCCTCAGGTTGTGGTCGCGCCGTCGACAGGCCCGGCAAGGCGGGAGATCTCGGGCACGGCATTGCCCGGCAGCGAGCTCCACGCCGATCGCGTTGCGCGTGGATATTCTGGTCGCCGGTCATTTCGAAAACTTCGGGAAACCATTCGAGCTGCCGGGGCGATGTGGCCGCAACAGGAGCATCGTCCCCGTGGCGCGCATGCATGCAGCAGGACGCGCCATGGACGCGCCATGGACGCGCCATGGACGCGCACCTTCGGTTCATGCGGATGGCCTGTCAACTTGCGTCGCATCATTCTGGCTGGATATATGTCCATGCCAGGAAGATTCTCGTGCCTGGCGCCGCGGATTGCTCCGAAACCCAACGCGATGATCGGTGTGGCCCATGCTCGTTCGGTTATCCATCGGAGGCGATTTCGATATCGATATTCGCGATGGGACGGCCGATGGGGCGCTGCGTACCGCGGTGGCGTCGGCCCAGTACGCGGGCAGGGCGGTGGTGCCCGGCCTGCTGGATGCAAGACAATCGCACCGGGACTGCCATCGTCACCGGATCACCCATGAAGAATGCTCCGCCCAACCCGACCTTGCGGGACCTGATCGCCCTGGAGAAAGCCGCCACGATGGAATTGCAGCGCCGGACGCTAGCGGCCCATGCCAGGATCCTGCAGCTGCTCCGGCAGCATGGCGGCGGCCTGGACGCCCGCCAGCGTGTCGCCATCAGGAAGTACCTGAAAAGGCCGGGCTCCTGAAGAACGCGCCCGTGCAAGGGGATGGCAGCGGCGCCACATCTGCCAGCAGCGGCTGCGCCGAGCGCAGGACGTGGATGCTCAGCGTGATGCCGCCGCCGCAGGGCAGGACGATGTCGAAGTGGTCCGGCCCAGGCCGGAGCCGACCTGTCGATCTTCGCTCCTGGATATCACCTCGTGCGCTTCCGCCGCGACGGCGGCCTCGACGCAGCCTGCCTGGCGGGAGGGATCAGGTTTCCGAAGGTCCCTTGATCTCCACCTGGTTCCCATCGGGATCGGGGAAGTAGAGGGAATAACCCGTTCCCTCGGCGCCGTACCGACGCTGAGCGGCATCGGCCATCAGTCCGAAGCGCGCCAGGTGCTCGTGGATCCTCGCCTCGTCGAACCGGTCGACACGAAGGCACACGTGGTCGACGTTGCGGCCCTCGTCGCCCGGCGCGCGTCCGCCGCGTACCCCGAGCGGACCGTTGATGTCCACGAGATCGATCATCGAAGCACCCGCGCGCAGATGGACCAGGCCCAGGTCGGGCCGGTTCCGGTCCACCGCGCATCCCAGCACCTGGCCATAGAACTCGATGCTCCGCTGCAGGTCGGACACGCGCAGCACGATGTGGTCGATGCGTTCTACGTTGAAGGGGATCATGTCGTATCTCCAATCCGGCTACGGGCTCGAGTCATGGCCGGGCATGGTCCCGATCGCACGGCCGTTGATTGCCGGGCCCGTCTCCAGGAAAGCCTGGCCCTGGGAAAGGTATGATTCTTCCACAAGGAGGTGATCATGGACGTTCGCATCTGTTCGTTGCTGTTCGTATTCGCAGGGATCGCCGGGCCAGCGTCGGCACAGATGGTCTACAAGTGCGTGGATTCGCGTGGCGATGCGACCTACCAGTCCGCGCCTTGTTCCTCGCAATCCAGTAACGAGAAAGCATGGGCTGCGCCTCCCGATCCGGAGCCCAGCCGGTCGTTCGTGGCGCGGCAAGCCGCGATCGGCCGCGAGATCGCCGCACGCAACGCGGCCGCCCGCCGAACCCCGGCGCAGCCGAGCCGTGCAAGGCTGCGCGAGCCGCGGTCAGGCAACCCATGCGAGGCGGAAAAGGCGGCCCGCAAGGCGGCTTACGACAGGGCAGGGCTCAAGCGGACCTTCGAGTTCTCGAGCCATTGGGACAACCGGGTTTGGGAGGCGTGCAAGTAATCCCATAAGTAATCCCATATGGGTATGCAACCGGGAGTTCCGCTCCCAACGGCCAGTTGCGGGCATACGCCGCTCCCATACAACATTCCCGGCAACGATCGTCGCTGGAACGAAAGGCAGGCAATGAGCACGACCTTGAACATCCCGGCCAGCGAAACATCTCGGGGCAGCATCGTCTGTGTCGGCCTGGGGATGACGCTGGGCTCGCATCTCACGCCGATCGCGCGAAGCCATATCGAGCAGGCCGACGTCGTATTCGCCGGGGTGTCCAACGGCATCGTGGAGCAATGGCTGCAACGCATGCACAAGGACGTCCGCAGCCTGCAACCCTACTATGGCGAAGGAAAACCCCGATCAGAGACCTACAAGGAATGGGTTGACCTGATGATGGCGGAAGTGCGTGCAGGCAAGAAGGTCTGCGGCGCCTTTTATGGCCATCCGGGCGTATTTGCCTGGTCGCCGCACAAGGTCATTGAAGTAGCGCGCTCCGAAGGATACGACGCATTCATGGAACCGGGCATTTCCGCCGAAGATTGCCTTTACGCGGACCTTGGTATCGATCCCGGGAGTCACGGCTGCCAGCATTTCGAAGTGAATCAATTGGTCTTTTTCAAGCGCCGGCTGGATCGGACCGCTTACCTCGTGCTGTGGCAGGTCGCCATGATCGCCAATGAATCCATTTCCAGGGTGGATGCCTCTGCCGCTTACAGGCAACTCCTTGTCGATCGGCTGAGCCTGGACTACCCGATCGATCATGAAGTCATCGTCTATCGTGCGGCCATCTTGCCCATCGAAGGGCCACGCGTCCGCAAAGTGGCGCTGCGCGACATCGCCAAGATCCCCATGACTGCGGAAGAAACCGTCGTCGTGCCGCCAGCGGAAGCGATCCAGCGAGACGAAGAGTTCATGCGCCGTGCGGCGGTTTTGCACGAGATCTATGGCAGGCCGATCGCAGTGTGATCTGGATCTCGCACGACCATTTCCTGCGCAGGGACGGGAACGACGCGCCGGTTCGGCCTGGGCTCCGGGATGCGGCCAGGAAGCCAGCCTGCTGACAAACGACCGAGTATCGATTGTGGTATGAAGGCGCGGCGCGCCGGTTGCCGTCGGGCCGCCGCACGAACTCGACCGATGGATGACAAGAGGAGGGTGGAATGGCTGACACCATTGAGTTGCTGGAGATGATCGGCCGAGACGCATCCTTGCGGCGCGCATCTCCGCAAGCGCTGGCGACGGCTCTTGAAAGAGTGGATGCTCCCCGAGCCCTGACGGCTGCAGTGGCAAGCGGAGAAACCGCATGCCTGGGCCAGGAATTCGATGGCATCGATCTTTTCCCGCCCCAGGTCACGCAAGCGATTGCAGCGCCACTTTTCGCGGTACAGCTTTGATCCCTTTTCTGCCATCGTTTCGAAGGCCTGGGTAATTCCAGGCTTTCTTGCCGTGGTGCTCCGCTGCGGCCTTGCGAGTCAGCAGGCTGCATAGGTACGGCGACGCGCTGCTGTCCTTGGCCCGGGTAGGCGTGAACCGGGTTGGCGCAGATTGCATTGCGCGAAGCCAACTCGCGGACGGCAACCACCGGAGCAGGCCGGGGAGCCCATGGCACTCCCCAGCCTGCCAACGCGGACCTATCGGGTCAGCGCGCGCCGCCCGCGGCGTACAGCTTCTCGCCGGTCAGCCAGTACGAATCGTCGGAAGCCAGGAATACCGCGATCGACGCGATATCGCCCGGCTGGCCGATACGACCCAGCGGGGTCTGCGCGATGGCGCCCTGGTGGAAGTCCGAACCGATGAATCCGGCGGCTACCGTGCCCTCGGTCTCCACCATGCCCGGGTTCAGCGCATTGACGCGGATCTTGCGCGGGCCCAGTTCGCGCGACAGCACGCCGGTGATGGCGTCGACCGCGCCCTTGGTGGCGGTGTAGACCGAACCGCCCGGCGGCACGATGCGGGTGACCAGCGAACCGATATTGATGATGCTGCCGCCATCGTTCATATGCTTGGCGGCCGCCTGGGTGGTCAGCAGCAGCCCCAGCACATTGACGTTGAACTGCTTGTGGTAATGCTCTTCGGTGATCTGCTCCAGCGGCGCGAACTCGTAGACGCCGGAATTGTTCACCAGGATGTCCAGGCGACCGAATTCCTTCACCGCGGCATCGGCAATGGCCTGGGCGTCGGCAGCCTTGGCCACGTCGCCCTTAACGGCCACGGCCTTGCCGCCGGTCTTGGTGATGGCCTCGACCACGGCGTCGGCGCCGGCCTTGCTGGAGGCGTAGTTGACGACCACGGCCGCGCCTTCGGCGGCCAGCGCCTTGGCGATGCCGGCGCCGATGCCCTTGGATGCGCCGGTGACCAGCGCGACTTTGCCTTTGAGCTTGCTCATGACGGATTTCCTGTCAGGTGATGGAAGGGCGAATTGCCCGGTTCATAAATTCAATAGTTCGAAACATATGAACTAACGAACCGTAAGTCAAGGGCTGCTAAGATTGCAGCCATGAGACCGCTAGTTCATCCCTCGATCGAAGACGTCACCGTGGAAGGCATCCTCCACGTCCTGGCCGACCCGGTGCGGGTGGCCATCTATGCCGGGCTTGCCGCTTCTGAGAAGGGCACGAGCTGCTCGGCGTTCCTGCAGCTGGACGACCGCGAAATTCCGAAATCCACGCTCTCGCAGCATTTCCGTGCCTTGCGCGAAGCTGGCCTGATCCGCAGCGAACGCCAGGGCGTGGAGATGCGCAACACCACGCGCTGCGCGGAAATCAACGAGCGCTTTCCCGGGTTGCTGCCGGCAGTGATGGCCGCGTACCAGCAACAGCTGGCGGACCGGATGAAGGCGGCGAAACGCAAGGGCGGCAAAGCGCGCGGCGGCTGATGGCATCGTCGCCAATCGAATACTGAGGACAACGATGCGAATCGGATCGGTTCTTCTTGCAATCGCCATGACGGCTACCCAGGCTGTGGCCGGGCCCTGGCCGGACGGCAAGCAGGCAGCCGTGGTGCTGACCTATGACGATGCGCTCGTCTCCCAACTCGACAACGCGATTCCGGCACTCGATGCCGCCGGCCTCAAAGGAACCTTCTTCCTGATCGGCAGCAAGATTACTCCGGAGCAGATTGCGCGCTGGCGATCTGCCGCTGCCGAAGGCCACGAACTCGGCAACCACACCATTCGCCATGCTTGCCCACAGGCCAACTATCCGCCCGCGAAGAAGATCGACACCAGCGA
Source organism: Pseudomonas sp. Hp2 (assembly GCF_006386585.1). Lineage (NCBI taxonomy): Bacteria > Pseudomonadati > Pseudomonadota > Gammaproteobacteria > Pseudomonadales > Pseudomonadaceae > Pseudomonas > Pseudomonas sp. Hp2. The sequence continues at coordinate 712,520 of NZ_VAHJ01000002.1, forward strand.
AGCCTACGACATCGACACCATGCTGGCAGAGATACGCACCATGAACACGATGCTGACGGCGATTGACGGCAAGCTGCAGCACAGCTATGCGACTCCTTGTGGCCAGCACTTGGCCGGAGGCGTCGACTATCTTCCGGAGCTGCGCGCTAGCGGACTGACGCGCTATACCCGTGCCGCGGATCCAACAGAGCGCCCTCTCGATCCCATGGATGTGCCGAGCCGCTTTTTCCCCTCCGACGCGACCGGTGCCGACCTGATCGCCGCTGTCCAGGATGCCGAGCGCAAGGGCGGGGTGGTCGTACTCGGTTTCCACGGTGTGGGCGGCGACTACCTCTCCGTGTCCGCAGAAGCCCATGCCCAGCTCCTCGCCTATCTCAAAGCCCATTCCGACAGGATCTGGGTGGCACCTTTCTCGACCGTGATCGGTTATGCCACCCGCCATCCAGACCATTAAAGACCAGCGAGCAGCGCCAGGAGCACGCCATAGGTCCAAGCCGTTGCTTCAGCTTGGCAGTAGCTTGCTCTAACGTGACCAGGGCGGCTCCAGGTTAAGACCGTACCGTGTCAGCGGGCGCCGCCGCTTTGTCCGATCCGGTAGTAATCAAAATCCACACGGCCGCCGGTGGTCTTGGTCGAATAATAGAAGAGGCCGAAGCGATAACCCATGAAATGCGCTGGGTAGGAATAGGTTAGACGCGACGGGCGACCAACGGGAGTCCAGGATTTGCCGTCGAGGCTGTAGGAGAAGCGAGCCACTTCAGGCGCTGGCTCGAATTCGCATTCGACCTTGAGGTGAACGGCGTTTCCAGAGAGGGGAACCGAGGCGATCTCTTCGGGATGATCGGAGTCGGCGCTCACCATGACAAGGTATCTGGCGCCGTCGCTCATCTTTACGCCTACAAAACCATAGTTCTTCTGAAAAGCGGCCAGGCCGGCCCAATCGCCGTCTTTCATGCCGCTCACGTCGATGCGGGTTGTGGCGGAACTGTCCGGGCCAAATGTGCGCTGGGTGAGAGTATTGGGAGCCTCGGGTAAAGTGGAAACGATCCGGCTTGTGACCAAGCTCAGGTACCCCGGGCGCTTGGCGAGCGACCAGTCGCGAGGGTCGGGATTGTGATTCCATTGCCAGGCGAGGGGCAGGGCGGGGTCGCCGGGGCGGCGGTCGAATTCGTCGGAAGCAACGATGCCGGAGACGCCGGAGATGCCCTGTCCACCAGCGGGAATGTCGAGCGTCATGGGCACCTTGCCGTCTTGGCCGAGCACGGGCCAGCCGTCCTTCCAGGTCACGGGTACGAGGTAGGGGATGCGACCGACGGCGCCTTGGTCCTTGAAGAGATAGGCAAACCATTTGCCGTCCGGGGTATCGATGAGGCCGCCCTGGGCGATGCCGCGATCATCGAGCGCAATGCGGCCCTCGTAGGGACCGGTGATGGTGTCGGCGCGGTGGACGATGACGGTGCGCGCCCAGCGGCTTCCGGGTGAGGCGATGTTGAAGAGGTAGTAGCGGCCGTTGATCTTGGAAAGCTGTGAGCCCTCGCCATTGAGCCCGCCCAAGTCGGTGCCGAAGACGGCATTGACGTTTTCGATGAGAACTTGGTTCACGCCGCCGGGCTTGATTCCGGAAAGATCGGGTTGCAGTTCGGTCAGCATGATGCGACCGCTCCCATAAACCATGTAGACGCGACCGTCGTCGTCGAAAAACAAGCTGTGGTCATGCATCGCGGGTTCGAAACTCGTCTCTTTCCAAGGGCCGCGATCCGGATCGCGCGTGGTGTAGATGTGGGTGCGTCCGGTGGTGGCGGAGAAAGTCGAGGCATGGAACACGCCGTCGTGATATCGCAGGCTGCTGGCCCAGGAGCCGCGGCCGTAGGCGTTTTTACCATTCTCGAGGCGCAGCGCTTCGTTGTCGGCAAGGGTTTCATAGGCGTAGGAGGCCATACGCCAGTTGACCAGGTCCGTCGACTTCATGATCGGCAGGCCCGGACTCATGTGCATCGTCGTGCTGCTCATGTAGTAGGTTTTTCCTACACGGATGATGGCCATATCCGGAACGTCGGCCCAGATAAGCGGATTGTGGGCAGGATCCGCCGGTGCTGTCTGTGTCGCCGGAACGGCCGGAGATGCGACGGCGACGAGGATGAGGGCCGTCAAGAAGAGAATCGGACGGTTCATGAGATGGGCCGGAGAAACGGTGGAAACGCGGCGCAGACTGTCAGCTTTCTGGTCCAAGTTCTTCTCCGCAGTAGTCATTGCGAGTCAGGCATCGTCGAGGGTGCGTGCCGCCACATCATGCAGAAGGAATAGGTCGCCACCTTGAGCATCGTCATGGCCCACACGGCATTGCAACAGGCCAACGAGGCTCATGGCTGGCGTGGCCTTCAATAGTTTATTGCAAGCGGCGCAGGCGTTGATTGACGGCAAGAATTCGCCATAGATCTAACTGCTTGAATTATTATCATATTTTCGGGCGACGGGGCGAACCCTTAGTAGGGCGAGTCGAATAAAATTCGCCATATTCGCGGCTAACTTCGCTCAAACACCACCAACTTAAATCCGGTACCGACAAATCACCTCGGAGTTTGCGCTGGCGACGACAATCTGCCCCGTAGTTCTATATGTCGCCGCGATGCGGCGGGGCGCGACCGCCTCGACGGAGGGGCGGTCGCCGTCTTGGCCGCGTGGGTATGGTGAGTGGACTGTCCACGATTCAACGTCTTTCGGGCGTTGGCACTCGCAGCCAAGTGATTCGGATCTGGTCGAGATGTCCCGGTCGAGCCCGAACCTCGATCGATGGCAGCCGCCAGCTCACGCTGCTCTTTACACGGCTTTGGAGATGTCCGCGGAGCACCGCATCCAGGCCTTGGGCGTAGCCGCGTCGGATCAGGCCTTCGAGTGCGCGCAACAGACAGTCTCGCCCGTCGAGGCGCCGGATCGCAGCAACACCAGCCATCCTTCGATACCGTGCATCGCTGCCAACTACGCGATATACAGCCCATGCGCGTCGACGAGCGCGCGTCGAATCTCGCTGGCGCATGACGCAACAGCGAGCAGAGCAAGTAAGGGATGTCGCGTAGGAATGGGCGTAGTGCGACTTTTCCCGTTGAACTGAAAGTCAAGATCCACGGGTAAGCGATTAGAGGGCGTTACCGGGGGTAGGGCGGGCAGCTTCTGATCCGAAGTGGACACCTGACTTCAACGAGGCTCGGCTTTGTGGTTCCGACATGTTGCGCGACGCCGCCGACGCCTCCCGCTTGAGTAGCGGTGCGACGTCGGGGCGCATCAGGGGCGTCAATGCCTCGGCCGCACCTTGAGTGCACACTCCTCGAAGATGGCCGTTGGCACCATATCCTTGATGCTGCGTTCGAGAGCGTCTCTTAGTGCTGAAGGCATCCAGGAACCTGTCGTTACTATCACCCCTTCGAAGGCATCATTCGCCAGAGGCAGGTCGATGTAGGGCACGTCCGGGGAGAAGTTGGCAAATCCACTCGCTGATCCGGCCTCGATCAGGTCTAATAGGGCGTTGGAGTATCTGGTGGGCTCCGCAGCATGATCCATCAAGGGCCCCTTGATTGCGCTGATCACAAACCGATGTTCTGCCTGGTCCGCCCACGCAGTACCTTTCACTCGCGCTGCGTAGGTTGCGTCGCCGCGGAACGTCATGCCCTCTTCGGTCAACGTTACCCGGCGTTGAACCTCCGCCTCCGGGTTAGTTGCATAGAGTACGTCTGAACCAAACACGGCCTCCTCGTCCGCTCCCGTAGGCAACAGAACGTAACCGGTCCCGAACATCGTCTTCTTTTCATACGGGGCGCGTACATCTCGGATCTGCAGCCCGACCATTTGGGGTGAGCCATCTTTTTTGTGCAGCCTCGTCTCACGGGATATGTTCACGTGCAGCAGTGACCAGGGAAATCGTACCTCTTTCAGAGAAATACGTACGCCGCGATCGGCGTCACCATATCGCGCCCACATACCGGCCTCGCCGTGTGTTCCTCGCGACCATGAGCTCACAAAGAATCTACGTTGATCAAGCTGGACGGACCGGAACGGAACTTCTGACTCGTCATCCAGTAGATCCGCACGGGTAAAACGGAGCGTGCGATTTGCCAAGATCAGTGGGAGCGTGTCGGCGTTGGTGTAGTGGTAGAAAGTCATTGATAGGACGTCGAATATGGGATGAGGTTTCCCGACTTGGGATACCTTTGGTTCTAGGGGAAGCGGATGCCTCTGATGCCTGCGGCTATTTCAGCAGAACCAACAGGTCGTGCAACTGCGCAGGGGCCTTCAGGAGTGCATAGAAGCCCCTATCCCAGACTGCCGCGCTGTTGTCGCCCAAGGTCGTCCAGCCCGGAGACTGATACGTCGCGCCATGTTCTCTTGTTGCATGTACCCTCAGCCGATGAAACAACTCGATATCCTTGTTTGACGGTCTTAGCGATCTCGCTGCGCCGGCGCCCGCCGCTGGCGAAGCCGAAGCAGAGTAGGGCGCGGTCCCGAATGCCTTCCACGCTGTCATCGCAAGTCGCCAGCATAGCTTCCAGTTCGGGCAGGGTGATCGCGGCCTTCTTGCGCGGACGCTCGCCACGTTTGACTGCGGCCCGGGCGACGCGGCTGAGCACGGTCCGGATCCAGCTGCGTCAGGTGCAGGATGCGGTGCAGGCTGAACGCGACACCTTGATCCAGCATGTTCGCGCTACAGAAGACCGCGCGGAAGCACAGTTGGGCAATTTGCGGGATCTGCGGCGGCATTGGAAGCCGCATGGCGTCAGCGCGTCGAGCAACATCAAGCCAAGAATCCCAAGCCGAGCACGCGGGACGGCAGCAACCACACCCTCAAAAGGCAATCCCAACTGGTTTGCGATTGAGCGCGCAGCGAGGCTCCTGCAGCTCACGCAGCAGCCTGTTGATGCCTACTCAGCAAGTGGCGGCCATCCGGCGCCGCCTACGCTCAGGCACCGAATAGATAGTGGCTATTCTTGCTCATTGAACTCGATGAGCGCGGCGCGCAAGATCGCGGCGGGATCGGTCCTGAGCATCTCCTCAGGGGGGCGCACCCTCCAGGATTGGGTGGAGGCTTTCTGCACTCTAAGACGAAAATTCCTGCTTAACGACAAATGGGATCGGGAGCGGTAATCATCAACTCCGCTGGCACACCTCGTTCCAGGAGTGCATGCAGAGCCAAGCCCTCGGAACTCGTAAACAACCGGATCGTGCAACGCCTCGGATCGAGCGCCATCCATCAACTCGGCTTGGGCCGCAGGCCTGGCTTGGGCTGCAGCCAGTGTCTCGGCAACCGAGCTATTTGTTAGTTGCTACGGTGGCGAATGCTCATCGACAGACACCGGGGAAAGCAAGAAATGAGCCAGAGCCAGATCCAGCGAATGCGGGCCCCAAGAAGTTCGCATAATGTATATTATGTAAAGTACGGGCATGGGCTACGAAGCTATACCCTTGGAGTTCTCTTCATCCGTACATAGCTCCATGCCCGAGCCCAGCAAGTCCGCGCAGTCCCAGGTACCCGGCTGCGTTCCCCGTTCCGTTTTGCGCCGTCGCGGGGATCAGGAGCAACAGTTCGTCGACGCCGTGGCCGAGGAAGTGCCGGTCGCGATGGTCTACAACGGCCACCCGTTCGCGGTGATGATGGCCACTCCCTGCGATCTGGACGACTTCGCGCTGGGCTTTTCCCTCAGCGAAGGACTCATCCAGCGTCCATCGCAGCTGCTGCAGGTGGAGACGCGGCAGCAGCTGGAAGGCATCGAACTGGCGATGACGGTCGCTGTCGATGCCCCTGCGGCTGCGCTCGATGATGCGACCTCGCGGTTGTTGCCCGGCCGCGGAGGCTGCGGGGTTTGCGGCACGCGCTTGCTGGAGGACGTGCTGCGGCCGCCGCCCCTGGTGCGGGACCGTCCGGGCGTCGGCGTCGGTGCCTTGCGGCGTGCCCTGGCCATGCTGGGAGCGCACCAGCCGATGAACGCGGTGAGCGGCGCGACCCATGCCGCCGCCTGGGCCGACCGCGAAGGCCACATCGTGCTCGTGCGCGAGGATGTCGGCCGGCACAATGCGTTGGACAAGCTCGTCGGCGCGATGCACCGGGCCGGCATTGCACCGGCAGCCGGGATGCTGGTGATCTCGAGCCGCGCCAGCTACGAGATGGTGACCAAGGCCGCCAGGGCTGGCATCGGCTTCATGGCGGCGGTCTCGGCGCCGACCGCACTGGCGGTCGACCTGGCCCGCGGTGCCGGCGTGTGCCTGGTCGGCTTCGCGCGCCAGGACGGATACAACGTCTACACCTTCCCGGAACGCCTGCTGGCTGAGTGAGCGACGCGGCCCCGCCCCCCGCCCCCTGCCCGCGACGGTTCGCGCCCGGAGGCCCGGGGCCGCTTCACTTGCTCCGTTTGACGTGCCGTATCAGCCGGCGCTTGCGCGCGATCTGGCGCTCGGTCAGTTCGTTCTTCTTGCCTTCGTACGGGTTGGCGCCTTCCCGGAACATGAAGCGCACCGGCGTGCCGACCAGTTTGAAGCGCTTGCGGAAGAAGTTCTCCAGGTAGCGCTTGTACGACTCCGGCAGGACCTTCAGGCGCGTGCCGTGCACGATGAACGTCGGTGGATTGGTGCCGCCGGGATGCACGTAGCGAAGCTTGGAGACATGGCCGCGGATGCTCGGCGGCGGATTGGTCTCGTAGGCGATTTCCAGCGCCTTGTTGACCTCGCTCGTGCTGAACTCGCGGGTCGCCGAGGCATGGGCGCGATGGATGGCCTTGAACAGCTCGCGCAGCCCCGAACCGTGCTTGGCCGAGATGCGCACGGCTTCCGCCCAGTTCACGAAACCGAGCTTGCGCGACAGCAGGTCTTCGGCCTGCTCGCGCTGGTAGTCGGTCAAGCCGTCCCACTTGTTGATCGCCACGACCAGCGCACGGCCCGCATCGAGGATCGCGCCGAGCACGGTGGCATCCTGGTCGGTGACGCCCTCGCTGGCGTCCAGCAACAGCACGGCGACCTGGCACTGTTCGATCGCCTGCAGGGTCTTGAAGGCGCTGAACTTCTCGACCGCCTCCTCGACCTTGGACTTGCGCCGCAGGCCGGCGGTGTCGATCAGGCGGTACTGGCGGCCATCGCGTTCCAGGTCCACGGCGATCGAGTCGCGGGTGGTGCCCGGCACGTCGGAAGCGATCATCCGCTCCTCGCCGAGCAGGCGGTTCACCAGGGTGGACTTGCCCACGTTGGGACGGCCGACGAACGCCACGCGCATCCGCGAGGGATCGTCGTCGAGCAGCTCCCCTGCCCCTTCCTCGGGCAACCGGGCCCGCACCTCGTCGAGCACCTCGTCGATGCCCTGCCGGTGCGCGGCGGAGATCGCCAGGACATCGGCAAAGCCATAACGCGCGAACTCCGCGCGCACGGCTTCCTCGTTCGTGCCGTCGATCTTGTTGATGACCAGCAGGGTCGGCCGCGACAGCTTGCGCAGCCAGGCCAGGATCTCGTCGTCCAGCGCGGAAGCGCCTTCGCGGCCATCGACGACGAACAGGACCAGGTCCGCTTCGCCCGCCGCCGCACGCGCCTGGCGCGCGGTGGCGCCGGCGAGGCCTTCCTCTTCGCCGGCGATGCCGCCGGTATCGACCACGATGAAGGGAGCGGCCTCGTCGAGCCGGCAGACGCCGTAATGGCGGTCGCGCGTGACGCCGGGCTGGTCGTGGACCAGGGCGTCACGGCTGCGAGTCAATGCGTTGAATAGCGTGGACTTGCCGACATTCGGCCGTCCTACCAGGGCGACCAGGGGCAGCATCGCACGGTTCCTTAGTGGGCCAGCCGGAAGGCGGTCAGGTCGCCATCGGTGTTCTGGACGATCAGTATGCCGTCGGCGACCACCGGTTGCGCGACCAACGTGTCGCGGCCGGCGCGGGCGCGGGCCGCGAGCTTGCCGTCGCTCAGGTTCAGCCAGTGCAGGTAGCCCTTGTAGTCGCCCACCACCGCATAGTCGCCCTGGATCGCCACGCCGGTCAGGGAACGGCGGGCCAGCGCATCCTGGGACCACATGGCGGAACCGGAATTCTTGTCCAGCCCCCACACCGTGCCCGCGTTGTCGGCGACCACGACCAGGCTGGAGGAAACGCCGACGGTGCCGGGACCGCCATGGTCGCGGCTCCACAACGGACGGCCGGTCGGGCCTTCGATGGCCAGCGTCTCGTTCTTGAAGCTGGTCACGTACAGGGTCGTGCCCTCCAGCACCGGGGTGCCGTCGACGTCGGCCATGCGCTCGAGTTCGGTACGCCCTTCCGGCACGCCGACGGTTTGCTCCCACAACGGGCGGCCGTCCTGCATCGCCAGGGTGGTGATGGTGCCGTCGTCGTTGCCGACGAACAGCACGCCCGGGCCGAGGGTGATCGCGGCATTGCCGCGCACCGACAGCGTCGGGCCTTCCTGGTCGTGGAACCAGCGGCGTTCGCCGGTGGCGGCGTCGAACGCGGTGACGCGCCCGTCGTTGCTGCGCACGAACACGAGGTTCTGCGCGACGGCCGGAGCGGTGATCACTTCGTTGGGAACCTTGGCGCGCCACTTCTCGGTGCCGTTGGCGGCATCGAGGGCGATCACGTCGCCTTCCAGCGAGCCCACGACGACCAGGCCGTCGCCCACGCCGGGGCCGCCGGCGAAGCGGGGCAGCGGACGCTTCTTGGCCAGCGCCTTGCGCTCCTTGCGCTGCTGCTTCTCGTTGCGCAGGCGCTCCTTGCGGGAGGCCTTCTCTTCCTTGGACAGGCCTTCCTTGGATTCGCTCTCGACCTGGCTGGGGACATCGTCCTCGGCCTTGAGGCGCTCCTTGCGCTCCTTCTTGGCCTCGTACTCCCAGATCTTCTTGCCGGTCTGCAGGTCCAGCGCATAGATCGAACCCGACGTTGCCGCCGCGTACACGCGGCCGTCGGCGACCACGGGGCGCTGGCGCACGCCGCGACGTTCCTCGCCCTTGCCCACGCCGGTGGACCAGATCTTGTCGACCTTCACGGTCGGCTCGAACTTCACCAGCTCGGCAGGTTCCTGCGCCTTCTTGGCGGCCGCGTCCTTGCCGGCGAACCAGCCCTTCATGGTGCTGCAGCCGGCCAGCGCGGTGCCCATCAGGGCGATGATTGCAATACGTCTGAACATGGCCACCTGCTTCATCAAATCGGTTGGGCCGGATCGGGCACGGTACCGCCCACGTCGGCCAGCTTGGTCTCGAGCAGGCGGCGCTGCGGCGAGGCCACGTCCACCAGGACCAGGGCCTTGGTGTACAGGTCGCGGGCCTCGTCGCGCTTGTTCTGGGCCACCGCGGCATCGGCGCGGATCTCGAGGCTGATGCCGTCGTCCGCGGAAGCCAGCCGCGCCTGCGCCTCGGCGGCCTTGCCGGTTTCGATCAGCAGGCGGGCCAGGCGCTGGTCCACGATCAGCTTGAACTGGTCGTCGGACTGCACGTTGCGCAGCACCTGGATGGCGTCTTCGGTCTTGCCGGCATCGACCTGGGCCTTGGCCAGCCGGAGCGCGGCGAGTTCGCCGTAGATCCCGGATTGGCCGGACGCCAGCGCGGCCATGTCCTTGCCGGCCTTGTCGAGGTCCTTGGCCTCGATGCTCTTCACCACGGCCTCGTACTGGGCATGCGCCTGGGCAAGCGCATCGGTGCGATGCTTGCTCCACCACTGCCCGCCCAGGATCAGGGCCAATCCCGCCGCGACGCCGCCCAGCAGGGCCACGCCGTTCTTCCTTAGCCACGAACGGACGCGTTCGCCCTGTTCGTGTTCGTCCAGCAACTCGTCGATCGCCATGCGTACTCTCGCTTCGCCATCACGGGACGCGAAGCATCAAACCAAAAGGGAGAAACGAAAAACCGCAGTCCGACCTACTCTGAAGCCGGTACCACGGAGCCGTCGGAGGATACCGCAAAACGGGCCACGTTGGCTCGCTGGAACGGCTTCACGTCGACGATACTGCCTGCTTGCTGAACCTCGACCGCGGACGCATTGCCCAGGACCACGCGCGCGACCTGCCCCGCCGCGTACTGGCGCTGTTCGCCGGCCTTGACCAACGCCTTCTCGACGATGCTGCCGTCCGGCGCGGAGATCTGCACCCAGCTGTCGCCATTGAACTGCAGGGTCAGGCCCTCGTCGTGCGCCGGTTCCGGCCGCGGGACGGGGGCCATCGAGGCGATGTACGGGGTCGCCACCGGCTTCCTGGCCTCGGCAGCGGGCGCCGGCGCGGCGCTTCCGTCCGGCGGCACGGGCGCGGCGGCCTCCGGCGGCACCTCGTCCAGCGAGGCGGTGCTCGGGGCGCGCCCGTCGAAATGGCTGCGTGTGGCGTACCAGACCGGGATGGCCAGGACGCCGGTCATGACCACGTACACCGCTCGCCTCGCGGTGCTTTCCAGCACCCGTCGCATCTTCGGGGTATGGGTATGGCTGACCAGCTTCACCGGCTCGACCGGGGCGATCGGCGCGGCCTCGAGGAGCGGCTCCAGGTCCACCTTGAGCAGCCGGGCGTAACTGCGCAGCTGCCCGCGCACGAACACCGGCGCGCCGAGCTTCTGCCAATCCTCCTGCTCCAGGGCCCGCACGACCTGGATCGGCATGCGCAGCTGCGCCGCCGCGCCTTCGAGCGTCAGGCCCGCGCGTTCGCGCGCCTCGCGAAGGCATTGTCCGCATCCCTTCTGGTTCTCGAAAGGGTTTGGATTGGAATCGCTGATCACAACGCTTTAGCCCCCCGGATGCGCGGCTGCTGTTTCAGGAAACTCCTTGCCCAACCGCTGTTGGTACCGGCCGGCAGCTACCTTGTCGCCAAGCCCCATTTCAATCTGAATAGCCAGTTGTAACACGGAAACCGTGGCCGGCGCAGCCGCCAGCCTGCGCTCGGAGAATGCCCGGGCTTCGAAATAGCGACCGTGCGCATATTCGTTGCGGGCCATCGACTCCAGCGCATAGGCGTTGGCCGGGTCCAGTTCCAGCGCCCTGCGCAGGTCGCGCAGGCCGCGTTCGTTCTGTCCCGCCTGCAACGCACAGCCCCCCGCATTGGCCAGGGCCGAGGCCGGACTGCCGTAGCGCGGGTCGGACATCGCGCGATCGAACCACACCAGCGCCTCGGCCGGATAGCCGTTGGCGCACAGCCAGGCCCCGTAGTTGTTGAGCACGTCCCCCTGCCCGGGGGCCAGCTCCGTGGTCTTGCGATAGTAATCCCCGGCGGCCTGCCCGTCGCCGCGCTGGCTGGCGACGACCGCCAGTACGGTATAGGCGTCCACCGACTTCGGGTCACGCTTCAGCACGTCCCGGGCCAGCCTCTCGGCATCGTCGTACTCGCCGGTCTGCAGGCGGTTGACGGCCAGGCCCAGCCTTTCCTGCAGGGCGATCCGGTTGCGGGTCTCGGCGCTGTCGCGCAGGTCGTAGCGCGGCGCGACCTGTTCGACGTTCCTGACCTTGCCGGGTTTGCCGTTGCGCGAGGCGGTGCCGCAACCGGCGCAAAGCGCTGCGGCCAGGAGGATCAGAGCGAGCGCAACGTCACGCCGCGGCATCTCGACTGGCCTGGCCTTCCAGCGAACGGCGGAACTCGGCCTGCCGGCGGGTGCGGTCCATGACCTGCCCCTTCAGCTGGCCGCAGGCGGCATCGATGTCGTCGCCGCGGGTCCGGCGCACCATCGTCAGGACCTGCGCGTCCAGCAGGATCTTCTGGAACGCGCGGATCTCGGCTTCCCCGGAGCGCTCGTAGCGCGTGCCGGGGAACGGGTTGAACGGGATCAGGTTGACCTTGGCCGAGTCCTTGGCCTGCACCGCGTTCTCGAACTGGCGCATCAGCCGGGCCAGTTGGCGGGCGTGTTCGGGCTGGTCGTTGATCCCCTTCATCAGGGTGTATTCGAAGGTCACCGATTCGCGCTTGTGGCTGCTGCGCAGGTAGCGCACGCACGAGGCCATCAGCTCGGCGATCGGGTATTTCCTGTTGAGCGGGACCAGGGTCTCGCGCAGTTCGTCGTTCGGCGCGTGCAGCGACACCGCCAGCGAGACGTCGCTCTCGGCGGAGAGGCGGTCGATCATCGGCACCAGGCCGGACGTCGACAGGGTCACGCGCTTGTTGGCCAGGCCGTAACCGAGGTCGTCGCGCATGATGCTCATCGCGCGCACGACGTTGTCGAAGTTCATCAGTGGCTCGCCCATGCCCATCATCACCACGTTGGTGAGGCGGCGCTGTTGGTGCGGCACGTTGCCGAGGTGGCGCGCGGCCACCCAGACCTGGCCGATGATCTCGGCGGTGGTCAGGTTGCGGTTGAAGCCCTGGGTCGCGGTCGAGCAGAACGTGCAGTTCAGCCCGCAGCCGACCTGCGAGGACACGCACAGCGTGCCCCTGCCCTTGTCCGGGATGTACACGGTCTCGATGGCGTTCTTGCCATCCGCGCCCATCGCCAGCAGCCACTTGTGGGTGCCGTCGGCGGAGGGCTTGTCGAACACGACGTTGGGGACGACGACCTCGGCGTGCCGCTCCAGCTTGGCGCGCAGGGCCTTGCCGAGGTCGGTCATCTGGCCGAACTCGGTGACGTAGCGGTGGTGGATCCACTTCATCACCTGGTGGGCGCGGTAGCGCTTCTCGCCGAGGGTCTCCTCGAAGAAGCGCTCCAGCCCGGCGCGATCGAGATCGAGCAGGTTCTGCTTGCGCGCCGGCGCGCCGGCGACGGGCTCGCCGGTGGTCGTCACGCCAGGAATCGACACGATCTCGTTCACGTCAACGCGACCTCAGCGCGAAACCACTTCCGTGGCGGCGAAGAAGTAGGCCACCTCGATCGCGGCGTTCTCGACCGAGTCGGAACCGTGCGCCGCATTGGCGTCGATCGACTCGGCGAAGTCGGCGCGGATCGTGCCCGGCATGGCTTCCTTCGGATTGGTGGCGCCCAGCAGCTCGCGATGGGCGGCCACGGCGTTCTCGCCTTCCAGCACCTGGATCATCACCGGGCCGGAGATCATGAATTCGACCAGCGCGTTGAAGAACGGGCGCTCGCGGTGCACCGCGTAGAAGCCCTCGGCCTCGCGGCGCGACAGCTGCTTGTACTTGGCGGCCACGACCTTCAGGCCGGCCTTCTCGAAGCGGCTGTAGATTTCGCCGATGACGTTCTTGGCGACGGCGTCCGGCTTGATGATCGAAAGGGTGCGCTCCAGCGCCATGGAAAAGATCTCCGTTGGGCGGGCCACTTGAAAGGCCCGAGGTTAACATGAAAAAAACCCGCGTCAAAACGCGGGCTTAGCCTAACTTTGCGAGGCGCGGATTCTATCGTGCCCGGCAAGGCTTTGCACGCCCTTGGCTGAATCATGTTGCATTGCAAAATGCCGGGGGCTCCGGACAGGCGTAAGATCAAACAATCGTTTGATTCAGTCGTCCGTTTCAATGGCCAAGCCCGCCCATTTCTCGACCAAGGACCGGATCCTCGGCGCCGCCGAGGAGCTGTTCGCCCAGCACGGTTTCGCCGGCACCTCGCTGCGCCAGGTGACCAGCCATGCGGACGTCAACATCGCCGCGGTCAACTACCACTTCGGCTCCAAGGAGAACCTGGTCAACGAGGTGTTCCGCCGGCGCATGGACGAGATGACCGCTGCCCGGCTCAGCCAGCTGGAAGCGGCCCGCCGCGACCGCCCGGGCGACCTGGGCGCGGTGCTGGCCGCCTTCGTCGAACCCGCTCTGGCCATGGCGCAGGAAGGCCACAGCGGCGGCGCGTTCGTGCGCGTGATCGCGCGCGCCTATGCCGAGAAGAACGACAACCTGCGCAAGTTCCTCTCCGACCACTACGGCCACGTGCTGCGGGAGTTCGCCAAGGCGATCGCCGCCTGCGTGCCGGGCCTGAGCAAGGAGGAGCTGTACTGGCGCCTGGACTTCCTGGCCGGCGCGCTGACCTACGCGATGGCCGACTTCGGCCTGATCAAGCGTCCTGCCGGCGTCAGCGAGGCCGAACACCGCGCCCACGCGGCGCGCGAGCTCATCCGTTTCGCCGAGGCGGGGTTCCTGGCCGCCTCCAATCCATAGTCGTCATCCACCAAAGGTTCATCGATATGTCCAATCCCTTGCTAGTTCGCCGCGCCGCCGTGCTCGGTGCCGGCGTCATGGGGGCGCAGATCGCGGCGCACCTCGCCAACGCCGGTGTCGACACCGTCCTGTTCGACCTGCCGGCCAAGGAAGGTCCCGCCAACGGCATCGTGCTCAAGGCGATCGCCAACCTCGGCAAGCTCAGCCCGGCGCCGCTGGCCAGCCAGTCGTTGGCCGAGGCGATCACGCCGGCCAACTACGGCAGCGACCTGGAACTGCTCAAGGGCTGCGACCTGATCATCGAGGCCATCGCCGAGCGGATGGACTGGAAGCAGGACCTGTACGCCAAGATCGCGCCGTTCGTGGCCGACCACGCCGTGCTGGCCTCCAACACCTCCGGCCTGGGCATCAACAAGCTGGCCGAGGTGCTGCCGGAGCAGCTGCGCCACCGTTTCTGCGGCGTGCACTTCTTCAACCCGCCGCGCTACATGCACCTGGCCGAGCTGATCCCGGCCGACACCACCGACAAGGCGGTGCTGGAAGGCCTCGAAACCTTCCTGACCACCCAGCTCGGCAAGGGCGTGGTCTATGCCAAGGACACCCCGAACTTCATCGGCAACCGGATCGGCGTGTTCTCGATCCTGTCGACGATCCACCACACCCAGCAGTCCGGCCTGGGCTTCGACGAGGTCGACGGCCTGACCGGCCCGCTGGTGGGCCGCCCGAAGTCGGCCACCTACCGCACGTCCGACGTGGTCGGCCTGGACACGATGGCGCACGTCATCAAGACCATGGCCGACACCCTGCCCGACGATCCGTGGCACAAGTACTTCAAGTCCCCGGCCTGGCTGGACGCGCTGATCGCCAAGGGCGCGCTGGGCCAGAAGGCCGGTGCCGGCATCTTCCGCAAGGTCGGCAAGGACATCGTGGTCCTCGACCTGGAGAAGCAGGACTATCGCCCGGCCGACCGCGGCGCCGCGCCGGAAGTGGTCGAGATCCTGAAGATCAAGAACCCGGCCGAGAAGTTCGCCAAGCTGCGCGACAGCCGGCACCCGCAGGCGCAGTTCCTGTGGGCGACGTTCCGCGACCTGTTCCACTACAGCGCCTACCACCTGGCCGACATCGCCCGGACCGCGCGCGACGTGGACCTCGCGATCCGCTGGGGCTACGGCTGGTCGCTCGGTCCGTTCGAGACCTGGCAGGCGGCGGGCTGGAAGCAGGTCGCGCAGTGGATCGCCGAGGACATCGCCGCCGGCAAGGCCATGAGCGACGCGCCGCTGCCGGCATGGGTGCTGGATGGCCGCGACGGCGTGCACTCGGCCGAGGGCAGCTACAGCCCGGGCAGCGATGGCGTGGTGCCGCGTTCGGCGCTGCCGGTGTACCGGCGCCAGCGCTTCCCGGACCCGCTGCTGGGCGAGAAGTTCGACCGCGGCCAGACCGTGTTCGAGAACGACGGCGTGCGGCTGTGGACCGACGGCGACGGCATCGGCGTGGTCGGCTTCAAGACCAAGATGAACACCGTCTCCGACCAGGTGCTGGACGGCCTGCAGGAAGCGATCGGCATCGCCGAGAAGCAGTTCAAGGGCCTGGTGATCTGGCAGGACAAGGAGCCCTTCTCCGCCGGCGCGGACCTGGCCGGCGCGCTCGGCCTGCTGCAGGCCGGCAAGGTCGACCAGTTCGAGCAGATGGTGGCCAACTTCCAGCGCACCAGCCAGCGCATCAAGTACTCGCTGGTGCCGGTGGTGGCCGCGGTGCGCGGCCTCGCGCTGGGCGGCGGCTGCGAATTCCAGATGCACAGCGCCAGGACGGTGGCGGCGCTGGAGAGCTACATCGGCCTGGTCGAGGCCGGCGTGGGCCTGCTGCCGGCCGGCGGTGGCCTGAAGGAGCTGGCGGTGCGCGCTTCGCAGGCGGCCGGCCCGAACGGCGACGTGTTCGCCGAGCTGAAGAAGACCTTCGAGACCGTGGCGATGGCCAAGGTGTCCACCTCGGCGATCAACGCCAAGGAGCTGGGCCTGGTCCGCGCCAACGACAAGGTCGTCTTCAACGGCTACGAGCTGCTGCACATCGCCAAGGCCGAAGCGCTGGCGCTGGCCGAAGGCGGCTATCGCCCGCCGCTGCCGGCCAACCGCATCCGGGTCGCCGGCGACGTCGGCATCGCCACCTTCAAGATGCTGCTGGTGAACATGCTGGAAGGCCGCTTCGTCAGCGAATACGACTACGAGATCGCCGCGCGCATCGCCACGGTCGTGTGCGGCGGCGAAGTGGACCGCGGTTCGCTGGTCGACGAGGAGTGGTTGCTGAAGCTGGAACGCAAGCACTTCGTCGAGCTGGCGCAGCAGGAAAAGACCCAGGCTCGCATCGCCCACATGCTCAAGACCGGCAAGCCGCTTAGGAACTGAGATTCGTGATTCGGGATTGGGGATTCGCAAAAGCGCATCCCTGATCCCGAGACATCCCCATTACTGCCGGGCATTGGGAAAAGTTCGTCGGGCATGAGGATTCGCTTCCACGAATCCCCAATCCCGAATCCCCAATCCCGGCTTTCGGAGAAAGGCAAATGAGCAAGCAGATCCAGGATGCCTACATCGTCGCCGCGACCCGTACCCCGGTCGGCAAGGCGCCCAAGGGCATGTTCCGCAACACCCGCCCCGACGACATGCTCGCCCACGTGCTCAAGGCCGTGATCGCGCAGGCGCCGGGCATCGACACCTCGCGCATCGACGACGCCATCATCGGCTGCGCGATGCCCGAGGGCGAGCAAGGCATGAACGTGGCGCGCATCGGCGTGCTGCTGGCCGGCCTGCCGAACACCGTGGCCGGGCAGACCATCAACCGCTTCTGCTCCTCCGGCCTGCAGGCCGTGGCGCTGGCGGCCAACGAGATCCGCCTGGGCAACGCCGACCTGATGCTGGCCGGCGGCACCGAGTCGATGTCGATGGTGCCGATGATGGGCAACAAGGTGGCGCTGTCGCCGTCGGTGTTCGCCGACGACCACGTGGCCATCGCCTACGGCATGGGCATCACCGCCGAGAAGGTCGCCGAGGAATGGAAGGTCTCGCGCGAGGACCAGGACGCGTTCGCCCTCGCCTCGCACCAGAAGGCGCTGGCCGCGATCGCCGCGGGCGAGTTCAAGGACGAGATCAGCCCCTACGAGATCCTTTCGCACCTGCCCGACCTCGCCGGCAACACGGTCCAGCTGAAGAAGCGGATCGTGGACACCGACGAAGGCCCGCGTCCGGACACCTCGCTGGAAGGCCTGGCCAAGCTGCGCCCGGTGTTCCGCAACGGCCAGTTCGGCGGCAGCGTGACCGCCGGCAACTCGTCGCAGACCAGCGACGGCGCCGCCGCGGTGCTGCTCGCGTCCGAGCAGGCGATCAAGGACTACGGCCTGACCCCGCTGGCCCGCTTCGTCAGCTTCTCGGTGGCCGGCGTGCGCCCGGAAGTGATGGGCATCGGCCCGATCGCCGCGATCCCGAAGGCGCTCAAGCAGGCTGGCCTCAGCAAGGACCAGCTGGACTGGATCGAACTGAACGAGGCGTTCGCCGCGCAATCGCTGGCGGTGATCCGCGACAGCCAGCTCGACCCGTCCAAGGTCAACCCGCTCGGCGGCGCGATCGCCCTCGGCCACCCGCTGGGTGCGACCGGTGCGATCCGTACCGCCACCCTCGTGCACGGCCTGCGCCGCCGCCAGCAGAAGTACGGCATGGTGACCATGTGCATCGGCACCGGCATGGGCGCAGCAGGTATCATCGAGGCGCTGTAAGGCCAGCGCCGCGCGCCTGCCGGGAGGGCAAGGCGCGTCGGCAGCGGAGCGGCGGGGTGGAGAACACCGGTTCTCCACCCCGCTTTTTTGTGTGAGTGCCGCGGTGCTGGCTTTTGTGGGAGCGGCTTCAGCCGCGATGGGGTTACCGGGAAGCTTCATCGCGGCTGAAGCCGCTCCCACAAAAGCCAGCTCCCGCTATATCCCACGCCGGGCTTCAGCGCGGAATCATCGCCTGCCCCGCCCTGGCGCCCAGGAATACCAGCAGCAGGCCCGCCAGCAGCGTGATGGCGAGATAGAGCGCGATCATCGGCGAGCGGTCGGTCCGCGCGAACACCAGGCACTCCATCATCAGCGACGAGAACGTGGTCAGGCCGCCCATCACGCCGACGATCAGCAGCGCCCGCCACGGCCAGCTCGACGGGCCGCGCGCGTCCAGCCAGGCCATCAGGAAGCCGGCGACGAACGAGCCGAGCAGGTTGACCGCGAGGGTGCCCCAGGGAAAGCCGGCGCCGAAGCGCTGCAGCAGGCTGGAGCCGATCATGAAGCGCAGGCCGGAGCCGAGCGCGCCGCCGGCCATCGCCAGCAACAGGGATTGCCACCACACGGCCGGATTCATGCGGGCCTCGCTGCGAAGGCGGTTTCGGGTATGGCGGGAATGGACGGGCGCAGCATCGTGGTCTCCGTGGGGATCGATGCCGGGGCAAGCGCCTGCCGCCCCGGCGGGGCCTGGCAGGCATCATCAGCCCGTGGAACGGGCGGTTCGAGGAGGAATGCCATCTCCCGTGGCCGCCGATTATCGCTTCGGCCGGGCGGCCTTGTCAGCCCGGGCCTGGGCCCTCGCCTCGCGCAGCCGGTCCAGCTTCTCCTTGAGCTTGATCTCCAGTCCGCGCGGCACCGGCTGGTAGTAGACGCGCTCGCCCATCGCATCGGGGAAGCCGGTCTGGTCCAGCGCGATGCCGCCTTCGACGTCGTGGTCGTACTGGTATTCGGCGCCATAGCCGAGGTTCTTCATCAGCTTGGTCGGCGCATTGCGCAGGTGCAGCGGCACTTCCAGCGTGCCGCTCTCGCGGACTTCGGCCTTGGCCTGGTTGAACGCCGCGTAGCCGGCGTTGGACTTGGCGGTGCTGGCCAGGTAGAGCACCAACTGGGCGAAGGCGAGTTCGCCCTCGGGGCTCCCGAGGCGCTCGTAGATGTCCCAGGCCTCCAGCGCCATCGACTGCGCGCGCGGGTCGGCCAGGCCGATGTCCTCGATCGCCATCCGGGTCAGGCGCCGCGCCAGGTAGGCCGGGTCGCAGCCGCCGTCGAGCATGCGCGCGAGCCAGTACAGCGCGGCGTCCGGATTGGAGCTGCGCACCGATTTGTGCAGCGCCGAGATCTGGTCGTAGAACTGTTCGCCGCCCTTGTCGAAACGCCGGGTGCGGTCGGCCAGCACCTGGGCCAGCGTCGCCGCGGTGACCTGCCCGCCCTCGTCCTGGGCCAGTTCGGCGGCGATCTCCAGCAGGGTGAGCGCGCGGCGCACGTCGCCGTCGGCGGCGGTGGCGATCTCCAGCAGCGCTTCGCCGGATACCACGATGCCCTGCCCGCCCAGGCCGCGCTCCTCGTCGGCCAGCGCCCGCTGCAGCGCCTCGACGATGTCCTGCGGCGACACCGCTTCCAGCACGTGCACGCGGCAGCGCGACAACAGCGCGGAGTTCAGCTCGAACGAGGGATTCTCGGTGGTCGCGCCGACGAACAGGATCGTGCCGCGCTCGATGTGCGGCAGGAATGCATCCTGCTGCGCTTTGTTGAAACGGTGGACCTCGTCCACGAACAGCACGGTGCGGCGGCCCTCGGCGAAGCGCTGCGCGGCCTCGGCCAGCACCTGGCGCACCTCCGGCAGGCCGGACAGCACCGCCGAGATCGCGCGGAATTCGGCATCCGCATACTGGGCCAGCAGCAGCGACAACGTGGTCTTGCCGCAGCCGGGCGGTCCCCACAGGATCATCGAGTGCACGCGCCCGGACTCGACCGCGCGGCGCAACGCGCTGTTGGGCGCCAGCAGGCGCTTCTGCCCGACCATCTCGTCGAGCGTGCGCGGCCGCATCCGCTCGGCGAGCGGCCGCAGGTGCTCGCGGTCGACGCTCAGCAGGTCGTTCTCAGGAGTCGGGAAGCGGTTTCTTGCCACGCTTCATTCTATCGCGGCGGCTCCGGCGCGGCCGCTGGACCGCCAAGGGCCGCAAGCGGCCTCAGCGCTCGTCGCCGACCACGTCCACGCCCTTGGCGGGCGTGAACTTGAAGGTATCGGCCGCGAACGCCGGGTTGCGCTTCCAGCCGCTGAAGCTGATCGCGGTGCGCTGGCCGACCGCATCGACCACTTCCATCCTCTCCAGCCCGTCCTTGCCGAAGCCGAGCGAGGCGATCTGGAAGCTGGCCTCGGTGTCCACCTTCGGCGTCAGCGACAGCCACTGCAGGCCGTCGCGGGGCGTGGCCTCCTCGCTGACGTCGTACTGCCGGTCCAGCTTCGACGGATCGATCAACGCGGTCAGCGGACTGTTCTGCTCCTCGGCGCCCTGGGCGCGCACGGTGGCCTGCTCCAGGTCGGGATCGAACACCCACACCTTGCGGCCGTCGGCCACGATCAGCTGCTTGTACGGCTTGTCGTACTCCCAGCGGAACAGGCGCGGCGCCGACAGCGCGACCCGGCCGCTGGAGCGTTCCTTGAGCTTGCCGTTCTGGTCGGTCACCTGTTGGCTGAACTGTCCGTCCAACCCTTTCAGGCCGCGGGTGAAGGCATCCAGCTCGGCGCGGGCGCCGGCGAAGGCGCTGCCGGCCAGCAGCGAGGTGGCGAGAACGGCGTAGCGGAGCGTGCGAAGCATGGCGGACGGGATCCTGATGCACTGGTCAGGTGCAAATTGTGACGGTTCGAGGATGAATGGGCGAGCGCCGCCGGATGGACCCGTTCAGCGAGCCGCGGCGGTCTGCACGCGCGACAGGTCGCCGTAGAGGATCTGCCCCCGGAACCCGCGCCGGACCTGCTGGTACAGCTCGCGGAAGGCCGGGTAGTCCTCGGGCCGGCAGATCGCGTCGGCGCCGTGCACGGCGAGCCGGTGCAGGCGGTGCACGGCGGTCACGGTCTGCCCTTCCCGGCTCCATTCCACGCTGTACTCGCCGGCGCGATTGCGGAAACGGCTGCTGCGCGGGATGGCGATCACCGGCACGCCGTCGGGGAAGCGCAGCACGTAGGTCTCTTCGCGTAGGCTGTCGTTGCAGTAGAACGGCACCTGGTTGGCCTCGGCGGAGGTCACCGCGTACAGGCCCCGCGCGGACTCGGCGCCCGGCATGTCCGGCAGGGTCATGCCGCCGACCACCGAGAAATCGACGTAGTCGCGGGCCTGGAAGCGATAGCTGTAGTTGAACGGCGCGTCCAGGTCGAGCGGGTCGCCCTGCAGCACCAGTTCGCCGGTCCCGTCGAAACCGGATTGCGCGATGATCGATTCCTCGATGCGCCGGCGGTTCTGCGCGTTGAGCTGGACGAACATCGCGCGCACGCCGACCTCGCCGGTCTGGCCGCTGTCCAGCGTGGTGGTGCCGGTGACGTTGCCGGCTTCGTCGAAACGGTACTCGGTGCGCGCCAGGTAGCGGTTGAGCCGGCCATCGTTGGGCGGCGTGCGCGCGACCCTGCCGTCGAGCGTATGCACCACCGGGGCGCCCAGGTCGCCGGCCGGGAGCTGGCCGAAGCGCGCATAGGGATTGGTCGAGTCGACGTACAGGTCGAACTCGGGGATGTAGGTGATGGCGTGGTTGAAACGCCCGAGCACCGGGATCTCCGGCAGGGTCGGGCCGCCGTCGGCACCGATCAGTACCGGCGTGCTGGCGATGCCCTTCGCCGCCAGCAGCGCTTCCAGGACCACCGTATGGTCCTTGCAGTCGCCGTAGTGGTTGTCGAGGATGCTGTCGGCGCTGTTCGGCTCCAGGCCGCCGTTGCCCAGGTACACCGCGACGTAGCGGATGTTGCGCGCCACCCACTCGTACAGGGCCGCCGCCTGCCCGCGCCGGTCGCCGATGCCGGCGGTGATCTGCTCGGCCAGCGCCTCGATGCGCGGCGTGACGCGCGCGGCCTCCCCGCCCTTCACGTGGTAGGCCAGGCCCATCTGCGACCAGCGGTCGAACGTGCTGGCCATGATGGTGGGGCTGAATTCCCACAGCGCCGCGGCCCAGTTCTGGGTCTGCAACGGGGCCTGGCGGCGATAGCGCCATTGCCAGTGCGCCTTGCCGTCGCGGATTTCCGGCTTGCGGGCGCCTTCGACCCCGCGCGTGTACAGGTGGATCGGCAGCGACCTGGGCGCGGTCAGCGTGACCTGTGCGTCGTCGTAGCGGGCGAACACGCTGAAGGTTTCCCACAGCCCGAAGTAGCCGGGGAAATACGGCGTGTCCTGGGTACGACGGATGCGGTAGACGATGCGCGCGCCCGGGGCGAGGTTCGGGAACACCACGACCTTGACCTTGCGGTCGGCGTACATCGCCGCGGACGCGCTGGAATAGCTTTCCTGCGTGTAGATCTTGTCGGCCGCCACGTCCTGGCGCAGCCCTTCGGCGGTGATGGTGTAGGCCTCCAGCACCTCCAGCCTTTCCATCTTCTCGCTGTAGCTCAGCCGGACCTGGCTGAAGCGCTCCACCGCCGCCTTGGTCCTCAGCAGGATCTCGTAGCTGTCGGTCTCCACGCTGGAGGCGTCGTCGCGCACCTCGTAGTCGGCCCGGTAGCGGACGAAACTGAAGTCGCTCTCGGCCTGCGTGGTGCTGCCGCCGGGAGAAGTTTGCGCCAGGGCCGCTGGCACGGCGGCGAACAGGACCAGGACCACCAGGAATCGAAACACCGGGAATCTCATGTCGGGGCGCGGGATGCGCTCGGTCGGGAGCGGGCCGGCATGCATCGCGTCCCTGCCCTACTTGGGCGGGGGCGGCGCCAGCACGGTGCGATCGCCATTGTGCTCGGGGGCGCTGACCACGCCGGCCGCTTCCATGGCCTCGATCAGGCGCGCGGCGCGGTTGTAGCCGATCTTCAGGCGGCGCTGCACGCCGGAGATCGAGGCGCGCCGGGTCTCGGTGACGATGCGCAGGGCCTCGTCGTAGAGCGGGTCGGATTCGTCCCCGCCGCCGCCGCCGCTCTCCGGCAGGCCGGTGGCGCCGACCACCACGCCGTCGCCCATCGTCTGCACCTCGTCCAGCACGCCGTCGATGTAGCAGGTGGGGCCGCTGGCCTTGAGGTGCTCGACCACCCGGTGCACCTCGTCGTCGCTGACGAAGGCGCCATGCACGCGCTCGGGCATGGCGGTACCGGGCGGCAGGTAGAGCATGTCGCCGTGGCCGAGCAGGGTCTCGGCGCCGGACTGGTCCAGGATCGTGCGCGAGTCGATCTTGGAGCTGACCTGGAAGGCGATGCGGGTCGGGACGTTGGCCTTGATCAGGCCGGTGATCACGTCCACCGACGGGCGCTGGGTGGCCAGGATCAGGTGGATGCCGGCCGCGCGCGCCTTCTGCGCCAGGCGGGCGATGAGTTCCTCGACCTTCTTGCCGACGATCATCATCATGTCGGCGAATTCGTCGATGAAGATGACGATGAACGGCAGCGTCTCCAGCGGCCGCGGCGCCTCGCCCAGTTCCGGGTTGGGCCGGAACAGCGGGTCCATCAGCGGCTGGCCGGCGTCCTCGGCGTCCTTGACCTTCTTGTTGAAGCCGGCCAGGTTGCGCACGCCGACCGCGCTCATCAGCTTGTAGCGGCGCTCCATCTCGGCCACGCACCAGCGCAGGCCGTTGGCGGCCTCCTTCATGTCGGTGACCACCGGCGCCAGCAGGTGCGGGATGCCCTGGTAGACGCTCAGCTCGAGCATCTTCGGGTCGATCATCAGCATCCGCAGGTCCTTGTGCGAGGCCTTGTAAAGCAGGCTCAGCACCATCGCGTTGACCGCCACCGACTTGCCCGAGCCGGTGGTGCCGGCGACCAGCAGGTGCGGCATGCGCGCCAGGTCGGCCACGGTCGGACGGCCGGCGATGTCCTTGCCCAGCGCCAGCGTCAGCGGGCTGGCCGACTTGTCGTATTCCTTCGAGCGCAGCAGCTCGGAGAGGAAGATCATCTCGCGGGTGACGTTGGGGATCTCCAAGCCGATCACCGACTTGCCAGGGATCACGTCGACCACGCGCACCGACTTCACCGACAGCCCGCGCGCGATGTCCTTGTCGAGCGAGCTGATCTGGCTGACCTTCACGCCGGGCGCCGGCTCGATCTCGAAGCGGGTGATGACCGGGCCGGGATAGGCGCCGACCACCTGCGCGTCGATGCGGAAATCCTTGAGCTTGAACTCGATCTGGCGCGACAGGGTTTCCAGCGTCTCCTCGTCGTAGCCCTTCGGCTGCGGCTTGGGATCGTCCAGCAGCGCCAGCGGCGGCAGGTCGGAGCCGTCCTTGTTGACGCCCTGGAACATCGGGATCTGGGTGTCGCGCTTGGCGCGCTCGCTCTTCTCCACCACCGGCGTCGACGGCAGTTCGATCTTGACCGGCTCGCGCTTGGCCTGCTTCACCGCCTCGACCTTGCGGACTTCCTCGCGCTCCTCGCGCATCGCGCGGGTCTGCTGCCACTCGTTGGCCTGCTTGCTGCCCTTCTGCAGCAACGGCCCCAGCGCCATCACGCTGCGGCCGATCCGCTCCATCACCGCCAGCCAGGACAAGCCGGTCGCCAGAGTGATCGAGGCCAGCAGCAGCACCACGATGAACAGGTTGGCGCCGAGCGTGCCGAATCCGGCCCGCAGCGAGTTGCAGACCAGCTTGCCGAGGATGCCGCCGGCCCCGGCCACGTCGCCGTGGAACAGGTGCAGGTGCAGGAATCCGGTCGAGGAAATCAGGAACCCGACCATCCCCACCAGGCGCAGGGCCGGCCCCAGATCGCCCTCCTGCCCGTCCTTGTCGCCTCCGCCGAACAGCGCGATCCAGGCGACGCCGCCCAGCACCAGCGGCAGCAGGAAGGCCACGTAGCCGAACAGCTGCAGCAGCACGTCGGCGATCCAGGCGCCCACCAGGCCGCCCATGTTGTGCACCGGCGCGACCACGCTGCCGGTATGGGACCAGCCCGGGTCGTTCGCCGAATAGGTGAACAGGCTGGCGAGCAGGTACAGCAGCAGCGGCGCGACCGCGATCAGCGCCAGGTCGCGCCATAGCTTCTGCCGGCGCGGATTGTCCGCGGCCGCGGTCTTGCGCGACGCCTTGCCCTCGCTGGGCTTGCCACGTTCCGGAACCTGTTTCGCCACCTGCAGCCAGACCTCAGGAAATTACTGTTAGTGGTTGATAATAAACGAATCAAGCCATTGTTTCAGCGTGCAGGACGGGATCGCCGGGCAAGCCTCCGGGACATCGGGGCGCCGCTCCGGCGCTTCCTCCGTCCAGGCGGGCCCGGAACGAACGCCCGCCACAGAGTTCCATCGGCTCGCCTTGATTCACCCGCGAGCGGCATCCACTCTATGCCGCTCACGGCCCGCAGCGCTCTGCGCCGCGGGTCCTTCCCTTTTTCGCGAGTCTACATGAGCACCTCCAAGCACTCCCGCCTGCTGATCCTCGGTTCCGGCCCCGCCGGCTGGACCGCCGCCGTCTATGCCGCCCGCGCCAACCTCAAGCCCGTGGTGATCACCGGCCTGCAGCAGGGCGGCCAGCTGATGACCACGACGGAGATCGAGAACTGGCCGGGCGGGCCGCACGACCTGCAGGGACCGCAGTTGATGGCCCAGTTGCAGGAGCATGCCGAGCGCTTCGAGACCGAGGTGATCTTCGACCACATCCATACCGCCGACCTGTCGCAGCGTCCGTTCAGGCTGGTCGGCGACAGCGGCGAGTACACCGCCGATGCGTTGATCATCGCCACCGGCGCCTCCGCCAAGTACCTGGGCATCGAGTCGGAGGAGAAGTTCAAGGGCCGCGGCGTTTCCGCCTGCGCCACCTGCGACGGCTTCTTCTATCGCGACCAGGACGTGGTCGTCGTCGGCGGCGGCAACACCGCGGTCGAAGAGGCGCTCTACCTGACCAACATCGCCCGCAAGGTCTACCTGGTGCACCGCCGCGACGGCCTGCGCGCCGAGAAGATCCTGCAGGACCGGCTGCACGCCAAGGCCGCGGCCGGCAAGGTGGAGTTCGTCTGGAACCACACCGTCGAGGAGGTGCTCGGCAACGACATGGGCGTGACCGGCGTCCGGGTGAAGTCCACCCTCGACGGCAGCACCCGCGACATCGACGCCCACGGCTTCTTCGTCGCGATCGGCCACCACCCCAACACCGGGTTGTTCGAGGGCCAGCTGACCATGAACAACGGCTACATCGAGATCCGCTCCGGCCTGGGCGGCAACGCCACCCAGACCTCGGTGGAAGGCGTGTTCGCCGCCGGCGACGTGGCCGACCAGCATTATCGCCAGGCCATCACCTCGGCCGGCTTCGGTTGCATGGCGGCACTCGATGCCGAGCGTTTCCTGGACCAGGCCGGCGGCTGAGGCATGCCCTCCGCCATTCCCGGGAATGGCGGAGGCTCCGCATGAGCCGCAATCGGTGCGTTTCGGGGAGATGGCGGCGGCCCCGCCGCGGATCGCCGCCATCCGCGCCGCCCGTGCCGGGATGACGCTGCAGGCATGATCGAAGCCCGAATCCTCCACCGGCTCACGGACATCCCCGCCGCAAGCTGGGATGCGCTGCACGACGGCCGCAACCCCTTCGTTTCGCATGCCTTCCTGGCCGGGCTGGAGCAGGGTGGCTGCCTGCGCCCCGACTGGGGCTGGCAGCCCTGGCATCTCACCCTGTGGGAGCATGATGCGCTGGTGGCCGCCGCGCCGGGCTACCTGAAGACCAATTCGCATGGCGAGTTCGTGTTCGACCACGCCTGGGCCAATGCCTATGCCCATTACGGCCAGGACTACTATCCCAAGTGGCTGTGCGCGGTGCCCTACTCGCCGGTCACCGGGCCGCGCCTGCTGGCGCGCGACCCGCGGAGGCGCGGCTTCCTGCTGCAGGCCATGCGCGGGCTGGTCGAACGGGAGGCGCTCTCTTCCGCCCACGTGAATTTCCACGAGGCCGACGAGGACGGATGCTTCGGCGAGGACTGGCTGCTGCGCGAGGACGTCCAGTACCACTGGCGCAATCCGGGCGACTGGACCGATTTCGAGTCCTTCCTCGCCGCGATGGACCACAAGCACCGCAAGAACATCCGGCAGGAACGCGCCAAGGTGCGGCGCGCCGGCATCGGCTTCCGGGTCGTGCATGGCGACGAAGCGAGCGATCGCGACCTGGAGGCGATGTTCGGCTTCTATCTCAAGACCTTCCACGAGTACGGCAATTCGCCGGCGCTCACTCTCCGGTTCCTGCGGCACCTGGCGGAGACGGCACCGCGGCAGCTGGTGATCTTCCTCGCCGAGCGCGACGGCGCGCCCCTGGCGGGCGCGCTGTGCCTGCGCGGCGCCGATACGCTGTATGGGCGCTACTGGGGCGGCGAAGCGCTGCCCGGCCTGCATTTCGAGACCTGCTACTACCAGGGCATCGAGTACTGCCTGCGCGAGGGATTGGCCCGCTTCGAGCCAGGGGCGCAAGGCGAGCACAAGCTGGCCCGGGGCTTCCTGCCCACGTTGGTGCGCAGCCGCCATTGGATCGCCGACGAGGGCTTCCGGGTGCCGCTCGCCGAATGGTGCCGGGAGGAGCGCGTCGCCGTGGCGCGCTACGCGCGGGGATTGGCCGAGCACGCGCCGTTCAAGGCGGCCGGAACGGCACGCTAGCCCCCCCGCTTGTCCGGCCGAGACCCGTGCGAACACCGGCGCAGCCCCGCCGCGCCGTCGGCGCGATAATGCCGCGCATGCGCCCCATACGCCCCTACCTGCTTTCGCCCGCGCCCGATGCTCCGTTCCCGCCGGCGGAAGATGCGCTGGCGCAACCGGACGGCCTGCTGGCCGTCGGCGGCGACCTCACTCCCCAGCGCCTGCTCAATGCCTATGCGGAAGGGATCTTCCCCTGGTTCTCCGATGGCCAGCCGATCCTGTGGTGGTCGCCGGACCCGCGCATGGTGTTCCGTACCGACGGCGTCCGGCTGGCATCGAAGTTCCGCCGCGGGCTGCGCCGCAGCGACTGGCGGGTACGGGCCGACACCTGCTTCGCCGCGGTCGTCGAGGCCTGCGCCGGCACGCCGCGGCCCGGGCAGGACGGCACCTGGATCACCGCGGGCATGCGCGAGGCCTATCTGGCGCTGCATCGGCTGGGGCACGCGCACTCGGTGGAAGTCTTCGACCGGGAGGAACTGGTCGGCGGCATCTACGGGGTGGCGATCGGGCGGGCGTTCTTCGGCGAGAGCATGTTCAGCCGGCGCAGCGGGGGCTCCAAGGTGGCGCTCGCCGCGCTTGCCCGGCGCCTGGGGGAATGGGGCTGGCCGCTGATCGACGCGCAGGTCGAGAACCCGCACCTGCTCAGCCTGGGGGCGGAATCGTGGCCTCGGCAGGCGTTCCTCGAGCAGGTCCGCGCGCTGGTCGCCCAGCCCGAAAGACCGGGCCCCTGGACCTGGCGCTTCGGCGAACTGCCGGCCGCGGCGCTGGCCTGTTCCACGACCGGTTAACGCAAACTTTGCACCCATCGGCGGCGGGGCGTAAAATTCCCTTTTCCCCTCGGGCCTTGCGGCCCCCTGCGACACACAGGACTACATGTCGAAAGACGATTCCATCGAATTCGAGGGCACTGTCAGCGAGACGCTGCCCAACACCACCTTCCGGGTCAAGCTGGAGAACGGGCACGAGATCATCGCCCACATCTCCGGGCGCATGCGCAAGAACTACATCCGCATCCTGACCGGCGACCGCGTGAAGGTCGAGATGACCCCGTACGACCTCACCAAGGGCCGTATCACCTACCGCATGAAGTGATCGCGCCCGGCGCGGTCGCATGAAGAAGGCGGCCCATGGCCGCCTTCCGCTTGGTGAGAATTGCCGCCAGCGGCGCCCTCCGGCACCGCTGGCTTTTGCGTGCGCGGCTTATTCGACCGTCGCCGGCAGCAGCCGCTCCGGCTCGGCCTGCGCCTCGACCACCAGCTCGTCGTCCTTCACGTCGATGCTGACCTTGCCGCCATTGACCAGCTTGCCGAACAGCAGTTCGTCGGCCAGCGGACGCTTGACCTTGTCCTGGATCACCCGGGTCATCGGGCGCGCGCCCATCAGCGGGTCGAACCCGTGCTGTGCCAGCCAGTCGCGCGCGGTCGGCGTGGCCGACAGGCTGACGTGCTTCTCCTGCAGTAGCGCTTCCAGCTCGATCAGGAACTTGTCCACGACCCGCAGGATGTGGTCGAAGCCCAGCGGCTGGAACTGCACGATCGCATCGAGGCGATTGCGGAACTCCGGGGTGAAGCTCTTGCGGATCACCTCCATCGCGTCCGTGCTGTGGTCCTGCTTGGTGAAGCCGATCGTGCGGCGCGAGGCCTGGGTGGCGCCGGCGTTCGTGGTCATCACGATGATCACGTTCTTGAAGTTCGCCTCGCGCCCGTTGGTATCGGTCAGCACGCCGCGGTCCATGACCTGCAGCAGGATGTTGAAGATGTCCGGGTGCGCCTTTTCCACCTCGTCGAGCAGCAGCACGCAGTGCGGGGTCTTGACGATCTTCTCGGTCAGCAGGCCGCCCTGGTCGAAGCCGACGTAGCCCGGGGGGGCGCCGATCAGGCGGCTCACCGAATGCGGTTCCATGTACTCGGACATGTCGAAGCGCACCAGCTCGATGCCCAGCTGCAGCGCGAGCTGCTTGGTCACCTCGGTCTTGCCGACGCCGGTCGGGCCGGCGAACAGGAAGTTGCCGATCGGCTTCTCGGGATTGCCCAGGCCGCTGCGCGCGAGCTTGATCGCCGAGGCCAGCGTCTCGATCGCCGGGTCCTGCCCGAAGATCACCATCTTCAGGTTGCGCTCCAGGTGCTGCAGCACGTCCTTGTCGGTCGCGCTGACCTGCTTGGCCGGGATGCGGGCCATCTTGGCCACGATCGTCTCGATCTCCTCAATGTCGATCAGCTCCTTGCGCTGGCCGGCCGGCAACAGGCGCTGCCGCGCGCCGGCCTCGTCGATCACGTCGATGGCCTTGTCCGGCAGCAGGCGGTCGGCGATGTGCTTGACCGACAGGTCCACCGCGGCCTGCAGGGCGTCGTCGGCGTAGGTCACGCCGTGGTGCGCCTCGTACTTGGGCTTGAGGCCCTGCAGGATCTGGTAGGCCTCGCCCACCGTCGGCTCGATGATGTCGATCTTCTGGAAGCGCCGCGCCAGCGCACGGTCCTTCTCGAAGATGCCGCGGTATTCCTGGAACGTGGTCGAGCCGATGCAGCGCAACTCGCCCGACGCCAGGGCCGGCTTGATCAGGTTGGAGGCGTCCATGGTGCCGCCCGAGGCCGAGCCGGCGCCGATGATGGTGTGGATCTCGTCGATGAACAGCACCGCGTTGGGCACCTTCTTCAACGCGGTCAGCACGCCCTTCAGGCGCTTCTCGAAGTCGCCCCGGTACTTGGTGCCGGCGACCAGCGCGCCCAGGTCGAGCGAGTAGATCACCGCATCGGCCAGCACCTCGGGCACGGAACCCTCGACGATGCGCTTGGCCAGGCCTTCCGCGATCGCGGTCTTGCCGACGCCGGCCTCGCCGACGTAGAGCGGGTTGTTCTTGCGGCGGCGGCACAGCACCTGGATGGTGCGTTCGATCTCGTCGGCGCGCCCGACCAGCGGGTCGATCCGCCCGGCGCGGGCCTGTTCGTTGAGGTTGGTGGCGAATTCGCTCAGGGCGTCGCCCTTGCCTTCGCCCTCGCCGCCCTCGGCCTTGCCCTCGCCTTCGGAGGACGGGCCCTCGCCCTCCTCGCCCAGCTTGGCGATGCCGTGGGAGATGTAGTTGACGATGTCCAGGCGGGTGATGTCCTGCTGGTTCAGGAAATACACCGCATGCGAGTCCTTCTCGCCGAAGATCGCCACCAGCACGTTGGCGCCGGTGACCTCCTTCTTGCCGGAGGACTGGACGTGGTAGACGGCCCGCTGCAGCACGCGCTGGAAGCCCAGGGTCGGCTGGGTGTCGCGGCCGTCGTCCTCGGGCAGGCGCGACACCGAGGCCTCGATGGCCTGCTCCAGGTCGTTGTGCAGCCGCACGGAATCGGCCCCGCATGCCTTCAGCACGGCCTGGGCGGACGGGTTGTCGAGCAACGCGAGCAGCAGGTGCTCGACCGTCATGAACTCATGGCGAGCCTCGCGGGCCCGCTTGTAGCACTGGCCGATGGTTTGCTCGAGGTCTTTGCTGAACATGGGGAACTCCGACGGCAGTTGCCAACAATATGCGGCTTCGGCTGGGATTTTCCACAACCCTATCGGATTGCCATGTTTACGTTGCGTTAGGGCAGGCGGATCCCCGCCCCATCGCATCCCCGCGCATGCCTGGCGCGGGCTTTCTCGGGGCGGCGCCTAGGCCTGCTCCATCGTGCACAGCAAGGGGTGCTGGTTGATCCGGGAGAACTCGTTCACCTGGGCGACCTTGGTCTCGGCGACCTCGCGGGTATAGACCCCGCAGACGCCCCGGCCGCGGGTGTGGACGTGCAGCATCACCTGGGTCGCCTTCTCCAGGTCCATCGAGAAGAACTGCTGCAGGACGGTCACGACGAAGTCCATCGGCGTGTAGTCGTCGTTGAGCAGGAGCACCTGGTAGCGCGGCGGCGGTGCGACTTCCGGCTTGCCGGGCTCCACCAGCAGGCCATGATCGTGTTCGTGGGCGGTCTTGCGGGACATGCGGACAATTATAAGGTGCGGTGCTCGCCGCCGAGCAGGTGGGAACGGCCGTCATTGGACGATTCACCGCACGGGCCGCACAATTTGCGGTCTTGCCACCCATTACCCGTCCTGCCCATGAAGCCCGTCCGTTCCCTTGCGCTGCTGTTGGCCGCAGCCGCGCCCGCGTTCGCATCGGCCGCCGTGCCGGACGCCGGGCTCGGCGCGCAGCTGCAGCGCCTGGGCTACGAGGCGGCCGCCGACGACAACGGCGATTACCGGATCCTGTTCGGCCTCGGGAAGGATGCGCAAGGCCACGAACGCAATCAGCTCACCTACGTGCGCTCGGCGATCGAGAGCTACGGCAGCGTGAAGGTGCGCGAGATCTGGTCGGTGGGCTACGCCGGCCAACAGCCGGAGCTGCCTGCCAGGATCGCCAACCGGCTGCTCGCCGATGCCTACGACAGCATCCTGGGAGGCTGGGTGAACCAGGACGGCACCGCGGCGTTCGTGATCAAGCTGTCCCCCGACGCGGACGACCAGACGCTGGCCGACGCCATCGAGGCGGCGACCCGCTCGGCCGACGCGATGGAAGCCGAGCTGACGCCCGGGGAGGACCGGTTCTGATGGCGGCCACGGAGGATCGCTGGTCGCCCGACGTCACCGTGGCCACGGTGGTGGTACGGGACGGCAGGCTGCTGCTGGTCGAGGAGTCCATCGGCGGCCGGCTGGTGATCAACCAGCCGGCGGGCCACCTCGAACCGGGCGAGAGCCTGGAACAGGCGGCCGTGCGCGAGACCCTGGAGGAGACCGGCTGGACCGTGCGCTGCACGCACTTCGTCGGCAGCTACCTGTGGACCGCGGCCAGCGGCCAGACCTTCCTGCGCTTCGCCTACGCGGCCGAGCCGCTCTCGCACGCGCCGGAGCGCGAGCTGGATGCCGGGATCGTCCGGGCGCTCTGGATGACCCCGGCCGAACTGGAGGCCGCCGGGCCGCGCCTGCGCAGCCCGCTGGTGCGGCAGGTCGTGCGGGACTGGCTCTCCGGCCAGCGCCACCCGCTGTCGGCGGTACGGCACGTGCCATGAGCACCCCGCGGATCATCGTCGGCGTGTCCGGGGGCGTGGACTCGTCCGTCGCCGCGCTGCGCCTGGTCCAGCGCGGCGAGGCCGTGGCCGGGCTGTTCATGCAGAACTGGGAGGACGACGGCAGCGGCGAGTGCCGGGCCGAGGACGATCGCCGCGATGCGGTCGCGGTCTGCGGCGTGCTGGGCATCCCCTTCCATTTCCGGAATTTCTCCAGCGAGTACTGGGCCGGGGTGTTCGAGCACTTCCTGGCGGAGTACGCGGCCGGCCGCACGCCCAATCCCGACGTGCTGTGCAACCGCGAGGTGAAGTTCAAGCATTTCCTGGACGCCGCCCGCGAACTGGGCGCCGAGCGCATCGCCACCGGCCACTATGCCCGGGTCGCGCATGCCGGCGGCCGCTGGAAACTGCTGCGCGGCGCCGACCGCGGCAAGGACCAGAGCTACTTCCTGCACCAGCTCGGCCAGGAGCAGCTGGCGGCGACCTTGTTCCCGATCGGCGAGCTGGAGAAGACCGACCTGCGCCGGATCGCCCGCGAGGCCGGGCTGCCGACGCATGCCAAGAAGGACTCCACCGGCATCTGCTTCATCGGCGAACGCGATTTCCGCGAATTCCTCGGCCGCTACCTGCCGGCCCGGCCCGGCGAGATCCGCGACCCGCAGGGACGGCGGATCGCCGAGCATCCGGGAGTGTTCTACTTCACCCTCGGCCAGCGCGAGGGCCTGAACATCGGCGGCGTGCGCGGCCGCCCGGCCGCGCCGTGGTACGTGGTCGGCAAGGACGTCCCCAACAACATCCTGTACGTGGACCAGGACCGCGACAGCGCCTGGCTGCAGTCGAGCTGGCTGCGCTCGGAGCCGGCCCACTGGGTCGCCGGCCGCCCGCCGGCGCGCCGCTTCGAGTGCACCGCGCAGACCCGCTACCGCCAGGCCGACGAGCCGTGCACGGTCGAGGTGGAGGACGATGGCACGGTCAGCGTGCGCTTCGCCCGCCCGCAGCGGGCGGTCACCCCGGGGCAGTCGCTGGTCCTGTACGACGGGGCGGAATGCCTGGGCGGCGCCGTGATCGCCGCCACCGATGCGCCACTGGAACGGCAGCTGGCCGGGGATTCGCCGTGAATCCTCCACAAAAGCGCCGCGCATCCATGCGCGGGGGCCCTCTTTCGGAAAACGAGGTAAGTGTTCGATGAGTTCATCGATGGACGAACGCGTGCTGGCATTGGCCGGCCTGGCCCAGGCGCTGCAACAGGTCCGGCGCATCGCCGAGACCGGGCACTCGGAGGCATCCACGGTGCGCACGGCGATGGACAGCGTGTTCCGCATCGACGCCAGCTCGACCGAGGCGGTGTACGGGTCGGTCCGGGACGTGGCCCCGGGGCTGCGGCTGCTGCACGACTATTTCCACAACCAGGCCCGCGACGAGGTCCTGCCCCGGCTGGCGCTGGCCGTGCTGCAACTGGAACGGCGTTTCGTGAAGGAGCCGGCGACGGTGAACGCGGTGGTCGCCGGCATCGGCAGGGCCGCCGACCGGGCCCGCGAACTGGGCGACAGCGCGCATCCGGACGTGTTGGCCGCGCTCGGCGCGCTCTACGCCGATACCATCAGCCACCTGCGTCCGCGGGTGATGGTCCAGGGCAATCCGCACTACCTCGGCCAGGCCGGCGTGGTCTCGGAGATCCGCGCCCTGCTGCTGGCGGCGGTGCGCTCGGCGGTGCTGTGGCGGCAGATGGGCGGCAACCTGTGGGATTTCCTGTTCTCCAAGCGCGCCATGCTCGCCGCGGTGGAACGGGCATTGCGCTGATCGGCCCTTGCCGGGCGGGCTTCCGCGGCGTCGTGGCGCCCTGCCCTTCGACCAGGCAGGCTCTGTCGGATCGGGATGCCGGGACAGCGGGCGGAGAATCGGCAGAAGATTCTAAAGAGCCATGACGGACGGCCGATACAGCAAGCGTGATTCTGCTGAGAACGCCCATGTATTCACGCTCCTTCATCCGGATGGCCGCACCGCTGGTGCTTACGCTCGTGTTCGTGCTCGCCGAGGCGTTTGGCTGGCCGGGTCCCGTCCGCTGGGCGCTGTTGGTGACCATGGTCCTGAGCTGGCTCGGGTTCGCCGGCTGGAGCTCATGGTCCCAGTCGCGCCGCCACCCCGACCAGGCGCGCGTGCTGCGCGAGCAGGACCAGTTGCTGAACGAGCTGCGCAGCTTCGTCACCAACGAGGTCGAGGGCTCGCGGGTCGAGGTCGAGCGCGCCCGCGAACTGATCCGGCAGGCGGTGGCGGGCCTGGGCGGCAGCTTCGATGCGATGAACCGCAAGTCGCGCCAGCAGAGCCATGCGCTGGCCCGGATCATCGACCGGGCCGGCGAGGACGGCGGTGCGGGCGTCGACGTGACCCGCTTCGCTCAGCACGCCAGTTCGCGGATGGAACAACTGGTGGAAGCGCTGGAACAGGTCAGCGGCCAGAGCGCGACCACGGTGCACCACATCGACGAGATGGCCCAGCACCTGGACGGCATCTTCTCGTTGCTGGAGGACGTCAAGTCGATTGCCGACCAGACCAACCTGCTGGCACTGAACGCGGCGATCGAGGCCGCCCGTGCCGGTGAGGCCGGGCGCGGCTTCGCGGTGGTTGCCGACGAGGTACGCAACCTGTCGGAGCGCTCCACCACCTTCAACGAACAGATCCGCAAGCTGGCGCACAGCTCCAAGGACGCGATCGCCAAGGTGCGCGAAACCGTCTCGCACATGGCCTCGCGCCACCAGGACCGCTCGCGCGAGGCGCGCCACGAGGCCGCCGCGATGCTGGATAGCGTGGCCGCGATCAACTCCTCGCTCGGCGAAGGCATGCGCGAGATCTCCGAATGCGCGCGCTCGATCGATGCCAGCGTCGCCGAGGCGGTACGCGCGCTGCAGTTCGAGGACATCGCCAACCAGACCCTCGGCAGCGTGCACACCCACCTCGATCGCCTGACCGTGATCAACCGCGAGGCGGTCGCCTTGCAGGAGCTGCTGCACCGCAATGGCGGCGCCTTCGACAGCGACCTCGTCGCCGCGCTGCAGAAGCTGGGCTCGCGCCTGCGCGAATTGCGCGCCGAATGGGAGCGGCCGCCGCACAAGCCGGTGGCGCAGCAGAACCTCGGCGCCGGCACCGTGGAACTGTTCTGATCGCGATGCCGGATGGCCCCGCGGCCGCCGCAGGTCTCCGGTTGCATGCCGGGGGCCTGCCTGGTTCTTTCCTTCCCATGTCCCCATGAGCCTCGCGCCTCCAGCCGCCGACGGATCCATCGAGCAAGGCCGCGATGCCATGCATCACGGCCCGAAGCCGTCGCATTCGCCGGCCGCATTGCCGCCCGCGTTGGAAGCGTTGGAACGCCTGGCCCGGCGCGAGTTGGCCCGGCTGCAGTCGGGCCAGGCGATGGACCCTGCCCACGACGAACTGCTGCTCGCGTTGGCGTGGGACCTCAGCCTTGCCGGCGACGAACTGCCGCAGGCATAGCGGCACCCTGGGCGGCTTGTGCCGCGATGGCGCGAACATAGGCCCGGCCGGCACCTTTCCAGGATTTCCGCTCGGCCGGACGCGCCGCGCGACCTCGTGCCTCAGCTGCCCGCCAGGGTCAGGCGCCGGCCGAGGCGGCTGCCGACCTCGGCCTCGCGCAGCCATTGCGCCATGTCGCGCGGCACCAGCGGCCTGGAATAGAAGTAGCCCTGGATCTCGTCGCATCCTTGCTGGCGCAACAGCGCATCCTCCTGCCCCGTCTCCACGCCCTCGGCCACCACCTGCATGCCGAGCGCATGGCCCAGGTGCACGATGGCCTGGGTCACCTCGGCGGTGTTGGTGTCGTCGAGCATGCCTTGCACGAAGCTGCGATCGATCTTCAGGCGTTGCACCGGGAAGCGGTTGAGGTAATGCAGGTTCGAGAAGCCGGTGCCGAAGTCGTCCACCGCCAGTAGCACGCCGTTCTGCTCGAACAGCTCGAAGGTGCGGCGCAATGCGTCGGTATCCCGGATCAGCGCCGACTCGGTCAGTTCGAGTTCCAGCCGCGACGGCGGCCAGTCGTTGGCGTGGCAGATGGCGAGCACGCGCTCGGCGAATCCGCGGTCGCGCAACTGCATGGCCGAGACGTTAACCGCGATGCGGCTGAAATTCAGCCCGGCCTTGTCCCAGGCCACGGCCTGGCGGCAGGCCTCGCCCAGCGCCCAGTCGCCCAGGCGGGCGATCTCGCCGCACTCCTCGGCGATCGGGATGAACTCGGCCGGGCTGCAGAAGCCGTGGCCGGGCCGGTGCCAGCGCATCAGCGCCTCGATCGCGGGCGCGGCGCCTTCCTCGGTGCTGACCAGGGGCTGGTAGACCAGCGTGAACTCGTCGCGGTCCAGCGCGCCGTGCAGGGCGTGCTCGAGCTCCAGGCGGCGCTGCGCGCGCAGCAGCACGTCCTGGCTGTAGTAGTGGTAGGTATTGCGGCCGGATTCCTTGGCGGCGTACATGGCCGCGTCGGCGGCGCGCAGCAGGCTGTCGAAGTCCGGCAGGTTCTCGTCCTGCACCGCGATGCCGATGCTGGCGCCGATCTTGAGCGTGATGTGGTCCCTGCGCAGCGGCTCGCCCAGCGCGCCGATCAGTTTGCGCGCGACGTGGCCGGCGTCCTCCGGCGCGGCCAGGCCGCGCAGCACGACGACGAACTCGTCGTCGCTGAAGCGCCCGAACAGGTCGCTGTTGCGCAGGTTCTGGTGCAGGCGCGTGGCGGCCAGCTTGAGCAGGGTATCGCCGGTGGCATGGCCGAAGGAATCGTTGATGCTCTTGAAGCCGTCCAGGTCGACCAGCAGCATCGCCAGCGTCGTGCCGTCGTCGCGGGCCTCGCGCATGGCCTTCTCGGCCTGCTCGCGCAGCAGGAAGCGGTTGGGCAGGCCGGTCAGCCGGTCGTAGTGGGCCAGCAGCTCGATGCGCTCGTTCGCCTCGCGCTCGCGGGTGATGTCGCGGAACAGGGCGATGAAGCGCGGCGGCAGGCCGTCGCGGCGGTCCATCTCGATCAGCACCTGCACCCAGACGCGCTGGCCGGAGCTGCGGTAGAAACACAGCTCCAGCTGTTCCGGCAAGCCGCCCTCGGCGAGCCGCACCAGCGCGCCCTCGAACGCATCGCGCGAATCCTGGGTGTACAGCGACAGCGCCTGGTCGAGCGTGATCGGCTCCTTGCGCAGGCCGTGGATGCGATAGCACTCCTCGGTCCATTGCATGCGGCGGGTCTGGACCTCGATCTCGCAGCCGCCGATGCGGCCGAGCGCGGATACCCGGTTGAGCAGCTCGGTGCGCCAGCGGATCAAGGCATCGGTCTGGCGCTGCTCGGTCACGTTCTGCACCTGCCCGGCGATGCGGCTGATGCCGCCATCGCCGTCGAACACGGGTTGCGCCCAGACGCGCAGGTGCTGGACGGACGCCTGCGCGCCAAGCTCGATCTCGAAGTGGACCGGAGCGCCCTCGCGCCGGATCTTGCGCCAGGCGGTACGCAATTGGGCCCGCGCGCCGGGCGGGCACAGGCGCAGCAGGTCGCGCCCGCATTCCAGCGGCACCTCGCCCAGCCGCGCCTGGTGGCGGAAATCGGACGAGAGCCGGAACAGGTCGTGCTGCAGCTCCCACGACCAACTGCCCATGCTGGCGATGCGCTGCGCCTCCTCCAGCTGCGCCTGTTGCTCGCGCAACTGCTGCTCGAGCAGCTTCTGCTGGTGGATATCGGTATGGGTGCCGACCATGCGCAACGGCCGGCCCTCGGCGGTACGGGAGACGATCCGGCCGCGATCGAGGATCCAGCGCCACTGGCCGTCCTTCTGGCGCAGGCGGAACTCGGCGCTGTAGGTGTCGCTGCGGCCTTCGAGGTGGGCGCGCACCGCCTCGCCGACGCGAGGATAGTCGTCCGGATGGATCATCCCGGACAGCGCGGCCAGGTTGTGCGGGAGGGTCTGGTCGTCGTAGCCGAGCATGCGCATCCAGCGCTCGGAACGGTAGACGGCATCGGTCGGGATGTCCCAGTCCCACAGGCCGTGCTCGGCGCTGTCCAGGCCGATTTCCCAGCGGCTGGTGCCCTCGGCGCCGATCGGCTCGGGCACGCTCAGGGTGTAGGCGATGGTTTCGCCGTTCTCGTCGCGTACCGCGCGCAGCCACCCTTCGATCCTGCGCCCGCCGCCGCCCGGCAGCACGCACGGCGTCATGTCGCTGCCGTCGGCGAGCTGGCTGCGGCAGCCGGCCAGCCCGTCGCGGTAGGCGCGCAGCGTCGCCGGCAGTCCCAGCGATTGCGCCACCCGGTTGGCCGCCAGCGGCCGGCCGAGCGCGTCCAGCACCACCACCGCCGAGGTCAGGGGGTGCTGGAGCAAGCTTGCAATGACGCCTGAATCCACGCTCGACGGCTCCGAATACCATGCCCCCACGGGGGATCTGGATGGATAGCGGCCGTCGATCTCAATAGTTGAGGGGAGCACGGCCGCTTCAATCGCGCCACGGTCGCGGTGCGCCAGGTGCCGCGGCGGGCGGAGGCAGCCCGGGGATCGAGAAAGCATCCGGCACCGGTCGGTGCCGTCGCCGGACGATGCATCTCGCCGCAAACGCTCTAAGATGGAATGGGGATGATGTCTGGAAGCACGATGCCACGTTCGCCACTTTCCACCGCGGCGCAACCGTTGCCGGCCGCGCGCCTGCGCTCGCGGCTGCTCGGCGGGATCCTGGGAATCGCGGTCGGCTACGCGCTGCTGGTCGGGCTCTGGGCGT
The DNA here is from genome assembly GCF_006386585.1 of Pseudomonas sp. Hp2. Classification (NCBI taxonomy): domain Bacteria; kingdom Pseudomonadati; phylum Pseudomonadota; class Gammaproteobacteria; order Pseudomonadales; family Pseudomonadaceae; genus Pseudomonas; species Pseudomonas sp. Hp2. Next base: position 751,864 of record NZ_VAHJ01000002.1, read on the forward strand.
GGGCGAGGCGCGCCTTCGCGGGTCCGGACGCCCCGGTATCCGGCGTCGAGGTCCTCGTTTTCATCCTGGCGACCGGCGCCGCCCTGTACCTGGGCATGCGCTGGCTGGCCGGCCGGTTCTGGCGCGCGCATGCCGAGACGGCACGGGCCGAAGCGCTGTCGCGCGAACGATTCCAGGCCCTGCCCTGCCCGGCCTGGGTCTACGATCTGGACACGCTGCGCATCCTGGATGCCAATCCGGCGGCGCTGGCCTTCTTCGGCGTGCCGCGCCAGGAGTTCCTGCAGTGGACGCTGCATTCGCTCTGGCCGGACGACCGCGCCGGAACGCTGGAGGCGCTCGTCGCGCGGGTGCGCGCCGGCGGCGCGGAAGGCTGCGTGGTCGCCCACGACCTGCGCACCCGCGAAGGATTGCGCCATGCCGAGATACGCAGCAGCCAGCTGCTGCTGCCTTCCGGCCCTGCCCGGCTGGTGGTGGCGAACGACCTCAGCGAACCGGAGCGCATGCGCGGCGCGTTGGCCGAGAGCAATGCCGAGCTGCAGGCGATGGCGCGCCGGCTGTTCTCGCTGCAAGAAGACGAGCGCCGCGCCATCTCGCGCGACCTGCACGACGACATCGGCCAGGCGATCACCGCGATGAAGCTGTCGGCCTGCGCCGCCGCCGACGAGAGCGACGAGGCGCGCCGGCGCGAGGACCTGATGAGCGTGGTGGAACTGGCCGACAGCACCGTCAACAAGTTGCGCAACCTGTCCATGCTGTTGCGCCCGCCGCAGCTGGACGCGCTCGGGCTGGAGGCCGCGCTGCGCTGGCAGGCCACGATGCTGTTCCGCTCCTCCCAGGTCCGCCTGGAACTGGATATCGCGCCGTTGCCGCACCGGCCCGGCAACGAAGTGGAGCAGGCCTGCTTCCGCATCGCCCAGGAAAGCCTGACCAATGCGATGCGGCATGCCTGCGCCGGCGAGGTGACGCTCACGCTGCGCCCCCAGGGCGACCAGTTGGCCCTGCAGGTCGCGGACGACGGCGACGGCTTCGATCCGGACGGGCCGCGCGGCCTGGGCCTGATCGTCATGCGCGAGCGTGCGCAGACCGCTGGCGGCACCCTGCGGATCGATTCGTCCCCCGGCGCCGGCACGCGCGTGTCGCTGCTGCTGCCCTATCCTCCCGCGGGCGAAACCCTCGACCCCGACAGCGGACGTTGAACGCCATGTGGAATTCCGCCCTTCCCTCCGGACTGGACACGCCGCGCCCGCTGCGCCTGGGTTCGAGCAATCCGGAACTGACCCGCCTCGTCGACGCCGCCGCCTCGGGCGGGCCGGCCCTGGCGGTGATGCACGTGGACATCGACCATTTCGCGTCGATCAACGAGAACATGAGCGTGGAGGTCGGCGACGAGGCGCTGGCCCTGATCGCGCAGCGGCTGCAGGAGCACCTCGGCGACCGCGGCCGCCTGTGGCGCCATGGCAGCGACGAGATGGTGGTCGTGGTCCAGCGCGGCGACGGCATGGCCTCGCCCGAGGAACTGGCCGAGGAAATCCGCCTGCAGCTCGAGCTGCCGCTGTCGGTGCTGCCCTACACGCTGTTCATGACCGGCAAGGTCGGCGTGGCGCTGTGCCCGGAAGACGCCACCCAGCTCTCCATGCTGCTGGATTTCGCCGAGGAGGCCTGCTACCAGGCCGGGCGCGAGGGCGGCAACACGGTCCGCGTCTACTCGCGCAACCCGGTGTCCAGCGCGCACAGCGAGAGCATCATCGCGCGCCAGATCGTCGATGCGATCCCGCACGGCGAGCTGCGCCTGCGCTACCAGCCGCTGGTGAGCGCGCGCGACGGCCGCATCGTCGGCATGGAGGCGCTGCTGCGCTGGCAGTCGCCCACGCTGGGCACGCTGGTGCCCGAGCGGTTCATGCGCACGGCCGAGCGACTCGGCGTGATCGTGCAGATCGGCGAGTGGGTGCTGCAGAACTCGATCCGGCAGGCGCGCCTGTGGCGCGACCAGGGCTTCGACGACTTCAGCATCGCGGTCAACGTCTCCACGCTGCAGCTGCTGCGCCCGAGCTTCTTCGGCGAGGTGATGGCGATGCTGCAGGCCGCCGGCGTGCCGCCGCAGCTGCTGACGCTGGAGATCAACGAGAGCGCGCTGACCAACAACGTCAATTTCGTCCACGAGACGATGGCCAACCTGCGCCACGAGGGCATCAGCCTGAGCCTGGACAACTTCGGCACCGGCGATTCGAGCCTGAGCGCGCTGGTGCGCTATCCGGTGGACCGGCTGAAGATCGACCGCAGCTTCATCAAGAGCGCCCCGGCCGGCAGCCGCGAGGCGGCGATCGCCCGCGCGATCATCGCGATGGGCCACCAGCTCGGCATGACGGTGATCGCCAACGGCGTGGAGTCGCAGGCGCAGCTCGGTTTCCTGCGCCGCAACGACTGCGACATCTTCCAGGGCTACCTGTTCGGCGAGCCGATGTCGGCCGAGTCGGCCGGCATGGCGCTGCGCCGGCGCTACCTGCGGCCGGAATCGTTCGCCGAGAGCCGGCCGGACCGCACGTTGCTGCTGCTGGACGACGAGGAGAACGTGCTGCGTTCGCTGGTGCGCCTGTTCAGGCGCGACGGCTATCGCATCCTCGCCGCCGGCAACGTGCGCGATGCGTTCGACCTGCTCGCCACCAACGACGTGCAGGTGATCCTGTCCGACCAGCGCATGTCCGACATGAGCGGCACCGAGTTCCTGGGCCGGGTGAAGATGCTCTACCCGGATACGGTGCGACTGGTGCTGTCCGGATACACCGACCTGGCCACCGTCACCGAGGCGATCAATCGCGGCGCGATCTACCGGTTCCTGACCAAGCCGTGGAACGACGACGAGCTGCGCGAGCACATCCGGCAGGCGTTCCGCACCCATGACGAGCAGCGGCGGGATGGGCAGGTGGGGTGAGGCCGGGGTTCGTGATTCGTGATTCGTGATTCGTGATTCGTGATTCGTGATTCGTGATTCGTGATTCGTGATTCGTGATTCGTGATTCGTGAAAAGCGTCTTTGCCCGGATCGGGCTGTCAAGCGACCTGATGCTTTTTTTGGCTTTTTTTGTGGGACTTCAGTCCCGCCTACAACGGCACTCGATCCGGGGGCGGCTCGCCGCTTTCCCGGGACCCGGGTTATCGAACCCAGGTCCCGGCCTTCACCGCGGCTGCCGTACCGGCAACACGATGCGGAACGTCGCGCCCTGCCCCGGCGCGCTGTCCACGTCGATGCGGCCATGGTGCTTGTTGATGATGCCGTAGGAGATCGACAGGCCCAGCCCGGTGCCGCTGCCGACCGGCTTGGTGGTGAAGAACGGGTCGAAGATGCGCTGCTGCAGGTCGGCCGGGATGCCGCTGCCGCTGTCCTTGAACTCGATCCACACGTGGTCGTTGCCTTCCTTGCCGGTGGCCACGGTGATCGTGCCGCGTTCGGCGATGGCCTGCCCGGCGTTGAGCAGCAGGTTCATGTAGACCTGGTTGAGCTCGGAGGGCAGGCATTCCACCAGCGGCAGTTCGCCATAGCGGCGTTCCAGCGTCACCTTGTACTTGAGCTCGTTCCAGATGATGTTGATGGTCGATTCCAGCCCGGCGTGCAGGTCCACCAGCTTCCACGACTCGGAACGGTCCGAGTACGAGAAGTCCTTGAGGTCGCGCACGATCCGCGTCACCCGCTCGATGCCTTCGCGCGACTCGGCCATCAGCTGCGGCAGGTCGCGGGTGATGAAGTCGATGTCGGCGCGGTTGCGGATGTCGTCGATCTCCGGGATCAGCGCCTTGGGGTCGGGCGCGCGCAAGGCGCGCTCGTAGGCCTCGATCAGCGTGAACAGGCTGCGCAGGTACTCCTGCAGGCTGCCCAGGTTGGAATGCACGTAGCCGATCGGGTTGTTGATCTCGTGCGCCACGCCGGCGGCGAGCTGGCCGATCGAGGCCATCTTCTCCGACTGCAGCAGCTTGTCCTGGGCGCCGTTGAGCCGCATGTAGGCCTGCCGCAGCTCGGCGTGGCGCTGCTGCAGTTCGCGCTCGTAGTCCTGCTGCCCTTCCAGGTTGTGGAAGATCGTCAGGTAGTGCCCGACGCCGTCGTCCTCGTGGAAATACAGGTGCGCGATCACCACGCGGTCGCCGATCGGCAGGCTGCCGCTCCAGTGGCCCTTGTCGCGTGCCTGCGCCATCGCGTCGGCCGGAAGCAGGCGCGCGACGTGCCTCTCGAAATCGCCGTCGCTCCTGGCCTTCTCCTGTTCGAGCGCTTCGCGGGCCACCGCATTGGCGAAGACCAGCCGGCCATCGGCGCGGAACAACACGATGCCCTCCAGCGTCCGTTCGCTGAAGGCGCGCAAGGTACTGGGGGAAGGCAGCAGTGCGGGGTCGAGGAACGGGATATCGGTCACGGTGCGGGACGGATGCAACGATCCGCCCACTATAGTGCGAGTCCTTCGCAAAAGCAGCGCACATCCATGTGCGCGGATTCAAATGTGAATCTGAATCCGGGATCAAGCCACCGCGAGGGGCCGGCTGGCCTGCAGGGAGTTCGACTGTCCGTTGGCGTCGTAGGCCGGCGCGCTCTCGCTGCGGCCGAGATGGCGCAAGGCCCAGTTGACCTCGCGGCGGCGACGCGCCAGCAGCGCGCCATTGGCGCGATTGGCCTCGGCCAGTTCGCGCAGTCGCTGTTGCTGCCCTTGCGGGACATGCGCCTCGAGCTCCCGGAGGGCTTCGAGCTTGCGCTGGACGGCCTGCATCAGGCCTTCCACGTCGTGCTCCAGCAGCGCACGCCGCTCATCGGCGAGCGCGTCGCTCAGGCATTGCAGTGGCTCGCTCACCGGCAGGCTCATCCGCCAAGCTGCTTGTCCAGGTCGAGCAGGCGGCTGGCGATCGTGTCGGCGTTGACCTTGTAGCTGCCGCTCTGCAAGGCGTCCTTGACCGCCTGCACGCGGTTGGCGTCGATCGCCGGCGCCTGCGAGAGGTTGCGTTGCACGGCCTGCAGGTGGGAGGCCTCGCCGGTCAGGCGGAGGCTGTCGCCAGCGCTCGCGGCGGCGATCGGCGAGGAGCGGTCCTCGCCGGCCGACGAGACCTTGCTCACGCTGCTGCTCCGCGCGGTGGCGGATACAGGGAGACTGCCGTCGATTTTCTGGCTCATGAGGCTGGGTCCTTTACGGTTCGCAAGGGTTAGCGGCCGGATGCGAACGGACTTTAGGGGAATTTGTCAGCGCGAGACGACCACCGCGCCGCTGGCATCGACCGTGCCCTGGACGATCCGGCGCGAAGAGGCATTCTCCACCGATACGCGCTCGTCCTGGCCGGCGTCGGACAGGGCGCGCCCGCGCATGCGCACCTCCAGCCCGCTGCGGCGGGACACCAGCTCGACGGTATCCCCGCGCCGGACCAGGCGCGGCGAGACCAGGTCGCCGGCGGACAGCAGCGTACCGGCCTGCAGCACGCGGCGGGCGACCTTGCCGACCGCCTCGGCAGGATCGGCCAGCACGGCCCCGGCGATGCGGGCGGCGTCGCGCTTCTCTATGCCGATATCGGCCAAGCCGATGGTTTCTCCAGCGGCGATGCCGCGGTTGAGCACGAGTACGTCCTGGTTGCGCCGGACCTTGACCGGCACGAACAGCCGCCAGCCGCCCGGACAGGCGACCTCGACGGTGTTGCTGCCGGTGGGCTGGGCCTGCAACGGCGCCGCGCAGGCCGGCATGCGCAGCCCGGCGTCCAGCGTGGCTTCGGCGTCCGTGCCGGGACCGAGCGTGGAGAGCGCGGCGGCGCGGATCGAGTCCACCGGCTGGAAACCGTTCGCCCAGGCGGGCGCGGTCGCCATCAGGAGCAGCAGCAGGATCGGACGCATCGGGGACTCCGGGGCAGCAGTTCGCCCTGGCCGTGCAAGCCGCGTGCCGGAACGGACGGGTCGCGGCCCTCAAGTTGCGCCGCCGGCATGTCGATAACGGCTGCATGTCATACGACCTGCTCAACCGGATCGACCAGCGTACCCGCCTGGCCGGGCACAATCGCCTAGCATTGCTGCTGTTCCGCCTCGGCGGTCGCCAGCTTTTTGGCGTGAACGTATTCAAGGTGCAGGAAGTGCTGCGGCGCCCGCCCCTGTTCCAGGTGCCGGGGCTGCCTTCCGAGTTCGCCGGCGTGGCCGACGTGCGCGGACGCTCGGTGCCGGTACTGGACCTGGGTTGGGTGATCGGCCATCCCGAGCGCCGCTCGGAGGCCGAGGCCACCCCCGGCTACCTGGTGGTCGCGGAATTCAACCGCTCGGTGCAGGGCTTCCTGGTCAGCGAGGTCGAGCGCATCGTCAACATCGCGGTGGAGGACATCCACCCGCCGCCGGAGCTGGGGGCCGAAGCCACCTACCTGACCGCGGTCACGCGTTTCCAGGGCGAGCTGATCCAGGTCATCGACGTGGAAAGCGTGCTGGCCGACATCGCCCAGGTCGAGACCGACATCCAGCTCGACCCCTCGCTGATGCTGGACACCGCCGGACGCCAACTGCAGGTGCTGGTGGTCGACGACTCGCGCGTGGCGCGCCAGCAGATCCGCAGCGTGCTCGACCAGCTCGGCGTGGGCGCCACCCTGCTCTCGGACGGGCGCCAGGCGCTGGACCACCTGCAGCAGGTGCTGGCCTCCGGCGAGGACCCGGCCGAGCGCTACGCCATGGTCATCTCCGACATCGAGATGCCGGCCATGGACGGCTACACGCTCACGACGGAAATCCGGCGCAACCCGGGCCTGGCCGGCCTGTACGTATTGCTGCACACCTCCCTGTCCGGCGTGTTCAACAACGCGATGGTCGAGCAGGTCGGCGCCAATGCCTTCGTGGCGAAGTACAGCGCGCACGAGCTGGCCGAGTACGTGCTGGCCCGGTTGAGGATGGTGGCCGAACCGGCCTGACGGGCCGCAAGAACGAACCCCGCGCGGCCAATCGGCGAAGGCAGGCCGGCGCGCGCGACGCCCTGCGCCGGAAAAATGACGAACCGGCCGGGGCTCAGGCGAATACGTCGACCAGCGCTCCGAGCGCGGCATCGCCGGCCAACGCCACCGCGCCGGTGGCCAGCGGGATCGAACCGGTGGCCATGCCCGCCGCGACCGCGATCTTGGCGATGTCTTCCATTTCCCCCTTCATGGCGCCTTGCACGGTGTCCTTCACTGCCCGCCAGCCCGCGCCCAGGGTGTGGTTCGCCACAGACGAAACGATGCCCACTGCTTCTCTCCCGAAAATGCCGGGGCCCGCCAAGGGTTCCAGGCTTCTGGACCGCGGGCCAAACCGGCCCGCGAACAATCCGTGAAGGGATAGCGGCACGGGGCCGGGCGATCTTTAACGCCCGGCCCGCTCCCGGTTTGGCACGCCGCTTGCCTGCTCCCTGGTGAGTCATTACCAGGGGGTGCCATGTCCAACCCGATCTCGGCCTACTTCGGCGTCCATGGCGCCGCGCTTCCCTTGCGCGAGGAGCGGCTGAAGCTCATCGCCAGCAACCTGAGCAATGCGGACACGCCCGGATACAAGGCCAAGGACCTGGACTTCGACGCCGCCCTGCAAGCCTCGATGCGCCGGCAGGGGCCATTGGCGACGACCGACGAGCGGCATGTCGCGATTCCCGACCAGGGGCCCGGCCCGTTCCTGTTCAACCGTGAAAGCACCCAGCCGAGCCTGGACGGCAACACCGTCGATCCCGACCTGGAGCGCGCCGCCTATGGCCGCGCCGCGCTGGAATACCGGGCATCGCTGTCCTTCCTCGAATCCAAGGTCAAGAGCATGTTGACCGCGATCACCGGCCAATAAGGGAGCGGCGCCATGAGCAACCTGCCGATCTTCGATGTCGCCGGCTCCGCGCTGCAGGCGCAGTCGGTGCGATTGAGCACGATCGCCTCGAACCTGGCCAATGCCGATTCGGTCGCCTCCACCCCGGAGCAGGCCTACCGGCCGATCGAACCGATCTTCCAGGCCCAGCCCAGCCGCGAGGACTCCAGCCTCACGGGGGTGCGCGTCAAGGAGATCACCCAGAGCAACGTGCCGCCGATCAAGCGCTACGAACCCGGCCATCCGCTCGCCGACGCGGATGGCTACGTCTATGCGCCGGACGTGGATCCGGTCGCGCAGATGGTCAACCTGATCTCCGCCTCGCGCAGCTACCAGGCCGGCGTGGAAGTGCTGAACACCGCCAAGGACCTCACCTTGGCCACCTTGACCATGGGCCGCTGAGCCGCCCGGGAGCCACCACGATGAACGCGATTTCCATGGACGCGCTTTCCAGCCTGGGCCTGACCGGCGCCGGCAAGAAGAGCGCCGCCGAACGCCAGCAGGCCGACGACAAGGCGCAGAAGGACAAGCTCGGCCAGGCCGACTTCCTGCTGATGATGACCCAGCAACTGAAGAACCAGGACCCGCTCAATCCCATGGACAACGGCGCGTTCCTGGCGCAGTTGGCGCAGATCTCCACCGTGCAGGGGCTGGGCGAGCTCAACAAGAAGGCCGACCAGTTCCTCAGCGCGAACGGCACCGACCAGGCCTTGCGCGGCGTGGCCCTGATCGGGCGCCAGGTGGAGGTGCCGGGCGGCGCGCTCGCCCTGGGCGCGGACGGCAATGCCGTCGCTTCGGCCACCGCCACGGACAAGGGCCCGGTCACGGTGGTGGTCCAGGACGGCAACGGCAGCCCGGTGCGGACGCTGAGCCTGCCCGACGGCAACCCGGGGCCGCGGCGCATCGAATGGGACGGCAAGGATGCGGCCGGCAACCGCCTGCCCGCGGGCGACTACCGGTTCGCCGCCAGCCAGCCCGGCGCCGACGGCAAGCCGGTGTCGCTGGAAACCTTCGGCAGCGCCAAGGTCGAGAGCGTCAGCCTCGACAAGGACGGCGCCACGCTCAATCTCGCCGGTGGCCAGCGCCTGCCGCTGTCCAAGGTACTGCGCATCGGCTAGGCCCGTCCCCGAACCACGGCTGCCCCTACCCTCGAGGAACCACCATGGGTTTCAACACTTCGCTCTCCGGCCTGCGCGCCAGCAACACCGACCTCAACGTGACCTCCAACAACATCGCCAACTCCGCCACCACCGGCTTCAAGGAGTCGCGCGCGGAGTTCGCCGACATCTTCATGGGCAGCACCTACGGCATCGCCAACAACGCGGTCGGCAGCGGCACGCGCGTGGCCGACATCGCCCAGCAGTTCAAGCAGGGCAACATCGACAGCACCCAGAACAGCCTGGACGTGGCGATCTCGGGCGAAGGCTTCTTCAACGTGGCCAAGAACGGCTCCACGCTGTATACCCGCGCCGGCAACTTCCAGATGGACGCCAACGGGTACGTGGTGACGCCGGAAGGCTACAACCTGCAGGTGTTCGCGCCCAACGCGGACGGCGCGACCGTCAGCACCTCGCAGCTGCAGAACCTGCAGCTCACCGGCACCAGCAGCGCGCCGAAGGCCACCACCTCGGTCACCACCAACGTGACCCTGCCCGCCAATGCCACGGCGCCCACGGCAGCCTTCGATCCTGCCGACACCGACAGCTACAACTACTCGACCTCGGTGACCGTGTACGACTCGCTCGGCATCTCGCACGTGATGACGATGTACTACGTGAAGACCGGCGCCAACACCTGGTCGCAGCACACCTACGTCGACGGCACCGACGTGACGCCGGTGGGCGGCACCACGCTGCAGTACTCGCCCAGCGGCACGTTGATCGCACCGGCCAACGGCACCGTCGCGCTCGGCACCTTCACCCCGGCCAACGGCGCGGCGCCCCTGCCGCTCACCTTGTCGGTGAACGGATCGGCGCAGTTCGGCGAATCGTTCGGGGTCAACAACCTGAGCCAGGACGGGTATGCGACCGGCAACCTGTCGCGCTTCGAGATCAACCCGGACGGCATGGTCTATGCGACCTTCAGCAACGGCAACAAGACCTTGCTAGGCCAGATCGCCCTGACGACCTTCAACAACAAGCAGGGCCTGGCGCCGCAGGGCAACAACTGCTGGGCGGCGACGGCCGCCGCGGGTTCCCCGCGCACCGGCGCGCCGGACAGCGCCGACTTCGGCAGCCTGCAATCCGGCGCGCTGGAAGCCTCGACGGTCGACCTGACCGAGCAGTTGGTGAACATGATCGTGGCGCAGCGCAACTTCCAGGCCAACGCCAAGATGATCACCACGCAGGACGAGCTGACCCAGACGGTGATCAACATCAACCGCTGATCCGTCCTGCCACGACCGCCGTCCCCGCCCACGCCGGGATGGCGCCCTCCAGGTGCCTGAGATCGGGATCCCTTCCACATGGACAAGGCCGCCTACGTCGCGATGACCGGCGCCAGCGCCACGCTGCAGGCGCAGACCGCGGTATCGCACAACCTCGCCAACGCCGACACCGCCGGCTTCAAGGAAGCGCTGGCGAACACGCAGGCTTTCCGCATCGCGGGGCCGGGCCATGCCTCGCGCTACGACACCATCCTCGGCGATACCGGCTTCAACGGCCGGCCCGGGCCACAGCAGGTCACCGGCAATCCGCTCGACGTCTCGCTGGTGCAGGACGCCTGGCTGGCGGTGCAGTCCAGCGACGGGCAGGAGGGCTACACGCGTGCCGGCAACCTGCAACTGACCCCGAACGGACAATTGCTGTCCGGCGGTCGCCCGCTGCTCGACGACAACGGCATGCCGGTGACGGTGCCGCCGCACGAGTCCATGGAGATCGGCAACGACGGCACGATCTCCATCGTCCCGCAGGGCCAGGGCCCGGAATCGATGGCGATCGTCGGCCGGCTGCGCACGGTCACCGCCACGCAGAAGCAACTCGTGCGCGGCCTGGACGGGCTGATGCGCAATGCCGAACCGCGCGCGCCGCTGCCGCGCGCGATGGGCGACGTGCTGGCCACGGGCATGGTCGAAGGCAGCAACGTGGACACCGCCGCCGCCCTGGTGCAGATGATCCAGCTGCAGCGCCAGTTCGAGATGCAGGTCAAGGTGGTCAAGGCCAGCGACGAGAACGCGCAGTCGGCCAATACCTTGCTGAGATTGAATGGCTGAGAGCCGGGATTGGGGATTGGGAACTAGGGATAGGCAAGAGCGGCGCGCGCCCCCTGCTTTGACGAGTCCCCGATCCCGAATCCCCGATCCCCGCTTTTGGAACACCCCTTGCATGACCGACGGCAACGGCGCACATCCGGCGCCGCATCGAGGAACGACGTCATGAATCAGGCTTTGTGGGTCGCCAAGACCGGACTGGACGCGCAGCAGACGCGCATGTCGGTGGTCTCCAACAACCTGGCCAATGCCAACACCACCGGTTTCAAGAGCGACCGCGCCAGCTTCGAGGACCTGCTCTACCACCAGGTGCGCCAGCCGGGCGGCTCGACTTCGCAGCAGACCACGCTGCCCACCGGCCTGCAGCTCGGCACCGGCACCCGCGTGGTCGCCACTTCCAAGGATTTCCAGCAAGGCAGCCAGCAGCAGACTGGCAATGCGCTGGACATGATGATCAGCGGCCGCGGCTTCTTCGAAGTGCAGCTGCCCGACGGTACCCCGGCCTACACGCGCGACGGCACCTTCCACGTCAACGCCGACGGCCAGCTCGTCACCAACAGCGGCTATCCGGTGCAGCCGGGCATCCAGATTCCCGAAGGCGCGCAGAGCATCACCATCGGCAGCGACGGGACCGTCAGCGTGCAGGTGGCCGGCTCGGCCGCCGCCACCGAGGTGGGCACGATCAGCATCGCCGACTTCATCAATCCCGCCGGCCTGCAGGCCAAGGGACAGAACCTCTACGTGGAGACCACCGCGTCCGGTCCCGCGCAGAACGGCACGGCCGGGTTGGACGGGCTGGGCAGCATCGTCCAGGGCGCGCTGGAAGGCTCCAACGTCAACGTGGTCGAGCAGCTGGTCAGCATGATCGAGACGCAGCGCGCCTACGAGATGAATGCCAAGGCGATCTCGACCACCGACTCGATGCTCGGCTACCTGAACAACAACACCTGAGGTCTCGTTCCATGAGCACCTGCCGCCTGGCGCTGTGCGCCCTCGCCTCCTCGATGTTGCTCAGCGGTTGCGTCAGCTTCCCGCTGTTCTCGGCCGGCATCCGCGGAGGCGACAAGAAGAAGGAAGAACCGCTGCCGCAGACCGCCATCGAGTACGCGCCGACCGCCGGCGCGATCTACCGCGAAGGCGCGCCCGGCCGCCTGAACCTGTACTCGGACCATCGCGCGCGCGACGTCGGCGACCTGCTGACGATCGTGCTGAGCGAGACCACCGCCGCGCAGACGCGCGCCTCGACCAACACGCAGAAGACCACCAAGCTGGACATGGCCAATCCGACCATCGCCGGACGCAATCCGACCTGGAACGGGCGCGACATCCTCGAGAACGAGGTCGATGCCAGCCGCGACTTCAGCGGCACCGGCGCCAGCAGCCAGAGCAACAGCCTCAACGGCAACCTCACCGTCACGGTGATCCGGCGCCTGCCCAACGGCAACCTGGTCGTGCGCGGGCAGAAGAACCTGCGCCTGAACCAGGGCAACGAGTTCGTGCAGGTGGAAGGCGTGGTGCGCGAGGTCGACATCTCGCGCGACAACACCGTGCCGTCCAGCCTGGTGGCCGACGCGCGCATCTCCTACAACGGTCGCGGCACGCTCTCGCAGAGCAACCAGGCCGGCGCGCTGGCGCGCTTCTTCAACTCACCGCTGTATCCGTACTGAGCAGGCGAGCCATGATGAGAGTCCTCCGCAATGGCCCGCGCATCCCCGTGCGGGGATCCAGGGGCCGGATCCGGGCGGCGTTCTGCGCGCTCGCGATGCTGGGCGTTTTCCTGGCGCCGGCCCATGCCGAGCGCGTCAAGGATCTGGCGCAGGTCGGCGGCGTGCGCAGCAATCCCCTGGTCGGCTACGGCCTGGTGGTCGGCCTGGACGGCACCGGCGACCGCACCAGCCAGACCCCGTTCACCGTGCAGAGCCTGCGCAACCTGCTCAACGAGCTGGGCGTCAACGTGCCGGGCAACGTCAACCCGCAGCTGAAGAACGTGGCCGCGGTGGCGATCCACGCCGACCTGCCCGCCTTCGCCAAGCCGGGCCAGCCGATCGACGTCACCGTGTCCTCGATCGGCAACTCGGTCTCGCTGCGCGGCGGTACGCTGCTGATGGCGCCGTTGAAGGGCGCCGACGGCCAGGTGTACGCGCTGGCCCAGGGCAACCTGGTGGTCGGCGGTTTCGGCGCCGAAGGCCGGGACGGCTCGCGGGTCTCGGTGAACGTGCCCAGCGTCGGGCGCATTCCCGGCGGCGCGATCGTCGAGCGCGCCCTGCCCGACGTGTTCGCCGGCACCGGCGAGATCACCCTCAACCTGCACCAGCCCGACTTCACCACCGCCTCGCGGCTGGTGGCGGTATTGGATTCCACCTTCGGTCCCGGCAGCGCCCATGCCATCGATGGCGGCACGGTCGCGCTGCGCTCTCCGACCGATTCGAGCGCACGCATCAACTTCCTCGCGCAAGTGGAGAACCTCGAGCTCACCCCGGGCGAGGCCGCCGCCAAGATCGTGATCAACTCGCGTACCGGCACGGTGGTGATCGGCTCGGCGGTGCGGGTGATGCCGGCCGCGGTCTCGCACGGCTCGCTGACGGTCACGGTGGGCGAATCGCTCAACGTCAGCCAGCCGAACGCCTTCGCGAACGGCCAGACCGTGGTGACGCCGCAATCGCAGATCACCGCGAACGCCGAAGGCAGCCACATGTTCAAGTTCCAGGGGGGCGTCACCCTCGACCAGATCGTCAAGGCGGTCAACGAGATCGGCGCCGCGCCGGGCGACCTGGTCGCCATCCTCGAAGCGCTCAAGCAGGTCGGCGCGCTGCAGGCGGAGCTGGAGGTGATCTGATGAACATCACCCGCCCCGCCTTCTCGCTCGCGCCGGCCGAGCAGAAGCCCTCCCCGCAGCGCATCGACGAGGTCTCGCGCAAGCTCGAGAGCCAGTTCACCCAGATGCTGGTCAAGTGCATGCGCGACGCCAGCCTGGGCGACCCGATGTTCCCGGAGCAGAACCAGACCTATCGCGATTTGTACGACCGCCAGCTCTCGGACCTGCTCAGCCAGGGCAAGGGACTCGGCCTGGCGCCGCTGATCGCGCGCCAGCTCAATGGCGGGCAGTCGCCGGATGCCGGGACGCAGGCCGGCAGCGATGGCATGGTCGATCCCGCGCCGTCGGAGCGGCGTTCGCAGGCCGCGTTCTACAAGCGGTTCCCGGCGGGCGTGGCCAGCGCCGACGCGCTCGATGCGATCGCCGAGCGCGGGGACCGCAGCCGCGGCAACGCCGTGGCGGTGGACGAGGCGGCGCTGGTCGATTCGCGCGCCTGCGACGACGTGCAGAGCGTCGCCGAGACCGACCCCAGCGCGTTCCCGGCGGGATCGCCCGAGCACTTCGTCGCCAGGATCTGGCCGCACGCGCGCCGCGCCGCCAAGGAACTCGGCGTGGATCCGCGTGCGCTGGTCGCGCAGGCCGCGCTGGAGACCGGTTGGGGCCGCCGCGGCATCCGCGACGGCGCCGGCAACAGCGCCAACAACCTGTTCGGGATCAAGGCCACCGGCTGGCAGGGCGCGCGCGTCAGCACCTCGACGCACGAGTACGTCAACGGCGAGCGCCGCGCCGAACGCGCCGACTTCCGCGCCTACCGCTCGCCGGCGGAGAGCTTCGACGACTACGTCAGGCTGCTCAAGAGCAATCCGCGCTACCAGCAGGCGCTCAACGCCGGCGACGACGTGCGCCGATTCGCCAGCGAACTGCAGCGTGCCGGCTACGCCACCGATCCGGCCTACGCCCGCAAGATCTACGCCATCGCCAACGGCCCCACGCTGGACCGCGCCCTGTCCACCGCCACCGGCAACCTCGTCGCCAGCCGCTGACGAGGATCCCAGGAGCCCAACGCATGTCCAGCCTGCTCGCCACCGGCACCAGCGCCCTGCTCAGCTACCAGCGCTCGCTCGGCACCATCGGCAACAACGTCGCCAATGCCGGCACCCCCGGCTACAGCCGGCAGGTGGCCGAGCTGGCCACGCGCGGCACCGGCGGCGTGCAGGTGCAGGACATCAAGCGCCTCACCGATTCGCTGGCCATCAACCGCGTGCTCAACAGCACCGGCGAGCTGAACCGCCTGCAGCAGCTGTCCGGCAAGGCCGGCGATCTCGACACGCTGATGTCCGACAGCGCGACCAATCTCGGCGGCCCCCTGTCCGGCTTCTTCGACAGCCTGAGCGGACTGAGCGCCAATCCCGCGTCCGACACCTCGCGCAAGGCGGTGCTGCAGAGCGCCGACGCGCTGGCGGGACGCTTCCGGCAGCTGGATGCCGCGATGGACGGCATGGCCCACGACGTCGATGCCAGCCTCGGCGACAGCGTGCGACAGGTCAACGACCTTACCAGCCAGATCGCCAAGCTCAACCGGCAGATCTCGCGCGGCAGCGGCCCCTCGCCCGAGACGCTCGACAAGCGCGACCAGCTGATCGAGCAACTGGTGGGCCTGACCGGCGGCAACACGTTCGTCCAGGACGACGGCTCGATCAACGTCTACACCTCCGGGGGCCAGGCACTGGTGGTCGGCGCCACGCCGATGTCGTTGACAACCGTCGCCGATCCGTACCGGTCCGACCGCCTGAACCTCGCGTTGCAGGTCCAGGGGCAGACGATCCCGCTCGGCAAGGACGTGCTGGGCGGCACGCTCGGCGGCCTGCTGGATTTCCGCAGCGACGTGCTCGACCCCGCGCGCAACGAGCTGGGCCGCCTGGCGACGGTGGTCGACGGGAGCATCAACGATGCGCAGGCCGCCGGTACCGACCTCTACGGCAAGCCAGGCCAGGACCTGTTCTCGATCGCCCCGCCGGCGGTCAGCCCCCACGCGGCCAATGCCGGCACCGCGACGATGCAGGCGAGCGTGGTGGACATCGGCAAGCTCGACAGCGCCGACATCCTGCTGCGTTTCGACGGCACGGCGTGGTCGGCGACCAACGCGAGCACTGGTGCGTCGCTTGCGCTCGCCGGCAGCGGCGCGGCCGGCGACCCGCTGGTGGTCAATGGCATCCGGATCGATGTCGGCGGCGCGGCGGCCAGCGGCGACCGCTTCCTGCTGCACGCCGGCGGCGGTGCCGGCACGTTGCAGTTGGTGGCCCGCGATCCCGGGCTGGTCGCCGCCGCCCGTGCGGTCCAGGGCCATGCGGACCTGGACAACGTCGGCAACGCCACGGTGGCCGGGCTGGAGGTGACCGATCCCCGCAACGCCGCCCTGCGCGACGCCGCGACGATCGAGTTCACCGACGCCAACCAGTACACCATCGACGGCAACGGCCCGTACGCCTACGCGCCTGGCGGGACGATCGCCGCCAATGGCTGGAGCTTCAAGCTGGACGGCGCCCCGGCCGCGGGCGATGTCTTCACCATCGCCGCCACCGGGCCCGGCTCCAGCGACAACGCCAACATGCTGAAGATGGCGGTGCTGGACGAGGCCAAGCTCATGTCGGACGGCTCGGTCAGCCTCAACGGCGCGACATCGAGCTTCACCACGAGCGTGGCCTCGGCGGCCGCCCAGTCCAACTACGCCTACGAGTCGGAGCAGACCATCCACAACCAGGCGGTGGCGGCGCGCGATTCCGTCTCCGGCGTCAACCTCGACGAGGAGGCGGCGGACCTGATCAAGTACCAACAGGCCTACCAGGCCGCGGCCAAGATCATCGCCAGCGCCGACAACATCTTCCAGACCCTGCTGCAAGCCGTATAGGGCGACCGACCATGGGCATCACCCGCATCTCCACCAATGGGCAGTACCAGTACTCGCTCAACCTGATGCTGGCCAAGCAGCGCGACCTGGCCAAGACCTACCAGCAGGTCTCCACCGGGTCCCGGATGGTCGCCGGCGCGGACGATCCGCTCGGCGCCGGGCGTGCCCAGCAGATGGATCGCGGGATCGCCCGCATGGACCAGTACGTCGCCAACGCCCGGACCCTGCAGAGCCGGCTCAACCAGCAGGAAAGCGTGCTGGCGCAAGCGGGAGACCTGTTGATGCGCGTGCGCGACCTGACCGTCCAGGCCAACTCCGGCAGCCTCTCCGGCGCCGACCGGCAATCCATCGCCAGCGAAGTCGGCAGCATTCGCGATCAGCTGCTGGCATTGGCGAACACCGACGACGGCATGGGCAACCATCTGTTCGGCGGCACCCAGGACCGCAACGCGCCGTTCCTGATCAAGGACGGCGGCGTGGCCTACAGCGGCGACCAGAACCAGCGCAAGGTCGAGGTGGCCTCGGGCCAACAGGTCGACGACACGCTGCCAGGAAGCGAGGTGTTCATGCGCATCCGCACCGGCAATGGCCAGCTCGACGCCCGGCCGGCTACCGGCAACACCGGCACGGGCATCGTGGGCGACTTCGGGATCACCGACCAATCGGCCTGGAACCAGGCGAGCTACCAGGTCGTGTTCACCTCGGCGGACAGCTACCAGATACAGGGGCCCGCCGGCACCGTCACCGGCAGCTACAGTTCCGGCCAGACCATCGAGTACGCCGGCACCCGGCTCCAGTTGAGCGGCCAGCCGGCGCCTGGCGACAGCTTCCAGGTCGGCGCTTCCGGCAGCCGCGACATCTTCGCCACGCTGCAAGCGCTGTACGACACGCTCAAGTCGTCGCCCGCTTCGGCGAGCGAGAAGGCGGCGCAGGACAATGCCCTGCGCAGTTCGCTGCGCGACATCGACACCGCCACCGAGCACTTCATCGACGTGCGCGCCCAAGGCGGTTCGAACCTGGCGGCGATCGACAACGCCAATTCGCTCAACGAATCGCGCACCGTCGCGGTCAAGACCGATCTGTCGGGCATACGCGACCTCGACTATGCCGAGGCGCTGAGTCGCTACAGCCAGCAGAGCATCGCACTGGAAGCGGCGCAGAAGGTGTTCGCACGCTTTCAGCAGATGTCGTTGTTCGACACGATCTGATCGCCGGGACGGAACCCGTCTCGGCCGGCCGCGCAAGCGGGGCGCAATCCTCTTCGCCGCCTTCGTCGGGGCTCCCTGCCCGGCCGGCGGCCATCGCATTGGCCGGCATGGCCCGAACGACCGTCCCGGCGCATCCCTAAAGCTCCCGCGGCCGCTGCCGCTATTGATCTTCTGCGCGCCCCGGGCGGCGCCGCAACAGATTGAAAAACAGCGAGATTTCCGCAAAAAAACTTAAAGCTTGTCGCCGCATCGCCGTTATCCATTCCAGCAGAGGCGAGGGTAGTTCACCCGGCTGGCTGCGAAAGCCGGCCGGAGCTCTCCGCCGGGTCACATCCCAACTGGAGATAACACCATGGCACAAGTCATCAACACCAACATCCTGTCGCTGAACTCGCAGCGCAATCTGAACAGCACCACGAACAGCCTG
This sequence comes from Pseudomonas sp. Hp2, assembly GCF_006386585.1. Lineage (NCBI taxonomy): Bacteria > Pseudomonadati > Pseudomonadota > Gammaproteobacteria > Pseudomonadales > Pseudomonadaceae > Pseudomonas > Pseudomonas sp. Hp2. Next base: position 770,236 of record NZ_VAHJ01000002.1, read on the forward strand.
GCCACCACGGTGCAGCGGCTGTCCTCGGGCCTGCGCATCAACAGCGCCAAGGACGACGCCGCCGGCCTGGCGATCAGCCAGCGCATGACCGCCCAGGTCCGCGGCATGGACGTGGCCGCGCGCAACGCCAACGACGGCATCTCGCTGGCGCAGACCGCCGAAGGCGCGCTGGGTTCGATCGGCGACAACCTGCAGCGCATCCGCGAACTGACCGTCCAGGCCGCCAACGGCACCAACGACGCGAACGACCAGGATTCCATCCAGAAGGAAATCGACCAGCTGACCAGCGAAATCACCCGTGTCGTGAACAACACCAAGTTCAACGGCACCAATCTGCTGAATTCGTCCGGCACGATCTCGATCCAGGTGGGCGCCGACGGCACCGACAACGACAAGATCGACATCACCCTGAACGACCTGAGCACCGCGCTGAGCGGCATCAGCGGCCTCAGCGTCAGCGGCCTGACCGCCGGCTCGGGCGCCTCCGGCGTCCTGGGCGCCCTGGACGCGGCGCTGACCACGGTCAACAACGCCCGCGCCGACCTCGGCGCCGTGCAGAACCGCTTCACCTCGGCGATCTCCAACCTGCAGAGCAACTCGGAGAACCTGTCGGCCGCACGCAGCCGCATCCAGGACACCGACTACGCCAAGGAGACCGCGGAGCTGACCCGCACGCAGATCCTCCAGCAGGCGGGCACGGCGATGCTGGCACAAGCCAAGTCGCTGCCGCAGAACGTGCTGAGCCTGCTGCAGTAATACGCGGAGCACCATCTCGCTGCAGACGAAAGACCCCTCCCAGGAGGGGTCTTTCGCATTGCTCGCGCTCACTACCCGCTCCCACAAGAAGCCGTTCCTGCGGGTGTCATTCCAGATGCGGCGCCCGCCCGGCACGGAAATTGCAACTGCAGCTCAAGCACTGGCCCCGGCGGCCGATATCCCTTCGCCCTCCCTGGAGGAACCGCACATGGCAATCTCCGTCACCGGCTCAGGCTTCGACATTCCCGGTACCGTGTCCGCCCTGGTCGCGGCCGCCCGCGCGCCCGCCGACAAGCGGATCGCCAGCGCGACCACGGCGGTCAACGCCAAGATCTCGGCGATCGGCCAGATCAAGAGCTCGTTCAGCAGCCTCCAGACCGCCCTCGACAAGCTGACCAGCGCCGCGAGCACCCCTACCTATACCGCGACCGCGCAAACCGGCGCGGGCTTCACCGCCAGCGCCGGCACCGGCGCGAGTCCCGGCAAGTACAACGTGGAGGTGGTCGCGCTCGCGAGCGCACAGAAACTCGCCTCCTCCGCCTATGCCAGCGGCGCCACGGTCGGTTACGGCACCCTCACGATCGGCTATGGCGATCAGAGCGTGGATGTCCAGATCGCCGAGGGCACGAGCCTGACCGGCATCGCCTCGGCGATCAACAGGGCGGCCGGCGGCAAGGGCGTGGTCGCCAGCGTGATCACCGCCAGCGATGGCCAGCACCTGGTGTTCAGCGCCGCGGATACCGGCACCGCCAATGCATTGACCATCACCGCCAGCGGCGGCGATGGCGGACTGGACAGCCTGACGACCGCCGGCGGAGGACTCACCGAGACCGTCGCCGCGGCCGATGCCGTGGTCCGCGTGGATGGATTCGAGCGCACCTCCGCCAGCAACAGCGTCGAAGACCTGGTTCCTGGAGTGACGCTCACGCTGACCAAGGCAGCGGAAGGCACCACCTACAGCCTGGACCTGGCGGTGGACAACGAGTCGCTCAAGAGCTCGCTCAGCGCCTTCGTGACCGCCTACAACAGCACCATCAACCTGCTCAAGTCGAGCAGCGCCTACAACAGCACCACGCAGACGGCCTCGGCGCTCACCGGCGATTCGCTGGTACGCTCGCTGCAGCAGCAATTGCGCAACCAGGTCAGCGCGAACGTCATCGACCTCAAGGGCCTGGGGATCACTGTCGACAAGAACGGCGTGATGAGCTTCGATACCGCGACTTTCGACAGCGCGATCTCCAGCGATCCCGGCGCCGCCGCCAAGCTGTTCGGTACCGACAGCAGCTTCGGCACCCCGGTCGGGAAGATCATCGGCAACCAGCTCGACGCCTATACCGGCAGCCTCACCCTGCGCACCGAAAGCCTCAACGACCAGTTGAAGGACCTGCAGGACCAGACCAGCGCGCTGGACGCCAAGATGGACAAGCTCAGCGCGCTCTACACCGCCCAGTACACGGCGATGGAGACGATGGTGCAGCAACTGCAGAGCAACGGCAGCGCCCTCAACGGGCTGCTTTCGCAATGACCGGGGCCCCTCCGCTCAAGATGCGCGCCGGCCGGTCGATATCCGGGTACCAGCCGCCCGCCCGCGCCGGGCAGCGTCTCCACGCAGACCGGTCGCCATCGCAGGAATGATCAACATGTATGGACCCAGCCGCCGCTACGCAGAGCAATACCGCAACATCGAGGTGTCCGCCCGGGTGGCCGAGGCCGATCCGCACATGCTGATCGCGCTGCTGTTCGAGGGAGCGAGCAAGCGCATCAGGCTGGCCCAGGCCTGCATGGTCCAGCGCGACCACGCGGCCAAGGGCAAGGCGATCGGCGAGGCCTGCGCCATCATCGGGCATTTGAACGGCTCGCTCGACCATGAAGCCGGTGGCGAGATCGCGGCCAATCTCTCCTCGCTCTACGACTACCTCGTGGTGCGCCTGACCGAGGCGAACCTCCACAACGACACTGCGGCGCTGGCCGAGGTCCTCGACCTGCTCGGCGAGGTCCAGTCGGCCTGGGCCGCCATCCCGGTCGAGCAGCGGGCCGCTGGACGGGCATCATGAAGATCGCGTCGCTGCGGGCGGAAATCTCGGCCATTCGCGCGACCTTCGAGCGCGGCGATTTCGCCTCGCTGCCGGCGATGCTGGAACTGCATACCGAACACGTACAGGCGTTCTGCGCCCAACCCGATGCGCGCGCCTTCCAGGCCGAGGTGCGCATGCTGCAAGCCGAACAGCAGGAAGTGGTCGCGTTGATGCGCCAGCGCCAGCGCCAGCTGCTCGACCTGATGCGCGCACAGCATCGATCCACGCGCGTCGCGCGCGTCTACACGCAGGCGGGCCTGGGACGATGAGCATGCCGATCCAGCACGAGGCGGAATCGGGCCTGTTCGCCGACGCGCTGAGTTGCGAACTGGCGTTGCCCGCGGAATTCCGGCCCGGCGCCGGGATCGCGCGCGCCGGCGCGGCCGAATCGGTCCTGCGCAGCATCGCCCAGGTCGAGGATCTGCGCAGCGACGACCCGGGCGAGGATCGCGGCGAGCTGCCGCAGGCGGTGGCCCGGATGGAAGCCAAGCTGGACCTCGTCCTGGCCTTGATCGGCCACCTCGCGCGGCAATCCGGCCAGGCCCTGCCGTTGCGTCCGGTGCGCTGGTCGCGCCGCGGCATCCGCCTGGAAACCGGCGCGCGCAGCGGCGCCATGCCCGGCGCCGCCGGCACCCTCAGCCTGCAGCCGGCGGACTGGCTCCCCGAGAACATCGAGCTGCCGGTCGCCGTCGTGGCCGAGGCGGCGAGCGGCACCGGCGGTTTCTTCCTCTGGCTGCGTTTCGGCGAGCTCGGCCCCGGCCTGGAGGCGGCGCTGGAACGGCACCTGTTCCGCCTGCACCGGCGCCAGGTCGCCGATGCGCGACGGGCCCGGTGACCCGGCACCGGTTGGCGTGACCCGGCCGCTCGGCTAAGGTTCCCATCCGTCTGGGAGAAACGACCGTGCGAGTCATCATCGTCGACGATCACACGCTGGTGCGCGCAGGACTGTCGCGCCTGCTGCAGGGTTTCGCCGGCATCGATGTCGTCGCCGAGGCCAGCAACGCCCAGCAGGCGCTCGACCTGGCCACCCTGCACCGCCCCGACGTGGTGCTGATGGACCTCTCGCTGCCGGGACGCAGCGGCCTGGACGCGATGAGCGACGTGCTGCGCGCCGTGCCCCGCACCCGCATCGTGATGATGTCGATGCACGACGACCCGGCGCACGTGCGCGACGCGCTCGACCGCGGCGCGATCGGCTTCGTGGTCAAGGACGCCGCCCCGCTCGAACTCGAACTCGCCCTGCGTGCCGCCACCGCCGGCCAGGTGTTCCTGAGCCCGCAGATCTCCTCGAAGATGATCGCCCCGCTGCTCGGCCGCGAGAAGCCGGTCGGCATCGCGGCCCTGTCCCCGCGCCAGCGCGAGATCCTGCGCGAGATCGGGCGCGGCCAGAGCAACAAGGAGATCGCCGCGGACCTGGGCATCAGCGTCAAGACCGTGGAGACCCATCGGGCGCGGATGATGGAATCGCTGGGTTGCCGTCGCGCCAACGATCTGGTGCTGCTGGCCGCCCGGCACCACGGCGAGCTGACCTGACTGCCGCGCCGGCAAATCGGCGCCCATCACACTTCTGGATGCCTTGTAGGGAAATTCCTTACACGACGTAGGGAATTCTACCTCACCTCCTGCAAGAACTCCCGATTAAATCCCCGACGCATCCACATGCAAGATGCATTCCACGGCGTGCCGTCGCACCATGGGGACCTTGCATGAAGCCGACCATTTCCGCCCAGCTGGGCCAACAGCTCCACCTCACCCCGCAACTGCTGCAGTCGATCCGCCTGCTGCAACTGGATGGGTTGCAGTTGGAGCTGGAAATCCGGCGTGCCCTGGAGACCAACCCCCTGCTGGAACTGGAAGAGCCCGGCGACGAGGCGCCCGAGCAGGGCGATGCCGCCGGGGCGGCACTGGAGACGGCGGCCTTCGACGAGCTTCCGGAGGGCTCGATGTGGGACGTGGCAGGCGCCAGCTGGAACGGCGGCGAGGACGACCGCCTGCAGCACATCGCCGCGGGCGAGTCCACCGACCTGCACCTGCGCGTGCTGCAGGCACTGGCGCTGGAACTGGACGAGCGCGAACTTGCGGTCGCCGCGTTCTGGCTGGAACACACCGACGAGGCCGGCTACCTGCAGGAGGCGCGCGAGCCCCTCGCCCTGCTCGCCTCGGCCCGCCACGACCTGCCGGGCGAACGCGTCGAGGCGATCCGCCAGCGCCTGCTGCACGGCGAACCGGCCGGCCTGGCCGCGGCGGACCTGCGCGAGTGCCTGCTGGCCCAGCTGTCGGCGCTGCCCGGGCCGGTCGCCGCGCGGCCCCTGGCGACCCGCATCCTCGCCGACGGCCTCGACCTGCTGGCCGGCCACGATTACCCCGCCCTCGCCCGCCGCCTCGATGCCGAGGAAGCGGACGTGCGCGAAGCGGTGCGCCTGATCCTGTCGCTGCGCCCGCGCCCGGGCGAGGACACGCTGGCCGGCGACCACGGCCACGTGATCCCCGACGTGGTCGCCTGGCACGCCGACGGCCAGTGGCGCGTGGCGCTGAACCCGGCCACCACGCACCGGGTCGGGATCCACCCCGGCTACGAGCGCGCCCTGGCCGATGCCGACGCCTCGCCCGCCATGCGCGAGATGCTGCAGGAGGCGCGCTGGCTCACCCGCGGCCTGTCGATGCGCTACGAGACGCTGTTGCGCGCCACCCGCGCCATCGTCGAGCGGCAGGCGGCGTTCCTGGCCCGCGGCGAGGAGGCGATGGCGCCGCTGACGCTGAAGGAGATCGCCGACGCGATCGGCATGCACGAATCGACGGTCTCGCGCATCACCACCGGAAAGTACCTGCAGACCCCGCGCGGCACCTTCGAACTGAAGCATTTCTTCGCGGTGCGGCTGGAGGGCGCGAGCGTCTCCGGAGCCGCCGTGAAGGCCATGGTCAAGCGCCTGATCGAGAGCGAACCGGCCGGCCGGCCGCTCGCCGACGAGGCCATCGCCGGCCTGCTGGCCCGCCAAGGCGTTAATATTGCGCGCAGGACGGTGGCCAAGTACCGCGAGCAACTCGACATCGCACCCGCGCGCGAGCGCCGCCGCAACACCAAGCCGCTGCTGGCACGCGCGGGATGAGCAAAAGGAACTGACATGAGCAAGCTGACCGTCCTGCTGGTCGACGACCACGAAGGCTTCATCAACGCGGCGATGCGGCATTTCCGCAAGATCGAGTGGCTGGATGTCGTCGGCAGCGCCGCCAACGGCCTGGAGGCCATCGAGCGCTCCGAGGCGCTGCGCCCCAAGGTGGTGCTCATGGACCTGGCGATGCCGGAAATGGGCGGCCTGCAGGCCACCCGCCTGATCAAGACCCAGGACGACCCGCCCTACATCGTGATCGCCAGCCACTTCGACGATGCCGAGCACCGCGAGCACGCCCTGCGCGCCGGTGCCGACAACTTCGTCAGCAAACTGTCCTACATCCAGGAAGTCATGCCGATCCTGGAGGGGTTGACCGGGATGCGTCCATGAGCGAATCGCGCATCCTGCTGATCGACAGCGACGCCGTCCGCGCCGAGCGGACCATCTCGCTGCTCGAGTTCATGGACTTCAACCCGCGCTGGGTCAGCGATGGCGCCGACCTGAGCCCCGGCCGCCACCGCGGCGACGAATGGATGGCGGTGATGGTCGGCTCGGCCGAGGACGCCGCGCAGGCCGACGCGTTCTTCGACTGGCTGGCCGGCACCAAGCTGCCGCCGCCGGTGATGCTGATGGACGGCGACGCGCAGGCGTTCGCCGCGGCCCATCGCATGCACGAGGCCAATGTCTGGCCGCTGGAGACGCCGTTGCGCCATGCCCAGCTCGAGGCCCTGTTGCGCCGGGCCAGCCTGAAGCGGCTGGATGCCGAGCACCAGGCCGGCGCGCAGGAGCCCAGCGGCCCGACCGGCAACAGCGAGGCGGTGGTCAGGCTGCGCCGGCTGATCGACCAGGTCGCCCCGTTCGACACCACCGTGCTGGTGCTGGGCGAGTCCGGCACCGGCAAGGAAGTGGTCGCCCGCGCGATCCACCAGCAGTCGCCGCGACGCGACGGCCCGTTCGTGGCGATCAACTGCGGCGCGATCCCGCCGGACCTGCTCGAAAGCGAGCTGTTCGGCCACGAGAAAGGCGCCTTCACCGGCGCACTGAGCGCGCGCAAGGGCCGCTTCGAAATGGCCGAGGGCGGCACCCTGCTGCTGGACGAGATCGGCGACATGAGCCTGCCGATGCAGGTCAAGCTGCTGCGCGTGCTGCAGGAGCGCAGCTTCGAGCGCGTCGGCGGCCACCAGACCATCCGCTGCAACGTGCGCGTGATCGCCGCCACCCACCGCGACCTGGAAGCCCGCATCGGCGAAGGCCAGTTCCGCGAGGACCTGTTCTACCGGCTCAACGTGTTCCCGATCGAAATGCCGGCATTGCGCGACCGTGCCGACGACCTGCCGATGCTGGTGCAGACCATCGCCGCGCAGCTGGCGCGCACCGGCCGCGGCGAGGTCCGCTTCGCCGACGAGGCGCTGCAGGCGCTGCGCGGGTACGACTGGCCGGGCAACGTGCGCGAGCTGACCAACCTGGTCGAGCGCTTGGCGGTGCTGCATCCGGGCGGCCTGGTGCGGGTGCAGGACCTGCCCGCGCGCTACCGCGGCGATTTCAAGGCGACCCCGGTGGAGGAACCCGCGACGGCACCGGCCGCCGAGCCCGCCGCCCCGGCCGGCGGCGAGACGGCATCGACCCGCGAGCCTCCCGCCGCCGCGACGAGCCTGCCCGAGGACGGCATCGACCTGCGCGACCACATGGCGAACATCGAACTCGCCCTGATCAACGAGGCGTTGCAGCGCACCCAGGGCGTGGTCGCCCACGCCGCCCAGCTGCTGGGCCTGCGCCGCACCACCCTGGTGGAGAAGCTGCGCAAGTACGGGATCGACCGCGAGCAGACCGAACTGACGAACTGACCGCGCTTGCCCGGAGACGGCCCGCCGGGAGCGCCGGCGAGCCCATGCCCAGACCTGCGCGGGAAAGCGGCCGGCACGCAATGCGCCGGGATCGCCAGATGCTTCACGGGCCGATGCCGCACGTGCGCCAGAAGCCTTCGATACCCGCGCTCGCTTGTGCGATGGCCGACCGCCAGCGGGCCTGCTGAATCGCCCCACGTGCCCGGCACATCGCCCCGGCCAGGCACGCGCCCGACCGGGGCCGCTGCCCTGTTTCCGGAACGGTTCTTGCTTCCTCAAGGCATCCGCGCGAGCGGCTTCCATGAACGAGGACGAACCGAAATGAATGTCGCCCCCCCGAATGCAGTTGCCGGGCCCCAGCCCCGTGCGCATGCGCAATGGCGGCTGGATGGCGACGACCGAAGCCAACGAGCCCGCCACGCGCCGGACATGCCCGCCCGCCAAGAACTGCCGACGCCCGTGCGGATGTCCATCGCCGAGAGCGATGGGCATCCCGCGCAAGACATCATGAAATTCTCGATCATCCTCACCACCTACAATCGGCCCCACCTGCTCAGGGACGCGCTCGACAGCCTGGGCCGGCAGACGCTGCGCGATTTCGAGGTCATCCTGGTCAACGACCACGGCGCACCGGTCGAGCATCTGCTCGCTGCCTGCGATTTCCCCGTGACCTATATCCGCCAGGGACGCAACCGGGGCATTTCGGCGGCGCGCAATGCCGGCCTCAGGCAGGCCAGCGGACGCTATGTCGCCTACCTGGACGACGACGACCTGTACCTGCCGCACCACCTGGCCACCCTCGCCGAGGCGTTCGAGCGCGATCCCGATTGCGTCGCCTATACCGATGCCGAGTACGTCCAGGAGGTCGTCCGGGACGGCAAGCGCATCGAGCAGGGCCGGAGCATGCCTTACCGGCACGACGACTTCGATCCGGAACGCCTGCTCACCGCCAACTACATCCCGGTCAATACCTGGGCCCATCCGCGCGAGGCCATCGCCGCGGTCGGCGAGTTCGACGAAGGCCTGGCGGCCTACGAGGACTGGGACATGCTCCTGCGGCTGCTGGCGAACCGCCGCTTCGTGCACGTGCCGACGGTGACCGCCGAGGTCCGCGTCCGCGACATGTCGGCCGACGGGGACCATTTGCAGGGGCGCGAGCGCAAGAACTTCCCGGCCTTGCTGCAGGAGATCTATCGCCGCCATCCTGGGCCGGGCAGCGCGAGCCTCGATGGCCACCGGCAGCAATTGCTTGCCTCGTGGGGATTGAACCGCGCCAGCGTGTCGGAATGGCTGGCGGCCCGGGTCCCCTCGCCAGCGCAAGCCCGGTGGATCGAACGGCGGCTGGCGTCGTATCCGGCGCCGGTCTCTTTCGCCATCGTGGTGCGCGGCGCCGGAACCGACGGCCAGGGCCTGCGGTCGACCCTGGAGAGCCTGGAAGCCTGCCTGCTCGAAGGCATGGCGCCCGACGTGTTCGTGCTCGGCGACGGCGAGGCGTTTCCCCCGCCGTCCAGGCTTGCCGGCCTGCGTTCGATCGCCGTGGGCGAGGACGGCGAGATCGCAGCGATCAACCGGGTCGCCCGCACCACCGGAAGCGATTGGCTGCTGATCGTCGATGCCGGCGAAGCGTTCACCCGGTTCGGACTGCCGGCGATCGCGCTGGAACTGCTCGACGCCTCCGACATCCGCGCGGTCTACGCCGACGAGATGATGCGCAAGGACGACGGCGAACAGGTGGCCCTGTTCCGGCCGGATTTCAATCTCGACCTGTTGCTGTCGATGCCCGCCGGCATGTCGCGGCACTGGTTGTTCCGGCGCGACGTATTCCTCGATGCGGGCGGACTGGATCCGGCCCGCGCGGAAGCCGCCGAACTGGACCTGCTGTTGCGGCTGATCGAACACGGCGGCATCGAAGGCCTTGGCCATGTCCACGAGCCCCTGCTGGCGGTTCCGCCGCAACGGATCGAGACCCGGCGGCAGGAACTGGATGCCATCGAGGACCACCTGCGCAATCGCGGCTACGAGCGAGCGCGGGTCGAACCGACCCGGCCCGGCTGCTATCGCATCGACTATGGCCACCAGGCGCGCCCGGGCGTCTCGATCATCATTCCCACCCGCGACCAGTTCGGGATGCTGTCGCGCTGCGTGGAAAGCCTGCTCGAGAAGACCGCCTACGAGAACTACGAAGTGCTGATCGTCGACAACGGCAGCACCCAGGCCGATGCCTGCACCTGGTTGGACGGCATCGAGGCGATGGGCAACCCGCAGCTGCGGGTATTGCGCTATCCGCACCCATTCGATCACTCGGCGATGAACAACCTGGCCGCACGCCACGCACGCGGCGAGTACCTGTTGTTGTTGAACAACGACACCGCCGTGCTGCAGGCGGACTGGCTGGACGCGTTGCTCAACCATGCCCAGCGCCCGGAAGTCGGGGTCGTCGGCGCCAAGCTCCTGCACCCCGACGGGCGCATCCAGCACGCCGGGATGGTGCTGGGCCTGAGTTCGCCCAAGGAGCATCCCTTCGCCGGCCAACCCCTGGACGCCCCTGGCTACATGTACCGCCTGCAGGTGGACCAGAACTACAGCGCGGTCAGCGGAGCCTGCCTGATGATCCGCAAATCGCTCTACGAGCAGGTCGGCGGGCTGGACGAAACCGGCTTCGAGGTGTCGGGCAACGACGTGGACCTGTGCCTGAAGGTGCGCGCGGCCGGCTATCTGGTCGTGTGGACGCCGCATGCGCTGCTGATGCACGAGGGCGGCGCCAGCCTGGCGCGGGTCGATACGCGCAGCATCCAGGAAAAGGCCCGGAGCGCCGTCGCCGACCAGGACCGGCTTTACGAGCGCTGGCTGCCGACGATCGCCCGCGATCCGGCCTACAACCGGAACCTCACCCTCAACGGCGCGGCGTTCCAGGTGCAGACGGAGTCCCAGCTCAACTGGCGCCCGCTGGGTTGGCGCCCGTTGCCGGTGGTGCTGGCCTGCCCGGCCGACCAGGCGGGTTGCGGCCATTACCGCATCATCCAGCCGGTCCGCGCGATCGAGGAGTTCGGCCTGGCCGAGGGCATCGTCAGCCATCGCTACCTTTCGCCTGTCGAGATGGAGCGGCTCGCCCCGGACACGCTGGTGCTGCAGCGGCAGATGACCGAACAACAGATCGAGCAACAAAAGCGCGTGATCCGCTTCAATGGTTGCTTCAAGGTCGCCGAACTGGACGACTACCTGCCCAACGTTCCCAGGAAGAGCGCCCACTACGGGACCTTGCCCAAGGACATTCTCAAGACCATGCGCAAGGCGTTGACGCTGGTGGACCGCTTCATCGTCTCCACGCCGGCCCTGGCCGAGGCATTGGACGGCCTGCACCGGGACATCCGGGTGGTCGAGAACCGCCTGCCGCTGCCGTGGTGGGGCCAGGCGAAAGGCTTGCGCCGCCAGGGACGCAAGCCAAGGGTCGGCTGGGGCGGCGGCGCAGGCCACCGCGGGGATCTGGAGATGATCGCCGACGTGGTCGCGGCGCTGGCCGACGAGGTCGAATGGGTGTTCTTCGGCATGTGCCCGGACGGAATCCGCCCGTACGTCCACGAGTTCCATCCTGGCGTCCCGATCGAAGACTACCCGGCAAAACTGGCCTCGTTGAACCTGGACCTGGCCCTGGCGCCGCTGGAGGACAATCTGTTCAACCAGTGCAAGAGCAATCTCAGGCTGCTCGAGCTGGGCGCCTGCGGTTTTCCGGTGGTATGCAGCGACGTGCGCCCGTACCAGTGCGACCTGCCCGTGACCCGGGTCAAGCCCCGGTTCCGCGACTGGGTGGACGCCATCCGCATGCATGTCCACGACCTGGACGCGGCCGCGAAGGCGGGCGATGCATTGCGCGAGGCGATCCATCGCGACTGGATGCTCGACCAAACCAAGGCCCAAGCCTGGCTGGCCCAGTGGCTGCCGGGGTGAGGCCATGGCCGCGTGCCGTGGCGAGCCCGCCATCCCATGCGGGCCCCGCCGGAATCCCGGCGCGATTCCGGCACGCCGCTTGCATGAATGACCGTGCCCCACCGGCATGGTCATTCCGATGAGCGATTCCATTTCCTCGATCCTTTCGCAGATCCGCAGTTACCAGGGCCAGATCGGCCAGGCGGGCGCCACGGCGACCGGCGACGTCGCGCGCGGCAATGCCATCCAGGGCCTGCCGGGGCCGGACGGCGTGCAGGCCACCGCTGCGCCCAGCTTCACCGAGACCTTGCGCGGCGCGCTCAGCGGCGTGAACCAGGCGCAGCAGGCGTCCGGAGCGCTGGCCAAGGCGTTCGAAATGGGCGATCCCAGCGCGGACCTGGCCAAGGTCATGGTCGCCGCCCAGCAGTCATCCATCGCCTTCCGCGCCACCGTGGAAGTCCGCAATCGACTCGTCCAGGCCTACCAGGACGTCATGAACATGCCGCTGTAAGGGTCTAGGCGATGGCACTCGCACTGAGCAAGGAAAACCTCGCCAACACCTCGGAGAAGGCCGGGGCGTGGTTCGACCGCATCCAGAGCCTGCAGATCACCCGCCGGCTCGGCCTGATGGCGATGGTCGCCATTGCCGTGGCGGCCGGACTCGCGGTGTTCTTCTGGTCGCAGAAGCCGGCCTACACGCCGCTCTATACCGGCCTGGACGAGAAGGCCACGGCCGAGGCCACCGACCTGCTGCGCACCGCCAAGATCCCGTTCAAGATCGACCCGGCCACCGGTGCGATCACCGTGCCCGAGGCCAACCTGCACGACGCGCGGCTCAAGCTCGCTGGTTCCGGCCTGACCGACAGCGGCAGGCTCGGCTTCGAGCTGATGGAAAAGGATCCCGGCTTCGGCGTCAGCCAGTTCGTCGAGAACGCGCGCTACCAACACGCGCTCGAAACCGAACTGGTGCGCACCATCACCACGCTGCGCCCGGTCCGCGACGCGCGCGTGCACCTCGCGATCCCAAAGCCGAGCGCCTTCACCCGCCAGCGCGACGTCGCCAGCGCCTCGGTGGTGCTGGAACTGCGCGGCGGCCAGACCCTGGAACGCAACCAGGTCGATGCGATCGTGCACCTGGTCGCCTCCTCCATCCCCGATCTCGCGCCGGAACGCGTCACCGTGGTCGACCAGAGCGGCCGCATGCTCACCATCGCCGATCCCAACAGCGACGCGGCGATGAACGCGGCGCAGTTCGAGCAGGTGCGCCGCCAGGAGCAGTCCTACGGCCAGCGCATCCGCGAACTGCTCGAACCGATGACCGGCCCCGGCCGCGTCAATCCGGAAGTGAACGTGGACATGGACTTCTCGGTGGTCGAGGAAGCGCGCGAGCTGTACAACGGCGAGCCGCCGAAGCTGCGCAGCGAACAGGTCAGCGAGAACAGCTCCAACGTGCCCGGCCCGCAGGGCGTGCCCGGCGCCGCCAGCAACACCCCGCCCGGCCAGGCCGGCGCGCCGGCCCCGGCCAATGCCGGCAATGGCGCCGCTCCCGCCGCGGCGCAGGCGCAGCAGGCCGCCGCGGCCAATCCGACCGAGAGTTCTCGGAGCGCCACCCGCAACTACGAGCTGGACCGCACCCTGCAGCACACCCGCCAACCGGCCGGCCGCATCAAGCGCGTGTCGGTGGCGGTGCTGGTCGATCATGTGCCGCGGCCGGGCAGCGACGGCAAGATCACCGAACAGGCGCTGAGCGCGGCCGAGCTGACCCGGATCGAGGCCCTGGTGAAGCAGGCGGTGGGTTTCGACGCCGATCGCGGCGACACGGTGTCGGTGATGAACGCGCCGTTCGTGCGCGAGAAGCCCATGGCCGAGGAAGGCCCGGCCTGGTGGGAAGACCCGCGCGTGCAGAACTGGCTGCGCCTGGGCGTCGGCGCGCTGGTGGTGCTGGTGCTCGCCTTCGGCGTGCTGCGCCCCACCCTGCGCCAGCTGGCCGGCGCGATGCCGGCCCGGCGCAAGGACGAGGCGGACGGCCGCCGCGAACCACAGCTCGCCGACGTGCGCATGCTCGACGAGGACGGCGAAGGGTTGCTGTCGGGCTTGGCCGAGGACACCGCGCAGCTCGCCGCGGACAAGCGGAAGGAAGCCATCGCCCTGCCGTCGGATGCCTACGAGGACCGCCTGCGCCAGGCGCGCGAGGCGGTCAAGGCCGATTCCAAGCGCGTGGCCCAGGTCGTGAAGGGATGGGTGGCCAATGAAGCCTGACGCGCAGCCCCTGACCGGCGTGCAGCGCGCCGCCGTGCTGCTGCTCTCGCTCGGCGAGGCCGATGCGGCCGAGGTGCTCAAGCACATGGAACCCAAGGAGGTGCAGAAGATCGGCATCGCCATGGCGACCATGTCCGGGATCACCCGCGAGCAGGTCGAGCAGGTGATGGACGATTTCAACGGCGAACTCGCCGGCAAGACCTCGCTGGGCGTGGGCGCCGACGACTACATCCGCAACGTGCTGATCCAGGCGCTCGGCGCCGAGAAGGCCAGCGGCCTGATCGACCGCATCCTGCTCGGGCGCAACACCACCGGCCTGGACACGCTCAAGTGGATGGACCCGCGCGCGGTGGCCGACCTCGTGCGCAACGAGCACCCGCAGATCATCGCCATCGTGATGGCGCACCTGGACAGCGACCAGGCCGCCGAAGCGCTGAAGCTGCTGCCCGAGCGCACCCGCGCCGACGTGCTGCTGCGCATCGCCACGCTCGACGGCATCCCGCCCAATGCGCTGAGCGAGCTCAACGAGATCATGGAGCGCCAGTTCGCCGGCAACCAGAACCTCAAGTCCTCGACCATCGGCGGAGTGAAGTGCGCCGCGAACATCCTCAACTTCCTGGAATCCGGCCAGGACCAGGGCGTGTTGCAGGCGATCGGCAAGGTCGATGCCGAACTCGCCGGCAAGATCCAGGACCAGATGTTCGTGTTCGACAACCTGGTTGACCTGGACGACCGCGCGATCCAGACGCTGCTGCGCGAGGTGTCCGGCGACAAGCTCGGGCTGGCCTTGCGCGGCGCCGACGCCCGTGTCCGCGACAAGATCACCCGCAACATGTCCCAGCGCGCCGCCGAGATCCTGCTCGAGGACATGGAGGCGCGCGGGCCGGTGCGGCTGTCCGACGTCGAGGCCGCGCAGAAGGAAATCCTCACCATCGTCCGCCGCCTGGCCGACGAAGGCGCGATCTCGCTCGCCGGCGGCAGCGCGGAGGCGATGATATGAGCAACGTCGTGCGCTGGATCGCACCGGACCTGGCGTTGCCGCCGCAGCCGGCGGAACCGGACATCGCGCCGGACCCGTTCGAGGAAGCGCCGCCGCCGCGCCCGCCGACGCTGGAGGAGATCCAGGCGATCCAGGACGCGGCGCACCAGGAGGGCTTCGAGCGCGGCCATGTCGAAGGCTATGCGCAGGGCCAGGCGGAGGTGCGCCGGCTGACCGCGCAGATCGAGGGCATTCTCGACAACTTCAGCCGTCCCCTCGCCCGCCTGGAGAACGAAGTGGTCGGCGCATTGGGCGAACTGGCCGTGCGCATCGCCGGCGTGCTGGTCGGCCGCGCCTACGAGGCCGATCCCGTATTGCTGTCGGACCTGGTCAGCGAAGCCATCGATGCGGTCGGCGGCGCCAGCCGCGAGGTCGAGGTGCGCCTGCACCCGGACGACATCGCCGCGCTCACGCCGCTGCTGTCGCTGGTGTCGGGCGCACGCCTGGCACCGGACATGGGCCTGAGCCGCGGCGACCTGCGCGTGCACGCCGAGACCGTGCGCATCGACGGCACGCTCGACGCGCGCCTGCGCGCCGCGCTGGAAACGGTACTGCGCAAGTCGGGGGCCAGGGTATGAAAAAGACAACCCACGCCGAGCTTGTCCCTTCTCCCGCCTGCGGGGGAAGGTGCCCGGAGGGCGGATGGGCGCATGCACCACACAACCGCCAATCCCCTCATCCAGCGCTGCGCGCCACCTTCTCCCGCGAGCGGGAGAAGGCAACGGCGATCTCCTTTCCGTCATTCCGATCGACCCTGTCCTCCCGCGTCCGCTCCGCTTCACCGCTCACGAAAGGTGCCACCCCATGAGCGCACTGATGGGCGCCACTCCCGCCGACTGGCTCGCCGCGCGCAACCTGCGCCTGGCGACCCGGCTGGGCAGCATCGGGCTGGACCACGCGCACGGGCGCGGCCTGATCCGCGAAGGCATCCTGCGCCGCGCGGTCGGCCTGACGCTGGAGGCGATCGGTTGCGAAGCGCCGATGGGCGCGACCTGCAAGGTCGAGGTCGTGGACGGTGGCTGGGTCGAGGCCGAAGTGGTCGGCTTCGCCGGCGACCGCACCTACCTGATGCCCAGCGCCGAACTGCACGGCCTGCTGCCCAATGCCCGCGTGGTGCCGGCGCGCCAGCGCGGCGGCGTCGAGGTCGGCGAGGCCCTGCTCGGGCGCGTGATCGACAGCGACGGCGTGCCGCTCGACGGCAAGGGCCCGATCCGCGGCGAAGGCAGCACCGGCATGGCCGGCGTCTCGATCAACCCGCTCTCGCGCGAGCCGATCACGCAGCCGCTCGACGTCGGCGTGCGCGCGATCAATGCGCTGCTGCCGATCGGTCGCGGCCAGCGCGTCGGCCTGTTCGCCGGCTCCGGCGTCGGCAAGTCGACACTGCTGGGCATGATGACCCGCTACACCGCCGCCGACGTGATCGTGGTCGGCCTGATCGGCGAGCGCGGCCGCGAAGTGCGCGACTTCGTCGAGACCACGCTCGGCGAGGAAGGCTTGCGCCGCGCCGTGGTGGTCGCCGCGCCGGCCGACCGGCCGCCGCTGGCGCGCCTGCACGGCGCCTACCGCGCCACGGCGATCGCCGAGTGGTTCCGCGACCAGGGCCTCAACGTGCTGCTGCTGATGGACTCGCTGACCCGCTTCGCCCAGGCCCAGCGCGAGATCGGCCTGTCGGTCGGCGAACCGCCGACCACGCGCGGCTATCCGCCGTCGGTGTTCGCCAAGCTGCCGGCGCTGGTCGAGCGCGCCGGCAACGGCGCCAAGGGCCGTGGTTCGATCACCGCCTTCTACACCGTGCTGACCGAGGGCGACGACCCGCAGGACCCGATCGCCGATGCCGCGCGCGCGATCCTCGACGGCCACATTCTGCTCTCGCGCCGGGTCGCCGACTCCGGCCTGTACCCGGCGATCGACGTGGAATCCTCGGTCAGCCGCGTGGTCCAGGACATCGCCGACGAGGCCTGGCGCGGCCGCATCCGCAAGCTCAAGCGGCTGGTCTCGGCCTACAGCGCCAACCGCGACCTGATCGCGATCGGCGCCTACCAGCGCGGCAACGATCCGGCCACCGACGAAGCGTTGCTGCGCTGGCCGGAGATCGTCGAGTTCCTGGGGCAGGACGTCGCGCGCGCCGCCGACCTGCCCCACAGCCTGGCTGCCTTGAAGCAACTGGTCGAACGTGAAGTCGCGTAACGAGGAAACACCGCCATGATGCAATCCCGCCGCATCGATCCGCTGCTGCGCCGCGCGCAGGAACACGAGGACGAGGTCGCCCGCGACCTGGCCGAGCGCCAGCGCGTGCTGGAGACCCACGTGGCGCGCCTGGAAGAGCTGCGCCGCTACGCCGAGGAATACGCCAACGGCCAGATGGCGGCGACCAGCGCCGCCGCCCTGTCCAACCGCCGCGCCTTCCTCGACCGCCTGGACAGCGCCGTGCAGCAGCAGATGCAGACCGTGGACCTCAACCGCAGCAAGGTCGAGGCCGAACGCGCCCGGCTGCTGCTGGCCAGCCGCGAGAAGCAGGTGCTGGAGCAGCTGGCCGCCAGCTACCGCGCGCAGGAAGCGCAGGCGATGGGGCGGCGCGAGCAGCGCGAACTGGACGACCTGGGCGCACGCCGTGCCCGCGCCGCCGCCCGCGACGGCGACAACGAAACCGGAGAAGGTCCATGAAGACCTTGCCGTTGGGAATCGCCGGGCTCGGGACGAGTTCCCTGCTCGGGAGCGATACCGGCCATAACGACGACGGCCGCGATTTCTCGGCCCTGCTGCAGTCGCCCGCGCCACCGCGGCAACCCCTGGCGCCACGGCCGCGCACGTTGCCCACGCCCGGCACGCCGCGCGATGCACAACAGGCCCGCGGCGAAACGGCCGGCACCGAGCGCGACGCTCCCTCCCGTCCCCGCACGGATGCGCGTCCGTCGCGCCCGGACGAACGCGGCCAGGAACCCAACCGCGCCGCTTCCGCCCGGGAGGACGCACGCACCGCCTCCCCTCGCCGGACCACCGAGCGCGCCCAGGATCCGCAGGCGCCGGCCGATGGCGAAGCGCCGGGCGACACCCGCCCCGATACGGACTCGCAAGCCGCGGACGCCCCCTGGCCACCGGCCGGGCTGGGCGGCCTGGAGAACCTGCTGGCGGCACCCCAGGCCGTGCAGCCCTCTCCGGCAGGTGCCATCGGCACGCCGCCGGGAGATGCCCAGGCGGCGGTCGTCCAGGCCACGGGCGCGCGGGCGCCCGCGTCGCCTGCGCTGCAGCCCGGCCCGGCCGTCGCTGTGCCCACTCCCGCGCACGGTGCGACAGTCGCGCCGGGCACCGGGGACTTCGCCGCCACGCTGGCGAATGCCGTTCCCGAGCTCGCGCCGGGCAAGCCGGATGCCGTGGTCGCTGGCCAGGCGAGCGGCGCCCAGGCGCCGGATGCCGGCACCTTGTTCACCCTGCATGCGCCGGCCGGCCACGCGGGCGTGGTCCGCGGCGAGGCGGCCGTGTTCGACGGTTCGCCCACTCCGGCGCCGCACCTGCACGAAGGCTTCGACGATGCGATCGGCACGCGCCTGAGCTGGCTGGCCGACCAGAAGATCGGCCATGCCCATATCAAGATCGCCCCGGACGACCTGGGCCCGGTCGAAGTCCGCCTGCAGCTCGACGGCGACAAGGTCCAGGCGAACTTCACCAGTGCCCACGCCGACGTGCGCCAGGCGCTGGAGCAGAGCATCCCGCGCCTGCGCGAGATGCTGGGGCAACACGGCTTCCAGCTCGCGCACGCCGATGTCGGCGGGCAGCAGTCGCAGGGGCGCCCGGCGGACGCACGCGGCGATGCCCTCCCCCATCCGGACGACATCGCGCTGGACGGCGTCGCCGGCACCGCGATCCCGGCGGCGACGCTGCGGCAGCACGGCTTGCTCGACGCCTACGCGTGACATGGAACCCGGTCCGGCGCGCATGCATCGGACCGGATTCCAGGCGGTCGCGCGCGCTACTGCGCCAGGTAGCTCTGGATCGTCGAGTAGACGTCCGAGAAGCGCGAGTAGTAGTCCGGATCGCTCTGCGCACTGCAATACGAATAGCCGCCGTATAGCCCGCCGCGCAGTTGGTAGTTGCCCGAGGCGGTAGTGAACAGGGCCGAGCCGGAGGAACCACCTTCAGTAGTGCCGTCGGTCCACACCACGCGGTACAGCGGCGACTTGCCATCGATCGAGGTGGACAGCCCGGTCACGCTGCCCAGCGAGTACTTCTTCACGTCGCCCGACGGATGGTGGATGCCCTCGATCGCGGTACCGGTGGCGGCGATCGCGGCGCTATTCCAGCCGGCGTAGAAGGCCCCGCTCGGCGGCGCGCTCTTGAGTTCCAGCAGCGCGGTGTCGCGGGTAGTGTTGGCATGCCGCAGGTAGGCGCCGCCCGACAGCGTCACCGCCGCCGAACTGACCGTGTTGCCGTTGCAGGTGGCCGCATCGTAGAACCAATAGGTCTGCAATGTATTGGCCACGGTCTGGGTGCTGATGCAATGCGCAGCGGTCCAGAACAGCGCCCGCTTAGGCGAGTTGCCGTTGTTGAGCAGGGTGCCGGTGCACAGGTAGGAACTGCCGCCTTGGGTGAACACCATCCGCGCCACCGCTTTGGCGGCATTGGTGAACCCGGTGCTGGGATTGCTGCGGCAGACCACGTCGTTCTGGCACGAATCGCTCTCGCCGATGGCGATGCGCAGCATGTCGCGCGTGCTGGCGGTCGGGCTGATGTCCAGGTGCGAGAGCTGCGGGATCTTCAGGCTGAAGTTCTCCGGGTATTGCCCGGCCGGCAGCTCGATCTCCACCAGCAAGGTCGCTCCGGCCACGGCCGGCGACCAGCCTGTCTCGTCGCCAGCGAAGCTGTCGCCGGACTGTTCGAACACTCGGCCATCATCACCGGCGAAGCGCAGCGTGACCAACTCGGGCCGCCCCGCGCCGGTGCCCTTGAGTTGCAGCGCCGCGCGCAGCGAGGCGGCGTTGGCCGAGGTGATCTTCAGCGTCGCCACCCGCGAACCGTCCGCGGCGATCTGCCAGTCGAGCTTGCCCAGCTCGACCGTGGGCTGGGCCACGGCGCGCGCAAAGCCGATCTGCAGCGGTTGGCCGTGCTTGACCTGCTGGATACGGCGCTGCTTGACCGCCGACAGTTCAGCGTTGGAAGGCGCAGCCAGGTTCACCGCTTGGGTGGCGATGATGCCGCGGGTCAGCGTGGTGGACTTCAGCTCGGCCGCGCCAAGCCGGGCGGCCTGGGGCGCGGTGGTGACCGGTTCGGTATTCATCTCCTGCGGTGCCGCCAGCGCGGTGCCGGACAGTGCGGAGAACAAAGCAAGGTAGAGCGCGTTCTTGCGATTCATTTTGATTCCTTCTCTGGGATTAACGGCATTCCCCCGCAGAGCGAGAGGCGGCGTCCGCCACGTCCGTGGCGTCCAGCGAAGCTATCCAAAGATCGAAGCTGAAGCTGTGCGGCTGATCCCGTTGCAAGTGCAATAAATGTCTCAGTGCGCCGCTCGTGGTTGCGACGTCCGGCATGATCGACGCCGCATCTGCACGAAGGCATCGGACGCGATCGGCACGTCCCTGAGAAAGCCTCACCGCGGCTTGCGCCGCGCCTGCAAAGACCCAAGAGACCGACCCAAGCGCTGCTCTTATCGCCTCTGCCCCTCCACACTCAACGCCAGCCCCACATACAGCAGCAAAAGATCGTCGATGTCGTCCAGGTCCAGCCCGGTGATCTCCTGGATCCGCTGCAGCCGGTAGTTGAGCGTGTTGCGATGGATGCGCAGCGCCTCGGCGGTGCGGGCCATGTTCTGGTTGTGGGCCAGCCAACTGCGCAGCGTCTTGATCAGCTGGCCGGACTTCTGGTCGCCATGCGCCAGCAGCTCGATCGGCTGGCGCAACTGCTCATGTTTCCACCCTGCATCCAGGTCGGCCAGCAATACCGGCAGGCTGAGGTCGTAGTAGGTGACCAGGTGCGTCTTCAGCTTGCGCGCCCGGGCGATTGCCAACACGTCGCGGGCGGTGCGGCAGGAAACGGCCACGCCCTCCAAGCCCGCCAGCGCGGCGCCCATGCCGAGTGAATAGCCTTGCGGCAGCAGCGGCGCGACGACCTTGTCCAGCGCAGCCAGCCGCGCCGCCGCGCGCGCGGCGCACTGCGCGCGCGTGCCCGAGGCATCGCATGGCTCCACCAGCGCCAGCTCCCGCGGTGAAGTGACGGCCAGCAACAGCCCCGGCCAGCGTGCGGACAACGCAGCCTGCACCGCCTGCAGGCTGGCGAGCTGCGCATCGGGCGCGGCCGGCCCGTCCTGCAGGCTGAGCACGGTGACGGCGTGTGGCGTGCCCAGGTCCACCTTCAACCGGGCGGCCCAGGCCTGCATGTGCCCGGCGGAGACGCCGGTCGGCCGCAGCAGCTGGAAGACGAATTCCTCGCGGTAGCGCAGCTGCTTCTGCAACTCGCCGGTCAACAGCGCCTGCTCCACGATCATTTCCGCGGTCACCCGCACCAACTCGGCGAAGTGCCGGATCTCGTCCGGGTCGCCGGTGATGCCGACGACGCCGCACACCTCGCCCCTGCCCCGCATCAGCAGGTTGATGCCCGGCTTGGTACCCCGCGCGTCGGCGCCCAACCCGTTGCCGATCTCCACGGCCTCGCCGCGGGCCAGCGCCTGCTGGGCGCCGGCGTGCAAGGTGCCCACGCGCTCGGGCGTACCGCTGGCGATGATGATCCCGCGCGCATCCATCACATTGATGTTGTAGGGGATGATCTTCATGGTGCGCGCCACGACTTCCTGCGCGATCTGCGGGTCGATGGTCATGCGCTCCCCTCCGGGGCGGGCTCCCGCACGGCCAGGCGGTCATCGTCGAAATGCACAATCATTAGCCGATGATGGCATGTTTATTTGTGCATGCGACCGATGGAGGCGCCGGCCATCCTCCCTATGATGGCCCGTGCCCGCCCCGCCATCCGGACCGGGCGGCACATTCTCTGGGAGGAGACCACCATGCACATCCGCGAGGAGGGTGTCGGCACGTCGCGGCCGGCCGACCCGGCAACGCTCGACGCGGCCTACGGGAAGATCACCCTGAGGCTGATCCCCTTCATCTTCGTCTGTTACCTGTTCAACTACCTGGACCGGGTCAACGTCGGTTTCGCCAAGTTGCAGATGCTCGACGCGCTGCAATGGAGCGAGACGGTGTACGGCCTGGGCGCGGGCATCTTCTTCATCGGCTACGTGCTCAGCGGCGTGCCGGCGAACCTGCTGCTGCACCGGCTCGGCGCGCGGAAGGTGATCGGCACGCTGATGGTGGCCTGGGGCGCGGCGTCGGCGGCGCTGATGTTCGTCAGCACGCCGCTCGAATTCTACGTGCTGCGCTTCGTCACCGGCGTGTTCGAGGCGGGTTTCTTTCCGGGCATCGTGCTGTACTTCACGCAGTGGTTCCCGTCCTCGCGGCGCGGCCGGGTAATGGGCCTGTTCATGTCGGCGATCCCGATCTCCGGCGTGCTCGGCAGCCCGCTCTCGGGCTGGATGATGGAGACCTTCGCCGGCCACCACGGCCTGGACGGCTGGCAGTGGATGTTCCTGCTGCAGGGCCTGCCCACGATGGCGCTGGGCGTGCTGGTCTACCTGCTGCTGAACGATGGCATCGAGAAGGCCAACTGGCTGCGCCCGGACGAGAAACGCCTGCTGCTGGCCGAACTCGCCGAGGACGAGCGCCAGCGCCGCCAGGCCACGCAATCGACCGATTCCTTCGCCAGCGTGCTGCGCAACGGCAGCGTGTGGATGCTGGGGCTGGTGTACTTCTGCATCCAGATGGGCGTGTACGCGATCAACTTCTGGCTGCCCACCATCGTCAAGTCGCTGGGCTTCCAGAGCCCGTTGGCGGTCGGCTGGGTGAGCGCCATCCCGTACTTCTGCGCATGCCTGTTCATGATCTGGGTGGGGCGTTCGGCCGATGCGCGCAAGGAACGGCGCTGGCACCTGAGCGGTCCGCTGCTGATGGGCCTGTGCGGGTTGATGCTCGCCACCCAGGCCGACGGCAATGCCGTGCTCGCCATCGTCGGCCTGTCCCTGGCCACCATGGGCGCGCTGTCGGGCCTGCCGATGTTCTGGCCGCTGCCTACCGCCTTCCTCGGCAGCGCGGCCGCCGCCGGCGGGCTGGCGCTGATCAACTCGCTGGGCCAGGTCGCCGGGTTCGTCAGCCCGTTCCTGGTGGGCTGGATCAAGGACGCCACCGGCGGCACCGACGTAGCGTTGTACATACTCTCGGCCGTATTGCTGCTGGGCGCATTGCTGGTGCTGCGCGTGCCGGCCAAGACCGTCAACCGTTGAACCACCGGGAGCGCCTGCCACCATGATCGATCCGACGCCACGGCATGCGACGCCCCAGCGCGTGCTGCTCGAGCGCATGTTCCGGGCCGCCATCGCCGCCGCCCAGCCGGCCCACTGCATTCCCGCCTACCTGCCGTCCCCGCCGAAGGGGCGGCTGGTGGTGATCGGCGCCGGCAAGGCCTCCGCGGCGATGGCCCAGGCGGTCGAAGCCCACTGGGACGGCCCGCTCGACGGGCTGGTGGTCACGCGCTACGGCTACGAGGTGCCGTGCGAGCGCATCGAGATCGTCCAGGCCGCGCATCCGGTGCCGGACGCGGCCGGCATGCAGGCCGCGCGGCGCATCAAGGCGCTGGTCGAGGGCCTGGGCGCCGACGACACCGTGCTGTGCCTGATCTCCGGCGGCGGCTCGGCGCTGCTGGCGTTGCCGCTCGAAGGCATCACGCTGGAGGACAAGCAGCGCATCAACCAGGACCTGCTGAAGTCCGGCGCCACCATCCGCGAGATGAACTGCGTGCGCCGCCACCTGTCCGCGATCAAGGGCGGACGCCTGGCCGCAGCCTGCCATCCGGCCAAGGTGGTGACGCTGATGATCTCCGACATCCCCGGCGACCACCCCGAGGACATCGCCTCCGGCCCCACCCTCGGCGATCCCACCACCTGCGCCGATGCGCTGGCGATCGTGCGCCGCTACGGCATCGCGCTGCCGCCGGTCGCCCTGGCCGCGCTGGAAAGCGGCGCCGGCGAATCGGTCAAGCCGGACGATCCGCGCCTGCACGGCCATCAATCGCACATCATCGCGACCCCGCAGCGAGCACTGGAAGCAGCGGCCGAGGTCGCCCGTCAAGCCGGCGTCACCCCTTACCTGTTGAGCGACAGCATCGAAGGCGAATCGCGCGAGGTCGGCAAGGTGCTGGCGGCCCTGGCCCGCCAGGTGCGACGCCACGGCCAGCCCATGGCCGCCCCCTGCGTGCTGATCAGCGGCGGTGAAACCACCGTCACCGTGCGCGGCCAGGGCCGTGGCGGCCGCAATGTGGAATTCTTGCTCTCGCTGGGCATCGCGCTCGATGGGCTGCCGGGCATCCATGCGCTGGCCGGCGACACCGACGGCGTGGACGGCCAGGAGGAAATCGCCGGCGCCTACCTGTCGCCGGACACCCTGGCCCGCGCCTGGGAGCTGGGCCTGCGTCCCAAGGAGCACCTGGACGCCAACGACGGCCACGGCTTCTTCGGCGCCCTGGGCGACGCCGTGGTCACCGGCCCCACGCTGACCAACGTCAACGATTTCCGCGCGATCCTGGTCGAAGGGCGCTGAGCGACGGCCATCCGCTCCTCGTCCGCCATACCCGCGGCGGCGGGCATGGCGACGCCGGAAACCCGACGCGCCGGCGCTGGCACGCGGATTGCATCCGCCACGGCAGACTGTTTCCGGAACCTGCACGTGGCCACTGCCGCCGACAAGAACAAGAAGACCGACGCCCAGGACAAGCCCAAAGGAAGCGGCAAGACCCTCGTGCTGGTCGCTGCGGCGGCTGTCGTCGCGGCCGCCGCGGCGGGCGGCGGCGCGTGGTTCTACGCCCAGCAGGACGGCAAGGCCGGCCAGGCCAAGGCCGCCGGGAAAGCCGCCGCGCTGCCGGCGCCCGCGCAGTACTTCCCGATGGATCCGCCGTTCGTGGTCAATCTCAACGGGCCGATCGACGGCCCGCGCTACCTGCAGGTCGAGATCCAGCTGATGACCCGCAATCCGGACCAGATGAAGTCCATCGTCGAGAACGCGCCGGCGATCCGTGCCCACCTGCTGATGCTGCTGTCGGGCGTGCAGTCCACCGAGATCGCCGACGTCGCGGGGCGGCTGAAGCTGCAGAAGGCCGCGCTGGCCGAGGCGCAGCGGGTGATGACCGCCGAGACCGGCAAGAAGTGCGTTGAAGACCTGCTGTTCACCAGCTTCGTGACCCAGTAATGAGCATCAACGACCTGCTTTCCCAGGACGAGATCGACGCCCTGCTGCACGGCGTCGATTCCGGCGCGGTCAGCACCGAGCCGGAGCCCGCCCCGGGCGAGGCCCGGCCGTACGACCTGTCCAGCCAGGACCGGATCATCCGCGGCCGCATGCCGACCCTGGAGATGGTCAACGAGCGCTTCGCGCGCCTGTGGCGGATCGGCCTGTTCAACCTGATCCGGCGTTCGGCCGACCTGTCGGTGCGCGGCATCGACCTGATCAAGTTCAACGAGTACATGCACTCGCTGTACGTGCCGACCAACCTCAACCTGATCCGCTTCAAGCCGCTGCGCGGCACCGGCCTGATCGTGTTCGAGCCGACCCTGGTGTTCACCGTGGTCGACAACTTCTTCGGCGGCGACGGCCGCTACCCCACCCGCATCGAGGGTCGCGAGTTCACCGCCACCGAAATGCGGGTGATCCAGTTGCTGCTCAAGCAGACCTTCGCCGACCTGAAGGAAGCCTGGGCCCCGGTGATGGACGTGGACTTCGAGTACATCAACTCGGAGATCAACCCGCACTTCGCCAACATCGTGACGCCGCGCGAGTACGTGGTGGTCTGCCGCTTCCACGTCGAGCTGGAAGGCGGCGGCGGCGAGATCCACGTCACCTTGCCCTACTCGATGCTGGAGCCGATCCGCGACGTGCTCGACGCCGGCATCCAGAGCGACCGCAACGACCGCGACGAGAGCTGGAACGTGTCGCTGCGCGAGCAGCTCGACATCGCCGAGGTCACCCTCTCCAGCGTGCTGGCCAGCAAGCGCATCAGCCTGCGCCAGCTCACCCGGCTGAAGGTCGGCGACATCCTGCCGATCGAGCTGCCCGCGCAGGTGCCGCTGTGCGTGGAGGACATCCCCGTGTTCACCGGCGAATTCGGCGTCGCCAACGGCAACAACGCCGTGAAGATCACCGCGGTGAAACCGCCCGCCGCCACTGCCCCGGCGCGTGCCGCCGTTCCACAGGACTCCCTGCCATGAACCATACCGAAGCGCCCGCGGCGCAGTTCGACAACCTCCAGGCCGAGCACGACCCGGCCGCGGCCGACCTCAACCTGGACGTGATCCTGGACGTGCCGGTGACGCTGTCGCTGGAAGTCGGCCGCGCGCGCATCCCGATCCGCAACCTGCTGCAGCTCAACCAGGGCTCGGTGGTGGAACTGGACCGCGGCGCCGGCGAGCCGCTGGACGTGTACGTCAACGGCACGCTCATCGCGCACGGCGAGGTGGTCGTCATCAACGACCGCTTCGGCATCCGCCTGACCGACGTGGTCAGCCCGAGCGAGCGCATCCGGAGGCTGCGGTGAGCGCATGGCTCCTGGCCACGGTGGCGACCGGCGCCCAGGCGGCGAAGGTCGGCAGCCAGGCGCCGTCCCCGCCCGGCGTGTTCGGCGCGGTGTTCGCGCTGCTGCTGGTGCTGGGCCTGATCGTCGGCCTCGGCTGGCTGCTCAAGCGCATGCCCGGTAGCGGCTTCCGTCCCGCCGCCGGCCTGAAGCTTGTCGCCAGCCTGCCGCTCGGCCCGAAGGAACGCGTGGTGGTCGTCGAGATCAACGGCGAGCAGTTGCTGCTGGGCGTCGCCGCGGGCGGCATCCGCACGTTGCACACCCTGCCCGAGCCGTTGCCGCAGGCCCCGGCCCCGGCGCTGCCGGACCTGAAACGCCTCCCCGATTTCGCGCGCCTGCTGTCGCAGAAGCTGCGCAAGGATTCCTGACATGCTGCTCCGCTGGAACCGTTGGAGGCGCAGCCTCAGGCTGGTGCTGATCCTGTTGGCGACGATGCTGGCGCCCGCCGCGATGGCGGCCCCGGCGGCCGTGCCGGCGATGGCGCAGGCCGCGGCGGCCGCTGCGCAGCCGGCCTCGGTAGAACCCGCGCCGGCGGCCGGCGCCAACCAGATACCTTCGCTGCCCAACGTCAACGTCGGGCGCATCGGTAACCAGCCGGTGAGCCTGCCGCTGCAGACGCTGCTGCTGATGACGGCGATCACCCTGCTGCCGTCGATGCTGCTGGTGCTGACCGCCTTCACCCGCATCACCATCGTGCTCGGCCTGCTGCGGCAGGCGCTGGGCACCGGCCAGACCCCGTCCAACCAGGTGCTGCTGGGCCTGGCGCTGTTCCTGACCGCGCTGGTGATGATGCCGGTGTGGCAGAAGATGTGGAGCGCCGGCCTGCAGCCCTACCTCGACGGCCGGATCGACTTCCAGACCGCCTGGACGCTGACCACCCAGCCGCTGCGCGCCTTCATGCTGGCGCAGGTGCGCGAGACCGACCTGATGACCTTCGCCGGCATGGCCGGCGACGGCAAGTACGCCGGCCCGGACGCGGTGCCGTTCCCGGTGCTGGTCGCCTCGTTCGTCACCAGCGAGCTGAAGACCGCCTTCGAGATCGGCTTCCTGATCTTCATCCCCTTCGTGATCATCGACCTGGTCGTGGCCAGCGTGCTGATGTCGATGGGCATGATGATGATGTCGCCGATGCTGGTGTCGGCCCCGTTCAAGATCCTGCTGTTCGTGCTGGTGGACGGCTGGGTGCTGGTGGTCGGCACGTTGGCGGCCAGTTTCAATGCGGTGTGAGGCCGCGGCCCCGGGCACGACCCGGTAGCTCGTCCTTCCCGGGTTTCCCATTCCGAGTCCCGAACCATGAGTCCCGAAATCGCTCTCACCGAGCTCCGCGGCGGGCTGGTAACCGTGCTGTGGATCGCCGGCCCGATCCTGCTCGCCATCCTGGTGGTCGGCATCGTCGTCGGCATCGTGCAGGCCGCGACCCAGCTCAACGAACCGACCATCGCCTTCGTCTCCAAGGCGGTCGCGCTGACGGTCCTGCTGTTCGCCACCGGCTCGATGCTGCTGGCGCACCTGGTCGAGTACACCACGATGCTGTTCCAGCGCATCCCGCATTTGATCGGGTAGCGGGATGGCAATGCCGCTATCGCGCGTTGATACCGTCGTCCCCGCGCAGGCGGGGACCCAGTGGCTTTCGAGCAGATGGCGCAAAGGCCGGTTGAACGCATGAACCACGATTGCGGACGGGTTTCGCGCAAGTCGCTGGGTCCCCGCCTGCGCGGGGACGACGGTATTGCCATTGTCGTGCAGTGCGAGCCGCACTGATGGACGCCGCCACCCAAATGGTGATCGACGGCCAGCAGGCCTTCGCGATGATCGGTACGGTGCTGTGGACCATGCTGCGCATCGGGGCGCTGCTCGCGGCGATGCCGCTGATCGGCACCCGCGCGGTGCCGGCGCGGATACGCGTGGTGCTCGCGGGCACGCTGGCCATGGCGCTGGCGCCGATCCTGCCGCCGGTCCCGGAGTGGAACGGATTCGACGCGGCCGCGGTGCTGGGCATCGCGCGCGAGCTGGCAATCGGTGCGTCGATGGGTTTCATGCTGCGGCTGATCTTCGAGGCCGGCGCGCTGGCCGGCGAAATGATTTCCCAGAGCATGGGCCTGTCGTTCGCGCAGATGTCGGATCCGCTGCGCGGCGTCACCTCGGGCGTGGTGTCGCAGTGGTTCTACATCGGCTTCGGCCTGTTGTTCTTCGCCGCCAACGGCCACCTGGCCTTGGTGGCGCTGCTGGTGGACAGCTACAAGGCGTTGCCGATCGGCACCGCGCTGCACGACGTGCATGCCTTCGCCGAGGTCGCGCCCACTTTCTTCCTGCACGTGCTGCGCGGCGGGCTCACGCTGGCGCTGCCGATGATCGTGGCGATGCTGGCGGTCAACCTGGCCTTCGGCGCGCTGTCGCGGGCCGCGCCCGCACTGAACCCGATCCAGCTCGGCCTGCCGGTCTCGCTGCTGCTGGGACTGTTCCTGCTGGCGATGCTGGCCGGCGAGATGTCCGCGCCGGTACAGCGCATGTTCGACGCCGCCTTCGATGCGGCGCGCCAGCTCGGCGGCTGACGCCAGCCCAGGCCCCCTGCGGGAGGGACTCCGGTCCCGACGGGGCCGCCCGCGAACGGCGGCCAAGGATTTCCGTTGGGACCGAAGGCCGATACCGCGCCTGGCCGCTGGCATGACCATCCGGGCAGCGCCGGCAACTCCCGCCGGGGACTGGAGCGCTCCCCGGGAAGCGACCGCCCTGTCGCCCCGACCTGCGGCCGCCGCGCTCAAGTCCGCTCGAACGCGGCCGCTACCGCCAGGGCACTTCTGCTCTTTCCTCCCGGGCCTTACATGCAGGGCAGCTACAACGAATGGCTGGTGGCGATCTCGCTCGCCGTAGCCGTCCTGGCCTCCTATACCGCGTTGGACATGGCCGGCCGGGTTTCGGCCACGCGCGGCCGGGCGGCCGGCTGGTGGCTGGCCGGCGGCGCGCTGGCGATGGGTTTCGGGGTCTGGTCGATGCATTTCATCGGCATGCTCGCCTTCAGCCTGCCGGTCCCGCTCGGATACGACCTGGGGCTCACCCTGTACTCGATGGTGGTCTCGGTGCTCGCCTCGGCCTTCGCGCTCTGGCTGGTGTCGCGCCGCGAACTGCCCTACCCGCGGCTGGCGGCCGGCGCCCTGCTGATGGGGCTGGGCATCGCCGCGATGCATTACCTGGGCATGGCCGCGATGCGGATGCAGCCCGGCATCGACTACCACCCTGGCTGGTTCGCGCTGTCGCTGGCGATCGCGATCGCCGCCTCGGCCGCGGCGCTGTGGATCGCGTTCCGCCTGCGCAGCGGGCACCGCCGCTACGTGGTGCAGCCGCTGGCGGCGCTGGTGATGGGCCTGGCGATCGTCGGCATGCACTACACCGGCATGGCCGCGGCCCGGTTCCCGCCCGAAAGCATCTGCGGCGCCGCGCGCGACGGCGGCATGCCGGTGCAGTGGCTGGCGGTGCTGGTGGTCGTGGTGACGCTGGGCGTGACCGCGATGGCGCTGGGCGTGTCGGTGCTCGACCGTCACTTCCAGCAGCGCACGGAACTGCTGGCCAGCTCGCTTGCCGCCGCCAACCGGGAGCTGGAACAGGCCGCGCTGCACGACTCGCTGACCCGGTTGCCCAACCGGCTGCTGCTGCAGGACCGGATCCAGCAGGGGTTGGAGCGGGCGCAGCGACGGCGCCGCCGGTTCGCGGTGATGTTCCTGGACCTGGACGGCTTCAAGGCGATCAACGACGCCTACGGGCACCAGGCCGGCGATGCCCTGCTGGTCGCGGTGGCCAGCCGGCTCGGCACGCTGCTGCGGAGCGAGGACACCCTCGCCCGGCTCGGCGGCGACGAGTTCGTGCTGGCATTGCCGGTGGACGAACCGGAGGACGCCGCCGCCCTGGCCGAGCGGGTCGTGGCCGCGCTCGTGGCGCCGTTCAAGTCCAACGACATCGAGTTGCGGGTCTCGACCAGCATCGGCATCGCGATCTATCCCGAGGACGGCACGCACGACCACGTGCTGATCGCCAATGCGGATGCGGCGATGTACCACGCCAAGGCGACCGGCCGGAACGGCTATGCGTTCTTCGAGCCGTCGATGAACCGCAGCGCCCACGAGAAGATGCTGCTGGTGCGCGACCTGCCGCTGGCGCTGGAGCGGCGCCAGTTCGTGCTCCATTACCAGCCCAAGTACGGCGCGCACGGCCGCGACGTGGTCGGCGCGGAGGCGCTGATGCGCTGGCAGCATCCGGAACGCGGCCTGATCATGCCGGACCGTTTCATCCCGGTGGCCGAGCGGATCGGCCTGATCGTGCCGATCGGCGAATGGGCGCTGGAGGAGGCCTGCCGCCAGATGCGCGAGTGGCGCGAGGCCGGTCGCGGCGACTGGAACGTGGCCGTGAACCTGTCGCCAGTGCAACTGGCCTCCCCGGGCCTGGTCGCCTGCGTCGGCCAGGCCCTGGCCAGGCACGGCATCGACCCGGCCCGGCTGACCCTGGAGATCACCGAGAGCGCCGCCATGCGCGACGCCGACGCCAGCCTGGAAGTGCTCAAGGCCCTGCACGAACTCGGCGTCAACATCGCCATCGACGACTTCGGCACCGGCTACTCCAACCTGATGTACCTCAAGCGCCTGCCGGCCTGCGAGCTGAAGATCGACCGCATGTTCGTGCAGGGCCTGCAACAGGAGGGCGAGGACCGGGCGATCGTGGCGGCGATCGTCGGCCTGGCGCGCACGCTCAACATGAAGGTGGTGGCCGAAGGCGTGGAGACCGAACTGCAGCGGCACCACCTGCGCGACCTGGGCTGCGACCAGTTGCAGGGCTACCTGATGAGCCGGCCGCTCGAGCCGCGTAGTTTCATTGCTGCCGCGAGCCTTTAGGCTCGGGATTCGGGATTCGGGATTCGGGATTCGGGATTCGGGATTCGGGAAAGCCTCCTTGCCTGGGTTTGGCTGTCAAGCGATCCGAGGCCCTTCTTGCCGCTTTCTTGTTCTTTCGTGGGAGGGACTTCAGTCCCGACGGAGGGCCTGTAAAGCCCTGTCGGGACTGAAGTCCCTCCCACAACGGGATTCCCTCCGAAGCAGGCTCGTCGCCTTTCCGAGTCCCGGTCCCAGTCCCCAAACCCGGGGCCCGCCCCCGAAGGAATAGAACTTGCATCGCCCCGCGGGAGCCCCTCCCCCGCAACGCGATGGCCGAGAACGAAGACGGCGCCGAACGCACCGAACAGCCTACCGAGAAACGCCTGCGCGAGGCCCGCGAGCAAGGCAACATCCCGCGCTCGCGCGAGCTGGCGACTGCCGCGGTGTTCACCGCCGGCGTGTTCGCGCTGATGGCGATGTCCGGCAGCCTGGCGTCGGGCGCGCGCGGCTGGATGAAGGCCGCGCTGAGCCCGGACCCGGGCCTGCGCGACAACCCGTCCAAGCTGCTGGGCCATTTCGGCGAGCTGCTCGTGCAGTTGCTGTGGGTGACGGCGCCGCTGGTCCTGGTCTGCCTGCTGGCGGGATTGGCCGGGCCGCTGTTGATGGGCGGACTGCGGTTTTCGGGCAAGGCGCTGGCGCCGGACCCCAACAAGCTCAACCCGCTGGCCGGCCTCAAGCGCCTGTACGGCGCGGAGAGCATCGGCGAGCTGGTCAAGTCGCTGTTGCGCGTGCTGTTCGTCGGCACCGCCACCGGCCTGTGCATCTGGCATGGCCTGCACGACCTGCGCACCCTGCTGAACGCGCCGCTGGAACGCGCGATCGTCGATGGCCTGGGCTTCACCCTGCGGCTGCTGATGTACGCCGCGCTCGCGCTCGGGCTGCTCGCCGCGCTGGACGCGCCTTACCAGAAGTGGAACTGGCTGCGCCGGCTGAAGATGACCCGCGAGGAGGTCAAGCGCGAGATCAAGGAAAGCGAGGGCAGCCCGGAGGTCAAGAGCCGGATCCGGCAGATGCAGCAGCAACTGGCGCAGCGCCGGATGATCGAGGCGGTGCCCAAGGCCGACGTGGTGCTGGTCAACCCCACCCACTACGCGGTGGCGCTGCAGTACGAGGGAGAGCGGATGCGCGCGCCGATCGTGGTCGCCAAGGGCGTGGACGAGGTCGCCCAGCGCATCCGCGAGGTCGGCGAGCAGCACCGGGTCGCGATCGTGTCGGCACCGCCTTTGGCACGCGCCTTGTATCGGGAAGCGCAACTCGGCAAGGAAATCCCCGTGAGACTGTATTCGGCCGTCGCCCAGGTGCTGTCCTACGTCTACCAGCTGCGCGCCTGGCGGCGCGGTCCGATGCCGCAGCTGCCCGCGATCGAACTCGACGAGTTCGCCGGCACGGACGGCCGCGCATGAGCGCGCAGGCCTCGCCGGTGAACGCCCGCAAGCTGCTGGACATGGTCCGGCACGGCCTGGGCGCGCCGCTCATCGTGCTGGCGATGCTGGCGATGGTGGTGGTGCCGCTGGCCGCGCCGGTGCTGGACGCGCTGTTCACCTTCAACATCGCGATCTCGCTGATGGTGCTGCTGGCGGTGGTGTACGTGAAGCGGCCGCTGGACTTCACGATCTTCCCGATCGTGCTGCTGATGACCACGATGCTGCGGCTGGCGCTGAACGTGGCCTCCACCCGCGTGATCCTGCTCAACGGCCAGAACGGCCACGACGCGGCCGGCAAGGTGATCGCCGCGTTCGGCGAGTTCGTGATCGGCGGCAACTACGCGGTCGGCATCGTGGTGTTCGCGATCCTGACCATCATCAATTTCGTGGTCATCACCAAGGGCGCCGGGCGCGTGTCGGAGGTGACCGCGCGCTTCATCCTCGACGCCATGCCCGGCAAGCAGATGGCGATCGACGCCGACCTCAACGCCGGCCTGCTCACCCGCGAGGAAGCCAAGGCCCGCCGCGAGGAGGTGCGCGAGGAAGCCGACTTCTACGGCGCGATGGACGGCGCCAGCAAGTTCATCCGCGGCGATGCCATCGCCGGCATCCTGATCCTGTTCATCAACCTGCTCGGCGGCCTGGCGGTGGGCGTGCTCCAGCACGGCATGCCGTTCGGCGAGGCGGCCTCGACCTATACCCTGCTGTCGATCGGCGACGGCCTAGTGGCGCAGCTGCCGGCGCTGCTGGTGTCCTCGGCGGTGGCGATGCTGGTCACGCGCGCCTCGCGCGCGCAGGACATGAGCCAGGCGATGGTCGGCCAGGTGTTCGGGCAGCACAAGGCACTGGCGATCGCCGCGGCGATCCTCGGCCTGGTCGGGCTGGTGCCGGGCATGCCGAACGTCGCCTTTTTGACGTTGGGCCTGCTGCTCGGTTTCGTGGCGTGGCGGTTGTGGAAGCGCGACGCCGGAACTCCGTCGCCGGGTACGGGCGCCGCGCCGGGCAAACCGGGCGATCCCAAGCTGCCCGGCGCCGCGCCCGCGCCCTCGCCGGAACTGAGCTGGGACGAACTGCGCCCGATCG
Source organism: Pseudomonas sp. Hp2 (assembly GCF_006386585.1). Taxonomy (NCBI): domain Bacteria; kingdom Pseudomonadati; phylum Pseudomonadota; class Gammaproteobacteria; order Pseudomonadales; family Pseudomonadaceae; genus Pseudomonas; species Pseudomonas sp. Hp2. The sequence continues at coordinate 804,324 of NZ_VAHJ01000002.1, forward strand.
ACCCGCTCGGCCTGGAAGTCGGCTACCGGCTGATCCCGCTGGTGGACAAGAACCAGGGCGGCGAACTGATGGCGCGCATCAAGGGCGTGCGACGCAAGCTCACCCAGGACATCGGCTTCCTGATCCCGCCGGTGCACATCCGCGACAACCTGGAACTGACCGCCACGTCGTACCGCCTGCTGATCCACGGCGTGCCGGTGGCGACCGCCGAGGTGCACCCCGACCGCGAACTGGCGCTGGACCCGGGCGGCGCGCTCGGCAAGCTCGACGGCATCAAGGGCAAGGATCCCGCGTTCGGGCTCGACGCCACCTGGATCCAGCCCGGCCAGCGCGCCCAGGCCGAGGCCATGGGCTATACCGTGGTCGATCCCGCCACGGTGATCGCCACCCACCTCTCGCACCTGATCCGCGAGCACGCGCCCGAGCTGCTCGGCCACGAGGAAGTGCAGCAACTGCTCGCCCAGCTCGGCAAGAGCGCACCCAAGCTGGTCGAGGACCTCACCCCCAAGGCGCTGCCGCTCGCCGTCGTGGTGCGGGTGCTGCAGAACCTGCTGGTCGAGCGCATCCCCATCCGCCAGCTGCGCAAGATCGTCGAGGCGCTGGTCGAGCACGCCCCGCATGGCCAGGACCCGGCCATGCTGACCGCCGCGGTGCGCACTTCGCTGGGCCGTTTCATCGTCCAGGAGATCGCCGGCATGTCGCCGGAGCTGCCGGTGTTCACCCTCGCCCCGCAATTGGAACGGGTCTTGCAGGAGTCCGCCCAGGGCGGCGGCAACGTCGCCCTCGAACCCGGCCTCGCCGAGCGCCTGCACCAGAGCCTGGCCGACTGCGTCGGCAAGCAGGAGGCCCGCAACGAGCCGGCGGTGGTGCTGGTCCCCGGCCAGGTCCGCGCCGCGCTGGCGCGCCTGGTCCGGCACAGCGTCCCGCAGCTGTCGGTGCTGGCCTACAGCGAGGTGCCGGAGGACAAGCGGCTGAAGCTGGTGGGGACGATCAGTTAGAGGCCGGGATTGGGGATTCGGGATTGGGGATTCGCAAGAGCGGGTTCCCGCGAGTGGAGAGAACAGGAATGAAAGTGTCCAGAACTTCGACCAGGAAACGCCAAGCTCCGCCCGCTTTTGTGAATCCCCAATCCCGAATCCCCAGTCCCGCTGCTCCTGCCAATCCCGAATCCCGAATCTCCCATCCCGGCTCCCCATGAAGATCAAACGCTTCGTCGCCCCCGACATGCGCACGGCCTTCCGCATGGTGCGCGAAGAGCACGGCCCGGACGCGGTGATCCTGTCCAACCGGCGCACCGAGGAAGGCATCGAGATCGTCGCCGCCAGCAACTACGACGAGGAGCTGGTGCAGCGCGCCCTGGACAACGTGCGCCAGCCGCCGGCGCGCGCCGCCGCGGCGGGCATCGCCGAATCCGCGCCGGCGCGCACGCCGGCCGACGAGATGATCGCCGCGCTCGCCCAGCGCCAGCAGCCCGGGCGTGGCGCGGCCGCCGCGCCGCGCGAACGCGGCGTGCCGGTCGCGGAGAAGCCCGCGGCCCGCGCGAAGGCCGCTTCCGGCCGCGCCCCGGCGCAGTTGCCCGAAGAGATCTTCGCCACGTTCGTGCAGCCCGCGCCGGACGCTCCCGAGCTGCCGGCGTTGCCGCCGATCGCCGCGCCCCGGCCGCTGCCGCCGGCCGAACCGGCCGCGGGCGCGCCTTCCCTCGCGCCCGCGCCGTTGCCCAAGCCGCAGGACGACGCCGAACTGCGGCAGCTGCGCGAGGAACTGGCGCTGATGCGGCAGATGATCGAGCGCGAGATGAACCGGCTCACCGACGAGCGCCTGCGCGGCTCGCCGGTGCGCGCCCAGGCGCTGGAACTGCTCGACGACTACGGCTTCGACGCCGGCATCACCCGCGACGTCGCCATGCAGATCCCGGCCGACACCGAACTGCACAAGGGCCGCGGCCTGATGCTCGGCCTGCTGTCCAAGCGCCTGCCGATCGCCCCGGTCGATCCGCTCGAGATCGGCGGCGTGATCGCGCTGGTCGGCCCCACCGGCGCCGGCAAGACCACCACCATCGCCAAGCTCGCCGCGCGCTTCGTCGCCCAGCACGCCCCGCGCGACGTCGCCCTGGTCACCACCGACACCCTGCGCGTCGGCGGGCGCGAGCAGTTGCACGGCTACGGCCGCCAGCTCGGCATCGCCGTGCACGAGGCCGACAGCGACCAGGGCCTTATGGCCCTGCTGGAACGCCTGCGCGACTACAAGCTGGTGCTGATCGACACCGCCGGCATGGGCCAGCGCGACCGTGCCCTGGCGGCGCAGTTGAACTGGCTGCGCGCCGCACGCCAGGTCACCTCGCTGCTGGTGCTGCCGGCCAACGCCCACTTCTCGGACCTGGACGAGGTGGCGCGCCGCTTCGCCGGAGCCCGGCCCCAGGGCGTGGTGCTGACCAAGCTGGACGAGACCGGGCGGCTCGGCAGCGCCCTGTCCGTGGTGGTCGACCACCAGTTGCCGATCACCTGGATCACCGACGGCCAGCGCGTCCCCGACGACCTGCACCGGGCCAACGCCGCCAGCCTCGTACTTCGCCTTGAAGATTTGCGGCGCGCTGCCGATAAGCCCTGTACTCCGGAGCACACCCATGCCGTCGCGTGAATACGCCCAGCTGACCAACGCCTACCCGTTGTCCACGACCCGTGCCGAGCCGCTGGGCCCGGTGCGGAGCATCGCCGTGACCGGCGGCAAGGGCGGCGTCGGCAAGACCAACCTCTCGGCCAACCTGGCCGTGGCGCTGGCCGACATGGGCCGGCGCACGCTGCTGCTGGATGCCGACCTGGGCCTGGCCAACATCGACGTGATCCTCGGCCTGCAGCCCAAGCTGACCCTGGCCGACCTGGTCGCGGGGCGCTGCTCGCTGGAAGACGTGATCCTCACCGGCCCGGGCGGCGTGCTGGTGGTGCCGGCCGCGTCCGGCCGCCGCCACATGGCCGAGCTGGCCCAGGCCGAGCACATCGGCCTGGTCAACGTGTTCTCCGAGCTGGAACGCGACCTGGACGTGATGGTGATCGACACCGCCGCTGGCATCACCGACAGCGTGCTCACCTTCTGCCAGGCCGCGCAGGACACGGTGGTCGTGGTCTGTGACGAGCCGGCCTCGATCACCGATGCCTACGCGCTGATCAAGGTGCTCTCGCGCGAGCGCGGCGTGGACCGCCTGCAGATCGTCGCCAACATGGTGCGCGACCCGAACGAAGGCCGGCTGCTGTACGACAAGCTCGCGCGGGTCTGCGAGAAGTTCCTCGGCGACGTCTCGCTCAACTACCTCGGCCACGTGCCCCAGGACGACTGGCTGCGGTTGGCGGTGCAGCGCCAGCAACCGGTGACCAAGCTCTACCCGGGCAGCCCGTCGGCGCAGGCGATCGCCGAGATCGCGCGCCGCACCTCGCGCTGGCAGGCCCCGACTGCGGCGCGCGGCAACGTCGAGTTCTTCCTCGAGCGCATCATCCAGCAACGCAACGGGGTGGCGGCATGAACGCCGCCGCCCAGTACAAGGCGGTGCAGCGCGCCGGCAGCGCCGACAACGTCTACCAGCACGCCGACCTGGTGCGCCGCATCGCCCACCACCTCGCCGCGCGGTTGCCGGCCAGCGTGGAGATCGACGACCTGATCCAGGCCGGCATGATCGGCCTGATCGAGGCCTCGCGCTCGTACGACGCCGACCAGGGCGCCTCCTTCGAGACCTACGCCTCCATCCGCATCCGCGGCGCGATGATCGACGAGATCCGGCGCGGCGACTGGGTGCCGCGCTCGGTCCACCGCCGCGCCCGCGACGCCGCCGCCACGATCCGCAGGATCGAGCAGGAAACCGGCCGCGCCGCCTCCGCCACGGAGGTCGCCGCGGCGATGGACATGCCGCTGCCGGACTACCTGCGCCTGATGGAGGATGCCGCGCGCGGCCAGGTGCTGAGCCTGGAATCGCGGATCGAGGACCACGGCGAGCTCGATACCACGGCCAAGGGCGGCCCGACCCCGCAACAGATGGTGGAGCGCGGCGAGTTCGGCCGCGAACTGTCCAAGGCCATCTCCCAATTGCCCGAGCGCGAGCAGCTGGTGCTGTCGCTCTATTACGAGCAGGAGCTCAACCTGAAGGAGATCGGCGCCGTCCTCGGCGTGAGCGAATCGCGCGTATGCCAGATCCACGGCCAGGCGATGGTGCGCCTGCGCGGTCGCCTGAAGGTCTTCGAGTTGGCCGATACCGGCGTGGACGATGAAGAGTGAGGTCGCCACCGGGGACTCGGGAAAGCAGGGATATCGGCGCTTCTGGTTTTCCACGCCCCCGGTCCCAGGCCCGCGTCCCGGCCAAGATTTCCGTTTCCCTAGGAGTACCCCGTGAACAAGAACATGCGAATCCTGATCGTGGACGACTTCTCGACGATGCGGCGCATCGTCAAGAACCTGCTCGGCGATCTGGGTTTCACCAATACCGCGGAAGCCGAGGACGGCAATGCCGCGCTGTCCGCGCTGCGCTCGGGGCCGTTCGATTTCGTCATCACCGACTGGAACATGCCGGGCATGACCGGCATCGAACTGCTCAAGACCATCCGCGCCGATCCCAAGCTCAAGGCCCTGCCGGTGCTGATGGTCACCGCCGAGGCCAAGCGCGAGCAGATCATCGAGGCCGCCCAGAGCGGCGTGAACGGCTACATCATCAAGCCGTTCACCGCGCAGACCCTGGAAGAGAAGCTCGGCAAGATCTTCGAGCGGCTGGCGGCCACCGCATGATGGAGAGCGCGATCGAAACCAACGCCGAGCGCGCCGCGCTGATCGAGCGCCTGCACCATGCCCTGGACGCCCTCGAGGGCGGCGACGAGGCCGGCTGGCGCCGGGAAATCGACGCGCTGGCCGCCTGGCGCACGCGCCCGATGATCCAGGGCCTGAGCCGGCTCGCGCGCGAGCTCGGGCAGGCGCTGGGCGAACTGCCGAGCCTGCCTGAGGAAGCCGGCCAGCTGGACGATGCCTGCGCGCGCCTGGACCACGTGGTGCAGATGACCGAACAGGCCAGCCATCGCACCCTGGACCTGGCCGAGGAATGCCGCACGCTCGCCGACCAGCTGCAGGCCGGCGGCCTGGGCGCCGACCAGCAGGCGATCCTGGAGAAGATCCGCCACAACCTCACCGAGATGGCGCTCACCCAGAGCTACCAGGACCTGACCGGCCAGATCATCCGCCGCGTAGCGGGAATCGTGCGGCGCGTGCACGAAGGCTTCGGTGCGCTCGGCCTGCCGCCCAAGGACGGCAAGCCCGACGCGGCGCTGTCCGGTCCCGCGCTGAAGGGGCTGGACCACCACGCCGTCTCGCAGGACGACGCCGACGACCTGCTGTCCGGGCTGGGGCTGTAGGAGCCTTGCACGTGAGCATGAGGCGTCCCGAAACGACCGCCATTCCCGCGAGAACGGGAATCCCGGGACGTTGCAATGGGGCAAACCCTGCGAATGGCAGGTCCACGTCGGTGGATTCCCGCCTCACCAGCCATCCGGCTGCTGGAAAGCACTTCGCGGAAATGACGACCAAGGCCTTGCCGACGGTTCCAGGGAGCGAGCGGTCATGAGCGCCGTTCCCGACGACATCGTCGCCGACTTCATCATCGAGGCCCAGGAGATCCTGGACCGCCTCGGCGAGCAGTTGGTCTCGCTGGAACAGGCGCCGGAGGACGCGACCCAGCTCAATGCGGTGTTCCGCGGCTTCCACACGCTCAAGGGCGGCGCGGGCTTCCTCGGCGTGCAGCCGATGGTCGAACTGTGCCACGCGGCCGAGGAAACCCTGGGCCGCGCGCGTTCCGGGCAGGCGACGCTCGCCCCCCATCACTTCGATGCCGCGCAGCAGTCGCTGGACCACCTGCAGGCGATGCTCGATGCGCTGTCCGCCGGGCGGGAACCGGAGCAGGTGCCGGCGGCGTTGATCGCCCAGTTCGATGCCGGGAGCGAGCCACCGCCGGCGACGGGATCCGGCAAGGCGCAGGCCAGCCCCCCCCAGCCTGCAGCGTCCCACGACGATGGCCTGATCGGCGAGGACGAGTTCGAGTCCCTGCTCGACGAACTGCACGGCCGCGCCGCGCCCGGCACAAAGCCGCTGGCTGCGGCCGTTCCGGCCCCCGGGACCCGGGCATCGGCGCCCGTCGCCAAGCCGGCCGCCGAAGCCGAACACACCGTCCGCGTCGACACCAAGCGCCTGGACGCGATCGTCAACCTGATCGGCGAGCTGGTGCTGGCGCGCAATCGCCTGAAGACGCTGCGCGCGCGCATCCGCGACGAGGAGCTCGACCGCGCCGTCAGCACCCTCGACATCGCCACCGCGCGCCTGCAGTCGGCGGTGATGCGCACGCGCATGCAGCCGGTCGGCAAGGTGTTCTCGCGCTTTCCCAAGGTCGCGCGCGACGTCGCCCGCTCGCTGCGCAAGGAGGTCGAGCTGGAACTGGTCGGCGCCGAGACCGAGCTGGACCGCAACCTGGTCGAAGCCCTGGCCGATCCGCTGGTGCACCTGGTCCGCAACGCGATCGACCACGGCGTGGAGGACCCGGACCTGCGCGAGGCCAGCGGCAAGCCGCGCAGCGGCCGCGTGCGCCTGTCGGCCCAGCAGGAAGGCGACTACGTCAGCATCGAGATCCAGGACGACGGCGCCGGCATCGATCCGGAACGGCTGCGCGAGAAGGCGCGCGAGAAGGGCCTGATCGACCACGAGGCGGCCGCGCGCCTGAGTGTGGACGAATGCCTGCACCTGATCTTCCTGCCGGGCTTCTCGACCAAGACCGAAGTCACCGACATCTCCGGGCGCGGCGTCGGCATGGACGTGGTGCAGTCGCGCATCCGCGAGCTGAGCGGCACCATCCAGATCCAGTCGGAACTCGGCCGCGGCACCCGCTTCATGATCCGCGTGCCGCTGACCCTGGCGATCCTGCCGACCCTGCTGGTGCAGGCCGGCGAGGACGTCTACGCGCTGCCGCTGGCGCGCGTCGTGGAGGTGCTGCACGCGCCGCAGACCTCGCTGGGATGGTTCGACGGCCGCGCCGTGCTCGACCGCCGCTCGCATACCTTGCCGCTGGTGGACCTGCGCCGCTGGCTGTCGCTGGATCCGCGCCCCACCCCGCTGTTGACCGTGGTCTTGCTGCAGGCCGGCGATACCCGGTTCGGCCTGGTCGTGGACCAGGTCCGCGGCCGCGAGGAAGTGGTGATCAAGCCTTTGCCGCGCGTGCTGCGCGGCCTGCCCGGCTATGCCGGCGCCACCCTGATCGGCGACGGCCGCATGGCGCTGATCCTCGACGTGGACGGGCTGCGCGCCAGCGACGGTTGAGCGGCCACCGCGATTGCGGGCCCGTTGGTTCCCCGGCGCTCACAACGGCTGGAACGAGCCCCGGTCCTGCAGGAACGTCAAACGGTTGACCCGGTCGACGAAACCGCGGATGTCCGCCGCCTGCCTGTGCGACATCGGCCCCGCCACCAGGAACCGGATCGTGTCGTCCTGCAGCGTCGGCGCCCCGCGCCGCAGCCCGGGCACCAGTTCCTCCGCGCATTCCTGGAATACCGCGCGCCACCGCTCGACCGGCACCTTGTCCAGCAGCACGACCAGCGGTTCATCGGGCCGGGCCTTGCCATGGACCGGGACCTCGAACCCGATGACATGAACGAAATGACGCAGTGGCATGCCGCGAAGATAGCGCTGGCCGTCGCCCGATCCGCCAACGCCCGCTTCACGCGGCTTCACGCCGCTTTGTGACCGATTCCCCCGGCGAAGCGCTATGAAGCGCTATCAAGTCCCCCGCACCCGCGCCGATACCGCTTGCATGGACAAGCTCAGTCTCACCGGTATCGTGCTGGCGCTGATCGCCGTGGTCGGCGGCAGCGTCCTGAAGGGCGCGGGCCTGGCCTCGCTGTGGTCGCCCGCCGCCTTCCTGATCGTCATCGTCGGCACGCTCGCGGCGATCCTGCTGCACACCTCGCCGGCGATCTTCCGCCGCGCCTTCCGGATCGTCGGTTGGGTGTTCAACCCGCCGGCCAGCCAGCGCGAGGCGCTGCTCGCGCAGATCCTGGAATGGAGCAACATCGCGCGCCGCCAGGGCCTGCTCGGCCTGGAAAGCCAGCTCGACGGCCAGGACGACGCCTTCCTGCGCAAGGGCCTGCAGATGCTGGTCGACGGCGTGGAACCGGAAACCATGCGCCACATGCTGGAGATCGAAGTGTCCAACCAGGAGCGGCAGGACCTCGCCGCGGCGAAGGTGTTCGAAGGCATGGGCATCTATGCGCCCACGCTCGGCATCATCGGCGCCGTGCTCGGCCTGATCGCGGTCATGAAGAACCTGGCCGACCCGTCCAAGCTCGGCCACGGCATCGCCGCCGCCTTCACCGCCACCATCTACGGCATCGCCTCGGCCAACCTGCTGTTCCTGCCGGTCGCGGCCAAGCTCAAGAGCGTGATCCACCACGCCAGCAACGAGCGCGAGATGGTCATCGAGGGCCTGATCGCGATCGCGCACGGCGAGAACCCGCGCAACATCGAGGCCAAGCTGGCCGGTTTCCTGCACTGATGGCCCGCCGCAAGCACCACGAAGAGCACCACAACCACGAGGCATGGGCGATCCCGTACGCGGACCTGCTGACGCTGCTGCTCGCCTTCTTCGTGGTGATGTACGCGATCTCCTCGATCAACGAGGGCAAGTACCGCGTGATGGCCGACGCGCTGACCGCCGCGTTCGGCGGCGCCCCGCGCACCATCAACCCGGTGCAGGTCGGCAACCACCAGCTGCAGGGGTCCGACTGGGACCGGCCCTCGCCGATCAAGTCCGGCGCCAAGGAAGGGCCGACCGCGCCGTCGCCGGCGCCCGACCCCACCCTGCTGCCGTCGATGGCTTCGCAGATGCGCATGCCGGTGTCGCTGCGCGACCAGGACCGGCTGGCGCGCGCGCAGCGGCAGATGGACCAGGTCGCCCGGCAACTCACCCGCGCGCTGGCCCCGCTGGTCGACGCCCGGCTGATCACCGTGCGCCGCCACGACCTGTGGATCGAGGTGGAGATCCACAGCGACATCCTGTTCGCGACCGGCTCGGCCCTGCTCGACCGCAATGCCCGCGACACCCTGGCCAAGCTCGCCACGGTCCTGCGCGAGGCGCCCAACGGCGTGCGCGTGGAGGGCTATACCGACAACCAGCCGATCGCCACCGCGCAGTTCCCGTCCAACTGGGAGCTGTCCACGGCACGGGCCGCCAGCGTGGTGCACCTGTTCGTCGACGAGGGCATCGCGCCGCAGCGGCTGGCGATGGTCGGCTATGGAGAATTCCGCCCGCGTGCCGATAACGCCAGCGAGGCCGGTCGCAACGCGAACCGGCGGGTGGTGCTGATCATCCTCGCCGACTCCGACGCCAGCCTCGCCCCGGAACTGACGCCGCCGTTGCAGGCGACGTCGCCGGACTCCACCAAGGCAACCGAATCGCAAACCGCCGGGGTCGTTCCCGGCAACCGCGGCGTCAAGAGCGTTCCCGCGGTCATCGAAGGAGTGAACTGATGCGCATCTGGGCGATCGCCAACCAGAAGGGCGGCGTGGGCAAGACCACCACGACGCTGGCCCTGGGCCGCGGCCTGGCCGCGCTCGGACACCGCGTGCTGCTGGTCGACCTGGACCCGCACTCCTCGCTGACCCGTGCCTTCGGCGTGCCGGCCGAGCCGCCGCCGCGTGGCGTGCTCGACCTGTTCGGCACCCCGCCCGCCGACCTGTCCACGCTGCTGCGCGAAAGCGACATCCCGGGCCTGGCCTACGTCTGCGCGCAACCCGCCCTGGCCACGCTGGAGCGGCGCAGCGCCAACCAGCCCGGCCTCGGCCTGGCCCTGCAGAACGCCCTGGCACGGCACGGCCGTGCGCACGACTACATCCTGCTCGATTGCCCGCCGACGCTCGGCCTGCTGATGATCAACGCGCTGGCCGCGGCCGACCACCTGGTGATCCCCACCCAGGCGGAGCCGTTGGCGCTGCACGGCCTGGCCGGCATGGTGCGCACCGCCGACATGGTGCAGCGCTCGCGCCGGCGCGAGCTTCCGCTGTCGATCCTGCCGACCCTGTTCGACCGCCGCACCCGCGCCGGCCACGAGTCGCTCAAGGAGATGCAGGCCCGCTACGGCGAGCGCGTGTGGGAAGACGCGATCCCGGTCGACACCCGCATCAGCAACGTCGACCTGCTGACCGCGCCGGCCAGCACCGACGACTATCCGGGCCGCGGCCTGGCCGCGTACCGCCGCGCGCTCGAGTGGATGCTCGCCAACGACGCCGCGCGCATGGAGCAGGCCGCGTGAACGGCACCGAGGTGCTCGACGAATACCTGGACGGCCTGCTGCAGGCGGTGGCCTGCAGTGCCGCGCAGGCGCCCCCGGCGGCCGCATCCGCGACCGGCGAGGTGCCTGCCGCCGCGTGCGGAGACCCCACGCTCGCCGCGGGCCCGGACGCGTCCGCCGCAACGATCGCCGACGACGTGATCGCCGAGATGATGGCCGACCCGGCTTTCGCCGCCGAAGCCCCCGCACCCGCGGATGTCGGCGCGGACGTGATCGCGGAGATGCTGGCCGATCCCGCCTTCGCCGATGCACCGGCCGATCGGGCCAAGGCCCCGGTCGCCGGGGTGGCGAGCGCTCCGGCACTCGTCGATCCCATGGCCGCCGACCTGATCGCGGAAATGGAGAACGACCCCGCGTTCGCGCCCGCCAAGCCCGCCGCCCTCGAAAGCGCGCCCGCGCGCAGCAAGGCCGCCACGAACCCGCCGGCGATGTCCAAGTCCCGGCTGCCGGCCCGGTCGGCAGCGGGGCAGCCCGCCCGGCTGCCGCCGCACATCCAGGCCCTGTTCCGCCCCGACGACGCGGACCGCGCGCAGGTCCCGCCGCAGCCCGCCGAACGCAGCTCGCGCTGGCTGCGGCTGCGCTGCGGGGAACAGGCCTATGCGCTGGAACTGCTGAAGGTGCAGGAAGTGGTATTGCCGACCCCGCTGTTGCGCCTGCGCGGCACTTCGCGCTCGATGCTCGGGATCATGAACCTGCGCGGGCTGGTGGTGCCCGTGCTCGACCTCGGCCTGTACCTGGGCTCGCAGCCGGTCGCGGCCGATCCCGATACCCGCGTGGTGGTCCTGGAGGAACAGGGCGAGACGATGGGCCTGCGGGTCTCGGCCGTGGAGGACGTCACCACCCTGACCGACCAGCAGATCGAGCCGCCGGACAACACCCGCCTGTGCAAGATCTCCAACCAGTTCTTCCGCGGCGTGGCACGCCTCGGCCAGCGCCCTGTGATCCTGCTGGATGCCTCGCAGCTGTTGCAGTGACGCCGGGCCCCGGGGCCACGCCCCCGGCCCGCTTCGCACATCGACATTCCCCCTCAAGCTTGGCCGCTTCCTGCCGATACCGCCTGGGCAATCGTCTTTCCGGAGCACCGATGAGCACAGTGTCACTGGGCGAGGATCTCGGCATCGAGACCAGCGCCGACCTCAAGCAGAAGCTCGCGCCCTACCTCGCCGAGGCGGGACAGCTGATGCTCGATGCCGGCCAGGTCCGCCGCATCCATACCGCCAGCGTGCAGGTGCTGTGCGCCTTCGTCGACAGCCGCCGCAAGGCGGGGTTGCGGACCGGCTTCGATGGCTGCAACGACATCTTCAAGGACGCGGTGCGCCTGCTCGGCGTGGCCCACACGCTCGGCCTGCCCGCATCCAACGACAACCTGAAATCTGTGGAGAACGCCGCATGAGCGCACGTATCCTGGTGGTGGACGATTCGGCGTCGATGCGCCAGATGGTGTCCTTCGCCCTCACCTCGGCCGGTTTCGCGGTCGAAGAAGCCGAGGACGGCGCGATCGCCCTCGGCCGCGCCAAGGGCGAGAAGTTCAACGCGGTGGTCACCGACGTCAACATGCCCAACATGGACGGCATCGCGCTGATCCGCGAGCTGCGCCAGTTGCCGGACTACAAGTTCACCCCGCTGCTGATGCTGACCACCGAGTCGGCCGCCGAGAAGAAGTCCGAAGGCAAGGCCGCCGGCGCCACCGGCTGGCTGGTCAAGCCGTTCAATCCCGAGCAACTGGTCGCCACCGTCCAGAAGGTGCTGGGCTAGGGCCCGCCACGCCCCGATACCCGCCGTCGACTCCCACGATCCGGATTCCGCGCCATGAGCATGGACCTGCAACGCTTCCACGCCACCTTCTTCGAGGAAAGCCGCGAAGGGCTGGACGCGATGGAGGCCGGCCTGCTGTCGCTCGAAGGCGGCACCACCGATCCGGAGACCATCAACTCGGTGTTCCGCGCCGCGCACTCGATCAAGGGCGGCGCCGCCACGTTCGGCTTCGAGTCGATCGCCGGGCTGACGCACGTGCTGGAAACGCTGCTCGACGAGCTGCGCGCCGGCAAGCGCGCGCTGGAAGCCGCCGCGATCGACGCCATGCTGGGCTCGGTCGACGTGCTGCGCGCGCTGCTGCGCGAGGCCGAGCACGACCAGCCGGCCGACCCGACCGCGGTGCGGGCGGTACTGGAGCGCCTCGACGCCGTGCTGTCCGGCGCCGCCACGCCTGCCCCGCCGGCCGCCGCGAAGGAAGAAGCGCCGGAGGCCTGGCACATCGGCTTCACGCCGGCGCCATCGCTGTTCATGAGCGGCAACGACCCGCTGCGCATCATCCGCGAACTCGAAAGCCTCGGCCCGCTGCAGGTCGCCGCGCGCCTGGAACGCCTGCCCGGCTTCGAGCAGATCGACCCGCTGGAGGCCTACATCGCCTGGGACCTCGGCCTGCTCGGCAAGGTCCCGCGCAGCAAGATCGAGGACACCTTCGCCTGGGTGGTCGACGATTGCGAGCTGGACATCCGTCCGATGGACCCGCCGTCGGCGGTCGAAGCCACGCCCGTGGCGGAACCGGCCGCCGCCGCGCCCGCCCCCGCCCTTGCCGCCGTCCCAGCCTCTCCCGCTGCCCCGGCCGCGGCCGGCAGCGCGCAGGAAGCGGAAACCTCCATCCGGGTCAGCGTCGACAAGGTCGACGCGCTAATCAACCTGGTCGGCGAACTGGTCATCACCCAGGCCATGCTCAAGCAGGTCTCCAGCGGCCTGGATCCCGCCGTCGCCGAGCGCCTGGTCGCCGGCCTGGAACTGCTCGAACGCAACACCCGCGACATCCAGGAAGCCGTCATCAGCGTGCGCATGCTGCCGGTGGACGCGGTGTTCCGGCGTTTCCCGCGCCTGGTCCGCGACCTGTCCACGCGCCTGGGCAAGCAGGTGCGCCTGCGCACCATCGGCGAAGGCACCGAGCTGGACAAGGGACTGATCGAGAAGATCGCCGACCCGCTGGTGCACCTGGTGCGCAACTCGATCGACCACGGCCTGGAGCTGCCGGACGCGCGCCGCGCCGCCGGCAAGGACGAGACCGGCACCATCACGCTGGCGGCCTCCCACCAGGGCGGCCACATCGTCATCGAGGTCAGCGACGACGGCCGCGGCCTCAACCGCGAGAAGATCCTGGCCAAGGCGCGCGAGCGCGGCCTGGCCGTGCCCGAGAACCCCACCGACGCGCAGGTCTGGGACCTGATCTTCGCCCCGGGCTTCTCCACCGCCGATGCCGTCACCGACCTGTCCGGCCGCGGCGTCGGCATGGACGTGGTCCGTCGCAACATCCAGGCGCTGGGCGGCGAGGTGCAGATCGAAAGCAATGCCGGCCTCGGCACCCGCACCCTGATCCGGCTGCCGCTGACCCTGGCCATCCTCGACGGCATGATCGTCTCGGTCGCCGGCGAAACCTTGATCCTGCCGCTCGCCTACGTGCTGGAGGCCTTGCAGCCGCAGGCCGCCGACGTGCGCACCATGGCCGGCGAAGGCCGCGTCCTGCGCGTGCGCGGCGAGTACCTGCCGATCCTTTCGCTCAGCGACTACTACGGCTACGACGGTCGGCAAGGCGGCGAGCCGCTGGTCGTCGTGGTCGAGGGCGACGGCCAGAAGATCGCGCTGGAGGTGGACGAACTGGTCGGCCAGCAGCAGGTGGTGGTCAAGAACATCGAGAACAACTACCGACGCATCGCCGGCGTGTCCGGCGCGACCATCCTCGGCGACGGCCGCGTCGCGCTGATCGCGGACATCGGCGGCCTGGTGCGCTCGCTGCGGGTACCGCAGGCCGCGTAGCGCGCAGCCTCGGCTCCGCGTCCGCGGAGCGGCGCCCAGCCGCGACGACATCCTGCCGGCAAGGCCGCGCCCGCGCGGTACGACCTTCCGCCCGGCCGCATCGCCATGCCTTCCCCCGCGATTCGCCGCCTTTGGCGAGGCACGGCCCGATGACTTGACGTCCTCTGCGGGCGCGATCGCAGGCCACGATGCCTCCGGCACTGCATCGCTGCACCTGCCGGATCGATCCCCGGCCATCGTTTGCCCCCTGGCTTCACATGGCCTTGCCAAAGGTGAATTCAGCAATCTGTGCGCTCAGTTACAAAGCCGTGACATGACGCTCAACCTTTCTTGCTTGGCGCCGATCAGGCCGTGACCCGGACGAGGACCGTGCAGGGAGGGATGGGCGATGGCCGTCATGCGGTACGTCTTTGCGCCACGCCTGGCGCCGTGGTTCGGAATCGCATTGCTGGCGCTCTGGCTCGGTTGGCTGGTCCCGGCCTTCCGGACCCTGCTGGCTCCCGTCCGCGCGCAGGAGGATGCGGCCGCCATCGTGGCGCGCCTGCAAGCCCACAGCCCCGCCGCGCGCGACCTCGCAAGAGCCACCGTCTTCCTGGCACGTTCGGGCGAATGCCGCTGCCGCGCCGACACCGGCGTGTCCCGCCTGCAGGCCGCGCTGCTCCGGTCCGTTCCGGCGCTCGACCTGGGCACCGCTTCCAGCGACATCGGCTATCCGGTCCTGGTGCTCGCGCCGCCGGCCCGGCTGGTCTATGCCGGCCCTGCCCTCGTGGATATCGGTTGCGGCGCGCCGATCGCGCTGGACACGCTGTTGCCTGCCCTGCTCTCCCGGCCCGGGCGGGCGCTGATCGTTCCTCCAACCTGCCAATGTCACAAGGAGCCATGACATGCGGTCCAGCCACCCAGCAGCCAGACCTGCCAACGACGAATCGCTTCCGTACCTGCGGCAATTGGCGGTCAGCGCCGATCGCCTGTTCCTGGGCCTGGGCGGGCTGCTGGTGTTTGCCAGCCTGGTCGCGGCCGCCTGGCTGGGCCAGTGGTGGCCGTTCCTGATCGTGGCGCTGCCCTCGCTGGCCGTCGCCGCCGGGCAGCACCTGCTGTACCCGGGCACGCTGCTGAGCCGCTGCACCATCGCCCTGGTGCTGATGGCGCTGTCGGCGCTGCTGATCCACCAGTCCGGCGGCATGGCCGAAGTGCATTTCGTGGTCATCATGGCGATCGCGCTGCTGGTGTACTACCGCGACTGGCGCCCGATCGTCGTCGCGGCCGCGGCGATCGCGGTCCACCACCTGGCGTTCTTCTGGCTGCAGCGCCAAGGCTGGCCATTGCGGGCGTTCGCGCCCGGCACCGGGTTCGGCGTCCTGCTCATCCACGCCGGCGCCGTGATCGTCGAAACCGCGATCCTGGCGATGATGGCGGTGCCGATGCGCAGGCAGCTGCGCTCGGTCGGCCACGATCCGCGCGCGCTCGCGCGCGCCGCCCGCAACATCGCCCAGGAACAGCCCCTGCCCGAGGAGTTCCATGGCATGGACTTCCCGGAAGGTTCGCTGGCGCACACGCTGGCGGCCGCCAGCGACCAGCTGCTGCGCCAGCATGCGCAGCAGCAACGCGAGCACTGCGAGAGCCTGCGCCTGCGCAGCGCCCTCGACAACGTCACCACCCACGTGATGATCGCCGATGCGCAACGCACGATCGTCTACGTCAACCGCCCGCTGGCCGCGATGCTGGCCGAGGCCCAGGACGACCTGCGCCGCGACCTCCCCGGCTTCGACGCCGCCCGGCTGCTCGGCAGCAGCATCGACCAGTTCCACCGCCATCCCGAGCACCAGGCCCGACTGCTCGACCGGCTGAGCGGCACGCACCGCGCCCAGATCAAGGTCGGCGGGCGCAACATGCGGCTGATCATCAACCCGGTCGCCGATGCCGCCGGCGAGCGGCTCGGCTATGTCGTGGAATGGGCCGACCGTACCGCCGAGGTGCAGGTGGAAGAGGAAGTCGCCCGCATCGTCCGCGAAGCCGCCCGCGGCAACCTCAAGGACCGCGTCGCGCTGGACGGCAAGCAGGGCTTCTTCCGCCAACTGGCGCAACAGCTCAACGAGCTGCTGGACAACAACGCGCATGCGCTGGACGGCATCTCCGCCCTGCTGTCCTCGCTGTCGCACGGCGACCTCGGCGCGCGCATGCAGGGCGGCCTGGAAGGCGTGTTCGCACGGATCGGCGAGGACGCCAACAGCACCGCTGAGCAACTGGCCGGCATCGTGCGGCGGATCAAGGACTCCGCCCTGGCGATCGACACCGCCGCCGCGGAGATCTCCGCCGGCAACAGCGACCTCGCCCGCCGCACCGAGCAGCAGGCGGCCGCGCTGGAGCAGACCGCGGCCGCCATGGAAGAACTGACCTCCACGGTCAAGCAGAACGCCGAGCACGCCCGCCAGGCCAACCAGCTCGCGCAGGGCGCCGCCAGCGTCGCCTCGGAGGGCGGCACGGTGGTCGGCCGGGTCGTCGCCACGATGGACGAGATCGAGGCGTCCTCGAAGAAGATCGCCGAGATCATCTCGGTCATCGACGGCATCGCCTTCCAGACCAACATCCTGGCCCTCAACGCCGCCGTCGAGGCCGCGCGCGCAGGCGAACAGGGCCGCGGCTTCACCGTGGTCGCCAGCGAAGTGCGCACCCTCGCCCAGCGCTCGGCCGCCGCGGCCGGGGAGATCAAGCGGCTGATCGACGACTCGACCGGCCGGGTGGCAAGCGGCGCGGCGCTGGTCAAGCAGGCCGGCGCCACCATGGGCGAGATCGTCGCCAGCGTGCAGCGCGTCACCGACATCATGGCGCAGATCTCCGGCGCCTCGCAGGAGCAGAGCGCGGGCATCGACCAGGTCAACCGGACCCTGGCGCACATGGACGAATCCACCCAGCAGAACGCCAGCCTGGTCGAGGAGGCCTCCGCCGCCGCGCAGGCGATGGAACACCAGGCCAGCCAGCTGGTCGACGCGGTCGCGCTGTTCCGGCTCGGGGAGGACGGCGTCGACGCACTGCTGGCGCAGGCGGCGCGGCGCGGCCCTTCAAGAACCGAGCGGACGGCCGATACCGTGGTCAACTTCAATCCGCGATAACGCCTGCAGCGTCCAGGGTCCATGGCCGAAGGCAACGCTTCCGAAGCCCCAGGAGACGCGCCCGGCGAGGGCGCGGAGGGCGACGAGAAATACCTGGTGCGCAACCCTCGCCAGATCCGGGGGTTGCTGCAGTCGCTGGTCCAGCAGCGCTCGCTGATCACCGCCCACGTCGGCGGCCGCGACCTGTTCTTCCCCACCGCCGTGCTCGACGTGGAGGACGCCGGCGACCAGGCCTGGCTGATCCTCGATGGCAGCCCGCAGGAAGCCTCCAACCGGGCGGCGGCGGAGGCCGGCTACCTGCTCTGCTTCGCCCAGCTCGAACGCGTGCGGGTCCGTTTCCGCGTCGCCGGCCACCGGCGGATCGAGCGCGACGCCCATGTCGCCTTTCGCGCGCCCCTGCCGGACGCCTTCTACTACCTGCAGCGCCGCGAGCACTACCGGCTGGAAACGCCGGTCACCGAGTCGCCCAGCTGCCTGCTCCGCTTCGAACACGAGAGCGGGCGCAGGATCGAACTGGACCTGCGCGTCATCGACATCAGCGGCGGCGGGCTGGCCGTCGCACTCGCCCCCGGCATGCCGCTGCCGGAACTCCACCGCACCTGCCGCGACTGCGTGCTGAAGCTCCCGGACCAGGACCCGATCGCGCTGCCGCTGACCGCATGCAACCAGTTCCGGCAGACCCTGCCCAACGGCCAGGAAAGCATCCGCATGGGCCTGCAGTTCACGGACCTCCCGCGCGGCGCCGGCGAGGCGATCCAGCGCTACATCTTCCGCGTGGACCGGCAGCGCAACGCGCGCAAAAGCGGCGTGTTCTGAACCACGCCGGCAAGACCCGTCGGGGCTGGAGTCCCTGCCACGACGCATTCCTCCTTCGGCGCCCCATCCCGGCCACGCCCCTCGCTCCGATGGGAACGCCAGCCCCACCTTACGCCAGGCCCTAAAGTTGCCGCCGCTCCAGCCGATCAGGATCGGACAGAACCCCCGTTGCCTTCGCAGCGCACGCTGGAGCCGCCATGAACGACAAGACCCCCACCGCCGGCAAAGGCGGCGAATTCCTCAGCTTTGCCCTCGGCGAAGAACACTACGGCGTGGACATCCTCAAGGTGCAGGAGATCCGCGGCTACGACACCGTCACCCGCGTGCCCGACGCCCCCGACTACATCAAGGGCGTGATCAACCTGCGCGGCACCATCGTGCCGGTCATCGACCTGCGCCTGAAGCTGAAGCTGAAGGAAGCGCGCTACGACGCCTTCACCGTGATGATCGTCCTCAACGTCGACAGCCGCGTGGTCGGCATCGTGGTGGACAGCGTGTCCGACGTGATCGCGCTGTCCGACGAACAGATCCGCCCCACGCCGGAATTCGGCGCCGCGGTCGACACCCGTTTCATCTCCGGCATCGGCACGGAAGGCGATCGCATGCTGATCCTGCTGGATATCGAAAGCCTGCTCGACAGCGCCGACCTCGCCCAGCAGGAAACCGCGGAAGAAGCGGCCTGAGCGCGCTGTCGGGACATTCCCGACAGCCGCGTGACGCATGCGTGAAAAAGTGATGGAAATCACATATCGCCCGGTCAAGATGCCGACAACCACGCCGATAGCACCGGCAAGGACCTCCGTCGCGGAGGCTCGCCCCACCCGTATCGTATTCCGGAGAACACCGATGAAATCCCTGCTTCCCCTCGTCCTCGCCGCCGTCGCTTCCACCGCGTTCGCGCAGTCGCAGGAAATGATCCCGCCGGAAATGGCCTCCCGGTTCGTGGGCAAGGACGGCATGGTCTGCGGCAAGGTCGAGAAGGCCAAGTACGCGCAGGGTTCGGAAGGCGAGCCGACCTTCCTCTACATGGGCGGCATGTTCCCCCGCCACACCTTCTCGGCGCGCATCGCCGGTTCCGACCGCGGCAAGTTCAGCTTCCCGCCCGAGTCGCTCGAGGGCAAGGACATCTGCGTGATCGGCAAGATCGAGCGCGACAGCTCGCGCGCGGCCATCGACGTCAGCTCGCCGTCGAGCCTGAAGCTGGCCACGATCAAGTAATCCTTTCCTGCCCCCGCCGCCGGCCGCCGGCGGCGGGCTCGCAGCTGCCGCCTGCAGCATCCCAACAAGGAACAGCGTTCATGCAGTGGATCATCAATCTCAAACTGAAGCCGAAGCTGCTGCTGGCCTTCGGCGTCGTCCTGACGCTCATGCTGATCCAGGGCATCATCGCCTTCACCGGTCTGTCGTCCCTCAACCGCGCCAGCAAGCAGCTGGCCGGCAACACCATGTCCAGCGTGCGCGAGGCCGGCGAACTGCGCGGCATGATCGGCGAGTATCGCAACTCCGCCTACCAGGGCCTGGTCCGCGCCAGCGACTCGGTGAAGGAGGAAGCCAAGCAACGCGCCATCCAGCTGCACGGGCAGATCGACGCCGCGATCAAGGCCTATCCCCGGCTGATCGAGACGCCCGAGCAGAAGAAGCTGTTCGACGCCTTCGTCGCCGACTGGAAGAAGGCCAGCGCCTCCTATGCCAGCGTCGAGGAGATGATCCAGCTGAACCTGCCCGACGATGCGGTCGACACGTTCGTCGGCGAAACCCGCATGCTGCACCGGAAGGCCCAGGACTCGCTGGCCGCGCTGATCGCCGAGGACAACAAGCTCGCCCAGGCCGCCAAGGAGCAGGCCGAGGACGTGCACGCGACCTCCGTGACGTTGACCGGGGTGATGATCGCGGCCGGCATCGCGGGCGGCCTGGTGCTGGCGTGGTTCTTCGCCAATGCCCTGGTCAAGACCGTGCGCGGCGCGGTCGCCGTGGCCAACGACGTGGCCGGCGGCAAACTGGACGGCCATATCGACGTTTCGCGCGCGGACGAGGTCGGCGACCTGATGCGCGCCATGCAGCGCATGCAGCGCGACCTGAAGGAGCGCATCGAGCGCGACCAGGCCATCGCCAGCGAGAACCTGCGCATCCGCACCGCGCTGGACAGCTCCTCGACCCCGACCTTCATCACCGACCGCGACCGCATCGTCATCTACGCCAACGAATCGTTCCGCAGGACCGCGGCGCTGCACCAGGAGAGCCTGCGCACGGTCTCGCCGGACTTCGACGGCAACGACGTGATCGGCCGCCCCGTCGCCTATCTCGGCCTGTCCGAAGCGGCCCTGCGCGCGGTCGCCGGCAAGCTCGAGAAGGACGGCAGCGCCCAGGTCGAGGAACGCTTCGGCGAGGCGGTGATCGCCCAGACCATCACGCTCATCCGCGATACCGACGGCAACCTCAGCGGCAACGTCTGCGAATGGCGCGATCGCACCGTCGAGGTCGGCGTCGAGGAGGAAGTGGCGCGCATCGTCCGCGCCGCGGCCGCCGGCGACCTCGGCGGGCGCGTCTCCCAGGACGGCAAGGAGGGGTTCTTCCTGCAGTTGGCCCAGCAGCTCAACAGCCTGCTGGAAGCCAATTCGTCCAGCATCGAACAGATCTCCGGCCTGCTCTCGGCATTGTCGCGCGGCGACCTGACGGCCCGCATGCACGGCGATTTCCAGGGCGTGTTCGCCCGCATGCGCGACGACGCCAATGCCACCGCCGAGCAGCTGGCCGACATCGTCGGGCGCATCAAGCAGTCCTCGCAGGCGATCAACACCGCTGCCGTCGAGATCGCCTCCGGCAACAACGACCTCTCCCGCCGCACCGAGCAGCAGGCCGCCAACCTCGAGGAAACCGCCGCCTCGATGGAAGAGCTCACCTCCACCGTCAAGCAGAACGCCGAGCACGCCCGCCAGGCCAACCAGCTCGCGCAGGGCGCCGCCGGCGTCGCCCGCGACGGCGGCCAGGTCGTCAGCCAGGTCGTCTCCACGATGGGCGAGATCGAGCGTTCCTCCAAGAAGATCGCCGAGATCATCTCGGTCATCGACGGCATCGCCTTCCAGACCAACATCCTCGCCCTCAACGCCGCCGTCGAGGCCGCGCGCGCTGGCGAGCAGGGCCGCGGCTTCGCCGTGGTCGCCAGCGAAGTGCGCACCCTCGCCCAGCGTTCGGCCAACGCCGCCAAGGAGATCAAGGGCCTGATCGACGACTCGGTCGGCAAGGTCGCCGACGGCTCGGCGCTCGTGCACAAGGCCGGCGCCACCATGGGCGAGATCGTCGCCAGCGTGCAGCGCGTCACCGACATCATGGCCGAGATCTCCGCCGCCTCGCAGGAACAGAGCAGCGGCATCGAGCAGGTCAACCAGACCATCACCCAGATGGACGAGACCACCCAGCAGAACGCCGCCCTGGTCGAGGAAGCCACCGCCGCCGCCCGTGCCATGGAGGAACAGGCCGCGCAGCTCGCCGAGGCCGTGGCCGTCTTCAAGCTCGACGACCTGCCCGCGGCGGTGCAGGCCGCCAGCGCACCGCCGCGCACCGTCGCCAGGACCGCCAAGGCGGCGCCGGCGGCCGCGCCGGCCCGGCCGGTGCGCGCCTCGCGTCCGCTCAAGAGCGAGAGCGAGCCGGTGCTGGCGGATGGCGACTGGCAGGAATTCTGATCCACCGTTTCGCTGTTCCGATCGCCCCGGGTCCGCCCGGGGCCTTTTTTTGATGCCGCCGCGGCACGGGTCGTGCGGAAGAAGCTTCTCTAGCGGGAGGAACTTCAGTCCCGCCAGGCAGTGCCGGCACGGCGCCGGGACTGGAGTCCCTCCCCGGCGTTCTCCTTTTCGGCCCCTTCGACCTTCAGGCGTCCGGCACGCCGACCGATATCGCCATAGTCCCCCGACCTTCCGCCCAATGACGCCTGCCGATGCCACCGCAGATTCCCGGGAATTCGAGTTCGCCGACCGCGACTTCCGCCGCGTCTGCGACCTGATCCACCAGCGCGCCGGGATCGCCCTGGCGCCGGCCAAGCGCGACATGGTCTATGGCCGGCTGTCGCGGCGCTTGCGCGCGCTCGGGCTGCGTTCGTTCCGCGACTACCTGGATCGCCTGGAAGCCAGCGGCGAGGGCGACGAGGAGTGGCAATCCTTCACCAATGCGCTGACCACCAACCTCACCTCGTTCTTCCGCGAACCCCACCACTTCGACAAGCTGCACGAGGAACTGCGCCGGCGTGCCGGACAAGCCCCGCTCAAGCTCTGGTCGTGCGCGGCGTCCACCGGCGAGGAACCCTACTCGATCGCGATCACCGCCTGCGAGGCCTTCGGCACCTTGGCGCCGCCGGTCAGGATCCTGGCCACCGACGTGGACACGCAGGTGCTGGAAACCGCCTCGCGCGGCATCTATCCGCTCGAACGCATCGCCTCGCTGGACATCGCGGTCAAGCGCAAGTACTTCCAGCGCGGCACCGGCCCGAACGAGGGCAAGTGCCGGGTGGTGCCGGCGCTGCGCCAACTGGTCGAGTTCCGCCAGCTCAACCTGCTGGCGCCGCGCTACGACGCCGGCGGCCCGTTCGCCGCCCTGTTCTGCCGCAACGTGATGATCTATTTCGACAAGCCCACCCAGCGCGCCATCCTGTCGCGGCTGGTCACGCACCTCGGCGACGACGGCCTGCTCTACACCGGCCACTCGGAGAACTACCTGCACGCGTCCGACCTGATCCAACCCTGCGGGCGCACCCTCTACCGCCGGGCGCCGCGCAACGGGGCGCCGGCATGAGCAGCCTGCCGAAGATCGACGAGGTGATGCGCTACCACGACACCCGGTTCCAGACCGTCGCCGCCAAGTTGCTGCCCACCCAGTACCTGGTGGTCGACGACGACACCGCGCTGACCACCATCCTCGGCTCGTGCGTGGCCGCCTGCCTGCGCGACCCGGTGCTGAAGATCGGCGGCATGAACCACTTCCTGCTGCCGGAGGGGCAGGTCGGCGACGGCGCGCCCGCGCGCTACGGCAGCTACGCGATGGAACTGCTGATCAACGACCTGCTCAAGCGCGGCGCGCACCGCAAGCGCCTGGAGGCCAAGGTGTTCGGCGGCGCCAACGTGCTCAAGGGATTCACCAGCAACCCGGTCGGCACGCGCAACGCCGAATTCGTGCGCCAGTACCTGCAGGCCGAGCACATCCCGATCCTCGCCGAGGACCTGATGGGCATCCACCCGCGCAAGATCTGGTTCTTCCCGGCCACCGGGCGCGTGGTCGTGCAGCGCCTGCCGCACGCCCACGAGGCCGAGGTCGCCGCGGCCGAATCCGCCGTGCGCGCACGCCTGTCCAAGGCCCCGGTCACCGGCGGCGTGGAGCTGTTCGAATGATCGAAGCTCCCGTACGCGTGCTGATCGTCGACGACTCGGCGGTCGTGCGGCAGCTCCTGACCGAGATCCTGTCCCGCGACCCGGGCATCGAGGTGGTCGGCTCGGCCACCGACCCCTATGTCGCGCGCGAGAAGATCAAGCGCTTCGCCCCGGACGTGCTCACCCTCGACATCGAGATGCCGCGCATGGACGGGCTGGCCTTCCTCGAGAACCTGATGCGGCTGCGCCCGACGCCGGTGGTGATGATCTCGTCGCTGACCGAACGCGGCGCCGATGCGACCTTGCAGGCGCTGGCGCTGGGCGCGGTGGACTTCGTCTCCAAGCCCAAGCTCGACGTCGCCCGCGGCCTGGAGGACTACGCCGCCGAGATCGTCGCCAAGGTCAAGAACGCGGCCAAGGCCCGGGTGCGCGCGATCGCCCGCCCGCCCCTGGTCCGGCCCGTGCCGGAAGCGCCGGTGCCCGGCGCGGCGCGCTCGATGCGCTTTCGTACCACCGAGCGCCTGATCGCCATCGGCGCCTCCGCCGGCGGCACCGAGGCGCTGCGCATCGTGCTCGAAGGCATGCCGGCCGACGCCCCGGCCGTCGTGCTGACCCAGCACCTGCCGGCCAGCTTCAGCACGGCCTTCGCCGAACGCCTGGACCGCCATTCGGCGATGTCGGTGCGCGAGGCCGCCGACGGCGAGGCCATCCTGCCCGGCCATGCCTACCTGCCGCCGGGCGGCAAGCACCTGCGCGTCGTGCGCGACGGCGCCCGCTGGCGCGCGCGGATCGATGACGGCGTGCCGGTCAATCGCCACAAGCCAGCGGTGGACGTGCTGTTCCAGTCGGTCGCCGCCAACGCCGGCCCGAACGCGGTCGGCGCGATCCTCACCGGCATGGGCGACGACGGCGCCCGCGGCCTGCTGAAGATGCGCGAGGCCGGCGCGTCGACCCTGGTCCAGGACGAGGCCAGCAGCGTGGTCTGGGGCATGCCGGGCGCGGCGTTCAAGCTCGGCGCGGCACAGGAAGTCGTGCCATTGGAGCGCGTGGCGGAGCGTCTGGTCGCGCTGGCCAACCCGCCGGCGTAGCGCGGGCAAGCATCGCCACAGAAACGGCCTTTTTGCGGGAGCGCTTCTTGTGAAGCGGCTGTTGTGGGAGCGGCTTTAGCCGCGATGGGGCTTTCCCAGGGTCCGGTATCCGTTGTCGCATCGACATCGACCGTCGTCCCCGCCTGCGCGGGGACGACGGCGCGGAAGTTGCTGAAATTCGGTGGCAATCGAATTTCGGGAAAGCCCCATCGCGGCTAAAGCCGCTCCCACAAGAGCCATTCCTGTCGCTTCACCCTGCACGAACAAGAAGCCCGGCTTTCGCCGGGCTTCCTGCTTGCCTTGGGACCCGGGGATCAGGCCGCCACGGTCTCGGCCACGTCCTGGTAGTCCCGGATCTGGTCGAAGTTCATGTAGCGGTAGATCTCGGCGCCCTTGCTGTTGATCACGCCGATGTCCGCCATGTACTCCTCCTTGGTCGGGATCTTGCCCAGGCGCGAGGCGATCGCCGCCAGCTCGGCCGAACCCAGGTACACGTTGGTGTTGCGGCCCAGGCGGTTCGGGAAGTTGCGGGTCGAGGTCGAGAACACCGTCGCGCCCTCGCGCGCCTGCGCCTGGTTGCCCATGCACAGCGAGCAGCCCGGCATCTCCATGCGCGCGCCGGCGGTGCCGAAGGTGCCGTAGTGGCCTTCCTTGGTCAGCTCCGAGGCGTCCATCTTGGTCGGCGGCGCGACCCACAGGCGGGTCGGGATGTCGCGCTTGCCTTCCAGCAGCTTGGCCGCGGCGCGGAAGTGGCCGATGTTGGTCATGCACGAACCGATGAACACCTCGTCGATCTTGGCGCCGGCCACTTCGGACAGGGTCTTCACGTCGTCCGGGTCGTTCGGGCAGGCCACGATCGGCTCGTGGATGTCGGCCAGGTCGATCTCGATGACGGCGGCGTACTCGGCGTCGGCATCCGGCTCGAGCAGCTGCGGGTTGGCCAGCCACTCTTCCATCTTCTTGATGCGGCGGGCCAGCGAACGCGCATCCTGGTAGCCCTCGGCGATCATCCACTTCAACAGCGTGATGTTGCTGTTGAGGTACTCGATGATCGGCTCCTTGTTCAGGCGCACGGTGCAGCCGGCGGCCGAGCGCTCGGCCGAGGCGTCGGACAGCTCGAACGCCTGCTCCACCTTCAGGTCCGGCAGGCCCTCGATCTCGAGGATGCGGCCGGAGAAGATGTTCTTCTTGCCCTGCTTGGCGACGGTCAGCAGGCCCTGCTTGATCGCGTACAGCGGGATCGCGTTGACCAGGTCGCGCAGCGTGACGCCCGGCTGCATCTGGCCCTTGAAGCGCACCAGCACCGACTCGGGCATGTCCAGCGGCATCACGCCGGTGGCCGCGGCGAAGGCGACCAGGCCCGAGCCGGCCGGGAACGAGATGCCGATCGGGAAGCGGGTGTGCGAGTCGCCGCCGGTGCCGACGGTGTCCGGCAGCAGCATGCGGTTGAGCCAGCTGTGGATCACGCCGTCGCCCGGGCGCAGCGAGATGCCGCCGCGGGTGGAGATGAACTCCGGCAGGGTGTGGTGGGTCTTCACGTCCACCGGCTTGGGATAGGCCGCGGTGTGGCAGAACGACTGCATCACCAGGTCGGCCGAGAAGCCCAGGCAGGCCAGGTCCTTGAGCTCGTCGCGGGTCATCGGGCCGGTGGTGTCCTGCGAACCCACCGAGGTCATCTTCGGTTCGCAGTAGGTGCCCGGGCGCATGCCCTGGCCTTCCGGCAACCCGCAGGCGCGGCCGACCATCTTCTGCGCCAGCGAGAAGCCCTTGCCGGTGTCGGCCGGCTGCACCGGCAGGCGGAACAGGTCGGTCGGGGGCAGCTTCAGCGCTTCGCGCGCCTTGCCGGTCAGGCCGCGGCCGACGATCAGCGGGATGCGGCCGCCGGCGCGCACTTCGTCGAACAGCACCTCGGACTTGACCTGGAACTCGGCGATCACCTCGCCGTTCTTCAGCGCTTTGCCTTCGTACGGGCGCAGCTCGATGACGTCGCCGTGCTCCATCTTCGACACGTCCAGCTCGATCGGCAGCGCGCCGGCGTCTTCCATCGTGTTGTAGAAGATCGGGGCGATCTTGCTGCCCAGGCACACGCCGCCGAAGCGCTTGTTCGGGATGAACGGGATGTCCTCGCCGGTCCACCACAGCACGCTGTTGGTCGCCGACTTGCGCGAGGAACCGGTACCGACCACGTCGCCGACGTAGGCGACCAGGTGGCCCTTCTCCTTGAGCTTGAGGATCTCGCCGATCGGGCCGCGCTTGCCGTCTTCCTCCGGCACGAACGGCGCGTCGGGGCGCTTGTTCTTCAGCATCGCCAGCGCGTGCATCGGGATGTCCGGGCGGGTGGTCGCGTCCGGCGCCGGCGACAGGTCGTCGGTGTTGGTCTCGCCCGGCACCTTGAACACGGTGACGGTCAGGCTCTGCGGCACTTCCGGCTTGCTGGTGAACCACTCGGCCTCGGCCCAGCTCTTCAGCACGGCCTGCGCGTTGGCGTTGCCCTTCTCGGCCTTCTCCTGCACGTCGTGGAAGGCATCGAAGATCAGCAGCGTGTGCTTCAGGCCCTCGGCCGCGACCGGGCCCAGCTCGGCGTGGTCGAGCAATTCGACCAGCGGGTGGATGTTGTAGCCGCCCAGCATCGTACCCAGCAGTTCGGTGGCGCGCTGGGGCGTGATCAGCGGCGTCTTCTCGGTGCCGAAGGCGACCGCGGCCAGGTACGAGGCCTTCACCTTGGCGGCATCGTCGACGCCGGCCGGCACGCGGTGGGTGATCAGCTCGACGAGGAACTCCTCCTCGCCCGCCGGCGGGTTCTTCAGCAGCTCGATGACCTCGGCGGTCTGCTGCGCGCTCAACGGCAGCGGCGGGATGCCGAGCGCGGCGCGCTCTGCAACGTGGTGGCGGTAGGCTTCCAACATGACAACTCCCAGGTAACGCGGTGGATGGGGATGGGTGGGCTCAGGCTTGCGGCACGATCAGCTTCAGGCCCTTGAAGTAGTCGCGGTAAAACGTGTCGTTCCAGGTGATCAGGCCGTCGCACTGCAGCAGCGCGTGGGCTCCCACCATGAATCCGTCCAGGCTGCGCCGGCCGCCGCGACGCTGGCGATGGCGGCGATGCATCTCGCCGGCGCGCAACGCCGACTTGGCTTCCAGCGCGCTGAAATGGACGCCCATTTCCTCCAGCGCCTCCAGCACCTCGGCACCGCCCTGCAAGGCGGCGCACAGTTCGGCGAGGGTCGTGCCGCAGACCACCACGCGGCCGCCGACCAGGCTCTGCCGCAGGCAGGCCTCCACCGCATCGGCCTGCGGGCCGTTGCTGAGCAGTTCGATCAGGACCGGGGAATCGACGGCGATGGCCATGGGCTATTCCTCGTCGCGGACCGCGCGCACGGCGGCCTCGGAGGAATCGAAACCGTCCAGCGCGAACTTGCCGCGGGCACGGGAAATGGCATCGTCCACGCTCTTGCGCAGGATGATGCGGCTGCCGTCGAGTTCGACCTTGAGCTGGGTGCCCTTGGTCAGGCCCAAGGCGTCGCGGACCGCCTTCGGCAGGGTGATCTGGCCGCGTTCGGCAACGGTGGCTTCCATGGGTACGCCCTCTTCGGTATGCACGAATTATACATACCTGGGGCGTCATACCGATAGTGCCGGCTAGGCCCGGCACTCCCCCCCTCGGAATGGCCAGGGGCTGGCCAGAACGGTCGTCCCCGCGCGAGCGGGGACGACGCCTGGCCGTCAGAACGCCACCTGGAACCGGGTATTCACCGTGGTGCCCTTGTCCAGGCCCTGTACCGCGCCGCTGCGGTTGTCGGTCTGCCAGCGGACCACGTCCAGCATGATCCGGCTCAGGTCGTTCAGGTACCAGTTCGCGCCCACCGTCCAGGCGTGGCCGGTACCGCCGGTCGGCAGTTCGGCGTAGTCCACGTCCTCGTATCGCGCCTTCAGCTCCCAGGCGCCGCGCCCGCCGGCGGTGACCGGGTCGTTCACCTTGACCCTGCCCCAGGTACCGGTCTTGCCCGCATAGGCCGGCACGGCGCCGCCCAGGAACCAACCGGCCGAGACCGCCCAGGCCTGGTGGTCGAGGTCGTAGCGGCCGGCGGTGCCCACGCCGCGCAGGTTGCGCGTGCCCCACTCGCCCGTCGCCCAGGCGGGACCGAAGAAGCCCGCCGCCTCCAGGCCGTAGGCCGTGCTGCGCTCGGCGCCCGCCAGCGTGCCGGGGGCGATCTTCACCAGGTCGTTGAAGTGGCCGGCGATGGCCGAACTGCGCAACACCCCGCTGGCGCCGGCCGCGATCTCCTCGTGGAACGCCCACGCGCCCAGGTGCGCGACGGCGTCCTGGCGCGCCAGCGGATTCCAGTGCGCGCGCGTGGCCCAGGTCAGGCTGTCGTTGTCGCTGCCCGCATTGTTGAGGTCGTTGCCGGCCACCGACAGGCTGGCATGCCAGCCCTTGCCGTACACGCGCTCGGTCAGGCCGACGCCGAACAGGCCGCGCTGCGGCAGCACCAGCGTGCCGACCACGTTGCGGTCCTGGAACGGCGTGTTGGAGGTGCTGCTGGAGCCATCGATGCCGCGGTCGTTGAGGCGGTTGCCGATGGTCAGGTCCGCCGGCAGCCCGAACGCGCGATGGTCCACCGTCGCGTAGACGGATTTCCACGCCACCTCGTTGTCGGCGAAATCGCCTTCCACCGCCCAGCCGAGGATGCCGTAGCGGCCTTCCGCGCCCAGGCGCACCGAGCGGATCTCGGTGCCGGACAGGTTGCGGTCGCCGGCCGACGAGCCACTGGTGCTGGAACCGTCGACGAACAGGCGGCCGCGCGGGCGGAAGGTCGCCGAGCCATCGGCGTTGGAGAACTCCGGCGCGCCCTTGGACCACGACACCTTCGGTGCCTTGGCCTGGCCGGATTCCAGCGCGGCCACGCGCGCTCCGAGCGCGGGCGCATCCGTGGCGGGAACGGCCGGGGCGGCGCTCGCGGCCGCGGGCGAGCCGCCTTCCAGTGCGCGCAGGCGCGCCTCGAGCTGCCGGATCTGTTGCGCCTGCTGCCGGACCAGGGCGCTCAGTTCGGCCTGGCTCAAGGGCGCGACAGGCGAGGCGTTGCCGGAATCGATGGACTGGGCGCCGGCCTGGGCGCTGCCCAGCAGCAGGCCGAGCGCGACCGTCAGCGCTGCCTTGGGCAGCACGGGATGATGGTTCATGGGTTCTCTCCGGCCAGCCGGCTCCCTGGCCTGGCGCTGGCCCTGGTGGTGTACGGGAAGTGCGGGACGGGACCGCGCCGCCGGACCACCCGGCGGCGCGGCTCATGCCAGGCTCAGCTGGTCGCCTGGGCCTGGCTGTTCGGGCGCCAGGTGATGAGGCGGTTCTCGACCAGGTCCAGCACCCAGTCGATGACCAGCACGAAGGCCGCCAGGATGATGATGCCGGCGAACACGCCCACGGCATTGAAGTTGCCTTCGGCCTGTGCGATCAGGTAGCCCAGGCCCGCCGAGGCGCCCAGGTATTCGCCGATGATCGCGCCGACCACGGCGAAGCCCACCGAGGTGCGCAGCGACGACAGGATCCAGCTCGCCGCCGCGGGGAAGTACACGTGGCGCAGCAGGTCGCCGCGGCTGGCGCCGAGGATGCGCGCGTTGGCGAGCACCACCGGGTTGACCTCGCGCACGCCCTGCATCGCATTGAAGAAGGTGGTGAAGAACACCAGCGTCACCGCCAGCGCGACCTTGGACCACAGGCCCAGGCCGAGCCACAGCACGAAGATCGGCGCCAGCACCACGCGCGGGATCGCGTTGAAGCCCTTGATGAACGGGTCGAGGATGCGCGCCGAGCGCCGGCTCAGGCCGAGCCAGACGCCGCCGGCCACGCCCAGCGCGGTGCCGATGATGTAGCCGAGCGCGGTCTCGGTCAGGGTGATGTAGACGTGCTGGTAGAACGAGGTATCCGACAGCCACGCGTACATCTGCCGGACGATGTCCAGCGGCGCCGGGAAGAAGAACGGATCGATCCAGCCCAGCGCGATGCCGGCCTGCCACCCTCCGAAGATGGCCACCACCAGGGCGGCCTGGATGAACTTGTCAGTCTTGGCGTGCATAACTCTTCTCCACTTCGCCGCGCAGGCAGGCCCAGATGTCGCGGTACAGATCGGTGAAACGGTCGTCGAGCTTGATCTCGGCGACGTTGCGCGGCCTTTCCAGGTCCACCTCGAAGCTGCGCACCACCCGGCTGGCCGGGCCGGCGGACAGCACCACCACGCGGTCGCCCAGCGCGATCGCCTCCTCCAGGTCGTGGGTGATCAGGATCACCGAGCGCCGGTCCTCCTGCCACAGCCGCAGCAGTTCGTTCTGCATCAGGTGGCGGGTATGGATGTCCAGCGCCGAGAACGGCTCGTCCATCAGGATCACCTTCGGCTCGACGATCAGCGCCTGCGCCATCTGCACGCGCTTGCGCTGGCCGCCGGAGAGCTGGTGCGGGTAGCGGTGCTCGAAGCCGGCCAGGCCGACCTTGGCCAGCCAGGCCTTCGCCCGCTGCTCGCGCTCGGCCTGGGCCACGCCCCGGAAGCGCAGGCCCAGCTCGACGTTCTGCAGCGCGGTCTTCCACGGCAGCAGCGCATCCTGCTGGAACAGGTAGCCCACCGACTCCTGCACGCCCTGCACCCGGCGGCCATCGATGGCGATGTCGCCGGACGCCGGCTTGAGCAGGCCGGCCACGGCATTGAGGATGGTGCTCTTGCCGCACCCGGTCGGGCCGACCACGGCCAGGAATTCGCCGTCGCCGACCTGGATGTCCACGTCGCGCACCGCGGTGAAGTTGCCGAACGACATCGTCACCCGGTTGATGGCGACCATGACTTGCGCCGCGGCCGTGGGCGGCGCGATGTCGAGGCGCCGCACGTTGGCATTGAGTGCCATGGGTTTCCTCCGCTTACTGTTTGGCGGCCGTCGCCGCGGCGCTGGCGCGCTCGACGAAGGCGTTGGTGTAGGTCTTGGAAAGGTCGATGTCCGCATTGGCCACGTCGGCATTGAACTCGCGCAGCACGGCCAGCGGGATCTTCAGGTCCTCGGGGTCGAAACGGCCGTCGGTGGTGAAGATGGCGCGGGCGTTCTCGACCGCCTGGGCATAGGTCGCGCGGTCGCCGGACACGTATGCGTCGGGCAAGGCGTCGACGATTTCCTTGGCGCTGTGCTCGGCGATGAAGCGCAGCGCCATCTGTTCGGCGCGCGCGATCTTCTCGGCCGCGTCCGGGCGCTTTTCCAG
Organism: Pseudomonas sp. Hp2; assembly: GCF_006386585.1. Classification (NCBI taxonomy): domain Bacteria; kingdom Pseudomonadati; phylum Pseudomonadota; class Gammaproteobacteria; order Pseudomonadales; family Pseudomonadaceae; genus Pseudomonas; species Pseudomonas sp. Hp2. The sequence goes on from NZ_VAHJ01000002.1 coordinate 836,079, forward strand.
GAAGCTGCGGTTGGCGTACATCACCGAGGTCGGGTACAGCCCGCCGTAGACCTCGCGGGCGCCTTCGTCGCTGCGCGCGTCGATCAGGATCTTGCCGACCTTGCGCTCGGTGATCAGCGTGGCGGCGGGGTCGTAGTTCACCAGCAGGTCGATCTTGCCCTGCTCCAGCGCCGCCACCGCCGCGGCGCCCGAGCCGACGCCGATCAGCGACACGCTGTCCTCGGGGATGTCGTGCCGGGCCAGGTAGTGGCGCACGAAGAAGTCCGACGACGAGCCCGGCGCGGTGATGCCCACCTTCAGCCCCTTGATCGTCTCCGGCCGCTTGGGATCGAAGCTCGTGTTCTCGCGCCCGGCCAGCACCAGCCCGGAATTGCGCGAGAGCAGCACGAACGCGGTCACGTCCTTGTGCTTGGCCTGCATCTGGATGGTGTGGTCGTAGAAGCCCACCGCCACGTCCGTGGAGTTGGCCACCAGCGCCTGCAGCACCTTCGAGCCGCCCTGGGCGAAGTTCTCGGTGCGTACCTTCAGGCCGACCTGCTCGAAGTAACCGTTGGCGTCGGCGATGAAGAACGGGAGATTGTTGAGATTGTAGGAACCGACGCTGATGCGCACCGGTGCATCGGAGGCGCCGCCGGCCGCTGCGCCCTCCTTGCCGCAACCGGCAAGCAACAGGCTGGCCGCGGCCAGCATGGCGGTGAAGAACTGCTTGTACATCTATCCCTCCCAGGATGTGGAGCGTTGTGGACGGCCGGCTCGCGCAGCCATGCGCGGGCCGGCCGGTTCAGGTCATGCCGCGGACGTCCATTGGCGGGCTTCGGCGGAAACGGGCGAGGTGGCGAACACGCGCCCCTCGAACAGGCGGCGGGCGGTGCGCACCACGCTGGCGACCACCGGCGCGTTCTCCGCACCGCGGCTCAGGCCGACTTCCAGGGCACCGCTCGGATGTTCGAGCGTAACGCTACCGGGCAACGGCAGGCACCCGACGAAAGTGTGGGCCAGCGTGCCCGGCGTGACCGCGGCGGTGGCCAGGCCGACCGCCCCGGTGATTGCCAGGGCCGTGTGGCAGCGATGCGGCATGAAGTAGCGCACCTGGAGATGCCCGCCTTGCCGCGGCTCGGAAAGCAGCACCGGCTTGGGCACCACCTTGCCGCCGGCATCGGCGATGCCCATGCGGGCCCCGGCCTCCACGCGCATGCGCTCCAGCCGCGCCAGCAGCGCGCTGTCGGCGTTCAGCGCCTCCGGTGCCGCATCGGCGGGCACGCCCAGGTCGGCCGCGCGCACCAGCATCATCGGCATCGCGCAGTCCACCAGGCTGGCCTGCACGCCGTCGATCTCGTCCACCGCGCGGCCGCTGGGCAGCAACCGTCCCGTCAGCGCGCCGGCCGCATCGAGGAAGGCCAGGTGCACCGGTGCGGCCGTGCCCGGCGCACCGGCGATGCGGGTGTCGCCGCGGTAGGCCACGCGGCCGTGCGGCGTTTCCACCGTGGCCACGATCAGCTTGCCGGTGTTGACGTTGTGGATGCGCACCTCGGTGCGCGGATGCCGCGCCTGCACTAACCCGCGCTCGATCGCGTACGGGCCGACCGCCGCCAGCATGTTGCCGCAGTTGGGCGTGGTGTCCACGACCTGCCGTTCCACCCAGACCTGGGCGAACAGGTAGTCGACGTCGGCATCGGCGCGGCTGGCGCGATCGACGATCGCCACCTTGCTGGTCAGCGGATGGCCGCCGCCGATGCCGTCGATCTGCAGCGGATGGCCGGACCCCATCACCTCCAGCAGCAACCGGTCGCGCGCCTCCGGGTCGGCCGGCAGGTCGGACGCCAGGAAGAACGGCCCCTTGGAGGTTCCCCCGCGCATGAGCACGCACGGGAGGCTGAGCAGATCGTTGGACATACGTGTGCTAGATTGATGCTTGTATCGGATGAATATCCTTGTGTGATCCGATACTGGCATGGACACGATTGATCTGTGAATTGCTTATTTTTTCCTCATTGATACGTCATGAGCATTAATTGCGAAATCCTCGATCTGCGTGCCTTCCTGCTCGTCGCCGAGACGCGCAGCTTCCATCGCGCCGCCGAAGCGCTGCACGTCTCCCAACCGGCCCTGAGCCGGCGCATACAGAAGCTGGAGCAGGCGGTGGGTTCGCCCTTGCTGGAGCGCACCACCCGCAGCGTCGCCACCACCGCCGTCGGCGAGAACCTGCTGCCGCTGGTGCGGCGCATGCTCGAGGAGTTCGACGGTTCGCTGTTCTCCCTGCGCGGGCAGGACGACACGCGCGGCGCGCAGATCACCATCGCCTGCCTGCCGACCGCGGCGTTCTACTTCCTGCCCAGCGTGATGGCGCGCTTCCACGAGGCGTTCCCGAACGTGCGCTTCCGCATCCTCGACATCCCCGCTACCGAGGGCCTGCAGGCGGTCGAGCGCGGCGAAGTCGAGTTCGGCATCAACTTCATGGGCGCCAACGACCCCAACCTGGATTTCGACGTGCTGGCCGAGGACCCCTTCGTGCTGGCCTGCCGCCGCGACCATCCGCTGGCGAAGAAGCGCAGGATCGAATGGTCGGACCTGGCCCGCCACCAGCTGATCACCGTGCACCGCACCAGCGGCAACCGCACCCTGCTCGACGGCGCGCTGGCCCGCGAGAACCTCAAGCTGAGCTGGCACTACGAGGTGACCCACCTGTCGACCTCGCTCGGCATGGTCGAGGCCGGCATCGGCGTCTCGGTGCTGCCCCGGATGGCCACGCCCGACGGCGACCACCCGATCCTGGTCACCCGCCCCATCGGCAACCCGGTGGTCTCGCGCACCATCGGCATCGTCCGCCGGCGCGGCGCCATGCTCTCGCCCAGCGCCGAGCGCTTCCTGCAGATGCTGATGAGCCAATGGCGCAACAAGCCGTGACATCGGCACTACATACAGCCATGTAACCTTGCGTCCTGCGCCGCGGATCTTTGCCATGCCTGCCATCCCGCATACTGGACGGGGCCAGGGGACAGACGCTCCCGGCAAACGCCAGCAGGCCCGCCCCGGCCACTGCAAGCCATTCGCAAAAGGAGTCACTGCATGAGCGATTCGTTCTCCACCCGCAGCCAGTTGGACGTGGGCGGCAAGACCTACGCCTATTACAGCCTGCCCAAGCTGGGCCAGCGCTTCGACATCTCCCGCCTGCCCTACTCGATGAAGATCCTGCTGGAGAACCTGCTCCGGAACGAGGACGGCGGCATCACCGTCGGCAAGGAGCACATCGAGGCGGTGGCCAAGTGGGATCCCAAGGCCGAGCCCGACACCGAGATCGCGTTCATGCCCGCGCGCGTGGTGCTGCAGGACTTCACCGGCGTGCCCTGCGTGGTCGACCTCGCGGCGATGCGCGACGCGGTGGTCAAGCTCGGCGGCGCGGCCGGCCAGATCAACCCGCAGATTCCCTCCGAGCTGGTGATCGACCACTCGGTGCAGGTCGACGTGTTCGGCAAGCCCGACGCGCTCGACCTCAACGGCCAGATCGAGTTCCAGCGCAACAAGGAGCGCTACGGCTTCCTGCGCTGGGGCCAGAAGGCCTTCGACAACTTCAAGGTGGTACCGCCGAACACCGGCATCGTCCACCAGGTCAACCTGGAGAACCTGGCCCGCGTGGTGATGACCGCGGAGAAGGACGGCCAGGCCATCGCCTATCCCGACACCGTGTTCGGCACCGACTCGCACACCACGATGATCAACGGCATCGGCGTGCTCGGCTGGGGCGTCGGCGGCATCGAGGCGGAAGCCGCCATGCTCGGCCAGCCGTCCTCGATGCTGATCCCGCAGGTGGTCGGCTTCAAGCTCACCGGCAAGCTGCCCGAGGGCGCCACCGCCACCGACCTGGTGCTGACCGTCACCCAGATGCTGCGCAAGCTCGGCGTGGTCGGCAAGTTCGTCGAGTTCTACGGCGACGGCCTGCAGCACCTGCCGCTGGCCGACCGCGCCACCATCGGCAACATGGCCCCGGAATACGGCGCCACCTGCGGCATCTTCCCGATCGACGCCGAGTCGCTTAGCTACCTGCGCCTGTCCGGCCGCAGCGAGGAGCAGATCGCGCTGGTCGAGGCCTACGCCAAGGCGCAGGGCCTGTGGCACGAGCCGGGCAGCCCGCATGCGCAGTACAGCGCCACGCTGGAGCTGGACATGGGCGACGTGCGCCCGTCGCTGGCCGGCCCCAAGCGCCCGCAGGACCGCGTGCTGCTCGAGGACGTGCAGAAGAACTACCGCGAGGCGCTGGCGGGGCTCACCGCCAACCGCGACAAGCGCAGCGACGACGTCGGCCGGTTCGTCGCCGAGGGCGGCGGCGCGGCGGTCGGCAACGAGCAGCTCGCCAAGGGCTATGCCGACATCGAGATCGAGGGCAAGAAGGTAAGGCTCAAGGACGGCGCCGTGGTGATCGCCGCGATCACCTCGTGCACCAACACCTCCAACCCGGCGGTGATGATCGGTGCCGGCCTGCTGGCCCGCAACGCCGCGGCCAGGGGCCTGAACCGCCAGCCGTGGGTGAAGACCTCGCTGGGGCCGGGCTCGCGCGTGGTCACCGACTACCTGCAGAAGGCCGGCGTCCTCGACGACCTGGAGAAGGTCGGCTTCTACGTGGTCGGCTACGGCTGCACCACCTGCATCGGCAACTCCGGCCCGCTGCCCACCGAGGTCAGCGCGGGCATCGCCATGGGCGACCTGGTGGTGACCTCGGTGCTGTCCGGCAACCGCAACTTCGAGGGCCGCGTGCACCCCGAGGTCAAGATGAACTACCTGGCCTCCCCGCCGCTGGTGGTCGCCTACGCGCTGGCCGGCACCACCGACATCGACCTGACCCGCGAGCCGCTCGGCACCGGCAGCGACGGCCAGCCGGTGTACCTGAGGGACATCTGGCCCAGCAACAAGGAGATCGGCGACGTCATCGCCGCCACCATCGGGCCGGAGATGTTCAAGCAGAACTACGCCGACGTGTTCAAGGGCGACACCCGCTGGAATACCATCGCCTCGCCCGACGGCGAACTGTACGAGTGGGATGCGGCCTCCACCTACATCAAGAACCCGCCCTACTTCGAAGGCATGACCATGCAGGTGGGCCACGTCGACGACGTGCACGGCGCGCGCGTGCTGGGCCTGTTCGGCGACTCGATCACCACCGACCACATCTCCCCGGCTGGCAACATCAAGAAGGACTCCCCGGCGGGCCGCTTCCTGCAGTCGCGCGGCGTGCAGCCGGCCGACTTCAACAGCTACGGCAGCCGGCGCGGCAACGACGACGTCATGGTGCGCGGCACCTTCGCCAACATCCGCATCAAGAACCTGATGTTCGGCGGCGAGGAAGGCGGCAACACCCTGTACTTCGGCAGCACGCCGCCGGAGAAGATGTCGATCTACGACGCGGCCATGAAGTACAAGGCCGACGGCGTGCCGCTGGTGGTGATCGCCGGCAAGGAATACGGCACCGGCTCCTCGCGCGACTGGGCGGCCAAGGGCACCAACCTGCTCGGGGTCAAGGCCGTGATCGCCGAGAGCTTCGAGCGCATCCACCGCTCCAACCTGGTCGGCATGGGCGTGCTGCCGTTGCAGTTCCTGGACGGCCAGAACGCGCAGTCCCTGGGCCTGGACGGTTCGGAGGTCTTCGACGTCACCGGCCTGCAGGACGGCGCGAGCAAGCGCGCCAGGGTGACGGCGAGGAAGGCCGACGGCACCACCAAGGAATTCGAAGTCAAGGTGCTGCTGCTGACCCCGAAGGAAGTGGAGTACTTCAAGCACGGCGGCCTGCTGCAGTACGTGCTGCGCCAGCTGGCGTCGAAGAAGGCGGCCTAGCCGTCCCGCTGCTGCGGGAGCGGCTCCGGCCGCGACGGGCCTTCCCGGCAAAGCCCGTCGCGACCGGAGCCGTTCCCGCGTCGCCGGCCGGTTTCCCCGCTTCGCCTTTTCCATTCGGGACGGTATCCTGCCCGCCAGAGCGCCGGGACGTTTCCGGTGCGACCAACATCCCTGGAGGGGGGCAGAATGTCTCAGGCGCGTCCTTGGCTGCAGAGCTATCCGGCGGGAGTGCCCGCGGAAATCGATGTCCACGAGTTCCGGACGGTCGCGGACGTCTTCGCATCGTCCGTCGCCAAGTACCGCGATCGCCCGGCCTACACCAGCTTCGGCAAGACCCTGACCTACGGCGAGACCGACGCGCTGGCGACCCGGTTCGCCGCCTACCTGCTGGGCGAACTGAAGCTCAAGAAGGGCGACCGCGTCGCGGTGATGATGCCCAACTGCCTGCAGTACCCGGTCGCCACCTTCGGCATCCTCAAGGCCGGCCTGACGGTGGTGAACGTCAACCCGCTCTATACCGCCCGCGAGCTCAGGCACCAGTTGGTCGACTCCGGCGCCTGCGTGCTGGTCGCCATCGACAACTTCGGCAACACCGTGGCCGAGTCGCTGGAAGGCACGGCGGTCCGCCAGGTGATCACGACCGGCCTGGGCGACATGCTCGGCTTCCCCAAGGGCAACCTGGTCAACTTCGTCGTCAAGTACGTCAAGAAGCTGGTGCCGGAGTACCGGATCGCCGGCGCCATCCGCTTCCGCGAAGCGCTCTCGCTCGGCAGCCGGCACGCGTTGCCGTCGCTGGACGTCTCCAGCGACGACATCGCCTTCCTGCAGTACACGGGCGGCACCACCGGCGTGGCCAAGGGCGCGATGCTGACCCACCGCAACCTGGTCGCGAACATGCAGCAGGCGCACACCTGGGTCGCCTCCGACGGCAAGCTGCAGGAAGGCCAGGAGACGGTGGTCACCGCGCTGCCGCTGTACCACATCTTCGCGCTCACCGCGAACTGCCTGGTCTTCATGAAGCTCGGCGGCTGCAACCACCTGATCAGCAATCCGCGCGACATGCCCGGCTTCGTCAAGGAGCTCAAGGGCATCCGCTTCAGCGCCATCACCGGCGTCAACACCCTGTTCAACGGCCTGCTCAACACCCCCGGCTTCGAGCAGCTCGACTTCTCCTCGCTGAAGATGACCCTGGGCGGCGGCATGGCCGTGCAGCGTTCGGTCGCCGAGCGCTGGAAGAAAGTCACCGGCTGCACCCTCGTCGAAGCCTACGGCCTGACCGAGACCTCGCCGGCGGCCTGCATCAACCCGCCCGACCTGCCCGAGTACAACGGCTCCATCGGCCTGCCGGTCCCCTCCACCGATGCCTGCATCAAGGACGACGCCGGCAACCAGTTGCCGGCAGGCGAGACCGGCGAGCTGTGCATCAAGGGACCCCAGGTCATGAAGGGCTACTGGCACCGTCCCGAGGAGACCGCCAAGGCCATCGATGCCGACGGCTGGCTGCACACCGGCGACATCGCCCGGATGGACGAGAAAGGCTTCTTCTACATCGTCGACCGCAAGAAGGACATGATCCTGGTGTCCGGTTTCAACGTTTATCCCAACGAGATCGAGGACGTCATCGCGATGATGCCCGGCGTCGCCGAGGTGGCGGCGGTCGGCGTCCCCGACGAGAAGTCCGGCGAGGTGGTCAAGGTCGTCATCGTCAAGAAGGACCCGAACCTGACCGCCGAGCAGGTCAAGGAACACGCCCGTGCCAACCTGACCGGCTACAAGCACCCGCGGATCGTCGAATTCCGCAAGGAGCTGCCCAAGACCAACGTCGGCAAGATCCTGAGGCGGGAGCTGCGGGACGCGCCAAAATCCTGACGCGACAAGCATCCCGCCCCCCGCTGGGGCTGCCAGGACGCCCGCTGACCTATGGTCCAGCGGGCGTTTTGGTTTTACGCGCATAGAATCGGAGGCGTCGGCGCATCTCCCTCTCACGCTCCCATTTCTCCGTCCGCAACGCGGCCGGCCGGACGGTCATCACGGAGAATCTCATGTCAGCAGTCCATCCGTTTCCCATCGCACACAGCCACGACACGCTGCGCGTCATCGAAGAAGCCGAACGCGACGTCTATTGGATCCACATGCACGCCAACCTGGCGATCGAGCAAGGACGGCCCTGCTTTTCGTCGCGCCTGGTTAACGACATCGTCGATTATCAGCAGCAACTGAGCCGAAAGCTCGCCTCCTCCGGCGCGGTCTCGCCCCATGTGGTATTGGCCTCGGACAGCGACGTGTTCAATCTCGGCGGAGACCTGGATCTCTTTTGCCGCCTGATCAAAGCGGGTGACCGCGAGCGCCTGCTCGACTACGCCCAGCGCTGCGTAAGGGGCGTACATACCTTCCATGCGGGGCTCGGAGTGCGCGCTCACAGCATCGCCCTGGTCCAAGGGAACGCATTGGGTGGCGGCTTCGAGGCCGCATTGAGCTGCCATACCATCGTGGCCGAGGAAGGCGTCATGATGGGCCTGCCGGAGGTGCTGTTCGACCTGTTCCCGGGCATGGGCGCCTATTCGTTCATGTGCCAACGCGTCAGCCCGCGGCTCGCCGAACGCATCATGCTCGAGGGCAACCTCTATAGCGCCGAGCAGCTCAAAGAGATGGGGCTGGTCGACGTCGTCGTCCCCCGCGGGCAAGGCATTGCTGCGGTGGAACAGGTGATCCGCGACAGCCGCCGGATTCCGCACGCGTGGGCCGCGATGCAGCAAGTCCGCAAGGCGACCACCGAGGTGCCGATCGAGGAGATGATGCGGATCACCGAGATATGGGTGGATACGGCCATGCAGCTCGGCGATAAATCATTGCGCACGATGGAACGACTGGTGCGGGCGCAAACTCGTCGCAGCGGCGGCGATATCGCCTAAATCAAGTATCTATGAACCAGGGGTGCACTCGTCGTCGCGTATTCGTCGGGAAATCGAACGGGCTTCGAGTGCGGCCTTTCCCTGTACAAGTTGGTCTTGAAGCACCGCATAGTGGGCCTCCCAGTCCGCCTTGAGCTGCCAGTCGGCCAGCCACATCATCTCGCCGGCGGCAGTCGCCACCCGGACCAGGCCGAGGTTGCTGGCGACACCGCGCAATGCATGCGCATGCTCACGCAACCCGTCCCATCGGTGCTGCCCTCCGCTTTCATTGATGCCTGCCATGCAGTTCTGCGCATCGCTAAGGCACTGCCTGATGAACTGCTCCTCGAAAGCGTCTCCCATGCCGAGCTCGGCAAGCTCATCCAACACGCCGGGATCGAGTACGCCATCGACAACTGGCGCCGCGGCCGTGACGATTGCACGATTGCCATTGGGAACGAAACGCCCATCCGCTGCGATATCCGCCAGGATATCGAGCAGGCGGGCGGCCACGACCGGCTTGGCAAGGAAAGCATAGGCGCCTGCCTGCTCGCAGGCCCGGATCGAATCCGGGGTAACGTCGGCACTGAGCACCATCACCGGAACATAAGGCATGCCGGATGCCTGCAGCACTCTCAGCTGCTTAAGCATGTCCAGGCCGCTCATGCCCGGCATATGCAGGTCAACGATCACCGCGTCGTACTGCGACCTATCCAGCTGATCCAAGACCTCTTCGGCGCCGTTTACGCAAACACCCTTGTGCCCAGCCTTCTCCAGCAAGCGGTGCAGCACCATGCGATTGGCCTCGTGATCGTCGGCGACCAGAATCCGCATGCTTCGCACCCGCGCGCGATGACGCAGGAACGGGTTGGAGAAAGCGATCACATTGGACGCTTCATCCATCTTCGTATCGCTTGCAGCAACCGGCGGGCTGACGGGGTCGCCCAACTCGAGCGGAAGCTCAAACCAGAACAGGGTCCCCCGCACTGGGTTGTCATGGAAACCGATCTGGCCGCCCATGGATTCGACCAGGCCCTTGGCAATTGTCGTGCCTAGACCGGTACCTTCATGCCGCCTTGCCAGGCCCACGTCGGCCTGCTCAAACGCATCGAACAGCCGCGGGCGAAGATCGTTCGGGATGCCGATACCGGTATCGATGATCTCGAAACGGATGACGACTCCCTCGCGACCCTGCGGCGACAGTTGGGTCAAGCGCAGCTGTACATAGCCTTCATCCGTGAACTTGACCGCATTGCCGACCAGATTCAAAAGTATCTGGCGCAAATGACCGGGGTCACCAAACAACCGATCCGGTATCTCCTGGCCAATATCGACTCGATAATTCAGCCCCTTCTTGCGCGCCTGAGGCTGCAGGATCATCCCGATCGCATCGATCAGTTCCCGTAGCGAGAAATTTTCCTTGTCGACACGGACCTTGCCCGCCTCGATCGCGGAGATGTCCAGCACCTCCTCGACAAGCGACAACAGGCTTCTCGCCGAAGCCTGGATGGTATTGAGGCATTCGCGTTGCTCCGCGTCCAGCGGCGTGGTGGCGAGCACCTCCGTCATCCCCGACAAGCCGTTGAGGGGCGTGCGGAACTCGTGGCTCATGTTTGCCAGAAAGCGGCTCTTGGCCTCATTGGCATGGCGAGCCTCGCTGACCGCGCGCGTGAGAGCATGCAACAGCGAATCGAAGTACAGCGGGATTGCCGCCAGGCCTATCAGCAAGCCCCATGCGAGGTACTGGTTCCGCTGCCAATAGGGTGAAATCAGGATCGCCGCGAGAAAGGAAGCACATCCCATCGCTGTGGCTATGCGCAAGTAATGGTTGCCGTAGCGCATCCCATTTCCGATCGTCACCCACATGCATACCGCGTACAGCGGCGCAGCAGGCTCCCCCTGGATGGCCATCACGGCCCCCATGCAGCCGTAATCGGTAAGCATCCCGATGGCACGCCGGGTCGCCGACGCGTGGGGCTTAAGCAGAATGGCCACGGCCAATGACAATGCCACCGACAATTCAAAAATCAGGATCAGCCATGTCGCCAGCAGGGTGTCGTCATGGTCCTGATGGAAGTAATGCCATCCCAGGTAGGCGATGAACAATGTCGTGATGATGATGCGGATGAAATTCTGCGCATGCTCGCTATCCGGCCGCTTGGCCAGCCTGCGCCGCACCACATCAAGTACCGCGACCATCACCTCACGCTCCCGGCCGTTCCGAGGCCTTGGAGAACTTCTCGCAGATCCGCTCCAGCGCGGGACGGGAACGCACCAGCGCGTCGACGCAGCGCGGGTCGAACAGCCGGCCGCGCTGCGCATACAGGTACGCCAGGGTCGCGTCCATGGTCCATGCCTCCTTGTAGGGACGCGGAGACAGCAGCGCGTCGCAGACGTCCGCGACGGCCACGACGCGCGCCTCGAGCGGGATCGCCTCGCCGATCAGTCCGTCTGGATAGCCGCTGCCGTCGTAGCGCTCGTGGTGCCGCAGCGCGATCAGGGCCGCGACCTGGATGAAGCGGTTCTGGCTGCCGCTGAGCAATTCGTAGCCGATCCGCGGGTGCCGGCGCATGACCGCCATCTCGTCCTCGGTCAACTTGCCCTGCTTGAGCAGCACCGCGTCGGGGATCGCGATCTTGCCGATGTCGTGCAAGGGCGCGGCCATCTCGATCAGGCGCACCTCGTCCTCCGACAGGCCCATCTGCTCGGCGATGAGGCCGGCGATATGCGCCATCCGCTCCAGGTAGGCGCTGGTGCCGGCATCGCGGTACTCGATCGCGCGCGCCAGGCGCGACAGCGTCTCGCGCTCGCGTTCCTCGACCTCGTTGATGCTGGCCAGCAATCGTTGCTCCAGCGACAGCGCCCGTTGCTTGATGCTCTCGCTCTGCTGGCGCAACTGCAGCAGGTTGGTGCAGCGGGCGCGCAGTTCGCGGGGGCGGATCGGCTTGACCAGGAAGTCGATCACGCCGGCCTCCAGCGCCGCCTGCCGCACCGGTTCGTCGCCGACCACGGTGATCAGGATGATGGGGATGTCGCGGTGGCTCGGCAGCCGGCGCAACCGGCGCGCGAATTCCAGCCCGTCCATCGCTGGCATGCGGTAGTCCAGCAGGAGCAGGTCGACCCGGCCGCTCTCGCACCAGGAAAGCGCGGCCAGGGGATCGCCGAAGTCGTACACCCGCAGCTCCGGGGCGATGTCCTCGATGACGTGCCGCAGCATCGTGCGCGCTGAGGTCTGGTCATCGACGATCACGATGTTCAAACCGGCATCCGTCCTGGTGTGCCACGAAGGATGCGCGGCAACCGGAGCGCCGCGAGCATGAACTGCCGTATCAGGCATGACCATTCCCTCCAATCAGGAGCATAGGCCCGGGCGCCGGCCGTAGCGGGACGGCCACCCCGGGGCCGCCATGCCAAGCATAGGCAGGAAACGGGGCGACAGCATAGAGCGCTGCCGCCTCCCGGGTCAGTTTTCGGGACGCATGTAGGGAAACAGCAGCACGTCGCGGATCGAGGTGCTGCCGGTCAGCAGCATCACCAGGCGGTCGATGCCGATGCCCAGGCCGCCGGTGGGCGCCATGCCGTACTCCAGCGCACGGATGTAGTCGGCGTCGAAGTGCATGGCCTCGTCGTCGCCTCCCTCCTTCGCCTCGACCTGCTTCTGGAAACGGGCGGCCTGGTCCTCGGGATCGTTGAGCTCGGAGAAGCCGTTGGCGAACTCCTTGCCGTTGACGAACAGCTCGAAGCGGTCGGTATAGCCCGGTTCGGTATCGCTGGCGCGCGCCAGCGGCGAAACCTCGACCGGATGGTCGGTGATGAAGGTCGGCTGCACCAGGGTGTGCTCGACCGTGGCCTCGAAGATCTCCAGCAGCAGCTTGCCCCAGCCGTAGGACGGCTTGACCTTGATCTTCAGGCGCTCGCAATGGCGCAGCAGCGCATCGCGGTCGGTGCAGTCGGCCTCGGAGATCTCCGGGTTGTGGTGGCGAACCGCCTCGTCCATGCGCCAACGGCGGAACGCCGGGCCCAGGTCGATCTTCGCGCCGTCCCACTCCACCTCGGCGGTGCCGAGCACGGACTGCGCGGCATCGCGGATCACGCTCTCGGTCAGGTCCATCACCTCGTGGTACGTGGCGTAGGCCTCGTACAGCTCGAGCATGGTGAATTCCGGGTTGTGGCGGGTGGAGACGCCCTCGTTGCGGAAATTGCGGTTGATCTCGTAGACGCGCTCCAGCCCGCCGACCACCAGCCGCTTGAGGTACAGCTCCGGCGCCACGCGCAGGTACAGCTGCAGGTCCAGCGCGTTGTGGTGGGTGATGAACGGCTTGGCCGTCGCGCCGCCGGGGATGTAGTGCATCATCGGCGTCTCGACCTCCAGGAAGCCGCGCGCGTCCAGCCACGAGCGGATCGCGCGGATGATCTTGGAGCGCTTGATGAAGACCTCGCGCGCTTCCGGGGTGACGATCAGGTCGACGTAGCGCTGGCGATAGCGCTGCTCCACGTCCGATAGCCCGTGCCACTTGTCGGGCAGCGGACGCAGCGACTTGGTCAGCAGGCGCAGCCTGGCCGCCTTCACCGACAGCTCGCCGGTGCGGGTGCGGGTCAGGCCGCCCTCGACCGCGATGATGTCGCCCACGTCCCAGCCCTTGAACGCATCGTAGGCCTCGCCCAGCGCGTTGGCCTGCAGGAACACCTGAATACGGCCGGACTCGTCCTGGATCTGGGCGAAGCTGGCCTTGCCCATCACCCGCTTGGCCATCAGCCGGCCGGCCAGCTTCACGTGGCGGTCCAGCCCTTCCAGCGCCTCGGCGGTCCAGGCCCCGGGGTCGCCGAACTCGGCCTGCAGGTCGCCGGCGAACTGCTCGCGCTTGAAATCGTTCGGATAGGCGATGCCCTGCTCGCGCAACGCCTTGAGTTTCGCGCGGCGCTCGGCGATCAGGCTGTTCTCGTCGGCAGGCGTGGGCGTGGCGGTCTGGTCGGTCATGGCGGGATGTTCGGTAACGGGGGGATTTCCGCGGGAGGGACTCCGGTCCCTCCCGCAAGGGGGTGGCGACGGATTATGCGTCCACGCGCTTGGCGCCGGCCTCCAGGCCGGCCTTCAGGCTGGCCTCGACGAATTCGTCCAGGTCGCCGTCGAGCACCTTCTGGGTATCGCTGCGCTCGATGCCGGTGCGCAGGTCCTTGATCCGGCTCTGGTCCAGCACGTAGTTACGGATCTGGCTGCCCCAGCCGATGTCGGACTTGGACGCTTCCAGCGCGTCCTTCTCGGCGTTGCGCTTCTGCAGCTCGATTTCGTACAGCTTGGCCTTCAGCATCTTCATCGCGCGGTCGCGGTTGGCATGCTGGCTGCGCTCGGTCTGGCAGGCCACCACCACGCCCGAGGGCACGTGGGTGATGCGCACCGCCGACTCGGTCTTGTTGACGTGCTGGCCGCCGGCGCCGCTGGAGCGGTACACGTCGGTCTTCAGGTCGGCCGGATTGATCTCGATGTCGATGTCGTCGTCGACCTCGGGCGAGACGAACACCGAGGTGAAGCTGGTGTGGCGGCGGTTGTCCGAATCGAACGGGCTCTTGCGCACCAGCCGGTGCACGCCGATCTCGGTCTTCAGCCAGCCATAGGCGAAATCGCCTTCCACGCGGAACGTGGCCGACTTGATGCCCGCCACTTCGCCGCCGGAGACTTCCAGCAGCTCGGTCTTCCAGCCGCGGCCTTCGGCCCAGCGCAGGTACATGCGCAGCAGCATTTCGGCCCAGTCCTGCGCCTCGGTGCCGCCGGCGCCGGCCTGGATGTCGACGAACGCGTTGGCGCCGTCCATCTTGCCGGAGAACATGCGCTGGAACTCCAGCTTCTCGACTTGGGACTGGTACTTGTCCAGGTCGGCGACCACCGCCTGCGCGGTGTCCTCGTCCTGCTCGCTTTCGGCCAGGTCCAGCAGTTCCCCGCTCTCGGCCAGGCCGTCCAGCACCGAGGCGATGCCGCCCACGGTCTTGTCCAGCAGCGAACGTTCGCGGCCGAGCTGCTGGGCGTATTCGGGGTTGTTCCAGATATCGGGGCTTTCCAGCTCCCGGGTCACTTCTTCGAGACGCTCTTTCTTGGCGTCGTAGTCAAAGATACCCCCTGAGCGAGACCACGCGATCGTTCAGATCGGCGATTCGCTGGCGGATCGGATTGGTTTCGATCATGTCGGTATTCCTGCAGACAAGAGCGCAATTGTAGCAAGCGCCCTATCCGGGCGCAGCGCGGGCGGGTGCCGGCCCGACGGGATCGCAGCGCTGCGCGCTGCCTTCGCTGGTCAGCGATGTCGAGCCGCGGGCACCGAGCCGCATCAAGCCGGTTCGCAATGCTCCACGATCAGCTGGATCGCCTCGCCGCCGCGATAGTCGTCGCCGACCAGCCTGTAGGCGAGCCGGACGCGGCGGCCGGGTTCACGCCCGGACCAGCCGTTGAAGTGGATCGCGTTCAACGGCTCCGCCCGGCCCGGGCATCGCAGGTTCAGCTTGAGGTGGCGCTCCTTCAACAGGCGCCACTGCGCCACCTCGAACTCGCCGTCGAACAACGGCTCCGGGAATCCCTGCCCCCACGGCCCGGCCATCCGCAGCGCTTCGGCATGGGCGTAGTCCAGTTCGTGCGGCGCCAGCTCGCCGTCGCTGTGCAGCTCGGCCTGCAGCAAGGCGCGGTCGAGGCTGGTTTCGAGGTGCGCCAGCAGCGCCGTCTCGAAGGCGGGCAACGCATCGCGCGACAAGCTCAACCCGGCCGCCATGGCATGGCCGCCGAACTTGCCGATCAAGCCTGGGCATGCGGCATCCACCGCGGCCAGCGCATCGCGGATGTGCAGGCCGGGGATCGAGCGGGCCGAACCGCGCAGTTGGTCGCTCCCGGGCTCGGCCGGGGCGAAGGCGATCACCGGTCGGTGCAGGCGATCCTTCATCCTCGAAGCCACCAGCCCGACCACGCCGGGATGCCATTCGGCATCGAACAGGCAGGCCGCCAGGGGCGGCGAGCCATCGCCGGCCGCCAGCAACGCGCGCGCGACCGCGGACTCGGCGTCGTCGGTCATCAACTGCTGGACGGCACGCCGCTCGGCGTTGATCTCCTCGAGCATCGCGGCGATCTCGCGCGCCTGCGTGGCGTCTTCGGTCAGCAACAGCTCGATGCCGAGCGCCATGTCTTCCAGCCGGCCCGCGGCGTTCAGGCGCGGCCCCAGCGCATAGCCGATGTCGCTGGCGGTCAGCCGCGAAGCGTCGCGGCCGCTGGCCTCGATCAGCGCCCGCAGCCCGACGCAACCCTGCCCTTGCCGGAGGCGGCGCAATCCCGCGGCGACCAACGCGCGGTTGTTGACGTCCAGCGCCACCAGGTCGGCGACCGTGCCGACGGCCACCAGGTCGAGCAGCACCGACAGGTCCGGCCCATTGCCGGCGAACGCCCCCGACTCGCGCAGGCGCGCGCGCAGCGCCATCAAGACGTAGAAGATCACGCCGACGCCCGCCAGCGCCTTGCTGGGAAAGCCATCGCCGTCGAGATTGGGATCGACGATGACATCGGCCGGCGGGAGCCGCTCGCCCGGGAGATGATGGTCGGTCACCAGCACCTTCCAGCCCAGTGCCTTGGCCGCGGCGACGCCCGCGTGGCAGGCCACGCCGTGATCGACCGTGACCAGCAGGTCCGGGCGCAGCGGCGCCAGTTCTTCAACCAGCGCCGGCGACAGGCCATAGCCGTGCACGATGCGGTTCGGCACCGCGTGCATCACCTCGGCGGCGCCCAGCAGGCGCAAACCGCGGACCGCGACGGCGCAGGCGGTCGCGCCGTCGCAATCGAAATCGCCCACCACCAGGATGCGGCGCCCGGCGCCGATGGCATCCGCCAGCAGGTCCACCGCCCGGTCGATGTTGGCCAGGCCGGCGGGGGCATGCAGCTGCGCCAGCCGCGGCTGCGCCTGCTCCAGGCACACCGCCCCGCGCGCGGCGTACAGGCGCCGCAACAACGGCAGCATCCCGTCGGGCCAGTTCCCGGGTTCCCCGGGCGGCCGCCGCACGATCCGCAATGGACGATTCATCCGGCGAGCTGGAGCAAAGGCTTGCGCCAGAACCGCCAGCGATGGCGTCGTTCCAGCGCGAACTGCGCGCCGTCCTGGAAATCGAGCAGCAGCCGGTCCAGCTCGCCGCGCCGCATGGCGGCGAGCAGCGGCGCGATCACGTCGGTGGAGAACTGTTCGAGCGAGCGCAGCTGGCGCAGGTCGATCAGCGCGTCGACCTGCCGCTCGCCCTCGGCATCGGTGCCGCTGGCCTTGGCCAACGCCCTCAGCAGCGATTCGCGGCTGCGGACCTGAGCATGCGGGGAACTGACGGCCTGCGGATACACGCCGCCGCCCCAGAACCACAGCGAGTTGATCGCCGGCTTGCCGCGGGCGGAGCGCTCGCGGTTCCACGGATGCTGGTGCAGCAGGACCTGGGCCTCGGTCAGCAACGCGCGCCAGCGGCGGCCGTGCTCCCCTTCCGGCAGGTGGTCGAACAGGTCGTCGCCGAGCACCTCGCCCGGCTCGTCGAAGTTCGGCAGCCTCGCCTCGGGCGACAGCCGCAGGTACCAGCGCGACGGCACCGGCGCATCCAGCAGGAAGCCGGCATCGCCGAACATCGGCTTGAGCGACGGCAGCAAGGCGGCGACGTCGTCCTGGTCCAGGCCGAGCGCCTCGCCATACGCCATCATCCGCGCGCCCTGCATGTCGGGCACCACGTAGGCGGGGTCAGCGCGCACCCAGGTGGCCCCGGAGGCGTCGCCGACGTCCAGCTGGCGGGTGAGCGCCGCGACCGGCCAGTGCCCGGGCACCAGCCGGAAGTGGCGGCGCAGCTGCGGCGTTTCCCCGCTCTCGCGCGTATCGCGATCGGCGTGCCCGAGCGCGCGCGCGACCGGGTCGGCCAGCGCGGCACCGGCCAGCCGCCCGCGTTCCGGCAACAGCAGCGTCGCCGTGGTCACCAGGGGCCCCGGGTCAGCCCAGGTACTCGACGCTGACCACTTCGTACTCGCGCTGGCCGGCCGGCGCGTCGATGGTGACGCTGTCGCCTTCGTGCTTGCCGATCAGGGCACGCGCCAGCGGCGAGGAGATCGCGATCAGGCCCTGCTTGATGTCCGCTTCCAGGTCGCCGACGATCTGGTAGCGCTTTTCCTCGTCGGTCTCGACGTCGGCCAGCGCCACGGTCGCGCCGAACACGATCTTGCTGCCGGCGCCGAGCTTGGTCACGTCGATGATCTCGGCGTGCGACAGCTCCGCCTCCAGCTGCTTGATGCGACCTTCGATGAAGCCCTGCTCCTCGCGCGCAGCGTGGTACTCGGCGTTCTCCTTCAGGTCGCCGTGCTCGCGCGCCTCGGCGATCGCGGCGATCACCTTGGGGCGCTTGACCGACTTCAGGTGTTCCAGTTCGTCGCGCAGACGCTGCGCGCCTTTCAGGGTGATGGGGGCTCTCATGCTTCCAACTCCTTGTGCAGTTCCTGCAGCGACCACACCGGGCCCGTGCCGCGGAATTCGAGGGATTGCACCAGCGCCTTGGCACCGGCGATGGTGGTCGAATAGGTCACGCGCTGCTGCAGCGCCTCGCGGCGGATCGAGAACGAGTCCGCGATCGCCGCGCGACCTTCGGTGGTGTTCACGATATAGGAAATCTCGCCGTTCTTGATCGAATCGACGATGTGCGGGCGGCCTTCCACGACCTTGTTCACGATCTCGCAAGCCAGGCCGTGCTGCTGCAGCCAGGCGCCGGTACCGCGGGTCGCGACCAGGCTGAAGCCGCGCTCGACCAGCGCCTTGGCCACCGGCAGCACGCGCTTCTTGTCCGGATCGCGCACCGACACGAAGGCCTTGCCCGGCTTCGGCGCGCGGATGCCGCCGGCTTCCTGCGCGCGCGCGAACGCGGCGCTGAAGCTGCGGCCCACGCCCATCACCTCGCCGGTGGAGCGCATCTCCGGCCCGAGGATCGGGTCCACGCCCTGGAACTTGGCGAACGGGAAGATCGCTTCCTTCACCGAGTAGTAGTCGGGCACGACTTCCTCGGTGGCGCCCTGCTCGGCCAGGGTGCGGCCGGCCATGCAGCGCGCCGCGATCTTGGCCAGGGCCACGCCGGTGGCCTTGGACACGAACGGCACGGTGCGCGAGGCGCGCGGGTTCACTTCCAGCAGGTAGACGGTATCGGTACCGTCCTCGTTGGACTGGATCGCGAACTGGGTGTTCATCAGGCCGACCACGTTCAGGGCCTTGGCCAGCTCCACCACCTGGCGGCGCAGCTCGTCCTGCGTCTGCTGCGACAGCGAGTACGGCGGCAGCGAGCACGAGGAGTCGCCCGAATGCACGCCGGCTTCCTCGATGTGCTCCATGACCCCGCCGATCAGCACGTGGCCGTCCTTGTCGGCGATGATGTCCACGTCGCACTCGACCGCGTTGTCGAGGAAGCGGTCCAGCAGGACCGGCGAATCGTTGGACACCTTCACCGCATCGCGCACGTAGCGCGCCAGGTCCGACTCGCCGTACACGATCTCCATCGCGCGGCCGCCGAGCACGTAGCTCGGGCGCACCACCAGCGGGTAGCCGATCTCGCGCGCCAGCGTCAGCGCTTCCTCGGCGGTGCGCGCGGTGCGGTTCGGCGGCTGCTTGAGGCCGAGCTTCTCGACCAGTTGCTGGAAGCGCTCGCGGTCCTCGGCCAGGTCGATCGAGTCCGGCGTGGTGCCGATCACCGGCACGCCGTTGGCCTCCAGCGCCTTGGCCAGCTTCAGCGGGGTCTGGCCGCCGTACTGCACGATCACGCCCTTGGGCTTCTCCAGCTCGACGATCTCCAGCACGTCCTCGAGCGTCAGCGGCTCGAAGTACAGGCGGTCGGAGGTGTCGTAGTCGGTCGAGACGGTTTCCGGGTTGCAGTTGACCATGATGGTCTCGTACCCGTCCTCGCGCAGCGCCAGCGCGGCATGCACGCAGCAGTAGTCGAACTCGATGCCCTGGCCGATACGGTTGGGGCCGCCGCCCAGGATCATGATCTTCTCGCGGTCGGACGGGTCGGCCTCGCACTCGTCCTCGTAGGTCGAGTACAGGTAGGCGGTGCTGGTGGCGAACTCGGCCGCGCACGAGTCCACGCGCTTGTACACCGGGCGCACCTTGTGCGCGCGGCGCAGCGCGCGGATCGCCGCCTCGTTGGTCCCGGTCAGCTGCGCCAGGCGCGCGTCCGAGAAACCGGCGCGCTTGAGCTTGCGCAGGCGCGCGGCGTCGAGCGCGTCGATGCCGTCGGCGGCCACCTGCCTCTCGGCCGCGATGATCTCCTCGATCTGGTCGAGGAACCACGGGTCGATGTACGACAGGTTGTAGACCTCCTCCACGCTCATGCCGGCGCGGAACGCGTCGGCGACGTAGAACAGGCGTTCCGGTCCCGGCGCCTTCAGCTCTCGCTTGAGCGTGGTCAGGTCGTCCTCGCTGGACAGGTCCAGCCCGGTCGGGTCGAAGCCGACCTTGCCGGTCTCCAGGCCGCGCAGCGCCTTCTGCACCGACTCCTGGAAGGTGCGGCCCATGGCCATCACCTCGCCCACCGACTTCATCTGCGTGGTCAGGCGCGCGTCGGCCTGCGGGAACTTCTCGAAGGCGAAGCGCGGGATCTTGGTGACCACATAGTCGATGGAGGGCTCGAACGAAGCCGGGGTCAGCCCGCCGGTGATCTCGTTCTTCAGCTCGTCCAGGGTGTAGCCCACGGCCAGCTTGGCCGCGACCTTGGCGATCGGGAAGCCGGTGGCCTTGGAGGCCAGCGCCGAGGAGCGCGACACGCGCGGGTTCATCTCGATGACGACCACGCGGCCGGTGTTCGGGTTGATGCCGAACTGCACGTTCGAGCCACCCGTATCCACCCCGATCTTGCGCAGCACCGCGATCGAGGCGTCGCGCAGGCGCTGGTACTCCTTGTCGGTCAGGGTCTGCGCCGGCGCGACGGTGATCGAGTCGCCGGTGTGCACGCCCATCGGGTCAAGGTTCTCGATCGAGCAGACGATGATGCAGTTGTCCGCGGTGTCGCGGACCACTTCCATCTCGAACTCCTTCCAGCCGAGCACGGATTCCTCGACCAGCACTTCATGCACCGGCGACAGCTCCAGCCCGCGCTTGATGATCTCCTCGAACTCTTCCTTGTTGTAGGCGATGCCGCCGCCGCTGCCACCCAGCGTGAACGACGGGCGGATGATGGTCGGGAAGCCGACCTTGGCCTGGATCTCCACCGCCTGCTCGAAGCTCTTGGCGACCTCGGCCTTCGGGCACTCCAGCCCGATCTCCTGCATCGCCACGCGGAACAGCTCGCGATCCTCGGCCATGCGGATGGCCTCGCGCTTGGCGCCGATCAGCTCCACGCCGTACTTCTCCAGCACGCCGTTGTCGGCCAGGTCCAGCGCGCAGTTCAGCGCGGTCTGCCCGCCCATGGTCGGCAGCAGCGCGTCCGGCTTCTCCTTGGCGATGATCTTCTCGACCGTCTGCCAGTTGATCGGCTCGATGTAGACGGCGTCGGCCATCTCCGGGTCGGTCATGATGGTGGCCGGGTTGGAGTTGACCAGCACCACGCGGTAGCCCTCGTCGCGCAGCGCCTTGCACGCCTGCGCGCCGGAGTAGTCGAACTCGCAGGCCTGGCCGATGACGATCGGGCCGGCACCGATGATGAGGATGGTCTTTAGGTCGGTACGACGTGGCATTTTTCAGTAATCCTCAACGTTCTCGGAAATGCGGGACCCGGCACCCGGGGCCCGGGACCCGGATTCAAGCCGACGCTGTAACGATTGCTGCAATTTGGAAAGCATCTGGCCGACGCGTTCGCAGAGCCGGAGCGCCGCAGCCAGCTGCGACGGTTCGCCCAGGCCAAGCCGCTCGGACAACAGCAGCTGCGTCTGCAATTCGCCGCACGCTCCCATGGCGATCGACACGGACCGCGCATAGTCCCGGGTGGTGCCGCGCGCATTGCCTTCTGCGATGCTGGAAGGGATCGAAACGGCGGAACGCCGGAGTTGCGCCGCCAGGCCATGGTCCTCGTCGCGCGGCAGGGACGCCGCCGACGAATGAACGCCCTGGGCGAGTTCCATGGCCAGCTGCCAGACTTCGAGTTCCCTGAAATGGGACACCGGCATCACGCGGCCTTTTCCGGGCCCCGGGTCGCGGATCCCGAGTCCCGCATCAACGCGGCGAACCGATCGAACAACGGCCCCACGTCATGCGGCCCCGGCGACGCCTCCGGGTGCCCCTGGAAGGAGAACGCCGGCGCATCGGTCAGCGCGATGCCCTGGTTGGTGCCGTCGAACAGCGAGCGGTGCGTGACGCGCACGTTGCCGGGCAGCGTCGCCTCGTCCACCGCGAAGCCATGGTTCTGCGAGGTGATCATCACCCGGCCGCTGTCCAGGTCCTGTACCGGGTGGTTGGCGCCGTGGTGGCCGTGGCCCATCTTGACGGTCCGCGCGCCGGAGGCCAGCGCCAGCAGCTGGTGGCCCAGGCAGATGCCGAAGGTCGGGACCTTCCTGGCGACGAACTCCTTGATCGCGGCGATCGCGTAGTCGCACGGTTCCGGGTCGCCGGGGCCGTTGGACAGGAACACGCCGTCCGGATTCATCGCCAGCACCTCGGCCGCCGGCGTCTGCGCCGGCACCACGGTGACGTCGCAGCCGCGCTCGGCGAGCATGCGCAGGATGTTGAGCTTCACGCCGAAGTCGTAGGCCACCACCTTGTGCTTCGGCGCGGCGGTCACGAACTCGTTGCGGTCCAGGTCGAGCTGGCCCTCGCGCCAGGCATAGGGCTTGTCGGTGCTGACCACCTTGGCCAGGTCCATGCCCTTCAGGCCCGGGAACTTGCGCGCCGCCTCCAGGGCCTTCTCGACGTCGATCTCGCCCGCCATCAACGCGCCGTTCTGGGCGCCCTTCTCGCGCAGGATGCGGGTCAGCTTGCGCGTGTCGATGCCGGCGATGCCGACCACGCCGCGCGCGATCATCCAATCGCCCAGCGAGGCCTGGCTGCGCCAGTTGCTGGGGCGGCGCGGCACGTCGCGCACGATCAGGCCGGCGGCCCACACCTGGGCGGCCTCGTCGTCCTGGTCGGTGAAGCCGGTGTTGCCGATGTGCGGGTAGGTCAACGTGACCAGCTGACGGGCGTAGGACGGATCGGTCAGGATTTCCTGGTAACCGGTCATCGCGGTGTTGAACACCACTTCGCCCACGGACAGTCCGTTGGCGCCTACGGATTCGCCCTCGAACACGGTGCCGTCTTCGAGGACAAGGATTGCGGGTTGGGTCACGGGAATCTCGCTCTGGCTGCGGGGGACTCCGATGCGCACCGGCCAAAATCCGGTTGCAGCAAAGCGCGGACGCGGTTCTGGAACCGGTCCGACGCTGGGTTCGGGCAAGCCGGAATTGTAGCGGCAAGTGCCCGCGCTTGCCAGCGCGAATGTACTGCGGCGTCCGTAGCGGCGCGCATTCGATCGCGCGGGCCGCAGCCGCATTGCGCGGCGAAAAAACCCATCATCGCGCCGCCCGGCAAGGTTTGTGGCCCTTCGGCTTGCGCATGCCTTGGACAGCCCCGCTTCATCGCCGCCAGCATGCGTGGCCACCCCGCCGCTCCTTGCCTGGCCAGGCAAATGGTTGCACCATACAACCAAACCCGACCAGGCCGCCGCCATGACAGATCCCGATGCCGAAGACATCCATCGCATCCGCGATGCGTCGCGGCGCCTCGTACGCGAACTCGGGTTCATGCGCCCGACGCTCGCGGGCACCGACCTCCACGCCTCGGCAGTGCACGCGCTGGTCGAACTCGGACGGCGCCGGGCGATCACGGCCGTAGCGTTGGCCGAAATCCTCAATCTGGAGAAATCCAGCATCAGCCGGTTGATCCGCAAGCTCATCGATGCGGGCAAGGTGACCGAGACGGCATCCAGCGAGGATGCCCGGGCCAAACTCCTGTCGCTGACCCCACAGGGCCGGCGAACGCTGGCGGAGATCGATGCCTTCGCCGAGCGGCAAGTCCGCGGCGCGGTCCTCCGACTGGGTCCGGCGAGCCGGAGGCGCGTCTCCTCGGGATTGGCCGCCTATGCGCGCGCCCTCGAAGACCTGCGTACGCAATCCCCGGAGTCCGCTCCGGCGATCCGGATCGAATCGGGATATCGCCCCGGCCTCGTGGGGCGATGCGCGGAAATGCACGCGCGCTATTACGCCAGGACCAGCGGCTTCGGCGCGTTCTTCGAGAGCCGCGTCGCGGCGGGAATGGCCGAGTTCGCCAACAGGATCGGGCATCCCGGGAACAACGCCTGGGCCGCGCTGATGGACGAGGAAATCGTCGGGACCATCGCCATCGATGGCGAGGACCTCGGCAAGGACCGCGCGCACCTGCGCTGGTTCATCGTGGAGGACGGCGTCCGCGGCGAGGGCGTCGGCAAGCGGCTTCTCGCCGAAGCCATCGCGTTCTGCGACGAGCGCAGCGTCCCGCACATCGAGCTATCGACCTTTGCCGGCCTGGATGCGGCCCGGCACCTCTACCTGGCCAGCGGTTTCGTCCTCGTCGAGGAACGACCCGGTTCGCAGTGGGGACGCGAGGTCATGGAGCAGCGCTACGTCCGCAAACTGCCGCGCGGGTGAAGCACGGGTTCCAGGCGCGGCGGCCAAGCATCGCCGCCGCGGTGGAGATCCGATGGACGCCCTCAACCGATCAGGTCGCGCACCCGGTAACTGCCGGCCGGCTTGCCGTGCAGGCGCTTGGCCGCATGCAGCGCGCCGCGCGCGAAGATGTCGCGATTGGTGGCGCGGTGCACCAGCTCGATGCGCTCGCCCAGGCCGGTGAACTGCACCAGGTGCTCGCCGACGATGTCGCCGGCCCGCAGGCTGGCATAGCGCGGCTGCGCGCCGCTGCCGGTCGCGGCCTCGCCCAGCGTCAGCGCGGTGCCCGAGGGCGCGTCCTTCTTGTGCACGTGG
The DNA here is from genome assembly GCF_006386585.1 of Pseudomonas sp. Hp2. NCBI lineage: Bacteria > Pseudomonadati > Pseudomonadota > Gammaproteobacteria > Pseudomonadales > Pseudomonadaceae > Pseudomonas > Pseudomonas sp. Hp2. The sequence goes on from NZ_VAHJ01000002.1 coordinate 860,739, forward strand.
TGCGATTCGACGATGTCGCAATCCCAGCCCGGCAGCGTGCCGGCGGCGCGCTCGACCAGGTCGGTCAGCACCGCCACGCCGAGGCTGAAGTTGGAGGCCCACACCAGCGGGATCTTCGCCGCGGCCTCGGCCAAGGCTTGCCGCTGCGGCTCCTCCAGGCCGGTCGTGCCGGACACCAGCGGCACGCCCCGTTGCACGCACAGCTGCAGGACCGGCCCGAAACCCTGCGGCAGGCTGAAATCGATCGCCACGTCGAACGGCGGCGCACCGGAAAGCTCGCTGGCGGCGAAATGCGGCACGCCGTCGACCACGCGTTGCGAGGGCGAACGGCCCACGACCGCGGCGACCACGTCCAGGGCATCGTCCTCCGCGGCGAGGCGGAGCAAGGCCTTGCCCATGCGGCCGGAGGCGCCGTGGATGAGGATCTTCAAAGGCATGGTATTCATCGGCGCAGGCTAGCGGTCGCCGCGGCGCTCCACAAGCCGTCCACCGCATCCATGGAGCCGGGCCGGCCCGGGCCCCATGGCACCGGGCGTCGCGCTATGCCGCCAGCCCCGCGTGCTCGGCCAGCACTTCGCGCAGCAGCTCGCCCAGCACGCGCACGCCGGCCTCGATGCGCTCGCCCGGCACGGTCACGAACGAAAGCCGCAGCGTATTGCGCCGGGGATCGGCCGCGAAGAACGGCGCGCCCGGCACGAACGCGACGTTGCGCTCGATCGCCCGCGCCAGCAGCGCGGTGCTGTCGATGCCTTCGGGCAGCGTGACCCAGATGAACATGCCGCCTTCCGGCCGGTTCCAGCGGACCTGCTCCGGGAAGTGCCGGTCCAACGCGTCCAGCATCAACTCGCACTGGCGGCCGTAGAGCGCGCGGATCGTCGGGATGTGCTGGTCGAGGAAGCCGTCGCGCACGACCTCGTGCACGATGCGCTGGCTGAACGACGGCGTGTGCAGGTCCGCGGCCTGCTTGGCCTGCACCAGCTTGCCGAGCACCGCTTCCGGCGCGACCACGTAGCCCAGCCGCAGTCCGGGTGCGAGCACCTTGGAGAACGATCCCATGTAGACCACGCCGTCGGGATTCATCGACAGCAGGCTCGGCAGCGGCTCGCCGGCGTAATACAGCTCGCCGTAGGGATCGTCCTCGACGATCGGCACCCCGGCTTCGGCGGCCTTCGCGACCAACGCGGTGCGCCGTTCGCCGGGCAGGCGCCGGCCGGTGGGATTCTGGAAATTCGGCAGGCAGTACATGAAGCGCCCGCCGGCCAGTTGCCCTGGGGCCAGGGCATCGACCACCACGCCCTGCTCGTCCGAGGCCATCGGCGAGAACGCCGGCTGGTACAGCGAGAACGCCTGCAGCGCGCCGAGGTAGCTCGGGGCTTCCACCAGCACCTTGCTGCCTTCGTCGATGAATACCTTGCCGAGCAGGTCCAGGCCCTGCTGCGAACCGGTGGTCACCAGCACCTGCGACGGGCGGATCGCGGCGCCGGCGCGGCCGAGCCGTTCGGCGATCCACTCGCGCAACGGCGCGAAGCCTTCGGTGGGCCCGTACTGCAGGGCGGCGTGCGGCGCATCGCGCAGCACCTTCTCGGTCGCCTCGCGCATGCGCTCGACCGGGAACGTGGCCGGCGACGGCAGGCCGCCGGCGAAGGAGATCACCTCGGGACGCTCGGTGACCTTGAGGATTTCGCGGATCGCCGAACTGGTCAGCGCCTGCGCACGGCGGGATATGGAGAAGGATGTCGTCATCGCACAAGCATAACGGCCACGCCCGGCGTTGCCGATCTGCGCTGCAGCGAAGCGACCGCCTGCCGGTCCGTCAGCGCTTGCCCGGGCCGCAGCTGCTGCACCCGTCGCAGCCGCCCGCGCCGCCGCTCGCCGGCGGCGCCACGCGCCGCCCCAGCGCCTGCATCCATGCCGGCCGCCCGTCGCGCAGCAGCGGCAGCGCCACGGCGACGCGCAGCCGGCGCGCCGTGTTCGGGAACTGCTTTTTGAGCACCACCCAGGCGCTGGCCAGTACCGCCAGCGCGATCACCAGGTACTGGAGCAGCAGCGAGCCGGACATGTTCAGCCGGCTCCCAGCGCCTTGGCGACCTGGTAGGTGACCAGCGAGGCCAGGTAGGCCATCGCGAACAGGTAGGTCGCCGCGTACGCCATCTGCTTCCACGAGTTGGTCTCGCGCTTGATCGTGGCGAGCGTGGAGATGCACATCGGCGCGTAGATGTACCAGACCAGCAGCGACAGCGCGGTCGCCAGCGACCAGCCGTCGTGGATCAACGGCGACAGCGCCTGCGCGGCTGCGTCGTCGTCCGCGGCGGACAGCGCGTAGACGGTGGCCAGCGAGGACACCGCCACTTCGCGCGCGGCCATGCCCGGGATCAGCGCGATGCAGATCTGCCAGTTGAAGCCCAGCGGCGCGAACACCACGGCCATGGCGTGGCCGATGCGGCCGGCGAAGCTGTAGTCGATCGCCGGCAGGGTCGCATCGGGCGGCGCGCCGGGGAACGAGAGCAGGAACCACAGCAGGATGGTCAACGCCAGGATGATGCCGCCGACGCGCTTGAGGAAGATCATCGCGCGCTCCCACAGGCCCAGCGCCAGGTCGCGCGGGTGCGGCAGGCGGTACGACGGCAGCTCCAGCAGCAGCGGGTGCTCGCCCTTGTCGCGGCGCCACTTCTTCATCGTCCACGACACCAGCAGCGCGCTGGCGATGCCGGCGGCATAGAGGCCGAACAGCACCAGCCCCTGCTGGTTGAACACGCCCCACACGGTCTTCTGCGGGATGAACGCGCCGATCAGCAGCGCGTACACCGGCAGCCGCGCCGAGCAGGTCATCAGCGGCGCCACCAGGATGGTGGCCAGGCGGTCGCGCGGGTCCTGGATGCTGCGGGTGGACATGATGCCCGGCACCGCGCAGGCGAAGCTGGACAGCAGCGGGATGAACGAACGCCCGGACAGCCCGGCCGAGGCCATCAGCCGGTCGAGCAGGAACGCCGCGCGCGGCAGGTAGCCGGACTCCTCCAGCGCCAGGATGAAGGCGAACAGGATCAGGATCTGCGGCAGGAACACGATCACGCCGCCGACGCCGGCGATCACGCCGTCGACCAGCAGGCTGTTGAGGGGGCCTTCGGGCAGCACGCCGCCCACCCACCCGCCGAGCGCGCTGGTGCCGGCATCGATCAGGTCCATCAGCGGCGTCGCCCAGGCGTACACCGCCTGGAAGATCAGGAACATCACCACCGCCAGGCTGACCAGCCCGAACACCGGGTGCAGCAGCCAGCGGTCCAGCGCATCGTCGACCCGGCTGGTGCGCGAAGGCATCGTGACCGCCTCGGCCAGGATGCCGCGCACCATGGCGTGGTAGTTGCCGTCGGCGGGCAGTTCGACCTGCGGCGCGGATTGCGCTGGCGGCAGGCCGTCGAGCATCTCGACCAGCGCATGCGCGCCGTTGCGGCGCACCGCCACCGTTTCCACCACCGGCACGCCGAGCGCGCGCTCCAGGGCGAGGCGATCCACCACGATGCCGCGGCGGCGCGCGGCGTCCATCATGTTCAGCGCCACCACCATGGGCCGGCCCAGTTCGCGCAGCTCCAGCGCGAAGCGCAGGTGCAGGCGCAGGTTGGTGGCGTCGACCACGCAGACCAGCACGTCGGGCGCCGGTTCGCCCGGATAGAAGCCGCGGATCACGTCGCGCGAGACCGCCTCGTCGAGGCTGGCCGGCTGCAGGCTGTAGGCGCCGGGTAGGTCCAGCACCGCGAACTCGCGCCCCGACGGGGCGCGGAAATGCCCTTCCTTGCGCTCGACGGTGACGCCGGCGTAGTTGGCGACCTTCTGCTTGCTGCCGGTCAGCTGGTTGAACAGCGCGGTCTTGCCGCAGTTCGGATTGCCGACCAGGGCCAGCCGCAACGTCGATGCGCTCATGCCGCCTTCGCCTCCTCGACCTCGATCCGGGCGGCCTCGCTGCGGCGCAGGGCGAACCGGGTATAGCCCACCTGCACCAGCAACGGCTCGCGCCCGACCGGCCCCGTCGCCAGCACCACGACCTCCTCGCCGGCCACGAAGCCGAGTTCGCGCAGCCGGCGCGCGATCGCGTCGTTCGGCTGGCGATCTTCCACGGACTGCACGATGGCGGGACGGTGCAAAGGCATGTCGGACAGCGTCACGGAACGACCAGTGATTGGGAATGATTCTCGATTGTAGCATCGACGCAGCGCGTCATGGCCGCAACGGACCGGGCCGTTATCATCCGTTCGCACTCCAACGAGCTCGCTTCTCCATGCCGGAACCCGTTCTTCGCGTCATCGACCGCGGCCCGGTCCGCACCCTGCTGTTGAACCGTCCCGACCTGCACAACGCCTTCGACGCCGGCCTGGTCGCGGCGCTGACCGATGCGCTCGTGCAGTCCGCCGACGCCGCCACGGTGCGCGCCGTCGTGCTGGCCGGGGCCGGCACCTCGTTCTCGGCCGGCGCGGACCTGCAGTGGATGCGCGGCATGGCATCGGCCAGCGAGCAAGCCAACCGCGAGGACGCGCTCTCCCTCGCCCGGCTGATGCGCACGCTCGACGAACTGCCCAAGCCGACCATCGCGCGCGTGCATGGCGCCGCGTTCGGCGGCGGCGTCGGCCTGGTGGCCTGCTGCGACATCGCCATCGCCAGCGGCAGCGCCCGGTTCGGCCTGACCGAAAGCCGGCTCGGGCTGCTGCCGGCGGTGATCTCGCCCTATGTCATCGAGGCGATCGGCCCGCGCCAGGCGCGGCGCTGGTTCGCCACCGGCGAGCACTTCGACGCCGAAACCGCGTTGCGCATCGGCCTGGTCCACCAGATCGTCGAGCCTGAACGGCTCGACGATGCCCTGCAGCACCAGCTCGGCCTGCTCGACAAGGCCGGCCCGATCGCCTCGGCCACCGCCAAGCACCTGGTCCGGCGGGTCCGGGACAGCCGCGACCGCGATGCGCTGGATCGCGACAACGCGGCGCTGATCGCCCGCCTGCGCGTCTCCCGCGAGGGCCAGGAGGGCCTTGGCGCCTTCCTCGAGAAGCGTTCGCCCGGCTGGGTGACGGAGACCTGACCGATGCCGATCCCGCCGGACCGCCCTTCCCTCCATCCGGCCACCGGCTTCTTCCGGAGCCGGCCGGCATGAACGATTTCGTCCGCATCGTCGAAGTCGGCCCGCGCGACGGCCTGCAGAACGAGGCCCGCCCGATCGCGACCGCCGACAAGATCGCCCTGATCGACCGACTGTCGGCGACCGGCCTGCGCAGCATCGAGGCCACCAGCTTCGTCAGCCCGCGCTGGGTACCGCAATTGGCCGACGCCGCCGAGGTCTACGCCGGCATCGCCAAGGCCCCGGGCGTGGCCTACCCGGTGCTGGTGCCGAACGAACAGGGCTACGAACGCGCCCGCCAGGTCGGCGCGCAGGAAGTGGCGGTGTTCACGGCGGCGTCCGAGGCGTTCAACCGCCGCAACACCAATGCCGGCATCGACGAGTCGATCGAGCGTTTCCGCCCGGTGCTGGCGCGTGCGCGGCAGGACGGCGTGCGCGTGCGCGGCTATGTCTCCACGGTGCTCGGCTGCCCCTACCAGGGCGAGGTGCCCCTGGCCGACGTGGTCCGCGTCGCGCGCCGATTGCACGAACTGGGCTGCTACGAGATCTCGCTCGGCGACACCATCGGGGTCGGCACGCCGCGCCGGGCCCGGGCCATGCTGCATGCGGTGGCCGCGGAAATCCCCCTCGATGCGCTGGCCGTGCATTTCCACGACACCTACGGACAGGCACTGGCCAACATCGCCGCCTGCCTGGACGAAGGCGTGCGGGTGGTCGACGCCGCGGTGTCCGGCACCGGCGGCTGCCCTTATGCCAAGGGCGCCAGCGGCAACGTGGCCAGCGAGGACGTGGTGTACATGCTGCACGGCATGGGCATGTCCACCGGCGTCGACCTGCAGGCGCTGGCCGCCACCGGGCGATGGCTGGCGGCCCTGCTCGGCCGCGAGACCGGCAGCAAGGCCGGCAAGGCGCTGGCCAGCGCCTCGGCATGAGGCCAGGCAGCCGCAAGCGGTCCCTGCTCCCGCTTGCGGGGTGAAGACGTGCGGCTTGCGAACCACGGGCTCGCGCGCGCCTGAACGCCCCGCGCGCCGGGCCGGGGCGCGGAGCGAGGTGCCCGAGGAGCGGACGAGGGAGCCGCATGGAGCCCGCGCCCCGCAACAGGGGCAAACGCGCGCCATGTGCCAGCCGCCTCCCTCACCAAGCAAGCGCCCGATGGATGCGGGACGATGCGTTTTTTCATGATCGCCGTTCTGCGTCGGCCATCATCCGGCGCTTCGCGCCACCTTCTCCCGCAGGCGGGAGAAGGGATGGCGATTCCTCCGCCCTGGTTCATCCAATGCCTTTGTTCATCCAATGCCCTGGTTCATCCATCGCCTTGGTTCTCCAACGCCTTGGCTCTTCCATCGCTTGGTTCTTTCATTGCCAGGGTCCTTCCATCCGGAAGATGACGCGGCTCATGCCAGGCCGTAGGGCAATGCAGGGGTGGACACCACTCGTTCGCCTATCGCTTCGCCGCGCAGGAAACGCAATCCGGCTTCGATCACCTGCGCGTCGCCGGCGATGCGGTGATGTCCCAGCCCGGTGGTATTGAGCAGGCGCGAGCCAGGCCAATAGCGCGCATAACGCTCGCCCTCGTCCCAGGGCACCTCGCGGTCGGCCAGGTCGTGCACGATCAGCGCCGGCACGGCCAATCCGGGCACGACGTGCTGGGCGGCAATCGCAGGGAGCGACGCACCGGCCCGCCGTTCGAGCGCGCGCCGGAACATGGGCAAGGCCGGCGCACCGAGCCCCATGGCGCGGGCGAATCGTTCGGTCGCGGCCAGCGCGTCGGCCGGCGGCGCGATCAGCACGGCACGGCGCGCCTCCATGCCTTCGGCCAAGGCCAGCCCGATCGCCGCGCCGCCCAGCGAATGCCCGATCACGCCTTCGAGCGGCCCCAGCCGCCGCGCCACCCGCGCCAGCACCCGGCCGAATCCAGGCAATGTCGCATGCCTGCCGCTGCTGCGCCCATGCGCGACCTGGTCGAAACTGGCCACTGCGTAGCCCTGCTCGCGCAGGCGCGGCAACCAGGGCGACACGCGCAGGCCGAAGCTCGACCACCCGTGCGAGAACAGCAGCAGCGGCTGCGTGGCCGCATCGCCCCAGCGGTACAGCGTCACCGTCTCGCCGTCGATCTCCAGGCTGTCCAGTTCCGCATCCAGCAAGGGCGCGGCCAAGGCGCGCTCGCGGCCTTGCACCGAGGGACGGGTGAACACGGCTTCGATCCGCCGGCCGGCCTGGCGCGGGAGCAGCCAGCCTCCGACGCCGAAGGCGAGCCGCACTGCCTCCAGTCGAACCGCCTCATTAATACGAACGTTCGTGCTTTTATTGGGAACGACAACGACCGCCATGGCACTCTCTCCATCCAACGGGAATCAGGGGACGTGGCGCTGCAACAGCGCATCCAATGCCCGCTCGGCCCGGGCGACCACCTCGCCGGGGCCGAACAGGCGAAGGTCGTGGTGGACCACCAGCGCCAGGGCATAGGTCTCGAACGCGATCTGGGCGGCATCGCTGTCCGCCCGCAGGTCGCCCGCGTCGATCGCCAGTTGCGCGCAACGCTGCAGTTCCCCGCGCAGTTGGCGCTCATAGGCATGCACCCGCTCGCGTACCGGGCCCGGCTTGTCGTCGAACTCGCTGACGGCCGCGATCAGGATGCAGCCGCCGCCCTTGCCCAGGCCGCACAGGTAGTCCAGCCAGTGCCGCATCACGGCACGGTAGCGCGGGACGCCGCGGCGCTCGCGCAGCGCCGGCCGGAACACCTGCTCGGTGAACACTTCCGCCGCGTGGTCGAGGATGCACAGCTGCAGGTCCTCGCGCGAGCCGAAATGGGCGAACACCCCGCTCTTGGACATGCCGGCGGCCGACGCGAGCGCGCCGATGGTCAATCCGTCCAGGCCTTCGGTGCGCGCCAACATCGAACCGGTGGCGATCAACCGGTCGCGGGTAAGGTCGCCTTTGCTCGGCTGTGCGTTCATGACGGCGATAAAAACACGAACGATCGTTCGATTCAAGTGCCAGGGTCGGCGCCTCCCAGTCCCCTCGCCGCCCGTGCTCGCGGACATGCCCTAGAATCTCGCCTTTTCCTTTCGCAGGCACCTGAATGCAGCTCCCCGACACCCGCGCCATCGTCACCGGCGGCGTCTCCGGCCTGGGCCTGGCCGTCGCGAAGTCCATTGCCGAACAAGGCGGCAAGGTCGCCCTGTTCGACGTCAACGACGAGAAAGGCGCCGCCGCCGTCGCGTCGCTGGGCGAAGCCAACGCCCGCTATTTCCGCACCGACGTCACCGACGAGCAGCAGGTGGCCGACAACGTCGCCGCGGCCCGGGAGTTCCTCGGCGGCCTGAACGTGGCGGTCAACTGCGCCGGCATCTTGGGCGCGGGCCGCGTGCTCGGCAGAGAGACGCCGATGCCGCTGGCGACGTTCCGCACCACGGTGATGGTCAATCTGGTCGGCAGTTTCAACGTCGCCAAGGCCGCCGCGGACGCGATGCAGCACAACCCGCCCGGCGAGGACGGCGAGCGCGGCGTCATCGTCAACACCGCCTCGGTCGCCGCCTACGAGGGGCAGATCGGCCAGGCCGCCTATTCCGCCTCCAAGGGCGGCGTGGTCGGCATGACCCTGCCGATGGCGCGCGAGCTGTCGCGCTTCGGCATCCGGGTGATGACCATCGCCCCGGGCATCTTCTGGACGCCGATGGTGGACGGCATGCCCGAGGCCGTGCAGCAGTCGCTGTCGGCCTCGATCCCGTTCCCGTCGCGGCTGGGCCGGCCGGAGGAATTCGCCGAGACCGTCGCCTTCGTCCTGCGCAACCGCTACCTCAACGGCGAGGTTATCCGCCTCGACGGCGCCGTGCGGCTGGCGGCGAAGTAACCGGCATCGGAGATCCGGGACCGGGATCGCGAAAGCGCCCCGTCCTGGTTCCCCGGCCCGCTTTTCACCCATCCCGAATCCCCAATCCCCGACTCAAAAAATGAAAGCCAGCGAAGTCAAGAAAGGCAACGTCGTCGAGTACAACAACGGCGTCTACCAGATCCGCGATATCGAGCGCAGCTCGCCGCAGGGCCGCGGCGGCAACGTCCGCTTCCGCTTCATCATGTACAGCGTGCCGGGCGGCAACAAGCTCGACGCCAGCTTCGATGCCGACGACAACCTGACCGAAGTCGAGCTGCTGCGCCGCCAGGCCACGTTCTCCTACAAGGATGGCGAGGCGTTCGTGTTCCTCGACGACGAGGACTACACCCCCTACACCCTCGACGCCGACGTGATCGGCGACGACGCCGGCTACATCACCGATGGCCTGGCCGGCTGCTACGTGCAGATCATCGACGAGTCCCCGGTGGCGCTGCAGCTGCCGCAGCACGTGACCCTGGAAGTGGTGGACACGCCGCCGGAACTGAAGGGCGGCACCGCGACCAAGCGCCCGAAGCCGGCCAAGCTCAGCACCGGCCTGGAGATCATGGTGCCGGAGTACATCGCCAACGGCGAGCGCATCCTGGTCAACACGACCACCGGCGAGTTCGGCGGCCGCGCCGATTGACGCAGCGCTCCGAGGGGAAGGCGGCGGTCTTCCCTTGCCCTTCGGGTGAAGGCGCGTTGCTTGCGAACCGCCGGTTCGCCCCGGAGAGGCAGGACGAGGGTGCGCGCGAGGCCGCGCCCTTTCCCCTCTCCCGGCGGGAGAGGGGCTACGGATTCTCCGGCAGTCCGGGAACGTCCGCCCCGGCATTCAATTCGCGCAACCGCTGCCCGATGAAAGCCAGGTTGTCCTCGACCTGCGCCAGCGCGTCGCGCTGGTGCGCCGGCAGCGCCGCGCGCGTGCGCCGGCGCAGTTCCGTCCATTCCTCGTGGATCCGCACGCTGCGCTCCCGCGCGCGCTGCGCGGCGGCGGCCTGCTCTTCGCGCTGCGGAATGCCGTAGCCGTCCAGCCGATCCAGGACGGCGGCCGGCCGGGCCAGGACGCCGACCTGTTCCAGCACGCCCAGCACCTCGTCGCGCGCGTCCCCTCGCCCGCGCAGCAGGCGTCGCTTCACGTCCTCCCTCACTTGCTGTTCCTGGCGGCGCCGGATCGCCTGTTCCAGCAACAGCAACGCCGCACTGGCACGCAGATCGGCCTGCGCCATCCAGCCGCGCCGTTCGTCCGGCGCGCTCTCGAACCAATCCTGCAGGGTGCGTTGCGGCACCGGCAGCGCCGCGCGCACCACGTCGAACATCGCCTGGTAGTGTGCCTGCGCGGACTCGAAGTAATAGCCCTGCCGCACCGCCCGTGCGTGGTCGTCGAGCACGCCGACCTGCAGCACGCCGCCGCGCCGCAGCCGGCGCTGGAGGCCGTTCGGGGTGATGCCCGACAGCGGCATCGCGGCCAGGCGCGGAATGCCGTCGTGCAACAGCTTCCAGGTCTCCACCGCGCAGTTGTTGCCGATGAAGTAATAGCGCCCGTCGTAGTTCCAGTGCACCCGCGCGGCGCGCTCCAGCAGCGCCGCGATCTCCTGCCGGTCCAGCGCCAGCGGGACCGACGACAGCGCCCGCAGTTCGATCTTGGTGTACTCGTCCACCACCTGGTCCAGCGGCAGCAAGAACAGCCGCGACGGATACGAACCCGTCAGCCCGCGCCAACTGGAAATCTGCAGGTCGCCGACGAAGGCGCGGAACGAGATCACCCGGTGGTATTGCAGGTCCATCCGGCATTGCGGTCCCGGGGCGCGTCCCGGGGCGCAGACCACCAACCGCAGCATGCTGTGGCCCCAGCGGCTCATCGGCTGTTCGTTGCCTTCGGCCAGCAGGTAGTCCACCTGGTAGACCCGCGCCGGGTCCAGATGCAGCAGCGAGACTTCGCCGTCCTCGTTGTCCGCCTGCAGGAACGGCAATGCGGCGTCGCAGGCCGCCGCCGTCGCCGGCACGCCCACGCGCGCGGCGAACCACTGCCACAGCGCCGGTCGCCGGCAGGCGTAGTCCGGGTCGAGCACGAAGTGCTCCAGGTTCACCGCCACGAACTCGGCCGGATCGTGCAGTTCGTAGCGGTCGGGGCTGCGGTCGGCGAAATGGTTCCCGCCGCGCCCGAGCCGCCATGGCCGCATCTGCCAGCCGGCCAGGTCGAGCAGGCGCGGATCGCGCGACAAGCCACGGGCCCGGGAACGGTCCAGCACGTGCGCCAGCTCGTGGATCAATGCGGCCATCGCCGCGTGCGCCGCCGGAAGCTCGGGATCGCTGCCGGCCGGCAGCGCCATCCAGGCGTGCAGCAGGCGGCGGTCCAGGCGGATCCGCGTCGCCGCGGCGCGTCCTTGCACGTGCGCCGGCAGGCCTTGCGTCCATTCCAGCCGGATCGGGCTGGCCAACGCTTCGCGCCAGCGCGCCGGGAGCCGGTCTGCGACCTGCTCCACCAGCCGGTCACTGGCCTCGGCTTCCTCGGCCGTCAGTCCTTCGGCATGCAGATGCAGCGGCAGCGATGCCTGGGCCCAGCCGGTGCCGGGCAGGCAGAACAGCAGTCCCGCCAGCCACCGGAACGGTGGCCGGCCAGGCGCGATCACTGGGCCAGGATCGCGCGCGCCAACGCCATGTCGCTGGCCGAGCGCGCCGCTTCGCTGCGCTCGCGCAGCTGGATCAGCGCCGCCTCCAGCCTGGCTCCGCGGATGCGTCCGTCGCTGGCGACGAATCCCGCCGCGTCGTCGCGGGCGTCCAGCACGACCTTGTCGTCGTCGGAGGTGCTGTCGGACGAAGCCGAGCTGCCCGCCGAACTGCCGGCGGCGGAAGTACCGGCCGAACTCACCGCGAACGCGGAGGCCGGCAGGAGCAGGAGGAGGACGAGCGACAGCGAATGCCTTTTCATCGGGAAGTATCCAGAGGGAACGGGGGACAGCCTAGCCGGCGATCATCGGGCCGTCATGGGCGCCGATGCCGGCGGGGCATCGAACACTTTGCCGGGATTCAGCAAGCCCTTGGGGTCGAACGCGCGCTTGATGCCCTGCATCAGGGCCACCTCCGCCGGGCTGCGGGTACTGCCCAGGTACGGCTTCTTGACCAGGCCGATGCCGTGCTCGGCGGAAATGCTGCCCTGGAAGCGCTGCAGCACCTCCGCCAGCAACTTGGTCACCTGCTCGCACGCGGCGATGAATTCCGCATCCGGGGTGTCGTCGGGCTTGAGCACGTTGATGTGCAGGTTGCCGTCGCCGATGTGGCCGAACCAGACCACGTCGAAGTGCGGGTAGGCCTCGCCGAGCAGCGCCTGGGTCTGCGCCAGGAACGCCGGCATCGCCGAAATCCGCACCGACACGTCGTTCTTGTAGGGCTTGTAGCGCGCCAGGCTCTCGGTGATGCCCTCGCGCAGGCGCCACAGTTGCTGCGCCTGCGCCTCGCTCTGGCTGATCACGCCGTCCAGCACCCAGCCCTGCTCCATGCAGGTCTCGAACGCGGCCAGCGCCGCCGCCTCCCCGGCCTCGTCGTTGGCGAACTCGGTGACCACGTAGTACGGGTGGACCTCGTCGAACGGCTGTTGCGCGCCGTGCGCGAGCACGTGGTGCAGCGCCCGGTCGGTGAAGAACTCGAACGCCTCCAGCCGCAGTTGCGCGCGGAACGCCGCGAACACCTGCATCAGCACCTCGAACGAAGGCAGCGCCAGCAGCATCACGTTGGTGGGCGGCGGCGGATCGGTCAGGCGCAGCGTCGCCTCGACCACGATGCCGAGCGTGCCCTCGGACCCGATCATCAGCTGCCGGAGGTCGTAGCCGCTGGAGTTCTTGACCAGCGCGTTGTTCAACTCCACCACCTCGCCGGTGCCGGTCACCACCTTCAGGCCGGCGATCCACTCCCGGGTGTTGCCGTAGCGGATCACGCGGATGCCGCCGGCGTTGGTGGCGATGTTGCCGCCGATCGAGCACGAGCCGCGCGCGGCGAAGTCCACCGGGTACACCAGCCCGTGCTCGCGGGCGGCATTGTGCACGGCCTCCAGCGGCATGCCGGCCTGCACCGTCAACGTGCGGTCCACCGCATCGAAGGCCAGCGCCTTGTTCATGCGCTCCAGGCTCAGCACCAGTTCGCCGCGGGCGGCCACCGCGCCCCCGGACAGGCCGGTGCGGCCGCCGGAGGGCACGATCGCCACATCGTGGGCATTGGCCCAGCGCACGATCGCCTGAACTTCCTCCACGCTGGCCGGCAGCGCGATCGCCAGCGGCGCCGGCGTCCAGCGCCGCGTCCAGTCGCGGCCGTAGTGTTCCAGGTCGGCCGGATCGGTCTTCAGGCGCAGCCCGTGCACGGACTGTTCGAGCGAGGCGATGCGAGGGTCGGTCATCGTGCGGCGGGGCGCTTTGGCAGGGCGGCACAGCGTGCCAGCGAACCCCCGGGCCGTCCAGCGAACCGCCCCGGCGCATCGCCGCTTTCGATGCAGCTGAAACGGTTGCAGCGCAAAGCATCCGGCGATTCCGGGAACGCTGTGTCCGATGCGTGCCGAAGCGATGCGGCAACGCACCAAAGGCCTGCGCCATCTGGCATAGTGGCCGCCCGATCCGCCGCCCCAAGCTGCATCCATGTCGCCGAAGAAGACCTCGTTCCCCAAGCAGGACATCCGCGTCCTGCTGCTCGAAGGCATCAGCCAGACCGCCGTGGACACGTTCCGTGCCGCCGGCTATTCCCAGATCGAGACGCACGCCAAGTCGTTGCCGGAGCAGGAGCTGAAGGCGCGCATCGCCGAGGCGCACATCATCGGCATCCGTTCGCGCACGCACCTGACCGCCGACGTGCTCGCGCACGCCAAGCGCCTGATCGCGGTCGGCTGCTTTTGCATCGGCACCAACCAGGTCGACCTGGAAGCGGCGGAATTGGCCGGCATCCCGGTCTTCAATGCGCCCTATTCCAATACCCGCTCGGTGGCCGAGCTGGTGATCGCTGAGGCGATCCTGCTGCTGCGCGGCATCCCGCAGAAGAACGCCGAGTGCCACCGCGGCGGCTGGTCCAAGTCGGCGGCCGGCAGCCACGAGACCCGCGGCAAGGTGCTGGGCATCATCGGCTACGGCCACATCGGCACCCAGGTCGGCGTGCTGGCCGAGGCGCTCGGCATGCAGGTGGTGTTCCACGACATCGAGACCAAGCTCTCGCTCGGCAATGCGCGCGCCGCCGCCGACCTCGACGAACTGCTGGCGGTGGCCGACGTGGTGACGCTGCACGTGCCGGAGGTCGCTTCGACGAAGAACATGATCGGCGCGGCGCAGATCGCGAGGATGAAGCCCGGCGCGCACCTGATCAACGCCTCGCGCGGCACCGTGGTCGACATCGACGCGCTGGATGCCGCGCTCAAGTCGGGCCACCTCGGCGGCGCGGCGGTGGACGTGTTCCCGGTCGAGCCGAAGGGCAACGGCGATGCGTTCGAGTCGCCGCTGACCGCGCACGACAACGTGATCCTGACCCCGCACGTCGGCGGCAGCACGCTCGAGGCGCAGGACAACATCGGCGTGGAGGTGGCGGCCAAGCTGGTGCGCTACAGCGACAACGGCAGCACGCTCTCGGCGGTCAACTTCCCCGAGGTCACCCTGCCCGAGCACGCCGGCAGCCTGCGCCTGCTGCACATCCACCGCAACGTGCCGGGCGTGCTGTCGCAGATCAACGAGCTGTTCTCCCGCCACAACGTCAACATCGACGGCCAGTTCCTGCGCACCGACCCGAAGGTCGGCTACGTGGTCATCGACGTCGATGCCAGCGAGGAACAGGCGAACGCGCTGCGGGACGAACTGGCGAAGATCCCGGGAACCTTGCGGACGCGCATCCTGTATTGATCCGCCGCCCTCCCGCTTCCGGGGGAGGAGCGCATGCACGCAGTGCCTGCGGGAGGGACTTCGATCCCGGCAGGCCCTGGTGACGGCCCCCGGGCAATAACCCCCGCGTTCCTGCGCGGGGTTCAGGCGAAATCCCTGTCGGGACCGAAGTCTTTTCCACAGGCGACCGGCCATGCCGGATGCGGCGCCCAAGGCCCCTCCCGTGGCCCTGGCTCCGCCCTCCGGGCCCGCGCCCATGGCGCGCACGCCCTTGCCTCGTCACTCCGGGGGCAGCGGGGACTCCGATCGCAGCCACTTCCCCGCCATCCGCCGTATCGACGGATCCAGGTCGGGATCGTCCAGCAACTCGGCGATCGGCCGCCATGCCAGGGCCAGCGACTCCTCGCTAACCGCGAACGCCTCGTCCTCGCCGGCCAGCACCACGTAGCGCGCGTCGTAGTGCCAGTGCCCGGGCACGTCGCCGCGTTCAGGAATCCAGTGCCGGTCCAGGTCGAAGATCGCCGGGCCTGCCAGCGCCAGGCCCGCCAGCCCGGACTCCTCCTCGGCCTCCTTCAGCGCCACCCGGGCGAGGTCGCGCTCACCGTCGGCGTGCCCGCCCAGCTGCAGCCAGCGCCGCAGCTTGCGGTGGTGGGTCATCAAGATGCGCCGGCGGTCGCGGCTGACCAGCCAGGACGAGGCGGTGAAATGGCCGGCCAGGCGCTCGCGGACGAACGGGTCGGCGGCATCGTCGAGCAGTTCCAGGAACGCGTCGGCGACCGCGGCCTCCTCCCGCCACCGCTCGCGGTAGTCCAGCAGCCGTGCGCGCAGGACGTCCACGCCCTGCCCGGTTTCCCTCGTTGCCATGCGCCCTCTTCCGTCGTCGAACCGGGCCCATTATCGCCGGGCATGCTGCGGTTGCGCTTGTAGCAAACCGCGGGCTTTGGCAAGGTACGGCGCTTGCGCGGCGTCCGCCGGACGCGGCCGCGCTCCGTCGCGGCCTGCCGGCCACGCCTACCGCACACTGGGGACGTACTGAATGCTGAAAGCTCTGTTGAGGGTCAAACCGGTCCAGCCGGCCGGGCACGTCGATGCCGGCGAACCGTTCGAAGGCAGCCTGGAAGGCGAGGCCACGCTGAAAAGGACCCTCACGGCCAGGCACCTCGTGATGCTCGGCATCGGCGCGGTGATCGGCGCGGGCATCTTCGTGCTCACCGGCCAGGCCGCGGCCAACCATGCCGGCCCGGCGGTGATGCTCTCGTTCGTGTTCGCCGGCATCGCCTGCGCCTTCGCCGGCCTGTGCTATGCCGAGTTCGCCGCGATGATGCCGGTGTCCGGCAGCGCCTACTCCTACTCCTATTCCACGCTCGGCGAGGGCGTGGCCTGGTTCATCGGCTGGTGCCTGGTGCTCGAGTACCTGTTCGCCGGCTCCAGCGTCGCGGTCGGCTGGTCGGCCTACCTGATCAGCTTCCTGACCAGCACGCTCGGCCTGCCGTTCCCGGCCGAGCTGGCCAGCGCGCCGCTGAGCTGGACCGGGCACGCCTTCGTCGCCTCCGGCGGCATCGTCAACCTGCCGGCGGTGCTGATCGTCGTCGCGGTCAGCTGCCTGTGCTACGTCGGCGTCACCCAGTCCGCCTTCGCCAACGCGATCGTGGTGGCCATCAAGATCGCGGTGATCTGCCTGTTCGTGGGCTTCGCCGCCGCCTACGTCAATCCGGACAACTGGCACCCGTTCATCCCGGAGAACAGGGGGCCCGGGCAGTTCGGCTGGGACGGCGTGTTCCGCGCCGCCTCGATCGTGTTCTTCTCCTACATCGGCTTCGATGCGGTCTCCACCTCGGCCGGCGAGACCAAGGACCCGCAGAAGAACATGCCGATCGGCATCCTCGGCTCGCTGGCGGTGTGCACGATCATCTACATCATCGTCTGCGCCGTGCTGACCGGCCTGCTGCCCTACACCCAGCTCGGCACCGCCAAGCCGGTGGCGACCGCCCTGGAAAGCTATCCGCAGCTGGCCTGGCTGAAGACCGCCGTGGAGATCGGCGCGATCGCCGGCCTGTCCTCGGTGGTGCTGGTGATGCTGATGGCGCAGCCGCGCATCTTCTACACCATGTCCCGCGACGGGCTGCTGCCGAAGCCGTTCGGCAGGGTGCACAGGAAGTTCCACACGCCCTACATCGGCACCGTCGCCGTCGGCGTGGTCGCCGCCCTGCTCGCCGGCATGATCCCGCTCGACGTGCTCGGCGAGCTGGTCTCGATGGGCACCCTGCTGGCCTTCGCCACCGTCTGCATCGGCGTGCTGGTGCTGCGCTTCACCAAGCCCGACCTGCCGCGCCCGTTCCGCGTCCCGCTGGCGATCGTGATCTGCCCGCTGGGCGCGCTGGCCTGCCTGTTCCTGTTCTTCCAGGCGTTCCAGGAACATTGGAAGGTCTTCGTCGGCTGGACCGTGCTCGGCCTGTTCATCTACTTCGGCTACGGCATCCGCCATAGCCGCCTGGCCGGCAAGGCTTGACCGCGAATCCCTTGGCAACCGCCCGCACGCCCCGGTGCGGGATTTGAGAAAACGAGTCCCTCGCAACAGCCCGCACGAGCACGTGCGGTGATACGAACGGACGGGGTCGCTGCGCATCCTTGCGCAGTGGCCTTCCCAACTCCCCACGCCGGAACCGCTGCTGCATGTTCAAACAACTCTGGGCCACCAAGCATCCGCACGCCAGCCACCAGGACGCCGGCGGCCTGGGCCTGCAACGCGCGCTCGGCCCCTGGGGCCTGACCGCGCTTGGCATCGGGGCGGTGATCGGCGGCGGCATCTTCGTGATCACCGGCCAGGCCGCGGCCAACCATGCCGGGCCGGCGATCATGCTCAGCTTCGTGCTGGCCGCGGTGTGCTGCGCGTTCTGCGCGATGGCCTACGCCGAGTTCGCGGCGATGGTGCCGGTCTCCGGCAGCGCCTACACCTATACCTACGCCACCTTCGGCGAACTGGCCGCCTGGTTCATCGGCTGGATGCTGGTGCTGGAGTACGGCGTGTCCGCCTCGGCGGTGGCGGTGAGTTGGACCGGCTATTTCCTGAGCCTGCTCGACCACTTCGGCATCCACCTGCCGGCCAGCCTGGTCAATGCGCCGCTCGACGCGAAGCTGCGGCCCACCGGCGCGATCGCCAACCTGCCGGCGGCGGCGATCGTGCTGCTGCTGACCTGGCTGTGCTACGTCGGCATCCGCAAGTCCTCGGCGATGAACATGGCCATGGTCGTGCTCAAGAGCGGCCTGATCGTGCTGGTGATCGCGGTCGGCTGGAAGTACGTGGATCCGGCCAACTGGCAGCCCTTCGTCCCGGCCAACGAGGGACCCGGCAAGTACGGCATGGAAGGCGTGCTGCGCGGCGCGGCGATGGTGTTCTTCGCCTACATCGGCTTCGAGGCGGTGTCGGTGGCCGCGCAGGAATCGCACCGGCCGCAGCGCGACCTGCCGATCGGCATGCTGCTCTCGCTGGTGATCTGCACGGTGCTCTACATCGCCATGGCCGCGGTGATGACCGGCCTGGTGCCCTACCGCGTGCTCGGCACCGACGAGCCGGTGGTGACCGCCGTCGCCGCGCATCCCCAGTTGGGCTGGCTGCGGGTGGTGGTCGAGGTGGGCGCGCTGATCGGCCTGTCCTCGGTGGTGCTGGTGATGATCATCGGGCAGCCGCGCATCTTCATGATCATGGCCCGCGACGGCCTGCTGCCGCCGGTCTTCACCAAGATCCATCCCGAGTACCGCACGCCGCACATCAACACCGTGATCACCGGCATCGGCATCGCCCTGCTGGCCGCGCTGTTCCCGCTGGACGTGCTGGGCGAGCTGACCTCGATGGGCACGCTGATCGCCTTCGCCGCGGTCTGCGCCGGCGTGCTGATCCTGCGCCGCACCCAGCCGGACCTGCCGCGCCCGTTCCGCATGCCCGCCGCCTGGCTGATCTGCTCGGCCGGCGTGCTCAGCTGCGTGGCGCTGCTGTCGGCGATGACCGCGCACAACTGGATGCTGATGGGCCTGTGGACGCTAGCCGGCTTCGCGCTCTACTTCGGCTACGGCTACCGCCACAGCAAGCTGCGCCGTTGACGGCGCGGCCCATGCCACCGTCCCCGCCCGGCGGGCACGTCCCGATAAGCGAATGTCATGAGCCGGGGCTGGCCGGCCCCGGGCGGGATAGCAGGGCGTGTTGTCATGTCCCGAATAGGCCGCGCCGTCGCTGCGCGTGCTCGGGGCAAGGAAGAGCGAGGAAGTGGACGTCCGTCCACGCCCGAGCGATGACGCAGTCCCGGGTGCGCGCAGCGGCTGCCCCGTGGGTTGGGCCTGGAAAGCCGCCATCCGGCGCCGCGCGGCTTGACCTGACGGCCAGTCAGGCGCCGCGCCATGCAACACCGGCTGACGGCTTTCCAGACCCAACGCGGCCTACTCGGGACATGACAACACGCCCTAGAATACGGCGATGAACGCCACCACCGCCCCGCTTCCCTACAGCGCCGCACGGCTGCACGAGCTGGCCAAGCTGCTGATCTGCAACATCCGCGAACTGGCCCAGGCCGGCTGGACCCCCGCCACCAGCAGCAACTTCTCGCACCGCCTGGACGACCGCCATGCCGCGATCACCGTGTCCGGCCGCGACAAGGGCCGGCTGGTCGAGGACGACATCATGGTGGTGGACTTCGACGGCCGCCCCGTCGGCCGCCAGCTGCGGCCTTCGGCCGAAACCCTGCTGCATACCCAGCTCTACCGCCGCTACCCGGAGATCGGCTGCGTGCTGCACACGCACTCGCCGGTACAGACGGTTGCCTCGCGCCTGTTCGCCGGCGCCGGGCATATCCGCCTGGAAGGCTACGAGCTGCTCAAGGCCTTCGAGGGCAACCACACCCACGAAACCTCGGTGGACGTGCCGGTGTTCGCCAACACCCAGGACATGACCGTCCTGGCCGGCCAGGTCGACGCGCTGCTGGACAAGCAGCCGATGTGGGGGTATCTCATCGATGGACACGGCCTGTACGCCTGGGGCCGCAACATGGCCGAGGCCCGCCGCCACCTGGAGGCGTTCGAATTCCTGATCGGCTGCGAACTGGAGCTGATCAAGCTGCGGGGAACGCGCTGAAGCGCTCCCCGTTCCCCTCCCCACAGCCGATACTGCCGCCATGAGCCGACTCCGCATCTTTTCCGACACCGATCCCCGGCAGCCGCACTTCGACAGCCGCGACGGTGCCCAGATCGCCGCCGAACTGGAGAAGATCGGCGTGCGCTTCGAGCGTTGGCGGGCCAGCCAGCCGATCGAACCCGGCGCAACGCCCGAGCAGGTGATGGACGCCTACCGCGCCGACATCGACCGCCTGGTCGCCGAACGCGGCTTCAAGACCGTGGACGTGGTCAGCATCGCCCCGGACAACCCCAAGCGCGAGGAAATGCGCGCCAAGTTCCTCGACGAACACTTCCACAAGGAAGACGAAGTACGCTTCTTCGTGGCAGGCTCCGGCCTGTTCACGCTGCACGTCGGCGACAAGGTGTACGAGATCGAGTGCGTGAAGGACGACCTGATCGCGGTGCCGGACGGCACGCTGCACTGGTTCGACATGGGCGCCGAGCCGTACTTCGTGGCCATCCGCTTCTTCACCGAGCCGGACGGCTGGGTGGGCCATTTCACCGGGACCGACATCGCACGACAGTTCCCCCGCTACGAACCTGAGAAAACCCAGAAGGCGAGCTGACGATGACCCAACCGCAGGCGATCCTCACTGATATCGAAGGCACCACCAGTAGCATCTCGTTCGTCAAGGACGTGCTTTTCCCGTATGCGCGCCGCGCCATGCCCGGGTTCGTGCGCGAGCACGGCAACCATCCGCAGGTGCGGCACTGGCTGAACCAGGTGGCCGACGAGGTCGGCGAGGACGCGGACGACGACACGCTCGTCGCCGCGCTGCAGCGCTGGATCGACGAGGACCGCAAGAACACCGCGCTGAAGGCGCTGCAGGGCATGATCTGGGAAGACGGCTACCGCACCGCCGACTTCACCGCCCACATCTACCCCGACGCCGCGCGGCGCCTGCGCGAATGGCACGCCGCCGGCATCCCGATCTACGTGTACTCGTCCGGCTCCGTACCGGCGCAGAAGCTGTTCTTCGCCCATAGCGACGCGGGCGACCTGAGCGGGCTGGTCTCCGGCTGGTTCGACACCGAGATCGGCGGCAAGCGCGAGAGCAACAGCTACCGCCGCATCGCCGAGAAGATCGGGCTGCCGGCCGGCGAGGTGCTGTTCCTGTCGGACGTGGTCGAGGAACTCGATGCCGCCACCCGGGCCGGCATGAAGACCTCGCTGCTCGACCGCGTCCAGGACTACCCGACCCCGCGCACCCTGCACGAGATCGGCAAGCATCCGCGCGTGCAGGACTTCGACGAGATCGTCTTCTCTCCCTGACCCCGGCGCGCCGGCGGGCACCTGTCCCGCCGGCGCTTGCCGCCCGCCGTGACCGCCGGCAGCGGCGGTTCCGCTTTCCGGTTCCACTTCGGCGCCCCGTCGCGCCGCTCGCCTTGCCAATCCGGCAGGCTCGCTGTAAACCTGCGCCTGCCTTTCCGTCGTTGGCGTTCGATGTCGTCCCACATCCCCCTTCCGCGGCGCCCGTCCAAGGGCGCGATCGTCCTGCTCTCCGGCCTGTTGTGGCTCGCCGCGGGTTGCTCGTCCCAGGCCGGCCCCGCCCCCGCGCAGGACGAGCCCGGCCAGCAGCAGGTCTCCGATCCCGAGGACGATGCCGCGCTGGACAAGGCACTGGATGCGCTCGCGCCGCAACGCCCCGGCGCGACCGACCTGTACGTGGTGGGCTTCGCCGGCGACGCCAGCGAGGACGTGTTCCGCAACGAGACCCTGTACCTCAAGGAACTCTTCAGCCAGCGCTTCGATGCCGCCGGGCACATCGTCACGCTGGTCAACCATTCGGACAATCTCACCGATCGGCCGTACGCGCCGCTCGCGACCTACGACAACCTCTACGACACGCTGGCGCGGATCGGCAAGCTGATGGACCCGAAGGAGGACGTGCTGCTGCTGTTCGCCACCACGCACGGCACCGAGGACCACACGCTCTACGTGCAGGTCAGCGAGGACGAGGAGGACTTCATCACGCCGCAGGACCTGCGCCAGGCCCTCGACGACGCCGGCATCCGCAACCGCGTGATCGTGCTTTCGGCCTGCTATTCCGGCGGTTTCATCCCGGCGCTCAAGAACCCGGACACGATGGTGATCACGGCTGCCCGCGCCGACCGTCCCTCGTTCGGTTGCGGCAACACCGAGGACGCCACCTACTTCGGCAAGGCCTGGCTGGTGGACGCGCTCAATCGCACCGACGACTTCGAGCAGGCCTACCGGCTCGCCGTGGACGAGATCGCCGCGCGCGAGAAGGCCGAAGGCGAACAGCCTTCGATGCCGCAGATCTGGCGCGGGGGCCGTATCGGCCAGGTCCTGCAGCATTGGCGCGCCGGGTTGCATCCGGGCCCGGCGGTGCCCTACAGCGTGCCCGAGCCGCTGGCTCCGCTGGACAACCTGCAGGCCATGCGGGCTGCGCGGCGGCGCACCGCTTCCTGCGAGTAATTCGCATTTCCGCATGCTCCCGCGCGGATGGCTAGACTGCCGCGCAGCCAGCCCGCCTCGAGCGCCAGCCAGCCGCGATTCCCGCCCGCCAGCCATCGCCTGCCAGCCGGAATCCCCGAACGCCTCCCTTGCGGAGGCGTTTTCGTTTCCGGTGCCGGTCGCTGCCTTGCCTGTCCCGGAAGTCGCTGGCTCCCCGCCTGCGCGGGGACGACGACTGGAAAATCTTCGGTGAAACCCCACGATCGTAACGATCGCATGGCATCTCGGCCGTCGTCCCCGCGCAGGCGGGGACCCAGCGACTTGGGGCCTCACGCGAACCGGCTACCGCTCCTTGCCTCCAGCAAGGCCGCCACTTCAGCGGTGCCGCGACTCCAGCACCGCGACCGCGTCCGCCAGCGACAGCCCGCGCGCGCGCAACAGCACGATCAGGTGGTACAGCAGGTCCGCGGACTCCCCGAGCAGGTCCTCGTCGCCTTGCGCGACGCCGGCCAGCGCGGTCTCCACGCCCTCCTCGCCGACCTTCTGCGCAATCCGGCGCGTGCCCTTCTCGAACAGCCGGGTGGTGTAGCTGCCTTCCGGGCGCTGCCGCTCGCGTTCGGCCACGAGCGCATCGAGCGTGCCCAGGAACGACACGTCCGGCGCCGACGGCGCCCCGTCGATTCCCGGCGCGCCGGGGAAGCAGCTCGCGCGACCGGTGTGGCAGGTCGGCCCGCGCGGGCGCGCGAGCACCAGCAAGGTGTCCTCGTCGCAATCGACGTCGATCGAGACCAGGTCGAGGAAATGCCCCGAGCTTTCGCCCTTGGTCCACAAGCGCTGCTTGCTGCGGCTGTAGAAGGTGACATGGCCGCTTGCGCGGGTGGCGGCGAGCGCCTCGGCATCCATGTAGCCGAGCATCAGCACGCGCAGGGTATCGGCGTCCTGCACGACCACCGGCAGCAGGCCGCCGCCCTTTTCCCAGTCGAGCCGTTCCGGCGCCGTTGTCGCGTCACTGCACATCGCGCACCTCGATCTGTTGCCGGCGCAGGAACTGCTTGAGTTCCGGGATCGGAATCGCGCCGCTGTGGAATACGCTGGCGGCCAGCGCGCCATCGACGTCGGCCTGTTCGAACACGTCGGCGAAGTGCTGCATCTCGCCGGCGCCTCCCGAGGCGATCAACGGCACTCCGCACAGCGACCGCACCTGCGCGAGCTGGGCGATGTCGTAACCGCGGCGCACGCCGTCGTTGTCCATGCAATTGAGCACGATCTCGCCCGCGCCCAGGCGCTGCGCCTCGACCACCCAATCGACGGTGCGCAGCGGCACCGCCTGGGTCTTGTCCGGATCGCCGGTGAAGCGGCGCACCCGCCATTGGCCGTCGTCCTCGCGGATCGAATCGATGCCGACCACCACGCATTGCACGCCGAACGCCTCGGCCAGTTCGCTGATCAACCGGGGGCGGCCCAGCGCCGGCGAGTTGATCGATATCTTGTCGGCGCCGGCGTAGAGCACCTTGCGCGCGGTTTCCACGTCGCGGATGCCGCCGGCGACGCAGAACGGGATGTCGATCAGGCGCGCGACGCGCTCGACCCAGCCGTAGTCGACCGAGCGCCCTTCCGGGCTGGCGCCGATGTCGTAGAACACCAGTTCGTCGGCCCCTTGCTCGCGGTAGCGCAGCGCCAGCTCGACGATGTCGCCCATGTCGACGTGGTCGCGGAACCTGACGCCCTTGACCACGCGGCCATCGCGCACGTCCAGGCAGGGAATGATCCGGCGGGTCAGCATGACGGCCTCCGCCAATGCGGTCGGGACAGGCCACGTTGCCGTATCCGGCCTTCTGATGGCCGGATACGGCGACCCGGAAGGGCCACGACAGGCTGCGCGCAGGCCGGCGTCATCGCCCGGGCATGCATCAACATACATTTCCTCCCTCTTCCTGGGCCCGCACGCAGCCGGGCGCGGCGTGGCCGGTCCCGATCGCGCTGGCAGCCCCCAGCGCCTCCTCGAGCCGCAGGCGGCCTTCCAGCAGCGCCTTGCCGAGCACGATCCCGGCGCAGCCGGCCGCCTTCGCCGCGGCGACGTCGGCCACGTCGCGGGCGCCGCCGGAGACCTGCACCTGCAGCCCGGGCGCCAGCCGGCGCAGGTGCGCGTACAGATCCATGTTCGGCCCGGACAGCATGCCGTCGCGGGCGATGTCGGTGCACAGCAGGTGGCGCAGGCCCGCCTGCGCGTAGCGCGTCGCCAGTTCGTCCAGCGTGGTGTCGGCGGTCTCGGTCCAGCCATGCACCGGCAGGCGCCACGCGCCGGCCTCGTCGCGGCGCGTGTCGAGCGCGATGGTGATGCGTTCGGGGCCGAACTCGTCCAGCCAGCCGAGCACCGCCGCGCTCTCGCGCACCGCCAGGGAGCCGATCACCACGCGCGCGGCACCTGCGTCGAGGATCCGCGCGACGTCCTCGCGCGAACGCACGCCGCCCCCGGTCTGCACCTGCAGCCCGGTCTGCGAAGCGATCCGCGCCAGCAGCGGCGACAAGGTATAGCCGCCGGCCTTGGCCGCGTCCAGGTCGACCAGGTGCATCCAGCGCGCGCCCGCCGCGGCGAAACGCCGCGCGCGTTCCAGCGGATCGTCGCCGTAGCGGGTCTCGCGGTCGTAGTCGCCCTGCAGCAGGCGCACCACCTGGCCGTTGCGGATGTCCAACGCGGGATAGACGGTGAAGCTCATTCGAAATCCATCTGCAGGAAATTGCGCAGGATGCGCGAGCCGGCATCGGCCGAGCGCTCGGGATGGAACTGCGCGCCGCAATACAGGCCTTGGTGCACGACGGCGGTGAACAGGCCTCCATGGTCGCTGGCGGCCACGGTGGCCGGGGTGAGCGGCGCGGCGTAGCCATGCACGAAATAGGCGTAAGCGCGCTCGGGCAGCCCTTCCAGCAACGGCGAGGCGCGCAGCGGCAACAGCCGGTTCCAGCCCATGTGCGGCACCCGGATGCCGGTGGCCGGATGCAGCCTGCGCACCACGCCCGGCAGCAGTCCGAGGCATTCGACGTCGCCCTCCTCCGAGCGCTCGAACAGCAACTGCATGCCGAGGCAGATGCCGATCAGCGGCACCCGCAGGGCGCGCAGCGGCTCGACCAAGCCCTGCGCATGCAACCGCGCCATTCCCTCGGGGGCCGCGCCGACGCCGGGCAGGATCACCCGCCCGGCACCGCGCAGGCCATCGGCGTCGCGCACCAGCCTGGCCTGCACGCCGAGCCGCTCCAGCGCATAGCGTACCGAGCCGAGGTTGGCGCCGCCGGCATCGATCAACGCGACCTCGGTCATAGCGCCCCCTTGGTCGACGGCAATGCGGTGCCCTCGCGGCGGATGGCCTGGCGCAGCGCGCGGGCCAGCGCCTTGAAGCATCCCTCGACCTTGTGGTGGTCGTTCTCGCCGCGCACCGACAGGTGCAGATTGAGCCCGGAGGCATCGCACAGCGAGCGGAAGAAATGCGGCACCAGCTCGGTCGGCATGTCGCCGACCCGCTCGCGCCTGAACTCGCCCTCGAACACGAAGTACGGCCGCCCGCTGAAATCCAGGGCCGCGCTGGCCTGGGTCTCGTCCATCGGCAGCGTGAACCCATAGCGGCCGATGCCGCGCTTGTCGCCGAGCGCCTCGCGCAGCGCCTGCCCGAGCGCCAGGCCGGTGTCCTCGATGGTGTGGTGCTCGTCGATGTGCAGGTCGCCCTCGGCGCGGATGTCGAGGCTGAAACCGCCGTGCTTGCCGATCTGTTCGAGCATGTGGTCGAAGAACGGCAGGCCTGTGGCGACGCGCGCCTCGGGCGCGCCGTCCAGGTCCAGCTCGACCCGGATCCGGGTCTCCTTGGTATCGCGCTGGACCACCGCGCGGCGTGGCGCATCGGCCAGCTCGTGGGCGATGCCGCTCCAGTTCCACTCGCCGCCGAACTGGTCGGTCTTGAGCTGGAAGCCGCGGATGTTGAGGTTGCGCGCGAACTGGATGTCGGTCGGGCGGTCGCCGACCATCGCCGAACGCGCCCAGTCGATGTTCCGGTCCTGCAGGTACTTCACCATCATGCCCAGGCCCGGCTTGCGGGTGGGCGCATTGTCGGTGGGCAGGCTGCGGTCGATCAGCACGTCGCGGAACACGATGCCCTGGCTTTCGAACACCTGCATCATCAGCCCGTGCGGGCCATCGAAGCTGGCCTGCGGATAACTGTCCGTGCCCAGGCCGTCCTGGTTGCTGACGATGACGAACTCGTAGCCCGCGTCGCGCAGTTTCAGCATCGCCGGGATCACGTCGCGGACGAAGCGCAGCTTCTCGAAGGCATCGATCTGGAAATCGGCCGGCTCCTCGATCAGGGTGCCGTCGCGGTCGACGAACAGGATCGGTTTCATGCGGCCTCCCCGTCCGGTGCGAACCCATCTCGAGCGCGCGCCGCGTCCTTGCCGCCGGTTTTCGATTCCCGTAGCGCCGCGAGCACGCGCGCGTTCTGTTCCGGCGTGCCGATGGTGATGCGCAAGGCATCGCCGAGCTGCGGCGCGGCGCGCTGGTCGCGCACCACCACCCCGGCATCGAGCAGTGCCTGGAACGCCGACCCGGCGTCCGCGAAGCGCGCCAGCAGGAAGTTGCCCTGCGAGGGATACACCCGGCGCACGCCAGGCACGGCGGCCAGCGCGCGTTGCAGCCGTTCGCGCTCGGCGCGGACCTCGGCCACGCGGCGCGCGGTGGTTTCCAGGGCTTGCGGCAGCAAGGCCTGCTCGGCCAGCGCAGCGCACGGCGCCGGCACCGGGTACGGCGCCTGGCAGCGGCGCAGCACCGCGACCAGCCCGGCGTCGGCGACCAGGCTGCCGATGCGCGCGGCCGCCAAGGCATGCGCCTTCGACAGGGTGCGCAGTACCGCCAGGTTGGGATGGCGCTGCAGCAGCGGTACCGCCGAGGGCACGTCGGAGAACTCGCCATAGGCCTCGTCGATCACCAACACCGCCTTGCCGCTCAACGCCTGCAGGGCCGCCTCGATCTCTTCCAGCGCGATCGCCGAGCCGGCGGGATTGGACGGCGAGCACAGGAACACCAGCTTGGCGCGCGAAGCCAGTGCGGCCCCGACGATCGCCGGGATGTCGGCATGGAAGCCGCCCTCGCCGTCCACCAGGGGTACCTCGACCAGTGGCGCGTTCTGCAGCCGTGCGCACACGGCATACATGCCGAACACCGGCGGCGTGGTCACCACCGCGTCGCGGCCGGGCACGCACAGCGCGCGCACCAGCAGGTCGATGCCTTCATCGCTGCCGCGGCCGATCAGCAGTTGCTCCGGGGCGCAGCCGTACAGCGCGGCCAGGGTCCGCCGCAGCGCTTCCGGCTGCGGTTCCGGATAGCGCCGCGCGCCGGCCTGCGGATCGGCCGGGTTGGCCCAGGCCGATTCATTGGCATTGAGCCAGACGTCGCCCGTCACCCGGGCGCTGCGCGCCGAGGAATAGCCGGCGAAGGCGCGCAGGTCCTCGCGCACCAGCTCGAGGATCGAGGCCCCGCTCATGCCGCCTCCATCCGCAGCGCCACCGCCAGCGCATGCGCGTCCAGGCCTTCGGCGCGCGCCAGGGTCAGCGCGCAACCGCCGATCGCGGCGATGCCAGCGCGGCTGGCCGCCTGCACGCTGAGCATGTTCTGGAAGCTGGCCACCGACACGCCGCTGTAGGCGCGCGCCGCGCCGCTGGTCGGGAGGACGTGGTTGGTGCCGCTGCAGTAATCGCCCAGCGCCTCCGGCGTGTAGTCGCCCAGGAACACCGAGCCGGCCGCCTCCACCTGTTCCAGCCACGCGCGCGGCTCGCGCAGCGCCAGGATCAGGTGCTCGGGCGCGTAGCGGTTGCTGATCGCGAACGCGTCCTCCAGCGCGGCGACCTTGACCAGCCGCGACTGCGCCAGCGCCTGGCGCGCGATCTGCGCGCGCGGCAACCGCGCCAGTTGGCGTTCGATCTCGACCTGCACCGCCTCGATCAGCGCATCGCTGTCGGACAGCAGCAGCACCTGCGAGTCCGGACCGTGCTCGGCCTGCGACAGCAGGTCGGCCGCGACGAAGGCGGCGTTGGCGCCGGCATCGGCGATCACCAGCACCTCGGACGGCCCGGCCGGCATGTCGATGGCCGCCGCCCCGGATTGCGCGACCTGCTGCTTGGCCTCGGTCACGAAGCCGTTGCCCGGCCCGAACAACTTGTCGCAGGCGGGCACGCTCTCGGTGCCGTACGCCATGGCCGCGATCGCCTGCGCGCCGCCCAGCTTGAAGACGCGGCTCACACCGGTCAGCCTGGCGGCGACCAGCACCGCGGGATCGGCCGTGCCGTCCTTGCGCGGGGGCGTGCACAACACGACCTCGCGGCACCCGGCCAGGCGCGCCGGCACGCCCAGCATCAAGGCGGTCGAAGGCAGCGGCGCGCTGCCGGCGGGCACGTACAGCCCGACCCGGCCGATCGGCCGCACGATCTTCTCGCAGACCACGCCCGGCGCGGTCTCCACCGCATAGCCTTGCGCCATGCCGGCGCGGTGGAACGCCTCGATCCGGCCGATCGCCTCCACCATCGCCTCGCGCAGTTCCGGCGCGATCGACGCCTCGGCCGCGGCGAATTCCTCCGCCTCCACCTCGAAGCGCGCCAGCGCCACGCCGTCGAAGCGCGCGGTGATCTCGCGCAGCGCGACATCGCCGATCTCGCGCACTTCGGCGATCAACCGGGCGACCGAATCGCGGGTCTGCGCAGCCACCGCCTGCACCGGGCGGGTCAGCGCGCGGGCCTGCGCCCGTTCGTCGAGCTGGCTCCAGTCGAGTCTGTTCATGCGAGGGACCGCTCCACCGTCAACACCATCAATCCGCGCGCGCCGGCGCGCTCCAGTTCCTCCAGGCGCTGCCAGGTGACCGCGCCGTGGCACATCGTCTGCAGGCGCACCCCGTTGCTGCCGTCGTCGGGCAGCTGCACCAACGGGTCGGCGTCGGGCAGCAGCCGGCTCAGCGCCGCCACCTGCGCCCGTTCGGCGCGGAACATCAGCAACTTGCTGTCGCGCAGCTTGACCACGCCGTCCAGGCGGCGCAGCAGCATCGCCTGCAGGCCGGCGCGGGCGTCCGCCGGTTCGCGCACCGAACCGGCCAGCACGGCTTCGCTCTCCATCACCAGCTCCACCGGCTTGAGCTGGTTCGCCGCCAGCGTGGCGCCAGAGGACACCAGGTCGCAGATCAGGTCGGCCGTGCCCAGGCGCGGCGCGATCTCGACCGAACCGGACAGCTCCACCACCTGCGCGTCCACGCCCTGCCTGGCCAGCCACTCCGACAGGATCGCGGGATAACTGGTGGCGATGCGCATGCCGGCGAGCTGCCGCACGCCCTGCCACTCCCATTCCTCGGGCACCGCCAGCATCAGCCGGCATTGGCCGAAGTCCAGGCCGCGCAACGCGCGATAGGCCGGCGGCAGGCCGTTGCGGCGGCGCTCGGCGGCCTGCTCGTCCAGTTCGTTGAGGCCGACGATGCCCAGGTCGGCCACGCCGTCGGCGATCAGGCCCGGGATGTCGTCGTCGCGCACCAGCAGCAGGTCGACCGGCAGCGACTCGCCATAGCAGAACAGCTTGTCGCGGCTCTGGCGCCAGCTCAGCCCGCACGCGGTCAGCAGGCTGCGCGCGGGCTCGGCCAGCCGGCCGCTTTTCTGGATGGCGATGCGCAACCGGTCGCGCACCGGTGCCGCATGGGAAGCACTCATATCGATCTCTCAGTGGGATCCGGCAGGCCGTGCCGAAGACTCGCGCAGCGCCGCGGCATAGCCGCCGGTGCCGTGCTCGAGGGTGCGGGCGACGCGCCCGATGGTGGTGACGCTGACGCCGGTCAGGTCATGGATCTCGCGGTACGGCACGCCCTGCACCAGCAACGGCACCACCCGCCAGCGATCAGCCATGGCCTCCAGCTCGGCCGGGGTGCACAGGTCGCGCAGGAATGCCTCGACCGCCGCGGCCTCGCCCAGGCACGCCAGCGCATCGGCCAGCGCCCGGAGGGGGGCGCTGGCATCGCGGTCGGAACGGGGATTGGGACGTTGTTTCATCGCGTTAATGTAATAGCGTGTTAATACATTAAACCAAAAAAAGGACCGGGACAAGCGGCCCGGCCCGATCTTTCCATCCGGGGCGACGGCCCCACCGGTTCGCCGGCACGGAGCCGGCGAACCCGGTTCACATCACCTTGGCCTGCTCCAGCTCAACCTGCAGGGCGCTCGCCAACTCCTCGCGGGCGACCTCGAACTGCTGCTCGCGCACCAGGTCCTTCACCGCGACCACGCCGCGCGCGCGCTCGTCCTCGCCGGCCAGCACCACGAAACGGATGCCGGCGCGCGCCGCGTACTGGAACTGCTTGCCGATCTTCTTCGGCTCCATCTGCACTTCGGTGTTGATCCCGCCCGCGCGCAGCAAGCGCGCGATGTCGAGCGAATCGGCCAGCCGCTCCTCGTCCATCAGCGCCACCAGCGCCTGCACGCTGCTGGCCTCCACGCCCGAGACCAGCCCGGCATCGCGCAGCTGCCAGAACAAACGGGTCAGGCCGATCGAGATGCCGACGCCCGGCAGCTTCGACTTGGTGTAGTGGCTGGCCAGGTTCTCGTAGCGGCCGCCCGAGCAGATCGAGCCGATCTGCGGATGGTCGACCAGCGTGGTCTCGTAGACGGTGCCGGTGTAGTAGTCCAGGCCGCGGGCGATGGAGAAGTTCAGGCAATAGGCGTCCTCGGGCACGCCCAGCGCCCGCACCAGCTCCAGCACCTCGCGCAGCTCGGCCGCGCCCTCGCGCAGCACCTCGCTCGGCCCGGCCTCCGCGAGCAGCGCATCCAGCCGTGCCAGCGCATCGGCGTGGCCGTTCGAGCGCACCGCGATGAACGCCAGGATCTTCTCGACCTGCTGCGCCGGGATGCCGAAGCCCTCGCCGGCCAGGGTCTCGCGCACGTAGTCGGCGCCGCGCTTGTCGATCTTGTCGACCTCGCGCAGCACCGCCAGCTGCAGCTCGCCCTCGGCCACGCCCAGGCTCTCGAAGAAGCCGCGCAGCAGCTTGCGGTTGTTCAACTGCACGCGGAAGTCGCCGATCCCCAGTTCGGAGAACACCGCGTGGATCACCGCCAGCACCTCGGCGTCGTAGCGGATGCTCAGCGCGTCCTTGCCGATCACGTCGATGTCGCACTGGTAGAACTCGCGGAAGCGGCCACGCTGGGCGCGCTCGCCGCGGTAGACGCGCTGCATCTGGTAGCGGCGGAACGGGAACGCCAGCTCGTGCTCGTGCTCGGCGACGTAGCGCGCCAGCGGCACGGTCAGGTCGAAGCGCAGCGCCAGCTCCGGCAGCCCGGCCTCGCCGGATCCGGCGGCATTGGCCAGCGCGCCGGTGGACTGCACGAAGTACACCTGCCGCTCGGTCTCGCCCCCGGACTTGGTCAGCAGCACGTCGGACAGCTCGAACACCGGCGTCTCCACCGGCAGGAACCCGAACCGCTCGTAGTTGCGGCGGATGACGTCCAGCATGCGCTGGAACGCGATCTGCTCGCGCGGCAGCAATTCCATGATGCCGGGCGGCGTGCGGGGCTTGATCACGTGCGGGACTCCTGCGGAACGGGGGGACGAAAGAACGCAATTCTATCCGGCCTCGGCCGCGCAGGCCGCATGGCGTATCATGGCGGCGTCTTTTCGCCGGGGAATCCGCCATGTATCGGCAGAGCGCAATCGCCGGGACCCCTTGCACGGACGCCTCGGCGCCGCCCCCGCAGGCGCTGGAATGCGCCCATTGCGCCGTGCGCGGCCGCGCCGTCTGCTCTGCGCTGTCCGAGCACGAGATGGAGACGCTGGACCGGGCCACCCAGCACCTGCGCTGCTCCGCCGGCAGCACCCTGGTGCGCGCCGGCGACGCCCGGCAGTACGTCTATACCCTCACCTCCGGCGTGCTGCGGATGGTGCGGACGTTGGCCGACGGGCGCCGCCAGGTCACCGGCTTCGTGCTGCCCGGCGACTACGTCGGCCTGACCGGGACGCCGCAGCATCGCCACGACATCGAGGCCCTCGTCGACAGCCAGGTGTGCCGGACCCCGGTCGCCGACATGCGCGCGATACGCGAGCGCTACCCGCACCTGGAACGCAAGCTGCTCCAGCGCACCAGCATGGAGCTGGCCGCCGCCCAGGACACCGGCCTGGCGCTCGCCCGGCTGCAGCCGGGCGAGCGGCTCGCGCACTTCCTGCTGCGGCTGGCCGCGCGTTCCACCCAGCCGGGCCTGCCCGGCGACACCGTCGCATTGCCGATGGGGCGCGGAGACATCGCCGACCACCTCGGCCTGACCATGGAAACGGTGAGCCGCACCTTCACCAAACTCAAGCAGCAACGGCTGATCGCGCTGCCGCAGTTGCACCTGGTGCAGATCCTGGATTACCCCGGCCTGCGCCGGCTCGCGGGCGACGACGACTTCTGACGGCTCCGGCGGTCCCGGGCGCGCCACGCCTCCCGGGCGGTCGCGAACGGCACCCGCTAGGTCGCGCCGCAATCGCCGAGCAGGCGCGAATGGCGCAGCCAATCCGGGTCCGGGTAGTAGGCGAACACGAACGAACCGCCGCGGATCGCGTCGATGAGCCGGTGCGCGATCGCCGGGCGCACGGCCGGGCACCCCAGGCTGCGGCCGAGCCGCCCCTGGCTCCGGATGGTCGCCTCGCTCACGTAGGGCGCGCCGTGGATGACGATGGCGCGATCGTGGGCGCGATCGTTGAAGCCCGGCTCCAGCCCCTTCAGCCGCAGCGAATAGCCGTTGTGGCCGGTATAGGCGTCCTCGGCGACGAACGCGCCCAGGCTCGACATGTAGCTGCCGTCGTCGTTGGAGAACCTGGTCGCGAGGTCGGCCCCGGTATTGCGGCCGTGCGCCACCCATTCCTGGAACAGCAGCCGCTGCTGCCTGAGGTCGAAGACCCACAACCGGCGCTCGGTCGAGGGCCGGGAATAGTCGATCACGCTGAGCAGGGCGTCCCCGGCCACCTCGCCGCGATGGCGCGCGCATTGCAACGCTTCGGTGGCCAGGACCAGCACATGCCGGTCCAGCGTCGGCGCCTGCGACGCCAACACGCCTGCCAGCCCGGAAGCGGGCACCGGCGCGGCGGCGGCCATGGCGCCCGGGGCTTGGGGAGGACTGGCGGGGGCGGCCGCGACCGCGCAGGACAGCGCAGCGGCGGCCGCCGTCTTCAGCACATGGCGCATCGGGACGGCTTTCGGGAAACGGACTGAGGGGCGGACATCCGGTTCCGGCCGTCCGCATTCTGCCCTAGATGGCGGCCCCTGCCCGGCTTTGCCAGCCCGGGCAGCCGCCGCGTTCGGCCCGCGCTCAGCCGGCCAGCAACCGTGCCTTCAGCCGCGCGTAGTCCGGCGGCAGCGGCTCGGCCTGGGCCGGGCGGGCCAACAGCTCGGCCAGCGCGGGCGGAACCGGCACCGGTTCGCCGATCAACGGTTCGACCACGCCCTCGAACTTGGCCGGATGCGCGGTGGCCGCGACCGCCCAGTCGCCCAGGTCCGCTTCCGCGCCTTCGGCGCGGATCTGCTCCAGCACGTGCACGGCGGTCGCGGTATGCGGGCAGAACACCTCGCCGAAGCGGCGGTGGCGTTCGACGATCGTGCGGCGGATCGCCTCGTCGTCCACCGAGAGCGCGGTGAAGTCCCCGCGCAGCGCCGCATCGTCGCCCGCGTAGAGCCAGCGCAACCGCTCGAAGTTGCTCGGCGCGCCCACGTCCATCGCATTGGCCAGAGTCGCCACGCTCGGCTGCGGCGCATAGTCGTTGCCGGCGAAGTAGTCCGGCAGCACGCGGTTGGCGTTGGTCGCCAACACGATCCGGCCCAGCGGCACGCCCAGCGAGCGCGCCAGGATCGCCGCCAGCGCATTGCCCAGGTTGCCGGTCGGCACCACCAGGTTCAGCGGGGCGCTGTGGCGGGCATGGTGCACCAGCGCGGCGTGCGCGTAATAGCTCATCTGCGGCAGCAGCCGTCCCAGGCTGATGCTGTTGGCGGAACTCATCGGCACCTGCGCCTGCAATTCGCCGTCGTTGAGCGCTTGCTTGACCAGCGCCTGGCAATCGTCGAACGAGCCTGCCACGCGCAATGCGCTCACGTTGTCGCCGAAGCAGCCGAGCTGGTGGGCCTGGCGCGGCGACACGCGCCCGTCCGGGTACAGCACGACCACGCGCAAGCCGGGCTGGCGATGGAACGCCGCCGCCACCGCCGCGCCGGTGTCGCCGGAAGTGGCGACCAGGATCGTCAGCGGCCGGTCGGCGTCGCGGCGCAGCCGCGCCAGGCTGGCGGCCAGGAAGCGCGCGCCGAAATCCTTGAACGCCGCGGTCGGGCCGTGGAACAGCTCCAGGCTGTGGTCGCCCGGCGTCGCCAGCGGCACCAGCGGCGCGGCGAAGTCGAAGGCTTCGTGGCAGATCGCGGCCAGTTCGCTTTCCAGGCCGTCGCCGGCAAAGAACGGCGCCAGCAGATCGGCGGCCGTGCCGGCCAGGGTCGCGCCTGGCGCGAGGGTGCGGGCGGCCGGCAGTTGCGCCGGCACGTACAGGCCGCCATCCGGCGCCAGCCCGGCGGCGATGGCCTGGCTGAGCGTGGCGGCCGGGGCGTTGTTGCGGGTGGAGATGAAGTTCATCGGGGTTCCGTGGGTCTTGAAAACATCCAGTCGGATCGTCGTCCCCGCGAAGGCGGGGACCCAGCGCCTTCGGTTCTCGCGCGAGCTTCAAGTCGCTGGGTCCCCGCCTTCCGGGACGACGGTCGATCTACATTGCTACAGCAGCCGCGCACCTGGGCTATCCAACGGCGTCACCCAGGCCTGGCTGTCGAAGCCAGCGGCGGCGAACGCGGCCTGCACCTGCGGCGCGGCGGCCGCGGCGGCCTGTTCCGTCTCGAACCAGGCGAACACGCTGGGCCCGGCGCCGGAAATGCTTGCCCCCATCGCGCCAGCCTCCAAGGCCGCGGCCTTGGCTGCGTCGAAGCCGACGATCAGCGGCGCCCGGCGCGGCTCGACCAGCACGTCACGCAAGCCTTGGCGCACCAGCGACGCGTCGCCGGCATGGCAGCCGGCCAGCACCAGCGCCAGGTTGGCGCTCTGCGCGACGAATTCCTTGAGCGGGTAGTCCCCCGCCAGCGCGGCGCGCGCGCGGCGCGTTTCCAGCACCGCGTCCGGGTGCACCAGCAGGCTGTGCCAGGCCGCCGGCACCGGCACCGGCACCAGCCGCTCCAGCGTGGACAGCACCAGCCCGCCCAGGAACATCGGGCCGAGGTTGTCGCCGTGGCGGCTGCCGCTCGCGACCGCCTCGCCCTCCAGCGAGTGCAGGTACAGCTGCTCCCTGCTCAGGGGCCGGTCCAGCAGGGCATTGGCGGCCACCAGCGCGGCCACGCACGAGGCGGCCGAGCCGCCCATGCCGGAGCCGAGCGGAATGCCCTTGTCGATCTCGACCTCGAAGCCGAACGGCAGCGCCAGCGCCCGGTGCAGCGAGATCAGCGCCGCGCCCGCGGTGTTGTCCGCCGCCTCCAGCGGCAGGGCGACGGTGGTGCCGCGGATCGCGGCGATGCGCACCTCCGGCGCATCGATCCGGCGCACGGTGACGGTGTCGCCGACGCCCGCCACCGCGTAGCCGAGCAGGTCGAAGCCCACCGCCACGTTCGCCACGGAGGCAGGCGAGAACGCCCTCGCCTCGCGCACGCCGGACCGCCCTTGCACCGGCGCCCGGGTCATCGCGGCCTCGCTCACAGCCGGGCCCCCTCGCCCGCCGCCACCCGCAGCACGTCGGCGAACACGCCGGCCGCGGTGACCTCGGGGCCGGCGCCCGGCCCCTGCACGACCAGCGGGTTCTCGCAATAGCGGCGCGTGGTGAACTGCACCACGTTGTCGGTCAGGCGCAGGTTGGCGAAGCCATGCCCGGCCGGCAGCTCGACCAGGCCCACGCTCGGCGCGCGCCGGGCCGCGGATCCGGCCGCGAGCGCGTGCGGGCCGTCGGAGGGCAGCTGCGCGACGTAGCGCAGCACGTTGCCGCGGCTGCGCGCATCGGCCAGGCGCTGCGCGAACGCCGCATCGACCTCGCGCAGCCGCGCCATGAATTCCTCCACCGACGCCTCCTTCAACGCAGCCGGCACCAGGCTTTCCACCTCCACGTCCTCCAGGCTGATCTCGCGCCCGGCCTCGCGCGCCAGGATCACCAGCTTGCGCGCCACGTCCACGCCGGACAGGTCGTCGCGCGGGTCCGGTTCGGTGTAGCCCATCGCGCGGGCCTGCGCCACCAGTTCGGAGAACGGCACGCTGCCGTCGTACTTGTTGAACAGCCAGGCCAGGGTGCCGGAGAAGATGCCTTCGATCGAGGTCACCGCATCGCCGGTATCGACCAGATCGCGCAGCGTGGTGATCACCGGCAGCCCCGCGCCCACCGTGGCCTCGTAGCGGAAGCGCGCGCCGCTGGCCGCGGCCGCTTCACGGATCGCCAGGAAGCGCCCGAGCGGGCCGGAGCCGGCTTGCTTGTTGGGCGTCACCACGTGGATGCCGGCGGCCAGCCAGCCGGCATAGCGGTCGGCGACCTCGGGACTGCCGCTGCAATCGATGATGATCGCGTGCGGCAGGTGCGCCGCCTGCAGGTGCGCGGTGAAGCGGTCCAGGTCGGTGGGCGTGGCGCTGGCCGCGAACGCCGGGCGCCAGTCGTCGGCCAGGCCGCGCTCGTCCAGCAGCATGCGGCCGCGCGAGGCGATCGCGCGCAGCCGCAGATCCAGGTTGGCCTTGGCCAGCAGTTGCGGTTGCGCCGCGCGCAGCTGGTCCAGCAGGGCCGCGCCCACGTTGCCAGGCCCGATCACGCCGACCGAGAACGTCTGCGGCGAGAGCCAGAATCCGGCGTGCGCGGCTCGCAGCGCCTTGGTCGCGTGCGCGCTGTCGATCGCCACCGAGATGTTGCGCTCGGACGAGCCCTGCGCGATGGCCAGGATGTTGACCTGGGCGCGCCCGAGCGATTCGAACAGGCGCGCGGCCACGCCGGGCTGGCCGGCCATGCCGTCGCCCACCGCCGCCAGCACGCTGATGCCGGTGGTCAGCTGCACGCGCTGCACCTGGCCGACCGCCAGTTCGTGGGCGAAGGCGTGCAGCAGCGCGTCCTGCGCGCGCGCCGATTCCTCTTCCTTGACCACGCAGCAGATCGAATGCTCGGACGAGCCCTGCGAGATCATCACCACCGACACGCGCGCGTTGCGCAGCGCGGCGAACACGCGCTCGGCGGTGCCCGGCACGCCGATCAGGCCGGTGCCTTCCAGGTTCAGCACCGCCAGGCCCGGGCTCAGCGTCAGGCCCTTGATCGGCCCGCTGACCTCGCTGTTGGCGGTGATGCGCGTGCCCGGATGGCCCGGCTGGAAGGTGTTGCGGATGATGATCGGCAGCCCGCGCTCGATCGCCGGCGACATCGTCTGCGGGTGCACGACCTTGGCGCCGAAGTACGCCAGCTCGCACGCCTCGTCGTAGCTGAGCGTCTCCAGTTGCACGGCTTCGGGCACCACGCGCGGATCGGCCGAGAGCACGCCGTCCACGTCGGTCCAGATGTGCAGTTCGTCGGCCTCGAACAGCGCGGCGAAGATCGCGCCGGAATAGTCGCTGCCGTTGCGGCCCAGCGTGGTGATGCGGCCGGCGCGGTCGCGCGCGACGAAGCCGGTCGCCACCACCCGCGGCTGCGGGTTCTGCGCGCGCCACTCGCCCAGCTTCCGCGCGCTCACGCTCCAGTCCACGTCCACGCCCAGCTCGCCGCGGTTGACCACCAGCACCTCGCGCGCGTCGAGCACCGCGCAATCCTCGCCCAGCGCCTGCAGGTGGCTGCCCAGCAGCTGCGCCGAGTAGACCTCGCCCAGGCCCTGCACGCGATCGAGCACCTCGCGCGGCAGCTCGCCGATCACCGCCAGCGCCGACAGGATCTCGGACAGTTTCTCGAAATGCGCCTCCAGCCATTCCAGCGCCGGCCCGGCGTTCTCCCCCAGCAAGGCCACCGCCGCGCCGCGATGGCGGGCGCGCAGCTCGTGCCAGCGTTCGTGCCATTCGGGCCGGTCCGCGGCGGCCAGTTCGGCCAGTTCGATCAAGGCATCGGTGACGCCTTTCATCGCCGAGACGACGGTGACCTGCACCGGCTCGGCGCGCGCCAGCAGCAGCCGGGCCACGTGCCGGTAGCGCTCGGCGTCGGCGACGGAGGTGCCGCCGAACTTGTGCACGACGGTCCGCGGAGCGGGCGCCTGGGCGGGAGACGGGGATTCGAGCGGGACAGCGGGCGATGACATCGACAGACCTCGTTGGGGAGGCCCCGTCCGCTTCAGGCTGTGGGGTTCCCCCGCATCCTGATCCGGGTGCGGGGCCGTGGTTTTCGGAAGTTACGCGAAGACGACGGACCGCACCGGGGTAATGGTGCCGGTGGTAATGGTGGTAATGGTGGTGCCGGACGCGCCCGCGCTCGCCGCGCCGCCGTGGGCGGTACGGGTGACGGCGGCGATGTGCGCGGTATTCAGCATGCGCCCAACAAGACATCAGGCGTCGAGGGGCTGTCAAGTGTTGCGCCGCCGCATCCGCCCGGGCGCGCAGCAGGTCCGCGGAAAATCCCGCCTGTTCAGCGACTTGCACTTGCAACCAACCGCCGCTTGCTTGCATCGGCAACCAAGCGGCGGCACCGGCTGCGCGGCTTCGCGCAGCGTGGACGGCCCCCGCCTTACCGTCGAGCCAGTTCCATTCCACTGCCGCGCCAATGACTCTCCGCGCCTTCTTCAGCAACATCGCCAGGAAAGCATCGAGCACCGCCGGGTCGCCCTGGACGTTCTGCACGGCCGTCGCCATCGTCGTGCTCTGGGCGATCAGCGGCCCGATCTTCGGCTTCAACGACACTTGGCAACTGGTGATCAACACCGGCACCACGATCATCACCTTCCTGATGGTGTTCCTGATCCAGCATGCCCAGAACGCGGACACCGCCGCGATGCAGATCAAGCTCGACGAACTGATCCGGGTCGCCAGCGAAGGCAACAACGAACTGCTGGACCTGGAAGAGCTGGACGAGAAGCGCCTGGAAGAGATCCGCAAGCAGTACGAAGCGCTGGCCCGGCGCGCCGCGCAGGCGCAGCAGCGGCGGACCTCGCCCGGGCCCGACCGCGACGATCACGACCGCGCCGGCGACTGAAAGCGCCGCACCGCCGACGGGAGGCCGCCCGGCATGGCGGCAACGGGCGCGCACTGTCCTGGCGGATGGGCCGGTCAGGCGGCCTCGCCACGGGCCAGCAGCGCCGCCCGCGCCCGGGCGTAATGGTCCGGCCAGCTGTCGGGTCGCGGCCGTCCCGGGCGCCAGTTGCGCAGGTAGTACTCCCATGCCTGCTGGCTTGCGCCCAGGCGCGGCAACGGCGCCGGATCGGTGTACAGCAACAGGCGCGCGAACTGGCAGGCCAGCACGTCGTTCGCGGCCAGCGCGTCGTAGCAGTCCTGGGCATCGGCCGCCACGCCGGCTTCGGCGCAGAACTGCCGCGCCAGGCCGCGGCTGGACGGATGCCGCAGCACGCCGCGCACGCCGCCGTCGCGTTCGAACTGCCACAAGCCGCGCGCCGGCCCGCCGCGCTGGCGGCGCACCCGGAACCCGGATTCCTGCAATCCGATCGCCATCAGCAGCACTCGCGCCCGCGGCGTGTCCAGCCAGCCGGGCAGCGCCGGTTCGACGATCGAGATCTGCACCGCGTGCAGCGACAACGGCAACTTCAGCAGCGCCATCGACGGCTCCGTGGGGGAAGCGACCGGGCGAGCATAACGCCGGCGCCACCATCGACGGGCGGCCGCCATGCGGAGACTGGCGGCCCCGACACGATTCGAACGTGCGACCTTCCCCTTAGGAGGGGGACGCTCTATCCAGCTGAGCTACGGGGCCAATGCCCTGCATTGTCGCATGAACGCCGTTTTTGCCAAGCCGCGCGCACGATCCGGGCAAGGGCCGGCCGGGCCGCTCTGCTAGAATTCGCGATCCCGTTGCGCCGCGTCCCCCGCCTGCGGCGGCGCTCCCTGTCGCTTCGTTTTCCAGGAGTTTCCATGTCCGCAGAGCTGCTCAAGGCGCTCGAGCTCACCGCCTCCAATCCCGGCACCTATCTCGGCGATGGCCAGTGGTCGCAAGCCACCGGCGCCGGCGTGCTCAAGCCCCTCAACCCGACCACCAACGAAGTCATCGCCGAAGTCCAGGCGACCACGGTGGAAGACTACGAGCAGGTGATCGCCCGCGCCCAGGAAGCCTTCAAGGCCTGGCGCACCCTGCCGGCCCCGCGCCGCGGCGAGGCGATCCGCCTGTGCGGCGAGGCGCTGCGCAAGCACAAGGACGCGCTCGGCTCGCTGGTCGCGCTGGAGATGGGCAAGAGCAAGCCCGAAGGCGACGGCGAGGTGCAGGAGATGATCGACATCGCCGACTTCGCAGTCGGCCAGA
Source organism: Pseudomonas sp. Hp2 (assembly GCF_006386585.1). Taxonomy (NCBI): domain Bacteria; kingdom Pseudomonadati; phylum Pseudomonadota; class Gammaproteobacteria; order Pseudomonadales; family Pseudomonadaceae; genus Pseudomonas; species Pseudomonas sp. Hp2. The sequence goes on from NZ_VAHJ01000002.1 coordinate 901,587, forward strand.
GCCGCATGCTGTACGGCTACACCATGCACTCCGAGCGCCCCGGCCACCGCATGTACGAGCAGTACCACCCGCTCGGCCTGGTCGGCATCATCAGCGCGTTCAACTTCCCGGTCGCGGTGTGGAGCTGGAACGCGTTCCTGGCCGCGATCTGCGGCGACGTGTGCATCTGGAAGCCGTCCAACAAGACCCCGCTGACCGCGATCGCCTCGATGAAGATCTGCAACGCGGCGCTGAAGGAAGGCGGCTTCCCGGACATCTTCTTCCTGATCAACGACGCGGGCACCGCGCTGTCGGAAAAGCTGGTGGACGATGCGCGCGTGCCGCTGATCAGCTTCACCGGCTCGACCCAGGTCGGCCGCATCGTCGCCGAGAAGGTCGCGCGCCGGCTCGGCCGCTGCCTGCTGGAGCTGGGCGGCAACAACGCGATCATCCTAGACGAGACGGCCGACCTGAAGCTGGCGGTGCCGGGCATCGTGTTCGGCGCGGTCGGCACCGCCGGCCAGCGCTGCACCACCACCCGCCGCCTGATCGTGCACGAGTCGATCTACGACACCGTGCTGGCGGCGCTGGTCAAGGCCTACAAGCAGGTGGAAGGCAAGATCGGCGATCCGACCGACCCGGCCAACCTGATGGGACCGCTCAACAGCCGCGAGGCGGTGCAGCAGTTCCTGGCCTCGATCGAGAAGGCCAAGGCCGCCGGCGGCAAGGTCGAGACCGGCGGCACCGCGCTGGACCGCCCGGGCAACTTCGTGCTGCCGGCGATCGTGACCGGGCTCAAGAACAGCGACGAGGTGGTCCAGCACGAGACCTTCGCGCCGATCCTGTACGTGATGAAGTACTCGACCCTGGACGAGGCCATCGACATGCAGAACGGCGTGCCGCAGGGCCTGTCCTCCTCGATCTTCACCCAGAACCTGAAGGCGGCCGAGCGCTTCCTGTCGGCGGCCGGCAGCGACTGCGGCATCGCCAACGTCAACATCGGCACCTCCGGCGCCGAGATCGGCGGCGCGTTCGGCGGCGAGAAGGACACCGGCGGCGGCCGCGAATCCGGCTCGGACGCGTGGAAGGTCTACATGCGCCGCCAGACCAACACGATCAACTACTCCGACTCGCTGCCGCTGGCGCAGGGCATCAAGTTCGACCTGTAGCGCCTCGTGGCGGGAGGGGTTTCGGCCCCTCCCCCCTCTCTTCCACTGCCAAGGAGTCGTGCCGATGAGCGTTCCCCGTCAGACCAGTACCCTGGCCGTCGTCAGCCTGGTGGCTGGCATCCTGGGTTGGACCCTGCTGCCCTTCATCGGCAGCATCGGCGCGATCATCACCGGGCACCTGGCCCGCGCCGAGATCCGGCGCGAGCCGCAGCGCCTGGAAGGCGATGGCCTGGCCCTCGGCGGGCTGATCCTCGGCTGGCTGTCGGTGGCCACGTGGATCGTCGGCATCCTGGCCTTCGTGCTGTTCTTCGGCGGGCTGGCCTGGCTCGCCCATCTCGGGTCGTGACGCCATGGGCTCCCTGTCCTCGCAGCAACGCTTCAGCAACCGCGTCGCGGACTATGTCCGCTATCGCCCCGGCTACCCGCCGGCCCTGATGGAATGGATCCACGGCGAGCTGGAGGTCCCCTCCACCGCGACGGTCGCCGACATCGGCGCCGGCACCGGCATCTCCACGCGGATGTTCCTCGAGGCCGGGCACGAGGTGTTCGCGGTCGAACCCAATGCGGCGATGCGCGGGGCCGCCGAGGCATGGCTGGCCGGCTATCCCCGCTTCCACGCGGTGGACGCCAGCGCCGAGGCGACCACGCTCGGCGACGCCAGCATCGACCTGGTGTCCGCCGCGCAGGCGTTCCATTGGTTCGACCCGGAAGCGGTCCGCCGCGAATGGGCGCGCATCCTCGTCCCCGGCGGCCTGGCCGTGGTGTACTGGAATTCGCGCCTGCTCGACGCCTCGCCGTTCCTGCGCGGCTACGAGCAGCTGCTGCTGGAGTACGGCACCGACTACAGCGCGGTGGCCGAGCGCTATGCCGACGACGAGACCATGCAGCGCTGGTTCGGCGCCGGCCTGGTGGCCAGCGTGCAACTGCCCAACGTGCAGCGGGTGGACTTCGACGCGCTGCGCGGGCGCCTGCTTTCGTCCTCCTATGCGCCGCTGGAGGGCGATCCGCGCCACGCGCCCATGCTGGCCGCGCTGCGCGAACTGTTCGACCGCCACCAGCAGGACGGCCATGTCGACATCGACTACCGCACGCGCGCCTTCGCCGGCACGTTGAACCGAGCAACACGCTGAACTGACGCCCATGTATTCCCTCGCCCGTCCCTTCCTGTTCGCCTTCGATGCCGAACGCGCCCACGGCCTCGGCCTGCGGGGCCTGGAGCTGGCCTACAGGACCGGCACCACGCCCTTGCTGGCGCACCGCCCCGAACCGCTGCCCACGCCCGCATTCGGACTGACCTTCCCCAACCCGGTCGGCCTGGCCGCCGGCCTGGACAAGAACGGCGAACATGTCGACGCGCTGATGGCGCTGGGCTTCGGCTTCGTCGAGATCGGCACGGTCACGCCGCGCGCCCAGGCCGGCAACCCCAGGCCGCGCATGTTCCGGCTGCCCGAGCACCAGGCGATCATCAACCGGATGGGCTTCAACAACCTGGGCGTGGACGCGCTGGTGCGCAACGTCGAGCGCGCGCGGCGGCGCGGCGGCCTGCTCGGCATCAACATCGGCAAGAACAAGGACACGCCGAACGAAGAGGCCTCGCGCGACTACCTGCACTGCCTGCACAAGGTCTATCCGCTGGCCGACTACGTCACCGTCAACATCTCTTCGCCCAACACCGCCGGCCTGCGCGAGTTGCAGGAAGAGCAGGCGCTGCGGCAGTTGATCGGCGACCTGCGCGAGGCGCAGGAAGCGCTCTCGGCCCGGCACGGCCGGCGCGTGCCGATGCTGGTCAAGGTCGCGCCGGACCTGAGCGACCGCGACATCGACGCGGCCGCGCGCGTGCTCTCCGACCTGGCGGTGGACGGCGTGATCGCCACCAACACCACCGTGGCGCGCACGCTGGTCGAGCACCATCCGCTCGCGGGCGAGGCCGGAGGCCTGTCCGGCGCGCCGCTGCTGGACCAGTCCACGCTGGTGCTGCGCCGGCTGCGCGCGCGCCTGCCCGAGTCGATCCCGCTCATCGGCGTGGGCGGCATCGCCTCCGGCGCCGATGCGGCCGCCAAGATGGCCGCCGGCGCCAGCCTGGTGCAGGTGTACAGCGGCTTCGTCTTCCGCGGGCCGGCGCTGGTCGGCGAATGCGTCGAGGCGATCCGCCGCCGGCGCGAGGCGCCGAGCCGGGGAGCGGTCTCCGCCCTATGACATCCGCTCCCCCTGCGCCAGCCTGGACGCTGGTCGAACACGCGCCGCTGCGTTCGCTCAACACCTTCCACGTCGCCGCCACCGCGGCGCGGCTGCTCGAGGTCGCCGACCCGCTCGCGCTGCCCGAGGCGCTCGCGCTGCCGGACGTCGCCGGCGCCGCGCCGCTGGTGCTCGGCGCCGGCAGCAATGTGCTGCTGGCGGGCGATCCTGAAGGCACCGTGCTGACCTTCACCAACCGCACCATCGAGGTGATCGCCCACCATGCCGACCACGCGATCCTGCGCGCCGGCGCCGGCATGCCGTGGCACGAACTGGTGATGTGGTCGCTGCAGCAAGGCCTGTGCGGGCTGGAGAACCTCGCCCTGATCCCGGGCACGGCCGGCGCCGCGCCGATCCAGAACATCGGCGCCTATGGCGCCCAGGTCGGCGATTTCGTGCACGCGGTGGAAGCCTTCGACCGCACCGAGGGCCGCTTCGTCCGGCTCGACGCGCAGGCCTGCGCGTTCGGCTATCGCGACAGCGTGTTCAAGCGCGAGCCGGACCGCTGGCTGATCGGCGCGCTCGAGCTGGACCTGCCGTTCCTGCACGAACTGAAGCTCGACTACGCCGGCATCCGCGAGGAGCTCGCCGCCATGCAGGTCGCGCTGCCCGAGGCGCGCGACGTCGCCCAGGCGGTGATCAACATCCGCCGGCGCAAGCTGCCGGACCCGGACCGGCTCGGCAATGCCGGCAGTTTCTTCAAGAACCCACAGTTGCCGCGCGAACAGGTCGATGCCCTGCTCCACGAACATCCGGCGCTGCCGGTGTTCCCGGCCGACCGGCCCGGCGCCGCCAAGCTCTCGGCCGCGTGGCTGATCGAACAATGCGGCTGGAAGGGCCACCGCGACGGCGATGCCGGCGTGTCGCCCGACCACGCCCTGGTGCTGGTCAACCACGGCGACGCCACCGGTGCGGAGCTGCTGGCGCTGGCGCGGCGGGTCGCCGGCTCGGTCCGCGAGCGCTTCGGCGTGGTCCTGGAGCCCGAACCGCGCCTGATCGGGGCGCGCTGGTGAGTCCCGCCTCGGTGCCGCTGCGCGCGGCGGCATTGATGCTGCTCAGCACGCTGTCGTTCGGCCTGATGGCCATCACCATCCGCTACGCCTCCGCCGACATCCCCACCACCGAGATCGCGTTCTTCCGCAACGCCTTCGGCCTGCTGGCGCTGCTGCCGCTGGTCCTCGCCCCCGGGCGGCCGCTGCCGCGTACCCGGCACCTGTCGCGCTACCTGGTCCGCACGCTGATCGGGCTGGTGTCGATGCTGTGCGGCTTCTGGGCGATCGGTCATCTGCCGCTGGCGCAGGCGATCACGCTCTCCTACTCCACGCCCTTGTTCGCCACGGTGCTGGCGGTGGTGTGGCTGCACGAAGTGGTGCGGATGCGGCGCTGGCTCGCAGTGGCGGCCGGCTTCGTCGGCGTGCTGGTGCTGCTGCGGCCCTGGTCGGAAGCCTTCAGCCCGGGCCTGCTGGTCGCGCTGGCGGCCGCCATGATCGGCGCGGTGGTCGCCATCCAGATCAAGCAGCTCTCGCACCTGGACCCGCCCGACACCGTGGTCTTCTACACCTATGCGTTCTGGGTCCCGCTCTCGCTGCTGCCTGCGCTGTTCCAGTGGACCTGGCCGCAAGGCATCGACTGGCTGTGGCTGGCGCTGACCGGCGCGCTGGGTACCTCCGGCCAATTGTTCTGGACGCGCGCGCTGCGGCTGGGCGAGGTCTCCGCGCTGCAGCCGATCGGGTTCATGCAGTTGCCGCTGGTCGCATTGCTCGGCTGGTGGCTGTTCGGCGAGCAAGTGGACCGCTATACCGTGCTCGGCGCGGCCATCATCATCGCCGCCAATGCCTATATCGCCCACCGCGAGACGGTGCTGGCGCGGCGCGCGGCCACCCACGCGCCGGCGGAAGGCGCCAAGCCGGGGGAATGAACGGCACAGCGGGGCGAACGCCGCGCCGCCGATGCGCTAGATTGCGCGGATGGACGCTTCCACTGCATCGCCCAGGCGGCCCGCCCGCACCATCGGCCTGATCGGCGGCATGAGCTGGGAATCCACGCTGCCGTACTACCGCCACATCAACGAGACGGTGCGCCGGGAATGCGGCGGCCTGCATTCGGCCCGGCTGCTGCTCGCCAGCGTGGATTTCCACGACATCGAGGTGCTGCAGCGCGCCGGCGACTGGGACGCCGCCGGCGCGGCGCTGGCCGGCACCGCGCGCGCCCTGCAGGCCGGCGGCGCCGATTTCCTGGTGTTGTGCACCAACACCATGCATCGCGTGGCCGCGGCGATCGAGGCCGCCACGCCGCTGCCGCTGCTGCACATCGCCGATCCGACCGCCGATGCGCTCGCCGCGCTCGGCGCGCGCCGGGTCGGCCTGCTCGGGACCCGCTTCACGATGGAGCAGGCGTTCTACAAGCAGCGCCTGGCGCAACGCGGCTTCGCGGCCGTGGTACCGGACGAGGCCGCGCGCGCCGACGTGCACCGGATCATCTACGACGAGCTGTGCCAGGGCGTGTTGCGCGACGCTTCGCGGCAGCGCTACCGCGAGGTCATGGCCGCGCTGGTCGCGGACGGTGCCGAGGCCATCGTGCTCGGCTGCACCGAGATCGCGCTATTGGTGGACGCGGCGGACGCCACGGTGCCGTTGCTGGACACCGCCGTGCTGCACGCCGAGGCGGCCGCCCTGCACAGCCTGGAACCGGCCGCGGCTCAGGCGGAGCGATGCCGCCACGGCCGGTAGTGCCGGCGGAAGCAGATCAGGTACAGGCCGATCACCCACGCCAGCGCCGCGCACCAGCCGCCGAGGATGTCGGACGGATAGTGCACGCCCAGGTAGATGCGCGAGAGGCTCACCAGCAAGGCGAAAAGACCGGCCACGACCGCCACCGGCCAGCGCCAGCGGGTACGCCAGGCCAGCGCGACCACCACCGCGGCCAGCGTCATCGAGCCCATCGCGTGGCCGCTCGGGAAACTGAAGGTGCTCTCCGGCGCGATCGACTCCCACAGGCTGGGCCGCTCGCGCTGGAAGAAATGCTTGGCGCCGACGTTCAGCAGCGCCGAACCAACGAAGCCGAAACCGGCGAACGCCGCCTCGCGCCAGCGCCGCAACGCGAGCAGCGCCAGCACGATCGCGGTATCGACCGGGATCACGCCGTACTGGTAGCCCAGCTTGGAGACCACGACGAAGAACGCATCGAGCCCGGGCGAAGCGATGCCGCGCATGCGCCACAGCAGCGGTTCGTCGAAGAAGAAGTCCTCCAGCTCGTGCACCTCGTCGGCCAGGCCGACGAACACGCCCAACGGCAGCAGCACCCCGGCGAACAGCAACACGAGCCGCCACGCGTTGTCGCGCAGCCAATGGCGGAAACCGGCCGGCGACTCAGCCGGCCCGGCGCGCATACCGGTTTTCGACGTACTCGTCGACCAGCGCGACGAACTCCTGCGCGATGTTCTCCCCGCGCAGCGTCACCTTCTTCTCGCCATCGACGAACACCGGCGCGGCCGGCGCCTCGCCGGTGCCCGGCAGCGAGATGCCGATGTTGGCGTGGCGCGACTCGCCCGGGCCGTTGACCACGCAGCCCATCACCGCCAGGGTCATGTTCTCCGCGCCCGGATGGGTGATGCGCCATTGCGGCATCTTCTCGCGCACGTGGTTCTGCACCACCTTGGCCAGTTCCTGGAAGAACTCGGAGGTGGTGCGGCCGCAGCCCGGACAGGCCGTGACCAGCGGCGTGAAGGCGCGCTGGCCGGTGGTCTGCAGCAGCTCCTGGGCCACGATCACCTCCTGGGTGCGCGGCTGGCCCGGTTCCGGCGTCAACGAGATGCGGATCGTGTCGCCGATGCCTTCCTGCAGCAGTACCGCCAGCGCGGCGCTGGAGGCGACGATGCCCTTGCTGCCGATGCCCGCCTCGGTCAGGCCCAGGTGCAGGGCGAAATCGCAGCGCGCGGACATGTCGCGGTACACCGCGATCAGTTCCTGCACGCCGGAGACCTTGGCCGACAGCACGATGCGGTCGCGCGGCAGGCCCAGCTCCACGGCGCGCTCGGCCGAATCCACCGCGGACCGGATCAGCGCCTCGCGCAGCACCCGGGCGGCGTCCCAGGGCTCCTCGCGCCGGGAGTTCTCGTCCATCAGCTGCGCCGCCAGCGCCTGGTCCAGCGATCCCCAGTTGGCGCCGATGCGCACCGGCTTGCCGTACTTGATCGCGAACTCGATCAGCTGGCCGAACTGCAGGTCCTTCTTCTTGCCGAAGCCGACGTTGCCGGGATTGATCCGGTACTTGGCCAGGGCCTCGGCGCAGGCCGGCTCGCCGGCCAGCAGCTGGTGCCCGTTGTAGTGGAAATCTCCGATCAGCGGCACGTCGATGCCCATCATCGCCAGCTTCTCGGCGATGCGCGGGATCGCGGCGGCCGATTCGGCGTTGTTGACGGTCAGCCGCACCATTTCCGACCCGGCGCGCCACAGCTCGGCCACCTGCTTGACGCTGGCGGCGACGTCGGCGGTATCGGTGTTGGTCATCGACTGCACCACCACCGGATGGCCGCCTCCGACCGTGACATTGCCGATCCTGACCGCCTGGGTCGTGCGGCGGGCCCAGGGGGCGGCGGAGGTGGGGGGCGTGGGGCGGCTGACGGCGTCGTGCATGCGTGCATTCTAGCCTGAGCCCCGGGGTCGCTCACTCGGCGCCGACCTCGTGGCAGGCCGTCGTTGCGCAGGATCAGGGCGCGCTGCCCTGATGCGGCGGGATGCGCGCCTGCATGGCCCCGCCTGCGCGGTTCCATGGACGGGCTGCCGCGTCCATCATGGCCGGCAGCTGAATCCCCGGGCCGCCCGTGCGACGGTTTGTCGCATACGGTCCCGGCGGCCGGCGCCTACGATTGAGGCCGCATGAATCCTTCCGACGCTTCGTTCCTGCGAACCCTGTGCAGCCTGCGCTGGCTGGCGACCGCCGGCCAAGCCGCCACCATCCTGGTCTGTACCGGGCTGATGCGCCTGGACCTGCCGCAGGCCCCGCTGTGGTCCGGCGTGGTCGCGCTCGCGCTGTTCAACCTGTACGCGCAGATCCGGGTGTCGCACTCGGACGACGCCGCCCCGGCCACCGCGTTCGGGCACATCCTGGTGGACATCACCGTGTTGACCTGGATGGTGGGCTGGAGCGGAGGCATCGCCAATCCGTTCGGCTCGCTGTTCGTCATCCTGATCGCGCTGGCCGCGCTGGCGCTGCCGCTGAACTGGACCATGGCGGTGGCCGCGGCCTGCGTGGCCGGCTACGTGGTCAGCGCCGCGTTCGGCATGCCGCTGCCGTCGGGCAGCTTCGATCCGCTGAGCCTGCACATGTGGGGCATGGCGGCCAACTTCCTGATCTCCACCATCGTCGTGCTGGTGTTCTCGACCCGGCTGGCGTTCGAACTGCGCGAGCGGGAGCGCGAGATCTCGACGCTGCGCGAGCGCTTCGCCCGCAACGAGGGCATCGTCGCCCTGGCCACCCACGCCGCCTCGGTGGCGCACGAGCTGAACACGCCGCTGGCGACGATGACCCTGCTGGTCGACGACGTCGCCGAGCAATGCGACCAGCCCGAGCTGCGCGAGGACCTGGAGACCCTGCGCGAGCTGCTCGTGCAATGCCACGAGCGCGTGCTGGCGCTGGCCGCGCCCGCCGACAACGGCAACCTGACCAGCGACGTGGCGGTCCAGGACGTGCTCGAGCAATGGCGGCTGGTGCGGCCGACCATCCAGCTGCACCGCAACCCCGACGCGCCGATGCAGCTGATGCTCGAACCGGGCGTCAGCCACCTGTTGCTGGTGCTGCTCAACAACGCCGCCGATGCCGGCGAGCGCAGCGGCCGCCCGCAGGTGGACCTGAGCCTGCGCATCGACGGGGACCAGTTGCTGGCCGAGGTGCGCGACTACGGCCCCGGCTTCGACACCAACCAGGCCATGCTGCCCGGCAAGCTGTTCAACAGCGGCAAGCCGGACGGCATGGGCGTGGGCCTGGCCCTGTCCCACGCCACGATCGAACGTCTTCACGGGGAGTTGTGGATGCTGCCCGCCGAGGGCCAGGGCGCTCGGGTAGGATTCCGCCTGCCCCTGCCCCGATAGGACCCGGCACAGGGAGGTGTCGCGCTGTTGTGAACGACTCACGCTGCAGGAATCCGCACGCGGGGCGGTGCGCCGCTCCTGCGGAGGATCCACGAAATCGACCCGGCGCAGGGATGCGCCGTTCTCTTGCGAAGGACCCAACCGAAGAGGCACACGCATGAACGAGTTCACTGCCAAGGGCCTGCTGGTCGACGACGACGGCCTGTACCTGCGCACGCTGCAACGCAGCCTGGCCAGGCGCGGCATCGAGACCCTGGTCGCCAGCGATGCCGCCACCGCGCTGGATATCGCCCGCCAGGCCCTGCCCGACTTCGCGCTGGTCGACCTCAAGCTCGGCCAGGACTCGGGCCTGTCGCTGATCCAGCCGCTGCGCGCGATCCGGCAGGACATGCGGATCCTGCTGGTGACCGGCTATGCCAGCATCGCCACCGCCGTGGAGGCGATCAAGCTCGGTGCCGACGACTACCTGCCCAAGCCTGCCAACATCGCCACGATCATGCGCGCGCTGGGCGAGGAAGACGATGACCCGGGCGAATCGCCGGACGACGAGGAGCACCTGCCCGAAGCGATGACGCCGCTGAGCCGGCTGCAGTGGGAGCACATCCAGCAGGCCTTGCACGAGACCGGGGGCAACGTGTCGGCCGCCGCGCGCCTGCTCGGCATGCATCGCCGCTCGCTGCAGCGCAAGCTCACCAAGCGCCCGAGCCCCGGGTCGTTGCGCGAACCGGGCACTTGATGCGTGCCCTTCTCCCGCCCGCGGGAGAAGCAAGCGTGCGGCGGGATGAGGAATGTGCAGGCCGGGAACGACTCGGGCGCCCTTCCATCCCCTTCGGGCACCTTCCCCCGCGAGCGGGGGAAGGAACGAGCCGGCCTACCAGAACAGCGTATACAGCGCGACCAGGATCGCCAGCACGCCCACCGCGCCCATGTTGAAACTGGCCGGGGTGCCGTAGCTGACGTCGTCGGTACGGATATGGTCGCGGCCGGGCACCGCCGGCGTCGCCAGCGACACCACCGCGGCCAACAACAGCGACAGCAGGAACACCAGCCCCACCCGGTCGATGAACGGCAGCGACGGCCAGGCCAGCTTGAACAGGATCGACAGCGCGAACGAGCCGATCGCCGCGCTCAGCGCGCCGGCCTCGTTGGCGCGCTTCCAGAACAGGCCGAGCATGAAGATCACCACGATGCCGGGGGTGAAGAAGCCGGTGAATTCCTGGATGTACTGGAAGCCCTGGTCGAAGCTGCCCAGCAGCGGGCGCGCGGTCAGGATGCCGAGCGCGACCGCCACCACCGCGGCGATGCGCCCCACCCGCACCAGCTTCTGCTGTTCCGCCTGCGGGCGCGACTTGGCGTAGAAGTCCAGGGTGAAGATCGTGGCCACCGAATTGATCTTGGACGCCAGCGAGGCCACGATCGCCGCGACCAGCGCCGCGAACACCAATCCCAGCACGCCCGTGGGCAGCAACTGCATCATCGTCGGGTAGGCCTGGTCGGGCTTGGCCAGGTCCGGCGCCAGCACCACCGCGGCGATGCCCGGCACCACCACCACGACCGGCATCAGCAGCTTCAGGAACGCGGCGAACACCATGCCCTTCTGCGCCTCGCCGATGTCCTTGGCGGCCAATGCGCGCTGGATGATGTACTGATTGAAGCCCCAGTAGCTGATGTTCATGATCCACAGGCCGCCGATCAGCACGCTCAGGCCCGGCAGGTCCTTGTAGAAGGGATTGTCCTTCGACAGGATCATGTGGAAGTGCTCCGGATGCTGCTGCCACAGCTGCTGGAAGCCCGCGACGATGCCGGCACCATCGCCGATCTTGGCCAGGGTCAGGCCCGCCACCAGCAGGCCGCCGAGCACCAGCAGCGAGACCTGCACGATGTCGGTCAGCGCCACCGCCTTCAGACCGCCGTACAGCTGGTACAGCAGCGCGAACACGCCGATCAGCGCCAGCGCCAGCATCTGGTCCATGCCGGTCACCTGGGTCACCGCGATCGAACCCAGCCACAGGATCGAGGTCAGGTTGACGAACACGTACAGGCCCAGCCAGAACACCGCCATCAGCGTGCGGATGCGGTTGCCGTAGCGCTGCTCCAGGAACTGCGGCATCGTGTAGATGCGGTTGCGCAGGAAGATCGGCAGGAAGAACTTGCCGACGATCAACAGCGTGGCCGCCGCCATCCACTCGTAAGAGGCGATCGCCAGGCCGATCGCGTAGCCGGAGCCGGCCATGCCGATGATCTGCTCGGCCGAGATGTTGGCCGCGATCAGCGATGCGCCGATCGCCCACCACGGCAGCGACTTGCCGGCGAGGAAGTAGTCCTCCGCGCTCTTGCTGTGCCCGGCCTTCTCGCGCGAGACCACCTGCGCCAGCACGAAGATGCCGGCCAGGTAGGCCAGCACGATCACGATGTCCAATGTCGCAAGACCCATTGCATCCCTCTCCCGTTCAACCGTGGATCGTGCGCTGGTTCCGAAGCCGCGTTTCCCTGTGGGAGCGACTTCAGTCGCGACGGGGCTTTATCGGTAAAGCCCCGTCGCGACTGAAGTCGCTCCCACAAAAACAACAGGACCCACGACCGCCAGCGCCTTCGCTTGCCGTCGTCGCGGCTGCCGCAAAGACAGCCGTTGCTCTTGTCGCTCGCGCCAACGATGGCGCGAACTCCTGACCGGCTTATTTGGCCGGGCACTCCACCGTGACCTCGGCCTCGTTCAACGCGCCCAGCGCGATGCGCGACACCGACAGGTCCAGCGCCGCGGCGCTTTCCAGCGTCGGCACCTGCACCAGCTTGCTCACGTCCGCGCCCGCGGCCGCGAAGCACTTCAGTGGCACGCCGACCACCTTCCACTGGCCCTGCGGCAACGCCGCCAGGGTCTTCTGCAGGTCGACGCGGCCGCTGCAGCCTTCGCCGCAACCGACGCCCAGCCATACCGGCGCGCTCACCGCGCTGTCGCGGCGCAAGGTCAGTTGCAGCTGCACGTCGCCGTTGCTCTCGCGGGTCAGGTCGAACGGCTTGGCCGCGATCAGCACCAGCCTGGCCGCTTCCGAACCGGACCATTGCAGCCGGCGCGCATCTTCCTGCGCCTTGTGGTCCACCGCGCTCAGCTTCAGGCTGCCGTCCGACAGCGCCACCGGCAGCGTGGTGGCCGGCATGTTCGCCTGCCCGGCGTTGGACAGGTGCACCGTGATGCCCATCGACGGCTTGCCGCGGCTGAAATAGACGCCGGCGGCCGACTGCTCGCCGCTCACGCCCGATTCCTCCGGCAGCGGCGCCAGGTCGCCCTTGTCCGCGTAGGTCAGGCCGTAGCCGAACGCGAACTGCGGGTCGTAGTCCTTCTGGCCCACGTTGTTGTGGAACTGCACCGCGGTCCGCGGCCAGGAGAAGCTCAGCTTGCCCTTGAAGTCGTACTGCACGCTGCCGTCGGGCTTGCGCAGCAGCACGTCGGCGATGCCCTCGCCTTCCGAACCCGGCAGCCAGGCGGCCACGAAGGCGTCGGAGGCATTGATCTCGCGGTTCAGCCACAGCGGGCGGCCGCTCAGGAACACCGACACCACCGGGATGCCCTCGGCCTTGAGCTTCTTCAGCAACTGCAGGTCGCTCTCGTCGCCGGCCTTGTACAGCAGGTTCGGGATGTCGCCCTGGAACTCGGCATACGGGTTCTCGCCGAACACGACGATCGCCACGTCCGGCTTGCGCTTGTACTTGCCGTCGACCGCCAGTTCCGCGCTGCCGCCGGCCGCCTTGACCTGCTTGGACAGGCCCTCCCAGATGGTGTTGCCGTTCGGGTAGTCGGCGCGCTTGGTGCCGGTGCCCTGCCAGTTCAGCGTCCAGCCGCCGGACTGCTTGCCCATGTCGTCGGCGCCGTCGCCGGCCACCAGCACGTGCTTGCGCGGATCCAGCGGCAGGATACCGCCCTGGTTCTTCAGCAGCACCAGCGACTCGCGCACCGCCTGCCGCGCCACCGCGCGGTGCTCCGGCGCGCCGAGCAATTCGAACTTGGCACCGAGCGGACGCTGCGACGGCTTGCCCGCTTCGAACAGGCCCAGCCGCACCTTCACGCGCAGGATGCGGCGCACGGCGTCGTCCAGCCGCTCCATCGGCACCTGGCCGGACTTCACCGCGGCCAGCGTGGTCTCGTACACGCTCTTCCAGCTGTCCGGGGCCATGTACATGTCCAGGCCGGCCAGCAGCGCCGCCGGGCAGTCCTGGTTGGTGCAGCCCTTGATCTGGCCATGGCCGTTCCAGTCGCCGACCACGAAGCCGCCGAAGTTCATCCGGCCCTTGAGCACGTCGGTCAGCATGACCTTGTTGCCGTGCATCTTCTCGCCGTTGACGCTGTTGAACGACGCCATCACGCTCTGCGCGCCGGCGGCGATCGCCGGCGGATAGCCCGCGTTGTGGATGTCGCGCAGGACGTCCTCGGACACTGCGGTGTCGCCCTGGTCCTTGCCGTCGGTGGTGCCGCCGTCGCCGAGGTAGTGCTTGACCGAGGAGATCACGTGGCGGCCGTCGAGGAACTGCGGCGAACCCGGTTCGCCCTGCAGGCCCTTGACCATCTCGCCTGCATAGCTGGCCACCACGTCCGGCGACTCGGAATAGCCCTCGTAGCTGCGGCCCCAGCGGTCGTCCTGCGGCACCGCCACGGTCGGCGCGAAGGTCCACTCCATGCCGGTCACGCGGGTCTCGATCGCGGTGACCTCGCCGATCTTCTTGATCAGCGCCGGGTTGCGGGTCGCGCCCAGGCCGATGTTGTGCGGGAACAGCGTCGCGCCGACGATGTTGCTCTGCCCGTGCACCGCGTCGATGCCGAAGATGATCGGGATCGCGTGGCCGCCCTGCGAGGTGTCCATCGACGCTTCGTAGAACGCGTCGGCCAGCTTCAACCATTCCGCCGGGCTGGCGTCGTACTTGCCGCCGGGATCGGAGTTGCCGCCCGCGAGCACCGAGCCGATGCGGTACTTGCGCACGTCCTCCGGGGTCATGCTGGCGATATCGCCCTGCACGGTCTGCGCCACCTTTTCTTCCACGCTCATCTGCGCCATCACGTCGCTGACGCGCTTCTCGAGCGCGGGGTCCTCCGCGAACGGCCACTTCGGCGAAGGCCATTTGTCCGGATGGATCGTGGTCGATGCGGAAGCATCCTGCGCCGGCGTGGCATCGTTGGCATTGGCGACGGGCTTGCCTTGGCAGGCGGCCAGCAACAGCACGGCGCTGGCGGTGGCGACCGAAAGCGCGCGGCGGATCATGGGCGCGGAAGCGCGATGGGTGGTTTGCAAGGGCGATCTCCGTACGGGTTACCGACCGGCCCGTGCATGGGCCGTCATCCGGCGCGTACGCTTTCCCATTCGTGAATGGCTGTCAACAAAAGCGAACGATATAGCCCATGTGCAACCGTATATCGGAATGCGATATATCCCGCCTGCGCCCAAACCCATGCGATTTGCGGGTTTTCGCCGGGTTCCTCGCCACGGGCGGCGAAGGGCCGGCAGGTGCCATGCTGCAACGCAATATCGAACTGCGCCGCGGCTGCGCAAAATCGCGGGCGGCATAGGCGCCAACCCCACTCGCCGCACGAAACCCCGGCCAGGGTTTGCGGCGTCGAACCGGCCAACGAAAAACGGATGCCTCCGGCATCCGTTTCTCCGCGCGCGCAAGTGGTTTGGCGCTACTTCGCGGCGAGTTGCCGCAGCACGCCGCGCGTCACCGGGTCGGCGATCTCGGTCGCCTCGCCCTTCAGCGCCGGCAGCAACTGGTTGGCCAGCTGCTTGCCCAGCTCGACGCCGAACTGGTCGAACGCGTTGATGCCCCACATCACCGACTGCACGTACACGCTGTGCTCGTACATCGAGATCAGCGCGCCCAGCGCCTGCGGCGTCAGCGCATCGAGCAGGATCAGCGTGCTCGGACGGCCGCCCGGGTAGCTGCGGTGCGGATCGTCGCTGGACTGGCCGTTGGCCAGCGCCTCGGTCTGCGCCAGCAGGTTGGCCAGCAGCGCCCTGTGGTTCTCTACGTAGGGATCGTCGTTGCGGACGATGCCGATGAAATCGGCCGGAACGATGCTGGTGCCCTGGTGCAGGGCCTGGAAGAAGCTGTGCTGCACGTCGGTGCCCGCGCCGCCCCACCATACCGACACCGTGTCGCTGTCGACCGGCGAGCCGTCGAGCTTGACGCGCTTGCCCAGGCTTTCCATCACCAGCTGCTGCAGGTAGGCCGGCAGCAGCGCCAGGCGCTGGTCGTAGGTCATCACCGCGTGCGTGGCGCTGCCGAGCAGGTTGCGGTTCCATACGGCGGTCAGGCCGTGCAGCACCGCGACGTTGTCGGCCAGCGGCGTCTCCAGCGCGTGCCGGTCGAACTCGGCCGCGCCGGCCAGCAGCTGTTCGAAGCGCTCGAACCCGATCGCCAGCGCGATCGGGAAACCGACCGCCGACCACAGCGAATAGCGGCCGCCGACCCAGTCCCACATCGGCAGCACGTGGCCCGGCGCGATGTCGAAGGCCTTGGCGGCGCGCTCGGGATTGGCGCTGACCGCGTACAGGCGCTCGCTGCCGCCCAGCCACTGGTGCAGGATCGCGCCGTTGAGCAGCGTTTCCTGGGTGCCGAAGGTCTTGGAGATCAGGATGCCGGCGGTGGTCGCCGGGTCCAGCGTCGCCAGCGTGCGCTGCATCGCCGCGCCGTCGACGTTGGAGACGAAGTGCACGCGGAAGCGCGCGCCCGCGACCGGGCGCAGGGCATCGGCGACCAGGCGCGGGCCGAGGTCCGAACCGCCGATGCCGACGCTGACGACGTCGGTAACGCCGCTCTTCTCCAGCGCTTCGATCAGCCCCTTCATGCGCTGGCGCACGCCGGCGGCCGTGGCATAGGCCTCCGCCGCGACCGGCGCGCCGGTCAGGTCGCCGCGCAATGCGGTGTGCAGCGCCGCGCGCTGCTCGGTGACGTTGACCTGCTCGCCGCGGAACAGGCGCCGGAACGCGCCGGCCACGTCGCGCTCGGCCGCCAGCGCCAGCAGCGCGTCCAGCGCCGCGCGGTCGTACTTCTGCCGCGCGAAGTTGAAATACAACGGACCGACCCGCCTTGCGTACTGCTCCGGCCGGTCGGGCTCGGCGGCCAGCAGCGCGGGGATGGCAGCGCCACGCAGGCGCTGGGCGTGGGAGTGCAGCGAATCGAATCCGTTGTTCTGGGTCATGCGGCCTGTGTGGGGATCGTGTGGTTGGTGTGGGTGATCTTGTTGGCGCCGTCGACGTAGACCAGGTTCGGCTTGAAGGCGTTGGCCTCCGCCTCGGTCATGCTCGCGAACGCGGCGATGATCACGAGATCGCCGACCTGCACGTGGCGCGCCGCGCCGCCGTTGAGCGAGATCACGCCGCTGCCTTCCTCCGCGCGGATCGCATAGGTGGTGAAGCGCGAACCGTTGGTCACGTCCCAGATGTGGACTTGCTCGAACTCGCGGATGCCGGTGGCCTCCAGCAGCAGGCCGTCGATGGCGATCGAGCCCTCGTAGTTGAGCTCCGAATGGGTGACGGTGGCGCGATGGATCTTGGCTTTCAGCAGGGACAGTTGCATGACGGGGGACGGCGTAAAGAAAGGATTGAGTTTACACCCGGGACCCGGGACCCGGGACCCGGGACTTGGGAAAGCGAACTCGCC
The DNA here is from genome assembly GCF_006386585.1 of Pseudomonas sp. Hp2. NCBI lineage: Bacteria > Pseudomonadati > Pseudomonadota > Gammaproteobacteria > Pseudomonadales > Pseudomonadaceae > Pseudomonas > Pseudomonas sp. Hp2. The sequence goes on from NZ_VAHJ01000002.1 coordinate 918,706, forward strand.
CGGGTCGGGCCGTCGAGCGATCGAACGCTTGCAGGATGCCTGTTTGTTCGTGGTGGGGACTTCAATCCCGACAGAGGACCGGCAAAGCCTCGGGACCGGAGCCCCTCCCGCAGCGGCGGTTCCGCCGAAGCCGGCTCTCCAGGGAGCCGGCCTCAGAACTCCAGGTTGTCGATCAACCGGGTGCGCCCCAGCTTGGCCGCGACCAGCGCCACGCGCGGGCCGTCGTGGCCATCCTCCGGCTCGGCCAGCTCCGGCGTGCGAACCACCGCGTAGTCCACCGCGAAACCGCCTCCGGCGAGCCGCTCCGCCGCCGCCGCCTCGACCTGCGCGCGCGGCGTCCCCGCCTCGCAGGCCTCGCGCATGCCCAGCAGCACCTTGCGGATCAGCGCGGCACGCGGGCGCTCCTCCGCCGACAGGTACTGGTTGCGGGAACTCATCGCCAGGCCGTCCTGCTCGCGCACGATGCTGCCGGCCAGCAGTTCGATCGGGAACGCCAGGTCGGCCACCATCTGCCGGATCACCGCCAGTTGCTGGTAGTCCTTCTTGCCGAACGCGGCGACGTCCGGCTGGGCCTGGTTGAACAGGCGCGCCACCACCGTGCACACGCCATCGAAGTGGCCGGGGCGGTGCGCGCCCTCCAGCACCTCGCTGATGCCCGGCGCCCGCATCCGCATCGCCAGCTCGGTGCCGAGCGGGTACATCGTCTCCACGCTCGGCAGCCAGAGCACGTCGCAACCGGCGTCCTCCAGGCCGCGCATGTCGGCCTCCGGCGTGCGCGGATAGCGCGAGAAGTCCTCGTTCGGGCCGAACTGGGTCGGATTCACGAACACGCTCGACACCACGCGGTCGGCATACTGCCGCGCCAGCATCACCAGCGAGAAGTGGCCGGCATGCAGGTTGCCCATGGTCGGCACCAGCGCCACGCGCAGGCCCTCGCGCTTCCACCCGGCGACGATCGCGCGCAGCCGGGCCAGTTCTTTGACGGTCTCGATCATGCGGCGTAGGCGTGCTCTTCGTCGGGGAAACTGCCGTCGCGGACGGCTTCCGCATACGCGCGGACCGCGCCCGCGACCGAACCGCCCTCGGCCAGGAAGTCCTTGACGAACTTGGGCCGGCGGTGGCCGCTGTCCAGGCCGAGGAAGTCGTGCATCACCAGCACCTGGCCGTCGCAGCCGGGGCCGGCACCGATGCCGATGGTCGGGGCGGCCACCTCGGCGGTGATCTGCGCGGCGAGCGGGCTCGGCACGCATTCCAGCACCAGCAGCGAGGCGCCCGCCTCGACCACGGCCCTGGCATCCTCGACCAGCCGTTGCGCGGCGTCGCCGCGCCCCTGCACCTTGAACCCGCCCAGGCGCAGCACCGACTGCGGGGTCAGGCCCAGGTGCGAGCAGACCGGGATCTCGCGCTCGACCAGGTGGCGGATCACGTCCAGCTTGAAGCCGGCGCCTTCGATCTTGACCATCTCCGCGCCGGCCTGCAGCAGCTGCATCGAGGCGTCGAAGGCGCGTTCCGGGGTGGCGTCCGCACCGAACGGCAGGTCGGCCACCAGCAGCGCCCGCTGCAGCACGCGCGCGACCGCCGAGGTGTGGTAGACCATGTCGCGCACGGTCACCGGCAGGGTCGAATCGTGGCCCTGCACCACCATGCCGAGCGAATCGCCGATCAGGATCAGGTCGACGCCGTTGGCCTCGAAGGTACGCGCGAACCCGGCGTCGTAGGCGGTCAACATCACCAGCTTGCGACCTTCCCGCTTGGCCTCGGCCAGGGCGGGAACGGTCCAGGGCTTGCTATCGGCGTGGCTGCTCATGAACTCATTACGTGGGGTGATAAGCCCAGCATTATCTACCCAATCGGCTCGATCCCGCAGGCATCGATACCGGCGAGTACGGACTTCACCGTTCCATGGCCCGGGATCATCGCCTCCGGGGCGACCTCGGCCAGCGGCACCAGCGCGAACGCACGCTCGTGCAGGTGCGGGTGCGGCACCTGCAGGCGCGGCAGCCCGATGCGCCGTTCGCCATAGAGCAACAGGTCCAGGTCCAGCGTGCGCGGCCCCCAGCGCTCGCCCGGCAGGCGGATCCGGCCGAAGCGCCGCTCGATCCCGAGCAGCGCGTCCAGCAGCGGCTCGGCTGCCAGGCCGGTCTCGACCAGTGCGGCGGCGTTGATGAAATCCGGCTGGTCCTCGCGGCCCCATGCCGGCGTGCGGTACAGCCGCGATGCCGCCACCAGGCGGGTCCGCGGCAGGTCCGCCAGCGCCGCCAGCGCCTGCCGGACGGCCGCCGGCGCATCGCCCAGGTTGGCTCCCAGACCGATACAGGCCTTTACCAAGCCCGTTACTCCGGGCTGGAGCCGGTGGCGCGCCGGCGCCGGCGGCGGCGCTTGTGCGGGGCCGGCGCGTCGTCGCCGAGTTCGACCTGCGCCGACTCGATCGCCGAGACCAGCTCCTGCCCGGACTGCTGCTGCGCCTCGCGCCAGAACTCGACATCGGCGGCATGGTCGGGCGAGGCGATCTGGCGCAGCGCCAGGAAGTCGAACGCCGCGCGGAAGCGCGGGTGCGCCAGCGTGCGGAACACGCGCTTGCGCTGCCGCGAGGAGAAGCGGGTCTGCAGCAGCCAGATCTCCTGCATCGGCAACGAGAAGCGCCGTGGCAGCGCGACCCGCTCGATCTCGTGCAGGGTGACGCGGTCGGCGGCGCGCCGCTGCGCCTCCTCCACCGGCACGCCCTGGGCCTGCAGCATCGCCAGGGTCCGGCAGAACGCCGGCCACAGCAGCAGCGCGAACAGGAATGCCGGCGAGACCGGCTCGTCGTTCGCGACCCGCTGGTCGGTATTGCCCAGGCCCGCGATCAGCATCCGGCGCAACGCGCCGCTGCGGTTGGAGCGCAGCGCCGCGGCGCTCTCGGGGAACAGCGCGTCGAGCAACCCGTGCCGCTCCAGCCCTTCGAAGCTGGCCACGCCGTGGCCGGACAGGAACAGCTTGAGCACTTCCTCGAACAACCGCGCCGGCGCGGCGTCGGCCAGCAACCCGGCCAGGCGCGGGATCGGCCCGGCCGTGGCCGGCTCGATCTCGAAGCCGAGCTTGGCCGCCAGGCGCACCGCGCGCAGCATGCGTACCGGGTCCTCGCGGTAGCGCTGCTCGGGATCGCCGATCAGGCGCATCACCCGCGCCTGCACGTCGTCGAACCCGCCCACGTAGTCGCGCACCGAGAAGTCCTCGATCGCGTAGTACAGGGCGTTGCAGGTGAAGTCGCGGCGGATCGCGTCCTCCTCGATCGTGCCGTAGACGTTGTCGCGCACCAGCCGGCCGTTTTCGACCTCGCGGTCGCCGCTGCCGTCGTCGCTGTTGGCGCGGAACGTGGCCACCTCGATGATCTCGCGGCCGAACACCACGTGCGCCAGGCGGAAGCGGCGGCCGATCAGGCGGCAATTGCGGAACAGGCTCTTGACCTCCTCCGGCGTGGCATCGGTGGCGACGTCGAAATCCTTGGGATGCCCGCCGACCAGCAGGTCGCGGACCGCGCCGCCGACGAGGAAGGCGCCGAAGCCCGCCTCGCGCAGGCGGTACAGCACCCGCAGTGCGTTGGGACTGATGTCCTTGCGCGAGATGACGTGCTGCTCGCGCGGAATCACCCGCAGGGTGAACGGAGATGTAACTGAAGGTTCGATGGTGGCGCTTCCCAAAGTGGTGCAGGATGTTGCCGAACGGATTCGAGCCCACTATACTAGCGCGCTCACATCGACGTAACAAAACGCTCCCTTCGTCTAGTGGTTAGGACGTGGCCCTCTCAAGGCTAAAACAGGGGTTCGAGTCCCCTAGGGAGCGCCACGTCGGATGCGAGAACGAAAAAGCCCCGCCAATGCGGGGCTTTTTGTTTTTCCCTCCCCCCCGGGTGAGGCGGGGGGAAGCACCCTGCTCCTCCCCGTCCCGGCCCACGCCGGCGGCGTGGGCGCCCGGGGGCATGCGCGCCATGGCGTGCATGCCTTACCCCTCTCCCCTGGCGGGAAAGGGGCGGCAGCAGGGCTCAGCCCTCCATCTGCTCCAGTTCCTTGCCCTTGGTCTCGTAGACCCACTTGAGCACGAAGAACACCGACAGGAAGGCCGCCACGGTGTAGATCCCGTAGGCCCCCGCCAGGCCGATGCTGCCGAGCAGGATCGGGAAGGTCACGGTGATCGCGAAGTTGGAGGTCCACTGCGCCGCGCCGGCCACCGCCAGGCCCGAGCCGCGGATCTGGTTCGGGAACATCTCGCCCAGCATCACCCACATCACCGGGCCCCAGGACATGTTGAAGAACACCACGTAGGCATTGGCCGCGACCAGCGCCAGCAGGCCCATCGAGTCGGACATCGCCAGCTTGCCGTTCGCATCCAGCGATGCGCTGGCGAAGGCGTAGGTGACCAGCGCCAGCGTGACCGCCATGCCCGCCGAGCCGACCCACAGCAACGGCTTGCGGCCGATCTTGTCGATCAGCACCACCGTCACCAGGCAGGCGCCGATGCTCAGGCCGCCGGAGAGCACGTTGATCAGCAGCGCGTCGTTCTCCGAGAAGCCGACCGCCTGCCACAGCACCGCGCCGTAGTAGAACACCACGTTGATGCCGACCAGCTGCTGGAACACCGCCAGGCCGATGCCGATCCAGACGATCGGGCGGATCTTGCCGGTCGCCTTGTTGATCAGGTCCGACAGGCTCGGCCGGTGGTGGTCCTCCGACAGCGATGCATCGATCTCGCCCAGCTTGGCCTGCGCCTCGGAGGCGCCGTACAGGCGCGTCAGCACCGCCAGGGCCTCTTCCTTGCGCTTCTTCACCACCAGATAGCGAGGGCTTTCCGGGATCGTCAGCAGCAGGATCAGGAAGATGGCGGACGGGATCGCCTGCATCCAGAACATCCAGCGCCAGGCCTCCTGCCCGAACCACAGGTGCTGCGTGGACGCGCCGGCCGCCTTGGCCAGCAGGTAGTTGGACAGGAACGCGCAGAACAGGCCGCTGATGATCGCGATCTGCTGCACCGTCGCCAGCCGGCCGCGGTAGCGCGCCGAAGCGACCTCGGCGATGTAGGCCGGCGACATCACGCTGGCCGCGCCGACCGCGAAGCCGCCCATCACCCGCGAGAAGATGAAGAACGCAGAGCTGTGCGAGGCCCCCGCGCCCAGCGCCGAGAGCAGGAACAGCACCGCGGCGATGATCAGCACCGCGCGGCGGCCCCAGCGGTCGGCTAGGCGGCCGGCGAAGAACGCGCCGATCGCGCAACCGAGCAGCATCGAGGCGACCTCGAAGCCGATCCCGGCCGAGCTGGAATGGAAGGTCTGCTTGAGACCGTCGACCGTGCCGTTGATGACGCCGCTGTCGAAGCCGAACAGGAAGCCGCCGATCGTGGCGACGCAGCTGATCAGGATGATGAAACGGGTGTTCTCCGCGGCGTGCGCGGCGGCTGGATTCGCAGCCGTGGTGGTGGTGCTCATTCCGGTGGTTCTCCCCGGGTTGTGTTCGATTGACCGCACCGGCGTGCCGGTGCCCCTCGCATGATCGTGGCCGCCGGCCTGCCGGCACCGTATCGCCCGGTGCCGGCCCTCGCCAGCGCGGCGGCCGCGCCGACTCTACCGCCTGCCGGCGGTCACCGCGACCACCGGCCGTACGCGGTCAGCGCAACAGGTACTGGTTGAGCAGGTTCTCGTAGGCCTCCTGGCGGCCGCTGGTCTGCTTCGGCTCGCCGTGCTGGGCGGCCAGGCCCGCCAGCGCCGCCAGGTCCAGCTTGCCGTCCACGAAGTCCTTGCCCGCGCCGCTGTCGAAACTGGCATAGCGCTGCTGGCGCCACTGCTCCCACGGCGAGGCCGTCAGCAGCGCGTGCGCCACCTCCAGCCCGCGCGCGAACGCGTCCATGCCGCCGATGTGCGCGATGAACAGGTCCTG